>JAAUZX010000001.1 GCA_014804365.1 Lachnospiraceae bacterium
AGATTTCTATCCCTGCAATTTTGATTTCATCGGGAGTTTCAAACTTGAGCCTTAGAATCGTTTCTTTTTGCTGCTCGCTCATCACCGCGAGGATTCTCTCGGCTTGTCTTTCAAAATACTCCGCATATTTGCTGCCCTGCACGATATGAATCATGTCTATTTGCCATTCCTCTATATTTCTCAAAATTCACTCAACAAATCTTCCAAAAGCCTTTTCTCAATAAAACGAATTTTTTCCTCATTGCTTATGACTTCTTGTAAAAACTGATTGTTTTCCTGATAACGATTAAACAATATCTCCATAAATATTTTGCCATACAAGCCTCTAAGTAATGTTTTATCTTTTTTCTTAATAGAATTTGCTATATCTGGTTTCTTTATAAAATCAGCTCTCAATTGAGCCAAAACTTTCTCTTGCTCTGTGAAGTTCGTGCCAAATCTTTTGTTGAACTCATCAATAATTTTTGATAAAGAATCCATTTCTTTATTTTTGCTACCGCTATCAGCTTTGCTCACTGGAGCAACAAATCCTTCTTCTTTTGCTAGAGTAATTTTACCTTCACTTATTTTTTGTAATTTATAATATTCAAGTAACAATGCGTCATTAAGATTAACTTTCTCCGAATTGTCTTTTGGCAATAATTTTGCTAAATATTGAGTAAAAATATAAAGTTTTTGCATTTCTTTATCAAATATTCTACATACCTGAATAATAAAAGAATACATTCTATTAAAACGATGCAATAATGCTTTGAAATTCTCTTTTTGATTTCCTTTTAATGCTTCATACCTTTGTGTTGCTGGTTTAAGGATTGAAGAGAGAGCCTCTAAAGTTGGATTTGATTTTTGATAAAACTTTTTTGCAAACTCTTCAATCTCATCTTTTTGGTAGATATGAAAGTCGTCAATCTCTCTTTTTAAAGTATAAATCACATTGGGGTTAGTTTCTTTCTCTAAGATAGTCGCTTCATAATAAGGTTGGAATGCTCTTTGAATTTCTTCTTGCGTATTTGCAAAATCAAGAACAAAAGTATCTTCCTTGCCTTTGATTGTCCTATTTAATCGAGATAATGTTTGAACCGCTTTTACGCTACTTAGTTTTTTATCAATAAACATCGTATGTAGCAAAGGTTCATCAAATCCTGTTTGATATTTCTCTGCGACAATCAGCACATTAAAATCATCGTGAAATGCCACTTTAAGTTGTGATTCTTTAATGCCATTAAGTTTTTCTTCGCTCCATTCTTGCCCATTATCCATAATGTTTCCAGAAAATGCAACTAAGACATTTAAATCATCATAATGATGTTCTTCAATGTATTTTCTAAATGCAAACAAATACCTTAGAGCATGTAGCCTTGAAGCTGTAACCACCATAGCTTTTGCTTTGCCACCTATTTTATCTTTTGTGATATCTCTAAAATGCTCAATGATAATTCCTGTTTTTTGTGCGATATTGTGCGGGTGCAAACTTTCAAATCTTGCAAGCGCCTTTGTTCCTTGTGTTTTATCATATTCTGGATCCTCTTCAATCTTTTTAGCGATTTTATAATACTGCTTATAGGTTGTATAGTTTTGTAAAACATCAAGGATAAAGCCCTCTTCAATAGCTTGTCGCATCGAATAAATATGAAATGCCCTAAAAGTGCCATTTTCTTCTCTATGTCCAAAAAGTTGCAATGTTTTGTTCTTTGGTGTTGCGGTAAAAGCAAAGAAGGAAATGTTTTTGTGCATACCTTGCGTTGCTAATTCCTTGACTAAAATATCTTCAAAATCTTCTCTTTGCTCCTCTTCTTCTGCTTCTGCTTTCGCGTATTCCTCTAAAGCATCTTGAATATCACTTAGGGCGACTTTAAGCTTCTTTGCCGCAGTCCCACTTTGAGAAGAATGCGCTTCATCAACAATCACCGCATACCTTTTCCCACTTTTTTGGACATCTTGATAGATATAGGGGAATTTTTGCAAAGTACTAATAATAATCTTTGCGCCCTCATTTAAGGCTTCTTTCAAGTCTTTTGAACCACTTTTAATCCCTCTTACAACGCCATCAATATGGTCAAATTGATAAATCGCGTCTTGTAGCTGACTATCAAGCACTTTTCTATCAGTTACGACAATTACCGAATGAAAAATCACTTCATTATTGGCATTATGTAAACTTTGCAACCGATGAGCAAGCCACGCAATAGAGTTTGATTTACCCGAACCTGCACTATGTTGAATCAAATAATTTTTGCCGCTTCCATTTTTTCTCACATCATCTAAAAGCTTTGTTATCACATCAAACTGATGATAGCGAGGAAAAATCATCGTTTCTTTTTTATCTTTCACGACTAAATGCATATATTTATGCACGATCTCTAAAAGAGTATCTTTATTTAAAACCTTTTTCCAAAGATAAGCGGTGGCAAACTCATCTTTAGTTTGTGGATTCCCCTTACCACCGACATTTCCAGCACCATTTGAACCTTGATTAAAGGGCAAAAAATAAGTGCTTGCACCTTGAAGCTTCGTGCTCATATACACCTCATACAAATCCACCGCAAAATGCACTAAAACTCTTTCCTTGAAAGCAAACATCTTATCTTTTGTTGCGCGGTCAAATTTGTATTGATTAATCGCATTGCTTGCATCTTGCCCGCTAAACTGATTTTTAAGCTCTATTGAGATGATTGGGATTCCATTAAGCAAAAGCACAATATCGATACTTCTTTCATCAAGCAAAGAAAATTTCATCTGCCTTGTGCAATGCAAAATATTTTGTGTATATTTTGCATTATGTTCTGCATTCATAGAGGTTTCAGGCTTAAAGTAGCAAGCATAGAACTGCACTCCCCTATCTTTAAAGCCATTCCTTAGCACTTGCAAAAGATTGCTTTGAGATACCTCCTCTTGAAATCTCTCCAAAAGGGCAGATTGTGGATTATTGGGATAATTTCTACAATGCCTCTCCCATGCTTTACTTTGAGTATTTTGGATAAATTGCAAAAAAGTATCCTCATCTAAAGCACTTGCACGATTAAAAGATTCACTCTTGCCTTTTTCGTATCCGCCCTCTGTGATGAGATAGCGTTCAATGGCTTCCTCAAAATTTTTTTCTTTAAGCAAAATATCTTGCATATTAGACCACCTTTCTTTTGCCTGTGACACATTCATAAATCAGGGATTTTTTGTATTCAATGAGTTTTTCAATTATCAATTCTTTATCTGCAATAATCTTATCAATTTTTTCACACTTTTTATCGAGATAGTTTGCAATTTGTTGTTGCTCAATAAATGAAGGCAAAGCTAGTTTATAATTTTTTACAAACTCACTAGGCAAACGCTTTAAGCCACCTGTCCCACACATTGCTGATATAGCCATATCTTTAAAAGTTGCATTTTGCAAAAAATATAATAAAAATTTATTATTGATATTTTGTGTTCTAAATACATATAATTCAGAACTACCGAAACCAATTTTATTAATCAAGTTTGTCGCAATAGCAATATTTCCATTTTCAAAACAAGGTGTAACTTTCGCCATTATTACATCATTTTCTGCAAAATATGTATAAGTATTACCAACACTTTCTATTGTAGTTTCTTGACATTTTAAACAACAATTGGTTAAGCATTCCATTGGTGCAAATGAGACAAGTGTGCCATTTTTAAGATTTTCAGAATAAGCAGGATTAAATATTACACAATATTTAATTTTATATATCTCCCACCCCTGCGGAATCTTCCCTATCCATTCAATACCAGAATCCTTTAGCGGGACAAATTTGTCTAAGCCTTTTGTTACGGCTTCGGTTATGACAGATTGTTTGTATTCCTTTAACCTTTCTATAATGCTTTTTTGAATCTCAATGACTCTATCAATTTTTTCACACTTTTTATCGAGATAATTTGCAATTTGTTGTTGCTCATCTATATGCGGGTGTGGTATGCAAATATTTTTCATCGCTGACCATTTTGTCGACCACAAATCATCACAAATGCCATTCCCCCATCTATAAAATTCATTAGCAAAACATTCCGTTCTAAAAGTATAGTTATAATATTTGTTGCACATATTATTTTTGGGGACTAAAGTCGTATTGATAAGAGAGACAGAACCTTCATGTGCAGATATTCCGCAAGAACCCCGCCTACTAGAACGACTATTGATTACAAAATCATTAACTTTTACACGTTTTCTATTATCACCATTATCAGTTTTTGCCACAGTTTCTAGCTGTGGAACTATGCCCATTTTTGTTACTGATAGCGGTAGATATTCTCTATCACTAACTTTTTCATTGCGCTCATCGTATACTTGACCAATCTTAATAATACTCCACCCTTGCGGAATCTCCCCTATCCATTCGATACCAGAATCTTTATAATGTACATACCTCATACACTTGCCCCTCTCATTGCATTAGCGATTTCTTCATCTGTGATTTTAAGATTTTGGGGTGCGTCTATTTTCCCTGAACGTTCAAAATAATCATTAAAATACCTTAAACTCCAAAGTATCTTTTGTCGTGCTTTCATATCATTATAGTATCTCCTTAGCATTGCTAATAATTGCATTTTAAAGCTTACATTATCAGCAAATAGAGCAAAGATAAAACTATCTAATACATTTAAGCCATCAGCGGATTCATAGAAATATTGGGGTAATGCTTCTTTGATTGTTTCTTGTGCGATGATTCTAGGATATATTGCAATCTCTTCTTCAAGCTTGATTGCTTCAAGCAATGCCTTGCCATAGACAAAAATATCATTTTGGAAAAACTCCCCTTCAGTAATCGCCCCTCGCAACAAATAGCCATGCCTTAAAGCATCATTGAATATGTTACCAACAAGGTTTAATATGGTTTCTATTTTGGTTTTTCTTGAAGTATTATTGTCTTTAAGATTTATCGCAAGCAGGATATTATCAGAAAATATTTTAAAGAAAATCTCTCTTTTATCAAACCTATTGGTTAAAGCAACACTATGAAATGCATTAAAATATATAGAATTTAAATCATTTAAAAATTTCTCACTTTCCTTAGACATCAAGTTTTTAGCCCCAAGAATATCCAAGTAAGCAAGGCAATGGGGAGAGGTGTGGATTTGCTTCAAGAGTGCCATTTCACCTGTTCTTATCATCAAATATCTCCTCTAATGCCCCATTAAGCGATTGTTCAAGCTCTAGCATTTCTTTGCTAATCTCTTGTGATTCTCGTGGTGGGGTGTATTGGTAAAAATATCTTGTAAAGGCAATCTCATAGCCAATTGTCGTCTTCTTCTCATCAATCCACGCATCAGGCGCATAAGGAAGCACTTCTCTTTTGAAATATTCCTCGATATTATCCTTTAAGGGCACATTTTCGGTATCTCTTAGCTTCGTATCTGCAAGGGGCTTGCCACCTTTATAAAGAATCTTGCCGCTTTCATCTTTTAAGGGTCGTTCAATGGTAATTTTGTAATACCCAAAGTCTACATTTTCAAAGATTTTGCTAATTTCATTCTCCATAAAATCTGCATAAATGCTGGTGATTTCATCAATATAATGCTTTGGAATATCATTGCTTTTATGACCTAAAGACTTTCTACGCTTTTCAAAAAGCCCATTTGCGTTGATGAGCTGAATCTTGCCTTTTCTTTTCTGCTCTTTTTTGCTTGATAGCACCCAAATATAAGTCGCAATACCTGTATTATAGAAAATATTATTTGGTAGGGCAATAATGGCTTCTAGTAAATCATTTTCTATGATGTATCGTCTGATTTCTGATGGTCCAGAACCTGCATCTCCTGTAAAAAGTGGCGAAGCATTATGAATGATTGCGACTTTACTACCGCCATTATCGCGTGCTTTCATTTTAGAGACGGCAATTTGTAAAAATAACATTTGACTATCACTCACAGCAGGAAGTCCCGCACCAAATCTTCCTTTCCCACCTTGTTTTGCTTCAGCATTGACAACCTTTTGCTCATTTTTCCATTCTCTGCCAAAAGGCGGATTAGAAAGAATATAATCAAATGTTTCATTTCTAAATTCATCATTGGATAAGGTACTACCATTTTTAATTTGTTCTGCATCATTGCCTTTAATCAGCATATCGGCTTTACAAATTGCAAATGTTTCATCATTAATTTCTTGTCCAAATGGAAGTAATTTTGCAGAAGCATTCATTTGATTTAAGCAATCTTGTGCAACAGAGAGCATTCCTCCTGTACCACAAGCAGGGTCATAAATCGTCTTAGCAATATCTTTTGTCAAAATCTCATCATCATTGCTAAATAAAATATTTACCATTAGCTCTATCACTTCTCGTGGTGTATAATGCTGTCCCGCATCTTCATTGTAAGATTCTGAAAATCTGCGGATAAGCTCTTCAAAGATATATCCCATTTCAAGGTTAGAAATTTTATCAGGATGTAAATCTGCCTTTGGGGTAGTAAATTCTTTGATTACGATATATAAGAGATTCTTATCACTCATTGTTTGGATTTCTGTATCAAATTTAAATTTTTCAATAACCTCTATTACATTTGAAGAAAAACCATTGATGTAATTTTTAAAATTAACTTCAATATTATCAGAATCATTAAGTAAAGATAAAAAAGTGTATTGACTTATATTATAAAATTCATAACCCGAAGCCTTTTTCAAAAATGGCTCTCGTAATGAAGTTGCTACTTGGTTAATTTGCTCAAGTGCTTTCAATACTTGTTGTTTTGTTTCCTCTAAAATACAATCAAACCTCCTAATAACCATTAAAGGCAAGATAACTTTGCCATATTCGTGAGGTTTATAAACACCTGTCAATTTATCAGCAATCGCCCAAATTAGATTGGCTTTTTCATTAACATTAACACCTAAACTCATCCATACTCCTTGAAATCAATGAGATATTGTAGTATTTCTATCATAATACCTATAGGTATCTCTTTTATGTCTTTTGTATTCTTTAGAATTCGCCCAAAGCCCTTTGAAAAAGTCCGTTTTCCTATCGGAATATTTGGCAAAAACTTCTAAACTCTTTTTCTTGCGAAACATCATTCCAGCATAATTGCTAAAATAGGAAGAAGCCAAAGTTTTATGGTATCCATTCAACGATTCCGTTTTGCGTTCGATTGGCTCGCCATTGCTGCAACTCCTCAAAAGTTGTTACGCCAGATTCTATCACGGCTTGATAGATTTCTATCCCTGCAATTTTGATTTCATCGGGAGTTTCAAACTTGAGCCTTAGAATCGTTTCTTTTTGCTGCTCGCTCATCACCGCGAGGATTCTCTCGGCTTGTCTTTCAAAATACCCCGCATATTTACTGCCCTGCACGATATGAATCATGTCTATCTGCCATTCTTCGTGGTCTTGATACCACGCGTGCCACTCCAAACATGAATCTTCCTCATTTAAAAGATTGCGGTATTCGATATGGACAATCTTGGGATTCTTTGCAATCTGCGCCATCGCCGCAAAGCTTTGCGTAACATCGAGCGTGGGGGTGTAGATATGGAAATCAATATCGCGATGTTTGACAAGCAAGCCCATTTTGAGCGAACCAATCAGGTTGATTTGTGCCCCAATGCTTTGCCAAGCCTGCTTGATTTGGCATTGCTCGATGATGTCAAAAGCCTTTTGGCTATTAGCTTGGGCGAGGTGGAGGTGGGGCATGAGAAAATCACTTATTATAAGTTTTCTTCAAAAAATTGTTTCAATCGTTGATAAATTTCCGTAGTACGATCTCCAATGTCGCTCTTACTCCAATTATCTTTAGAAAATTGAGCCAATTCTCGAGCTTCTAAAAATTTTGAAACTTTATATTTTTCTTTCTTTTTTCCAAAATAACCATTTCCTGCGTGAATATTAAGTTTTTTCTCAAGCCACATTTTGTTTCCAATTTGCTCTAAAAATTTTTCTGCATCTGTCCTGTCCCAATTGTTATAATTGGTATCTTGCCATTTTTTTGGAAATATATGCTCAATTTCTGCTTCCGGAATTATTTCATGCTTTGGATATTTCAAGTAAAGATAGAGTTTCAGAAGTGCTTTTGTAAGTCTATCCACTTCGGATAATTTTTTTCTAAATGAATTATCCTCATTATCCAATATCTTCTGAATCGATTCATCTTTTTTATTTCCAGATAAATTCGCAAAATTTGCATAGAGTTTAAAAACAGGATCTTTAACAACATTCGCTGTTGGCTTATCAATAAAAAGAACTAACAGCATAGTAACTATTTTTCGCAAAAAAGACAATAGGTATTTGTCATCAAAAAAATCTAATTCTTCATCTTTACAATAAAAATAGTAAGCACTTAATAAGTATTTCCAATATTCATTGGGATAGTATTTTAAAACATCAAACATTTGCATTGAATTAAGACTAATTTTATCATCATACTCGCCAAGCCACAAAGAAGCAAGCTCATTCAGTTCTTCTAGTAAGTTTTCCTTTTCTAAAACTCCTTTATATTTATCCGTGTAGAATCTTCTTAGACCAATTTCTTTGTCTGAGTCTTTGTTTCTTGCTCTTGTCACATGGGAATATTGAATAAAAAGAAAATCCATAGTTAAATTTTTTTCATTATTTTTGAGTCTACTTTCTAATTCCTTCCATTCATTAGCAAATTTTGACTTTTTATCTTTCTTTTTGAAAGCATAAATTTTACCTTTTATAATATCGGAATCCGCAAGTGGCAAACCCCTATTATTCAATGTTGTAAAAATTCGCATCGCATTTTCTTTGCTTTTGCATTCTATGGGTAAAATTACAATCCTATTAAGAATTACTTCATAAAAATCTTTCTTTCTATCTAAAGTACTTAAATATTTCTCTATTCTATCATAAAAGAATGAAAAATTTTTACTGTACAATGATTTTTTGCTATCTTTGTTTAAGTCATAGTTTTCGCTTAAAATATTTTCTAGGTCTTTTAAGTCATCATCTAATATAACTTCACTTTTCAGGTAACGTTCATCATAATTGAATGTTTCACTTCCATCGTCATAAGACCATAGGCACTTACCAAATACCTTAATGTATCCCTTAGTTATTTCTTCTTTATTTTGAAGCTTACCTACTATTTCATAAAATGCTCGAAACAAAATATTTAAAGTTGTAATTCTTTGCTGCCCATCAATAACCTCAAAAATATTTCTTTTGCTTCTTTCAGTATCATTAATAAATCCGACAATGCTTCCTAAAAAATACTCATCGTCATCATTGACTTTAGAATTTTCAAAGAAATCCACAATATCATTCCATAATGCCTCGCATTGTTCCTCTTTCCAACTATATGCTCTTTGATACTCTGGAATAAGAAAAGTTTTTCCACTCGACAAAAAACCACGAATTGTTTCCTTGCTTACATACATCTCAACAGCCATGCGTAGCCTCCACTCCCAAAAATTCCCGCCATTATACCCAAAAAACCAAAATAAAAAATAAATTTTATGAAATTCGGGCGCAGATACCCGAAAATGCCCTAAATAGCGAGACTTGCAGCCTATCGCGACAAGTTTTATCGCGATATGTCGTGTATTTTTATGTCTTGAGATTTTTCAGCCGCGAGCGGCTTCAGAATGGCAAATCGTCATTGCAAGGCATAGCCAAAGCAATCAACAGGCAAAGAATCCCCATGATTCTAGCTTTGCACTCGGTTGATTGCCACGCGTCCTAACGGACGCTCGCAATGACAAGATGTTTCGCTTCGCTCAACATGACAAATGGATATTTTTGTGTGTGCTATTTCTTGTCATTGCGAGGCGATAGCCGAAGCAATCTAACGTCTCTGAATGTTCGATACGGTTGGTTGCCGCGCTCGCACGTTGTGCTCGCTCGCAACGACCCACCCCCTGCCCCCTCCGCAAGGGAGGGGGAAATGGA
>JAAUZX010000002.1 GCA_014804365.1 Lachnospiraceae bacterium
TATAATGGCAGAACAGATTAAAAAGCCGGTTGGAATCATGGAAACCGTTCTTCGTGACGCACATCAGTCTCTGATCGCGACCAGAATGCCTACCGAGAAAATGCTTCCAATCGTAGATAAAATGGATAAAGTCGGCTACCATGCTGTAGAGTGCTGGGGCGGCGCTACTTTCGATGCGTCTCTTCGTTTCTTGAAAGAAGATCCGTGGGAGAGACTTAGAAAGTTAAGAGATGGCTTTAAGAATACCAAGTTACAGATGTTATTCAGAGGTCAGAATATCTTGGGATACAGACCTTATGCGGATGATGTTGTGTATTCGTTTGTTGAGAAATCCATTGCAAACGGTATCGATGTCATCAGAATTTTTGACTGCCTGAACGATATCCGTAACCTTCAGGCGGCGGTAGATGCAACCAACAAGATTAAGAAGCAGGAAGGCAGAGGAGAGTCTCAGATCGCGCTTTCCTATACGCTTGGAGATGCCTATACGTTAGAGTATTGGGCGGATATGGCGAAGAAGATTGAGGAAATGGGTGCGGATTCCATCTGTATCAAGGATATGGCGGGTCTGCTCGTTCCCTACCGCGCAGAAGAGCTCGTAAAGACGTTAAAGGAGAGCACCAAGCTTCCGATCCAGTTGCATACTCACTATACATCTGGCGTAGCGTCCATGACATATTTGAAAGCTGTTGAGGCCGGCGTGGATGTCATTGACTGTGCAATTTCTCCTTTTGCACTGGGTACTTCACAGCCTGCGACAGAGGTTATGGTAGAGACCTTTAAGGGCACACCCTACGATACCGGATATGATCAGGAAATTCTGGCAGAGATTGCAGATTACTTCCGTCCTTATCGTGAGGAATGTATCGAATCCGGTCTGATGAGCACTAAGGTACTCGGCGTTAACATTAATACATTGCGTTATCAGGTTCCCGGCGGTATGCTGTCTAACATGGTAAGCCAGTTGAAGGAGCAGAAGGCAGAGGATAAATATCAGGAGGTACTGGAAGAGATTCCGAGAGTCCGTAAGGATTGCGGCGAGCCTCCGCTTGTTACACCTTCCTCTCAGATCGTCGGTACACAGGCGGTATTTAATGTGCTGATGGGCGAGAGATATAAGATGGCAACAGGAGAGTTTAAGGATTTGCTTCGTGGTAATTACGGGCAGACAGTTAAACCTATGAGCCAGGAAGTGATCGATAAGGTTATTCCCGGAGAGCCTCGTTCTACCGCTCGTTCCGCAGAGGCAACCGGTCACGTTGAGCCGGAGCTTGCAGGTTTGGAAGCGGAGATGAAGGAATGGAAACAGCAGGACGAGGATGTGCTGTCCTACGCACTGTTCCCGCAGGTGGCAATCGACTTCTTCAAGTACCGTCAGGCACAGCAGGAGAAAGTAGATATGACCCAGGCTGATACCAAGAATGCAGCTTATCCTGTATAAGAGTGATAAAGCGTAAATAAATGATTGCGAGCCGAGCCTTTCCGCGTATATGGTAAAGGGGAGGTTCGCAATTTTTTTAATATGAGAGGACAGATGATAGTGGTTAGACGAATTTTGACATTTGTATTGGCAGGAATATTGGTGTTTGAGATGCCGGCGACAGCGTATGCTGCAGAGAGTAATATAAGGATAGAGACAACAAACGGGACAGAGCTTTCGGCTGTGGAGGGCGAAGACGGCGTTTTATATAATAGTAGTACGAATACTATCGGCAATAGTGAAGATACCGATGGTAATGGTAGTGCCGGAAACATTGATAATAATGAAGCGGCTGATGGCAATGTTGAAGGTACTGATAATAACAGCAGTAATGAAGATACTGACAATAATGGCGGTGCAAGTAATCCTGAAAACGGAGACGAAAGCATCGACATCGGAGATGCAGATCACAGCAGTGATAATACTGATGATCTATCCGGCGAAGAGACAGGAGATGATCTCGGGACAGATGAGACAGAAGAGGGAGAAGGAAATGCTTCTGTTTCAGAAAACGATAGTTCCGTCTCCGGGAACACTGTGCTTGCAATGGCAGATATGGGGGATGTATCCCCGTCAGAGAACACTATAACCGAGATCTCCTATGAGGAGGCAAAGAATAGCGGTGTGACGATCAATGCGCCGGACAGCCGGGAGGGCAGCGCATGGTATTCTTTTACGGCACCAAGGACGGGGCGGTACGCCTTCTATACGGACAGCGTGGATTGTGAGGGCACGGGTTATATCTATGTCAATCTGTACAAAACGCCTTCTGACAGTACAAGGAATCATTGGGCACATTTTGATCCCAACGGAAACACATTTGTAGATTACTGGTATTTGTGGATCAATACCGATTATATGGAAGCTGGGGAGACTGTCTACATTGAAACTTATGTAAAAGACAAGGCAGGCAGAACGTTTACGTTGAAGGCTGCTGATCAGACGGAAGCTGAGGCAGATGCAGAAGGCGTGAGCAGTCTTGTGCTTGAGAACGGCGACAGGCTTACGTTCAGGGCACAGGCGGGGTGTGAGCGGCTGCGGTTTCATGCGGAAGCCGACTATGTGGATAAGAGCAGTGAAGGCAGGTATTTTATACGGCCGTATTGGGGGCCGGCGGATCACAGTGAGGGAGATCAGGATGTAGGCGACGTTAGTCAGACTTCCAAGAGAAATCTTTATCTCAGAGCATGGAAGGAATGCGAGGGTGAGGTAGAGTCTGGAACGGTGGCACAAGCCACGGCTTACGATGTTTCCTATATGGTCATGTATACTCCGGAGGAAGATCTGCGCAAAGCACAGTTTGTGGCGTTGATTTCGGGTATACAATGCGTTACGAAAGAAAAAGAAGAGGGTGACTGGTTGTATATTCATGATGAGGAATGTACGGATCATTCCATCGTACTGGATGTGGAGCCGTTTCCTGCACAGACCGGGAGCAACAGGAATCTTTACTGTTACTATGCTCCTGCGGACGGGACGGAGCCGGAGAAGTACGTATTGATCGACAAATATAAGTGGTATCAATTTGAGGGACTGCGTGCGGGGACGGAGTATCGGTTCGATTTTCGGACAAGCGAATGGGGAGAGACGGTTAAGTCGGTGACTTACCGGACTACGGGAACCCCGGTGGAAATCAAGGTTTATGATTATGACATTCACGTAACGGAGGATTTTAAGACGCTTGCAGTGCGGGCGAAGACGGATTATCAGGGAACCGGCGAAGTTTTTCTCCGTGGCAGTGTTATAGACGCGCTGGGAAGAAAATCTTCGTTGAGTGGAAGCATGATGCCAAACGTTGTGAATGAGCAGGAAGTAGAACTGCGTTGTGGTCCGTTTATCGGATTAGAGAGAATTTTCCTGTCTGGGGAAACATATCAGGCGGAGATCTGGATTGAGTTTGAGGAAGAATGTATTACTACAGAGCATCAGATCATTTCATTTGACACACCGGAGAACGCGGTTTATGGAGAAGATGACATTACTTTGCATGTGACGCAGGACAGTGAGGTTAAGACTACGGTCAGCTGTGAGTTTCAGGCGCCGAAAGGAGCTCAACCCTATTATATATTTTACAGATCCGTAGGCGAGACAAGGTATAGTGGTAAGTCGGTAACAGTAGATTCCGAGTACAAGGGAAGTGTGTCAATCGAAAAACTATCGCGTGGCATGAAATATGAGTTTGCACTGTGTATCGGCGGCTTTATGAAACGTTGTACTCTGGACTTAAATGAGTCCGGAATCGGATTGGAAAGGGTGGAAGATGAGGCTACAGACTTCGAGAGCCCATATGACTTCACTCATACATATCGCCTTTCAGGGACGAAAGAAGCAATGTCGGGCGATTATTATTTACAGTTTCAGTATGTCAGTGCGGACAAATGGAATGGCTGGTATAGCTATAGAGATGCCGGAGCTTCGATATGTCTCAATGAGGCGAATCAGTATCAGACGACATTTTCCAGCGCAGCAAATACCAGCCTGTGGTTTGAACCGGGTGGAGAATATTATCTGTGCTGGCTGGTGGGTAAATCTAAGAATGTAAGCAGGGACAATGCGGAATGCTGCCTGTATGAGAAACTGACCACGCCTTCTGCAGCTCCTCTGCAGATCGAGGAGAGCGGCTATATGGAGTACCGAGTGACATTGAATGAGCAGGATGTTGCCGGTATGAAAGCGCATGACAGAAGCAGGGCATTCAAAGCCTTTATCAGAAGGGAAGGCGCCTCCTCTTATACGGAGTATCCTTCGAATTATACTTTCAGTGCGGCGAATAACTACAGCTGTATTCTGACAGGATTGAACCTTGCGTTTAACAGCCGATATCAGCTGGTTATCGGGAGTGGGACGGAGTTTAGAATTGCGGAAGGTATTCTGGTTACCGGTGACGATGGACAGAAGCTCAGGATTGATTCCGTGAATGCTATGGTGACTGTTGCCGATCTTTCCTACACGATACAGGGCATTGATCCAAATAAAAGACCGCTTTTGATCCTTTATTTCAGAAAGTCGGGCAGTGCGGAATGGGAGCGGAAATATTATACCGGATATACGAATGGCAAAATTACACTGAGGGGATTGCAGGATAGTACGGAATATGAATATAAGATCGGGCTTGGAGCCAGCTCAACTACGCCGATCAATGAATTGACCTGTCTACAGCAAGGTAGCTTTACCACCCATGAAGAAACGAGGCAGATATCGCTATTGTCTGTCAGACCGAGGATGGCGGATGTCTCGTTCACCTGTTCTGTCAGCGGGATGGAAAACAGCGCAGCTGACGATTCTTGTCTGGTATTATGGATCAGGCCCGCTGTGAAAGGAACGGGGCAAACGGGCTGGTGGAGAGGTACTGATACCAAAATCAGCAAAAATAATGCCAAGGTCGAAATAGGGCTTAGCAGGCTGGAGAAAGAGACAGAGTATGAATACAGGATTGGATTAGGCAGGGAAGGGGTTCCGCCCGCTAATGAGCTGGCTGCCGCGATAGAAGGATCTTTTACTACCACACCGGATCCCCGTAAAGTGACGGTCATGGCAACGCCCGGAATCTACAGGGCGGTCTTTGACTGCGTCGTAAGCGGGGTAGAGAGTTCCGGTTATCTGATCTGTTATTTCCGTGAAGATACGGAAGAGGGAACATGGCACAAGGCAGAGGCTAAGAGTGTATCCGAGTCTTCGTCCTCGGTATTGCTTCGGGCAGGCGGACTGCAGGAGAATGCACGATATCAGTATAAGATTGGTTTCGGCAAAACTGCCAATGTGGAAGCAGATGCGTTGGAGCAGCCGATGGATGGAGCGTTTTCCACCAATCCAGATACCCGTGAAGTGGCGATCGCATCATCTCCAAGAGTGATTTCCGCAGACATTGCGTATACATTAAACAGGATGGAATATACGGATGATGATTATCTGTGCGGTTATATCAGAGAAAAGGACGACACAGGAGAGGCTGGCGGGGAGAATGCCGTAGATAGTAACAGGCAGGCGACAGTCGCATGGGAACATCAATTTTCTGTACCCGTAAATAATCGCAGTATGGGCGGCAGCGTCAAGATTACGGGATTAAAGGCGGACACGGAATATGAGATGATCGTAGGCTTCGGCGCCGTTGAAGACTGCGGGACGGATCAACTGATCCATACAAAAACCATAGAGCTTACGACTTTAGAGGATGTGCGCAAAGTTTCTGAGGCAAAAGCCAATGTGAAGGAAACAAGCGTTATTTTGAGTGCGCTTTTTGAGGGTAACATCGAGCCACAGGCTTCTTACGTGATCTTTTTCTATAAAACAAAAGATGAAAAGAATTGGCATAAGGTAGGATATGTCACCAATGTGAGCGGTGTAGAATCCAGAGAATGCAGCGCAACATTGACCGGATTGGTCAGAGATGCGGAATATGATTTTGCGGCGGTGGTCGCTGATTCGAGCAGCGGGGTGTCTGACCCTGACAGTGTGACAGATATCAATAAAAAGGCAACTGGCGAATTTAAGACAACGCCTGCAGTGGCTCCTGTTTCGGTCACGCTTTTGCAGGAGAATCTGTATCTGAATGTAGGTGAGGCGTACAGGAATGAAAAGGGTTACGGATATGAGGAGCTGAAAGTCTCATGGAGCCCTGATAAGATCACCAAGGACTTTGTGTGGGAGAGTAGTAACCCGGATGTAGCCACAGTGTCGGAGGACGGCAAAGTGACTGCGGCTGCACCGGGCATCGCAGAGATTACGGTGGCTTCCCTCTATAATCCGGAAGCAACGGATACATGTCATGTGGTAGTAAACAATTATCAGATTGGTCATTTGGACGATGCGGGGAATATCACATGGCAGGATAAGGAAATGTTTGAGGCCGTAAAAGGGCAGCGATACAGCGGATACAGCCTTTACGATCCGGGTACGGGTACGCCCGTCGAACTTGCGGACATAACAGTTGTTTCTGACAATGAGACGGTTGCTTCATGGAATGAAGGCGAGATCGCGGCCAGTCAGGTCGGTACGGCTAAGCTGATATTTGCGGCTTCGGATTCGGTCAAGGCCTATATGACAGTAAATGTGAGTTCTGTGCCCGGCAAGGGATTTGATATTATCGGATTTACTGCAAGCAATTCCAATTATCCGGCAGTGCAGGAAGAGGAGAAGGATGAAGAACGTGTGCAGTATACACTGGCATGTAAATCCGGTCTTACTTATACTGCAGTAGGGGAGATTATGCCCGGAACCACCGAGTTTGTAAACGGTGACTTTACATGGAGCATTGATGATACGGCAGTGGCTGAAGTGACGGAAGAAGGCGTGGTCTCGCCCAAGGCAGCGGGTAAGGCAGTACTTCGCGTTACACCGAAAGACGCGGGCCAAGATGGCGGGGCACCATATACAGGGCAGACCTGCGAGATAACGCTGCAGATCAAAGAACTGGCTTCCGAGCAGCTTGTGAATGCAACGCCTGTCTATGCGTTGGCGAATATCAGCAGCAAGATCGGTGATGTGAGGATGCCGCCGGAAAAGGCATGGGAAGGCTGGCAGTGGGAGGAACCGAATACGCCGATCATCATTAACGGCGTCAACAGGGCGTCCTATCCGTTCCGGGCAGTCTATACTGGAGAGGAATACTATCCGGAAGAGAAGACGATCAATGTGTATATTGCGAAAGTGACAGGAATGTCAGTATTTGAAGACGCCGATCCCGGACACAACAATGTGGTCGAGGTAAGCACTGTGGATGAGAACGGTGATCTGACAGAGGATTCCGATCGTCTGGCATTGACGGTAGAATCTTTGTATTATGGGCGATTGAATCCTTATGAAGAGACCAATTATTACTATGATGTGGATGTTACTGCCCCCGCAAACGTGATTGTACAGAAAGAGGGTTTTCAGGAGGAGGATTACCGGCTGTGCAAAAAATTTAATATTACGGCAGTCAAGCCGGGTAACTATACACTTACGGCGGTCATTAAAGTAAAAGACAAGAATAACAGTCATGAAAAGATACTGGCAAAGAAAACCTATAAACTGAAAGCCGTTGCGGGGAAGATGGCCTATGTGGAGCTGGTACCGGAAAACGCGGATGACGTGATCCTCGAGAATGACCGGATCATCATAAACAGCGATAAGAATGTGACGAGCTTTGATGTGTATGCCGAACTGACCGACAGGAACAGCACAAGTGTGGGGGATTTCTCTGCCGTGAAGATCGCATGGAGTGTCACGGATAAGAAAGTGATTGCCGTGAAACCGTCTAAGGATACCCATTCAGCGGAAATCACCGTCAAGGGGGAAGGACATGCGATCCTGACGGCAAAGGTTAAGGATGCGGCGGGACATACGGACTCGCTTCGAATCGAAATACAGAACAAAATGCCGCGTATCAATACGGAGAAGGTAAATGTCAATCTCGCATACGATTATGATACGACGGCAGGCAGGAATCTGGCCAAAGCATCTTCGGGTATGGTGGAGATCGTTCCTGCATACGGTGAGAAAGTGGAGAGCGTTACACTGTATGACGGTGACGGGGAGACGATCTGCTCCGATCTGCTGATGGTAAATGAGACGGCGGCCTCCGTCTGCAAGCTGCTGATTCGTGACAGCAAGACAACAAAGACAGGAACCTATGATTGTGTTCTTGGTGTGAAGACGAATGGCAGGAGCGAAGCATACTTCTATCCGCTTCGCGTGACGGTAAAAGATGAGCAGGCAAAAGTGACCGCTAAGTCTAACAGAGCGGTGAATCTGTTCTATCGGTCTGATCCGGCATCGGTGGATATCGCTGTACCGGGATCAGTCAGTATTGAATCAGTAGTCTGGGAGTCTGATGAGGCAGATCAGAATCACGGATTCAGCGCCGGAACCGTTGAGTACGCAGCTTATGATACTTTTAAGAAGGCGAATAATGTAGAGCGGTTCTACTTTAAACAGGGAGACATTCAGCTTACAGACAAAAATAAACCTGCGGATCTTAATGCTTTTTCCGGGAAAGTCAAGGTGAAAGCGCAAGGGTATAAAGAACCCAATGAAGGCGTGAAGGTTTCCCTTAAATGGAATTATAAGAAACCCGCTATTGTCACGAAGGCGGCTTCTGCTACGCTGATTCCCACGATGACTGACCATAATGTGGGCAGATTCGATTTATATAACAGTACGGATAAGAAAACATTACTCTATAACAATGACAGTGCGACGCAGCAGAATCCGAAATATTATTACAGTGAGTTGAGCTGTGACAATGACAGTGTGAAGTTTTTGCCTAATTCCTCTACATTGGGCTGGCGTAGATATACCTATACCGGCAGTAAGACGAAAGGAAGCGAGAAACTTACTCTGACGATCAGAAATGCCGACTGGAGAGAGCCGGTATATGCGGTACATACCGTTAAGCTGGCGGCACCGGTGCCTTATCTTACGAATACGCAGTTGACGCTGAATACGACGCGGATCGGTACTGTGTACACAGAGATCGGACTGAAGAATGCGTATGACGGTAATCTGAACTGTGACAACATTATAGTTGAGGGCGGTAACCCGAAAGCAAAGGCGCTTCTTGCGGAGGACCTGTTGGAGATCAGTCAGGACAGTGCGCAGAAGAACAGAGTCGTTGTAAAGGTAAACCGTGCGGAGACTATGGATCAGGCTGCGATCGCAAATGGCACTTATCCTTTTAAGGTAACGCCATGCTATACGGATGCTTATGGAAATATTGTGAGGGCGAAGACGCTGAATCTGAAGATCAAGGTAACGAACAAAGCAGTCACCGCTAAGGTTAAGGTGTCCGGCAAACTGGATCTGACCAAGGAAATCGGTAATAACAGCTCCAATTATATCAGTTTGAAGACGATGTTTAAAAATATCGGCAGTAATTATACGATCAAGAGCAATATGAGACTGTACGGCGAATACAGCAATTATTTCGATCTGCGGATTCTTACAAACTATCCCGGACAGTATCGTCTGAGGATCAAACAGGATGGCAAGCTGAAAGCCGGACAGCGTTATAAGCTGGCGCTCGGGTACACCATTGTGATGGAAAACGGCGATACCTTTACGGTGAGGAGTCAGACCTTTACGGTGACACCGAAGCAGAGCCAGCCGAAGATAAAGATATCCGATAATAACCAAACCCTATACGCGGCGGCGGATACGCTGTACAGAACTTATAAAATGGAAGTGCTTTCTGAGGGCGGTTATATCATCAATGATGTGTCGGGCAGCTTAGACTGTAATAAGGATGGCAAAGCGGATCTGAAGGTATATGGTCTCACGAGACAGACGGACAGCAATACGATTACTTTCAGGGTGGCGATCGCGGACAGGGACGGTATCATGACGGTTACCGGAGTGAAGGGAAAGAGCTACACGATTCCGATTGTCGTACAGTTAAAAGGAAGGGACGGCATAACCAAAGATTTGAAGACGCAAGTCAAGGTTACGGTGAAGCGATAAACAGGTAAAATAATAATAACAGCAGAAATCCCTTGAGCGAGGCTTTTTTTTACAAGCTGAGATCAAGGGATTTTTGTATGACATTTTTTTGCATTTCTTAGTTGACGGAGGTTACATAATATATTATAATAACATATGTTACCAAAAGATGATATATTTACGATACGAGAGAGGGTATATCTTATGGCAAGAAAAGAGACGATCACAAAGGATGAAATATTAAATGCGGCATTTCAGATGACCAGACAGAATGGCTTTTCGCAGGTGAGCGCCAGAACACTGGCGGCCAAGGCAGGCTGTTCCACGCAGCCGATTTTCCGGGTGTACAAGAATATGGAAGAACTGGGTGAGGATTTGTACAATAAGGCGATCAGTTTTTTTAATGATTACTACGACAAATTTCCGAAAACGAGTGATACGCCTTTTGTTAATATGGGACTGGCCTATATCCGGTTTGCGCAGGAAGAACAACAGCTTTTCAAGCTCTTGTTTATGTCGGAGGACCGGCACGGGAAGAGTCTGTATGACCTTTTAAACGGTGAGAACGCAACGGTGGTCAGGGAAATCAACAATGCCAAGTTCTACGGCTGCAAGGATCCCAGCGGAATGTTTATGAGAATGTGGATATTCATTCACGGATCGGCATGTATGTCACTTACCGGCGACTATGATTTGCAGGAAGAAGATACGATTAAACTGCTGGAGGAATCCTATAAAGCATTTCTGAACGTATAGTAACATGCTGTCAAATATTCGGATCGGGCGTTGACGGCAGATATCGGAATGACAGACCGGCATAGAAATGAAACAATAACGGCACAGCAGATGAGAAGGGTATATTGCGATAGAAGATGGTGATACAGAATCGTTATGATGTTATAACAAGGATCAATGAGCATTACGGCAAAATGAGTAAGGGTCAGAAGGCAATCTCCGCCTTTATTTATGATCATTATGATCAGGCGGTGTTTATGACCGCCGCCAAGCTGGGAGAGACGGTAGGTGTCAGTGAGTCCACCGTTGTTCGTTACGCAATGTTCATCGGCTATAACGGTTATCCGGAATTCCAGCGCGATCTGGAGGACTGGGTACAGAATAAGATCAATTCCGTCCAGAAGATCGGTGCCAAGTACGGGAAGAGCACGCAGTCGGAAATATTGACTTCGGTTTTGGAGGCGGACATAGAGAAACTGCAGGATACGATACACAGTCTTGACCCGGTGGCTTTCGAAACGGCGGTGGATATCATACTGGAGGCGAAAAACGTCTATGTGATGGGTGTAAGAAGCTGTGAACCATTGGCGGATTTTCTGCACTTCTATCTGAATATGATTCGCGGCAATGTGATCCTGCTTAAGACTACAAGTGTGTCGGAGACCTTTGAGCAGATGATCCGTATTGATGAGCAGGATGCCATGATCGGCATCAGCTTTCCCAGATATTCCATGCGTACCTTAAAGGCGATGGAGTTTGCCAACGACAGGAATGCTAAGGTGATCACGGTCACTGATTCGGTGCATTCACCGATGAATCTGTATTCCTCTTGTAACCTTCTTGCCAGAAGTGACATGGTCTCCATAGTGGATTCGCTGGTGGCGCCTCTTAGCGTGATTAATGCCCTTGTGGTAGCCATGTGTCTGAAACGGCCGGAAGAAGTAAAGACTAATCTGAAGAATCTGGAAGAGGCATGGAACAATTATCAGGTATATCTGAATGATGAGATCAATTTCATTGACGAGGAGCCGATGTTGAATTACTCTTTGAGGAAAAAAGAAGATTAAAGAGCTTAGGACAAGCCGAAAAATGCAGAATGGATGAAAGATGAGCAGTGTGATTGTAATAGGCGGCGGCGCGGCCGGAATGATGGCAGCGTACGCCGCCGCAGAGTGCGGGCACAAAGTCCTGCTGATCGAAAAAAATGAGAAGTTGGGGAAGAAGCTATTCATCACAGGTAAGGGACGCTGTAATGTGACCAATGCATGTGAGACGGACAAGCTGTTCGAAAATATAGTGAGCAACCCCAAGTTTTTATATAGCGCTTTCTATGATTTTGATAATAGGCAGATGATGGATCTGATTGAGAAAGCGGGCTGTCCGCTTAAGGTTGAGCGGGGAGAGCGGGTTTTCCCGGTATCGGATCACTCATCCGATGTCATAGCCGCCTTGGAGCGTCTTATGCGGCGAAAAGGTGTCGAAGTACGTCTTCATACCGCAGTTAGAGAAGTTCTGGCCGAAGATGGAAAAATAATGGGTGTATTACTGGCAGACGGCAGGAAGATGGCGGCTGATGCGGTAATACTTGCCACAGGCGGATTGTCTTACCCGACCACAGGAGCCACAGGAGACGGATATCGAATGGCAGGACAGCTTGGTCATACGCAGAAAGAATGTACGCCGGCGCTGGTGCCTATGGAAATTAAGGAGCCGTGGTGCAGTCAGCTTCAGGGACTGTCGCTTAAGAATGTTACGCTGACAATGGAATGTGGTAAGAAGAAGGTCTGGCAGGGATTCGGAGAGATGCTGTTTACCCATTTCGGAATCAGCGGGCCGCTTGTCCTGTCTGCCAGCAGTTATTATAATAAGTGTAAGGATAAGGATGCTGTTACGGTCACGATTGACTTGAAGCCGGCGCTTACGGCGGAACAGTTAGATAAAAGGATCTTGCGGGAATTTGAACAGAATCCGAACAAACAGTTGAAGAATGTGATAGGAAGCCTGTATCCTTCCAAACTGACACCGGTCATGATCGACTTGTCGGGGATCGGCGGGGAGAAGAAAATCCATGAGATCACGAGGCAGGAGCGGGAACGGCTTACAGCGGTCACAAAGGGTCTTATGATGCACGTGAGCGGGCTTCGGGATTACACGGAAGCGATCATCACACAGGGCGGTATCAAAGTTAAAGAAGTGAATCCTTCCACGATGGAATCCAAGCTGGTGAAAGGATTGTATTTTGCAGGGGAGCTGCTTGATCTGGATGCGGTCACCGGCGGATTTAATCTGCAGATTGCATGGTCCACGGGACATCTGGCAGGGAGCAGTATACCGGATATTTGCGAAGGCCGGACAGACGAATGAGATATTGATGAGAGAAGAAGGAATAATAACCGCAGCATTATGGAGAGAAGCGGAATACATAGAACAAAGAAAGACGAGGAACAAGGTATGAGTGTTAATATTGCCATTGATGGGCCTGCCGGTGCAGGAAAGAGTACGATCGCGAAGAAAATCGCGAAGAAGCTGGGATACATATATGTAGATACGGGTGCCATGTATCGCGCTATGGCATTATATCTGCTCAGAGAACATATAGCGCCGTCGGACACGGACGGGATCAATGAGAAGTGCGCGGAGGCGGACATATCCATCGGATATGAAAATGGGGAGCAGATCGTATATTTAAACGGCGAGAATGTGAACGGACTGATCAGAACGGAAGAAGTGGGGAATATGGCATCTGTCAGCAGTCCCAACCCCAATGTCCGCAAGAAAATGGTGGAGCTGCAGCATAAACTGGCAGCCAGCAAGGATGTAGTGATGGACGGCAGGGATATCGGCACATGTGTGCTGCCTCATGCGCAGGTGAAAGTCTATCTGACAGCCGACAGCAGGGTGCGGGCCGAAAGACGTTATAAAGAATTGGCGGATAAAGGGATTGCCAGTGATCTGGATACGATCGAGAAGGATATTATAGAGCGGGATCATCAGGATATGACCAGAGAGCTTTCTCCGCTCAGGCAGGCGGAGGATGCCACGCTGATAGATTCATCATATATGACCATTGATGAGGTAGTGGAAGCTGTGATTGCACTGGTTTCCGATTAGTGCGCTAAAGTTTGTGGCGGTGGTATGCGGTTTATGATATGCATGTGGCAGATGGAGAGAGAACAGAAAAGTAAGCAAAAGACAGAAAGGTTCAATTATGGAAGTGATTTTGGCAGAGCATGCGGGATTCTGCTTCGGGGTTAAGAGAGCAGTAGAGCAAGTATATGAACAGGTCGATACAGGCAAACCGATTTATACATATGGTCCCATCATCCACAATGAAGAAGTGGTAAAAGATTTAGAGAAAAAAGGCGTGCATGTGATCGAATCGGAAGAACAGCTTGCAGGGATTACAGAAGGAACCGTAGTGATACGAGCCCACGGCGTGCCGCAAAAGGTCTGTGAGATGATAGAAGAGCAGGGCATGGAGTGCGTGGATGCTACATGTCCTTTTGTGAAACGCATTCATAATATTGTAGACACAGAGAGCAGAGCCGGCAAAAAAATCGTGATTATCGGCAATGCCGGACATCCGGAAGTAGAAGGAATCATGAGCTGGTCGAAGGACCCGGCAACGGTCATTGAATCGCTTGAAGAGGCACAAAAATATGTCTGCGGGCAGGGCGAGGAAATCTGTATTGTTTCCCAGACGACATTTAACTACAATAAATTTCAAGATATGGTTGAAATTTTCATGGAAAAAGGGTACAATGTTAGTGTTGTGAATACTATATGTAACGCTACGGAAGTGCGACAGACAGAGGCTAGAGAGATAGCCGCTGAGGTCGACGTTATGATAGTAATAGGTGGTAAGCATAGTTCTAATACACGGAAGCTATATGAGATCTGTATGCAGGAGTGTCCAAACACGTATTTTATACAGACACTTGACGACTTGCATTTGGATTTACCTAAATCTGTCCGACTGGTGGGTATTACAGCAGGGGCGTCTACCCCAAACAATATTATCGAGGAGGTTCAAAATTATGTCAGAATTAACTTTTGAACAAATGTTAGAAGAATCATTAAAGACAATACACACAGGAGAGGTTGTTGAAGGTACCGTTATTGATGTAAAGCCGGAAGAGATCATTCTCAACATCGGATATAAATCAGATGGTGTTCTCACCAGAAACGAATATACAAACGAACCTAATGTTGATTTGACAACCATCGCTAAGCCCGGGGATACCATGGAAGTTAAGGTGCTCAAGGTAAATGACGGTGAGGGACAAGTTCTCCTTACCTACAAGCGTCTTGCCGCTGACAGAGGCAATAAGCGGATTGAAGAAGCATATAATAACAATGAAGTATTAAAGGCGAAGGTAACACAGGTGCTTGACGGAGGCTTAAGCGTTGTCGTGGAGGAAGTGAGAATCTTTATTCCGGCAAGCCTTGTATCCGATACTTATGAAAAAGACCTGACCAAATATGCGGGACAGGAAATTGAGTTTGTGATCAGTGAGTATAATCCGAAGAGAAGAAGATATATCGGTGACAGAAAGCAGTTGATCATGGCTGAGAAGGCCGAATTGCAGAAGAAGCTGTTCGAGACGATCAAGGCGGGCGATACCGTGGAAGGCACAGTGAAGAACGTGACAGATTTCGGTGCATTTATTGATCTGGGCGGATGTGACGGACTGCTTCATATCTCCGAGATGTCATGGGGCAGAGTGGAGAATCCGAAGAAAGTATTTAAAGTCGGCGATGTTGTGAAAGTGCTGATTAAGGAAATCTCCGGCACGAAGATCGCGCTCAGCCTTAAGTTTGAAGATCAGAATCCGTGGAAAGGTGCCGCTGATAAATATGCGGTGGGTAATGTTGTAACCGGTAAGGTTGCACGTATGACGGATTTTGGTGCATTTATTGAATTAGAAGCCGGTATCGACGCACTGCTGCATGTATCTCAGATTTCCAAGGAACACATTGAGAAACCTTCTGATGTGTTAAAGACAGGAGAAGAGGTAACAGCGAAAGTAGTTGATTTCAATGAGGAAGATAAGAAGATCAGCTTAAGCATCAAGGCAATGCTTGCACCTGAACCTGATGAGAATAAGGCTGAGGATGATAACGCAGATGTTGTTTCCGTAGATATTGACGCAGTGATTTCCGGTGAAAATGCTGATGAAGAGACAGAGGCATAGTATAAACTATAATATCATTAATAGGCGGTGGGGATTATGGCATACGATTATGAGTATTTCAAAAAAGCAGTCTTTGATTTGACGAAAATTGATTTGAATGCTTATAAAGAGAAGCAGATGAAACGTCGAATCGATACGCTGATTGCAAAAAACAAGATTGTTGGTTATGACAAATATATAGCGTCTCTGAAAGCAGACCGCAATATGTTTGATGAGTTTGTAAACTATCTGACGATCAATGTGTCTGAATTTTATCGTAACGTGGATCAATGGAAACTGTTGGATCAGGATATATTCCCCGATCTGATCAAGCGCTACGGAAATAATCTTAAAATTTGGAGTGCGGCGTGCTCTACGGGTGATGAGCCTTATTCTCTCGTAATGGCATTATCCAAGCATCTGCCGATGAATCAGATCAAGATTTACGCAACGGACTTAGATAAGCAGGTTATTGCGAAGGCTAAGGCCGGATTATACTCTGAGAAGAGCGTGATTGGTGTTCCGGCTGATTTGAAGAAGAAGTTCTTCACGAAGATCGGACCGTCTTATCAGATTTCCGATGAGGTGAAGTCCAGAGTAGAGTTTAAAGAGCATAATCTGTTGAAAGATACATATCCAACTGACTATCATCTGATTGTTTGCCGTAACGTGTTAATTTATTTTACGGAGGAAGCTAAGGATGAAGTCTTCCGTAAGTTCCAGAAGAGTCTTAAGCCGGGAGGATATCTGTTTATCGGGAGCACCGAGCAGATTATTAACCATAAGGATGTCGGCTTCGACAGAAAGAATTCTTTCTTCTATCAGAAACCAATGTAAGAAATTTAAAGGGACGCTTCCAGTGAAGTGTCCCTTATTTTCGAGTTCGCGAAGCGAAGCTCGCAATCGAACGAAGTTCGATTTATTAATAGGTCTTCGCCATCCTCCCGAGCAGATACTGCGCATAGCGGGAGAACAGTTTCCTGTCTGTTTTCATCTCATCAGTTAATTCAAAGAAAAGATCTTTGCTCTTATAATCCCGTTTGAAGAAAGGCTCCGTAAAGATATCCCATTGCGGCAGGTAGGTGGAGATTTTGCGTGTATAGCAGTTGGCGGCACAGGCCTGCACACGATGTTCCTTATCTACGAAAGAAGCAACAGACTTATGTAGCGCTACATCTTCTTCGGGAAGATAATAGTAGTCTTTATAATTTGAATAGAAATACTTCATTTCTTCTTCATAGACCGGCACCTTCAAGATACCTTCTGACAGTTCTCCGCTGAAATAGCAGCCGTTTGACAGATTTGAGATCGTAAACGGAAGCGGTGTGGGAAGTTCCAGTTTCATCAGGAGCTCCTGCCTGTCGTGTCCGTGATAATCGACATAACGGTTTGACTGTACTTTCTTTGCCTTGACCGGAACGTTAAAAAGATCGTAGAAAGCGAGCAGCGGCAGAATCTGCAGCATACCCTTCATATCATCACTGTTATGGAGCAGGAGAAGCTGATATATTTCTTCCGAAGGATTTTTCACATATTCATGATATAATCCGATCAATTCACCGCCGTTGTATACATCTTCCCGGTCAATGCCCATCAGTTCCTCCAGCGTTTTCTGCTTACAGTTAGGCGTATGCAGGAAGAATTTGTAAGGTGAGATCCTTTTATAGAGATCGATACCTTCAAAATTGTCAAAATTATATGACAACTGCTGTATTTCACATTTTTGCAGAAGATAGGGCAGATCAAAATTATTACCGTTAAAATGAATCAAATGTGTGTAATCTGCGGCAAAAGAAAAGAAATCTGTAAGAAGTGCCCGTTCTTCATCGTAATTTTTCGCAAACCACTGCTTGATATGCCAGCAGCCGTCGTAATTGTAAGCGGCACCGATCATATAAAGAGAGGAACTTTTGGCGGTAAATCCTGTCGTTTCGATGTCGATAAACAGCAGTTTATCAAGCGGTGCGATTCGCTCTAATGGGTATTGTATGGTAAAGTTTTCTAAGGTTTGGTTAATTGTCCGCATAATGTTCTCCTACTGCAAATAACTTAGGTATATACTAACATATTTTTTGAAATAGCAGTAGTTTTTTTCGTCGAAAAATAGTATATTTATAAGTAGGTTGTGTCAGAAGAGAATTATTCCTGTATACAGTGCTGATTGGTGTGATATCGTAACTGATGGCTGACGGATATAGGAATTGAACGATACCATAAGGAAAGAGGGGCGAAGAATGGCGAAGTTAACATTTCAGGGCGGCATACATCCCTATGACGGCAAAGAATTGTCTAAGGATAAGCCTATCAAAGCAGTGCTGCCGAAGGGTGATCTGGTGTATCCTTTATCACAGCATATCGGGGCGCCGGCGAAGCCGATCGTGGAGAAGGGCGATCATGTCTTAACGGGACAGAAGATTGCCGAGGCGGGTGGTTTCGTGTCTGCACCGATCTATGCGACAGTGTCCGGTACGGTGAAATCCATTGAACCGAGGCGGGTGGTTACCGGCGATAACGTGATGAGTATTATCATTGAGAATGACGGATTGTATGATGAAGTGGAATATCCGGAAGTCAAGCCGCTTGAGGAGATGACAAGAGAAGAGATTATCGAATGCATAAAGGAGGCCGGCATAGTCGGCATGGGAGGTGCGGGGTTCCCGACTTTCATCAAGCTGTCACCTAAGGAGCCTGAGAAGATCGACTATGTGATTGCCAACTGTGCGGAGTGTGAACCATATCTTACATCTGATTATAGAAGAATGATAGAGGAACCGGAGAAATTGATCAAGGGCTTGAAGGTTTCGCTGCAATTATTCCCGAATGCAAGAGGAATACTGGCGGTGGAGGACAATAAGCCGGATTGCATCGGAATATTAAAGAATCTGACCAAGGATGAACCTCGTATCAGCGTGAAGGCATTAAAGACCAAGTACCCGCAGGGAGCCGAGCGGCAGATCATATTTGCAACGACGGGACGCGCTATTAATTCCTCCATGCTTCCGGCGGATGCAGGCTGTGTAGTCAACAATGTGGATACCATTGTGGCGATATACCATGCCGTGTATGAAGGCAAACCTTTGATGAATCGTATTGTTACCGTGACCGGTGATGCGGTGGCAGACCCACGCAATTTTATTGTGCGGATCGGCACAAATTATCACGAGCTGATCGAGGAAGCCGGAGGCTTTAAGACAGAACCGGTGAAGATCGTCTCCGGCGGACCGATGATGGGGTTCGGAATTTTTAATCTGGATGTACCTACGACAAAGACGGCCTCGGCGCTTTTGTGTCTGACACAGGACGATGTGTCACGCATGGAGCCTAGCGCATGTATTAAATGCGGACGCTGCGTAGAAGCTTGTCCCAGCCGGTTAGTACCGAACAAATTAGCTGTCTATGCGCAGAATTACGCGGAAGAGGAATTCTTAGCGCTTGAGGGAATGGAATGTGTGGAGTGTGGGTGCTGCAGCTTCGTCTGTCCGGCGAAGAGACCGCTGACGCAGTCTATCAAGTCCATGCGTAAGATACAGCTTGCGAAGAAGAAAAAGTAGGAAGAAAGGAGCACATACAAAGATATGAGTGATTTAATGAAGGTATCTTCTAATCCGCATGTCAGATCCAAAACGACAACGGGCAATATCATGCTTGCCGTAGTGATCGCCCTTCTTCCGGCGGCAGGTTTCGGTATCTATAATTTCGGATTAGATGCACTGATAACAATTATTGTGACTGTGGCGACCACAGTGCTGACAGAGTTTATATTTGAGAAAATATGTAAGAAGAAAGTAACGATTGGGGATTATTCGGCAGTAGTGACAGGTCTGCTGCTGGCGCTGAATCTCCCGGTATCTGCGCCTTGGTGGATCGGCGTGGTGGGCGGTGTGTTCGCGATTCTGGTGGTGAAGATGCTGTTTGGCGGTCTGGGCCAGAATTTTATGAATCCGGCGCTTGGGGCGAGATGTTTTTTGCTTATTTCCTTCACGTCAATCATGACGAATTTTGACTGTGACGCATATACCGGGGCGACGCCGCTGGCGGATTTGAAAAACGGCGTGGATGTTGACATACTTGACATGGTGATCGGCAGAACTGCGGGAACGATCGGTGAAACTTCCATGATAGCGATTGTGATCGGAGCCTGCTTCCTCATCCTGCTCGGAGTGATCGATCTGCGGATTCCGGGCAGTTACATAGTGAGCTTCGTTGTTTTTATCAGTATTTTCGGTGGTCATGGGCTGGATTTTGCGTATATCAGCGCACATCTGGCGGGCGGCGGCCTGATGCTCGGTGCTTTTTTCATGGCAACTGATTATGTGACAAGGCCGATTACGAAAAACGGCCAATATCTATTTGGAATTCTGCTTGGTATTTTAACGGGAATCTTCCGTCTGTTCGGTCCGTCAGCGGAGGGTGTGTCCTATGCGATCATCCTTGGTAATCTGCTGGTACCGCTGATTGAGAAGATCACTCTTCCGAAAGCTTTTGGTAAAGGAGGAGAAAAGATATGAAGGAAATGATGAAGAATACCGGAATCATGCTGGCGATTACGATTGTTGCCGGGCTGGTGCTGGGATTTGTATACCAGATTACAAAAGATCCGATTGCCAGACAGGAAGCGAATGCCAAACAGGCGGCCTGTCAGGAAGTTTTTAGTGACGCGGCGGCTTTTGAGGAAGTGGAGATCAGTATGACGGATGAGGCCGGATGGACGGCGGCCGGCTACGGGCAGGAGCGCATAGACGAGGTGATGAACGCGGTAGATGAATTCGGTAATTTACTGGGCTATGTAATCACGGTAACCACGAAAGAAGGCTATGGCGGAGATATTCAGTTTAGTATCGGTGTACGCTTGGACGGCACTGTAAACGGAATGTCGATTTTATCCATCTCGGAGACGGCCGGACTCGGTATGAAAGCGGAGGATGTACTGAAACCGCAGTTTGCCGGTAAGCAGGTGGAGCAGTTTGAGTATACCAAGAATGGTGCGACATCAGAGACCCAGATCGATGCGATCTCCGGAGCTACCATTACTACGAATGCAGTGACTAATGGAGTCAATGCGGGATTATACTATTTCCGGACGGAATTGGGAGGAGGTAGTGGCAATGAATAATGTAAAAGAACGCCTTATCAACGGTATTGTAAAAGAGAATCCCACATTCGTGTTGATGCTTGGCATGTGTCCGACACTGGCGGTAACCACATCCGCGATCAACGGATTGGGCATGGGACTTACCACAATGGTGGTGCTTGCACTTAGTAACGTGTTTATCTCACTTCTTCGTAATATCATACCGGATAAAGTACGTATTCCGGCGTTTATCGTTATTATCGCGTCTTTTGTGACAGTGGTGGAACTGCTTTTGCAGGGATTCATTCCGTTTTTGTATGACGCACTGGGAATCTATATCCCGCTGATTGTTGTAAACTGTATTATCTTAGGACGTGCAGAAGCTTATGCATATAAGAATCCCGTGATCCCGTCTTTGTTTGACGGAATCGGTATGGGGCTCGGATTCTCGGTAGCGCTTACCTGTATCGGTGCAGTGAGAGAACTGCTCGGTGCGGGAGAGTTGTTCGGCATACATGTGATGCCTGACAGCTTCGTGCCAGTCAGTATTTTCATTATGGCGCCGGGAGCTTTCTTCGTGCTGGCAACCTTGACGGCAATCCAGAATAAGGTAAAGATTAACGGTGAGAAGAAAGGCAAAGATATGTCTAAGATACAATCCGGCTGTAATTCGGACTGCATGAACTGTTCCGACAGCGGGTGTGCACACAGGCTTTATGATGAAAAAGTGACAAAGGAGGATGAGAAGAATGGTTAAAGATTTACTTGTGATTTTGATCGCCTCCTCGCTCGTAAATAATGTGGTATTAAGCCAGTTCCTCGGCTTGTGCCCGTTTCTTGGCGTGTCTAAGAAAACCAACACGGCGACCGGCATGGGCGTGGCAGTTATATTTGTTATCACGCTGGCCTCAGCGGTGGCGGGTGCGATCTACCAGTATATATTAGTGCCGCTCGACATTACATATCTGCAAACCATCGTCTTTATTCTTGTCATTGCGGCGTTGGTGCAGTTTGTAGAGATGTTCTTAAAGAAGTATATTCCTTCCCTGTATCAGTCGCTGGGCGTATATCTTCCGCTGATCACGACTAACTGTGCAGTACTCGGCGTGGCGCTCACTAACGTGCAGAAGAGTTACGGGATTGTGACAGGAATTGTGAACGGATTTGCTACGGCGGTAGGATTTACAATTTCCATCGTGATTCTGGCAGGGATCAGAGAGAAGATGACCTATAATGACATACCGGAATCCTTCCGGGGTATGCCGATCGTCCTTGTTACTGCGGGATTGATGGCGATTGCCTTCTGTGGATTTTCCGGATTATTATGATGGGGAGGTATGAATATGACCGGAATACTGATGGCGACACTGGTCGTAGGAGCGGTAGGGTTATTTGTGGGACTGTTCCTTGGGGTTGCCGGCATTAAATTTAAGGTAGAAGTGGATGAGAAGGAAGAAGCGGTTCTGGGTGTGCTGCCGGGTAATAACTGCGGCGGCTGCGGCTATGCGGGCTGTTCCGGATTAGCGGCTGCTATCGCCAAGGGAGAGGCGCCCGTCAACGCCTGCCCGGTGGGCGGTGAGAAGGTTGGTAACCAGATTGCGCAGATCATGGGCGTGGAGGCGGGCGAAAGTGTCCGTCAGGTTGCTTTTGTCAGGTGTCAGGGTGATCGGGACCGCACGAGAGTGGATTATGATTACAGCGGCATAGAAGACTGCCGCATGCTGGCTTTCGTACCGAACGGCGGACCGAAGTCGTGTAATGACGGCTGTCTCGGATTCGGAAGCTGCGTGAAGGTATGTCCTTTCGATGCCATACATGTGGTAAACGGTGTGGCGGTAGTGGATAAAGAGGCGTGTAAGGCCTGTGGTAAGTGTATCGCTGCGTGTCCGAAGAACCTGATTACGCTTATTCCCTATGATGCGAAACATGTAGTGGCGTGCAGCTCTAAGGAGAAAGGACCCGCGACGATGAAGGCGTGTGACGTGGGTTGTATCGCATGTCAGTTGTGCAAGAAAAATTGTCCGGCTGATGCAATTACAATAGAAGATTTTCATGCGACAATTGATCAGGATAAATGTACCGGGTGCGGTGTGTGCAAGGAAAAATGCCCAAAGAAGGTTATAGTGTGAAAAAAAAGTAATTTGCTTCGCAAATAACAAAAGTAATTTGCATTGCAAATAACTTTACGAGATTCGCTTCGCGAACTCGAAGGTGAAAGGAATGTAATATAGTTATGGATGGACAGTTAAAATGCGGAACAGTTCTTACCTCTGAAAGCGGTAACAAATATACGGTTGAGAAATTGTTGGGTTCCGGCGGGCAGGGCGAGGTGTATTCTGTAATTGCGAACCACAAGACATATGCGTTGAAATGGTATTATAAGAATACCGCGACCAAAAATCAGAAGGAAATACTGGATAATCTGATTCAGAGCGGACAGCCTGACCCTTCGTTTTTGTGGCCGCAGGATATGATCTTTAAGGTATACGGCGAATCTTTCGGCTATATCATGCCGCTCAGACCGAAGAATTATAAAAGTATCGTGGATATGATGAAAAGAAAGGCAGAGCCGTCTTTCTACTGCCTGTGCAAAGCAGCCTATAATCTGACAAAAGGGTACAATGCGCTGCATGGAAAGGGATACAGCTATCGGGATATTTCTTTCGGCAATGTATTCTTTGATCCGGATACCGGGGATGTGCTCATATGTGACAATGATAACGTTTCTTATAACGGAGCGAAAACCGGCATATACGGAACACCCCGGTTTATGGCTCCCGAGATTGTCGTAGGTAAGGCGAAGCCATCGAGAAACACGGATCTATTTTCTCTGGCGGTGCTGCTGTTTTACATGTTTATGCTGAATCATCCACTGGAAGGCAGACGGGAAGCGCAGATCAAATGCATGGACATTCATGCGATGAACCAGTTGTACGGAACAGATCCGCTGTTCATTTTTGATCCGGATAACAGAGATAACAGGCCGCTTGCCGGATATCAGGACAATGCGCTTATTTTTTGGGATCTATATCCACAGCAGTTAAAAGACCTGTTTACGGCATCATTTACGGTAGGTTTGCAGCAGCCTAACCGGAGAATAACGGAGAGCAAATGGCTGGAAACATTTGCAAATCTTATGTCAGGGATCATGATTTGTCCTAACTGTGGCGCGGAAGTATTTTACGATGCGTACAAAGATGCAAACAGCGTTATGCATACATGCTGGGGCTGTCAGAAGGCGGTGCCCGTTCCCACCAGACTGGTGGTCGGCAGAAGCACTATACTGCTTATGACTAATACGAAGATCTATAAGCATCACATAGACGGTGAGCATGATATGGAAACCGTAGTGGGAGAAGTGGTACAAAATCCGAATAACCCGAATCAGTGGGGAATTAAGAATCTGACAAAAGAAAATTGGACATATATGAAAGCGGATGGAACACAGATTCCCATAATGGAAGGACGTTCTGCCGCAATTGCCAAAGATACGAAGATTGACTTCGGACAGTTGATAGGAGAATTTCATTAAGGCTGTGAGAAAGGCATGGGTTTTAGTATGGAAGACTATAAGGTTCTGGCAAAAATCATACAGGATTATCCGGATGCTCTTTCGGAGAGGAAGAAACTGCAAGCTCTGTTTTCGGATTTTTTTCCTCAGGACAGGCTTAAAAGAAATACATTGTTGATGGTATTTGACGACGGCATCGTAAATGAGATGAGGGGACTGACGCAGATGGATAAAATCATGCTGCATCGGTTCGTTAAGTCAGTTGAACAGGGATACGGAATAAGAACAAAAAATGCAGAAAATGCGGTGCTTACATGGGCGCAGGCAATGGGACTTTCGCCTGATAACGGACGGTCTGCTGCGCAGGGCGGTGAACCGGAAGCGGTGCCGGCGGATGAAGAAAGTGTAAAGGAATGGACTGCGGTTGAAAGCGACAGCTTATACGAGTATGAAGAGACATCGTGGGGAATCAAGATCCTTCGGTTTGTGGATTTTGATGAGAACGTTGTAGTCATTCCGAATGTCATTGAAGGGAAAAAAGTAATTGCGGTTTGGAATCATGCTTTCAAAGGATGCGTCGGCATAGAAAAGATCATAGTTTCGGAAGGAATAGAAATACTGGGAAACGGCGTATTCCTAAACTGCAAAGGTCTAAGGGAAGTGGTTTTACCGAGTACCTTGAAACGGATCGGCACGACGGACCCGGCGGGCTGTCCGGCAATATTAGGCGGTATGACCAAATTTGACGGCGCTTTTGAATATACCGCGTTGGAAAGCATAGTGATACCGAATCGCGTAAAGTATATCGGCGAATATACTTTTGCAGGCTGCGGAGAACTGAAAAAAGTCGTGCTTCCGTCTGATTTAAAGGAGATTCGTCAAGGGACTTTCCGCTGGTGCAGAAGCTTGGAAGAAGTGGTGTTCCCCCGGGAACTGGAGGCAGTCAGATTGTCGGCATTTGAAGGCTGTGAATCGATGAAAACGGTTGATCTGCCGGAGGGTGTAACAAGCATAGAGGAAGGAGCGTTCGCGGGATGTAAGAATCTGCAGAGCATTTATATACCGGATTCCGTAGTGCAGATCGGCGGCGGAAAAGGAAGCGGATTTTTACAGACATTCGGGGAACCTGAAGAAAGACGTGAGGATTTTACCATTTTATGCAATGCGGGATCTTACGCGATGCGGTATGCCAGAACACAACAAATAAAATGTGCAAGCGCACAATATTAAGGAGGAACTACTATGTCAGGACTGAAAAGACCGGGAGGAGAACTGGCGAGCAGACCGTTACATTTTTTTTGGATAGTGGACTGTTCCGGCTCCATGTACGGTGAGAAGATCGGAACGGTGAATCATGCGATTCAGTCAACCATACCGGAGATGGTATCGGCGGCGGAGAACAATCCGAATGCCCAGTTGATGATTCGTACTTTGAAATTTTCCACGGGTGCATCATGGGTGACGAGCAGCCCGGTAAATGTGGAAGATTTTGCGTGGGATGACTTAGAGGCGGAGGGCGTAACCGATTTAGGCAAAGCGTTCGAACTGCTATCGGCACAGCTTACGATTCCGCCGATGTCAGACAGAGCGTTGCCGCCTGTCTTGGTGTTATTGTCAGACGGGCAGCCTACGGACGATTATAAGAAGTCGCTTGCGGAGCTTAAAAAACTTCCGTGGGGCAAGAAAGCCGTTAAGATAGCGATTTCCATCGGACAGGATGCGGACGATGATGTCCTGGTTGAGTTTACGGGAAATAAAGAGCTGGTTTTGCAGGCCAATAATGCAGCGGCGCTTACGAAGATGATCAAATGGGCATCTACCGCAGCATCTCTTGTTTCAGCGCCTGCAAGCGTTGCGATGAACGATGAAGGAGCGGCCGGAGAAGAGGGTACGGCGCCGGTGATTGTGGACATGGGCGGAAGGCTCCCTGACCTCGATGATATTCAGGAAGGTGATGTTTGGTAGAAAGGACGTTGCATATGATACGAAGTGTATTCGGTGAATCTGTGCAGGGCGCATCCCATATCAGAAACGGCAGAGAATGTCAGGACAGCCTGAAAAAGCTGGAAAAGGATGGTGACACGGTCATATTGGCGGTGGCTGACGGACACGGAAGCGATTCCTGCCCGTACAGTAAGACCGGTTCCTATGTGGCAGTGAATGTTTTTTGCAAAATTCTGGGCGACTATTTGGATACTTACGACGGACAGCCGGCGCTGCTTTTGACATTCCTGAAACGGGAAGGCGATACGAAGGTGGCGCAGGCGATCGATGCCGAATGGAAGCGCAGAATATTGAAGATTCACGCTAACTGCAAGCGGGAAGCACTTTCGGATGCGGAAGGGAATAAAGACAAAGAAGCAATCTATAAGATGTACGGGAGCACACTTCTCGGGCTCGTCATTACGAAAGAATTTCTTTTTGCTTTCCAGCTTGGTGACGGAGATATTGTAAAAGTGTCGGAGACGGGCGTACAGAATATTATTGAGGCGGATAAGATTCTGGGAACGGAAACGCATTCGCTCAGCAAGGCAGAGTCTTGGAAGAAAGCTATCACTTTTACAAAAAAACAGGAAGAGAATGAGCGACATCCCGTTATGTATATGCTTTCCTCGGATGGATTGGCAAACAGCTTCAAAAATGACGATGAATTTAAAAAGACTTGCAACGACTACTATACATTGCTTAACGAGCATGGGGCAAAGGAGGTATCTGATCACCTGAAAACATGGCTTAGCGAAACAAGCGAATTAGGGTGCGGTGATGATATTACGGCTCTTTTTGCCTATTACGATGATCGGAATTGTGAGTGATTACTGCCGGTGTCGAACTTTGAAAGGGAGGATTGTCTTGGTTGAAAAAATGGAAGCCCGGATCGCACTGTGTAAGTGTAAAGAGGGCGGAAGAACATATGGTGTGCGCTTTGAGAAGATGGACGACAGCTGGAAATATACATGGGCTTTTCCGGTAAAAGAAGCATCCGCGAAGCGGGAAAACTATGATAAGACGAAAATTGTGGGGAATCTTGTGCCGGATAATGGATATCCGGGATGTCCTTATTGCAAAACAATGGATTTTGTTGTCTGCAACTGCGGCAAATTGAGCTGTCATAATGAAGGTGTTACCAAGTTTACATGTAACTGGTGCGGGCTGACAGGTACGCTTGGCAGATATGACGGGTCCGGTTTCGGATCAGGCAGCGATATATAGGAGGATAAATGTATGGAGACAGTCAGACTTGGAAAAACAGGGATCGTAACGAACAAAAATGCCTTTGGTGCGCTGCCGATTCAGAGAATTTCAGATGAGGCTGCGGTGCAGCTTCTCAAGAAAGCGTATGAGAATGGTATTACCTTCTTTGACACGGCAAGGTGGTATACGGACAGCGAGCATAAGGTTGGTCTTGCCTTCGATGGGATGCGCGAGAAGGTATTTATCGCTACCAAGACCGGAGCGCAGAATGCGGAGGGCTTTTGGCAGGATTTAGAGACCAGCCTATCTAATCTTAAAACAGACTATATTGACTTATACCAGTTCCATAATCCGGCGTTCTGTCCGAAACCGGGAGACGAAAGCGGTTTGTATGATGCGGCGCTTAAGGCGAAAGAACAGGGGAAGATACGGCATATCGGTATCACGAACCATCGTCTGACAGTTGCCCATGAGGCGATTGATAGCGGATTGTATGAGACACTGCAGTTCCCTTTCTGCTATCTGGCGACAGAGAAGGATATCGAACTGGTTGATAAATGTAAAAAGGCAGACATGGGATTTATCGCCATGAAGGCATTATCAGGCGGACTGATCAACAATTCCGCGGCGGCATACGCTTACCTGGCACAGTATGATAATGTGCTTCCTATATGGGGTGTACAGAGAGAAGCCGAGTTGGATGAATTCTTGTCTTACATTGAGAATCCTCCCACGATGACGGAAGAACTGGCAGAGGTGATCCGGCATGACAGAGAGGAACTTTTAGGGGACTTCTGCAGAGGATGCGGCTACTGCATGCCATGTCCGGCAGGAATCGAGATCAATAACTGTGCGAGAATGTCGCTTCTTTTGAGGCGTGCTCCCTATGCAGGATATTTAGGCGAAGAGTGGCAGGAAAACATGATGAAGATCGAGAAGTGTATTCACTGTAATCAATGTAAGGGCAAGTGTCCTTACGGCTTAGATACGCCGACTCTGTTACAGAAGAATCTGGAGGATTATAAGAAAGTTCTGGCGGGAGAAGTGCAGGTGTAAAAAAATCGAGCAAGCTCGGAAAAAACAGAGGAAATTATTACTGTGGAAAACCGCTTGATGGGTGAAGTGCACCGTCTATAGTGATAAAGAGCGCTTCCGTATTATCCAGGGATTCAATCAGTTTCATGCCTTCATCAAGACCGAGAAAATAGCAGGTGGTAGACAGGGCATCCGCTTCTGTGGAGGTGGGTGCCAGAATGGTCACACCTGCTATATTGTTATCCGCAGGATAGCCGGTTTGCGTATCTAAGAGATGATGATACAAAATATCATCCTCATAGAAATAACGTTCATAGATACCGGAGGAAACAACGGAGGAATCGGTCACATCGATAGCAGTAATGGTTTCTCCCCCGGCGGCAAAGGGTTTCTGTATACCGATGCGATAGGGCTGCCCATCCGGTTTATTGCCGATGGTGATCAGATTGCCGCCCAGACTGATACATGCGCTTTCTACTCCCTGTGAGAGCAGATAGTCTTTCAGACGGTCGGCGATATATCCCTTGGCGATGAAACCAAGATCAATGGCGGCATGAGAGTCTGTGAGAGTCACCACATTACCTTCAAGCCTCACGGCATGATAATCAATATGTTCCAGTGCCTCCCGAATGGCGGTTTCCTCCGGAATATGGGAGTTACCTTCGGAACCGAAATCCCACAATTCGCTTAAGGGCAGAACGGTGAGATCCACTCTGCCGTCAGTTAATTCTGAATAAGAAAGGGCAGCTTGAAGCAGACTGACAGTGTCATCAGAGACCGTGACAGAATTACCGCCGCTGTGATTGATGCTCCAAATATCGGAATCCTCCAGTGTGGCGCTGAACATGTGCTCATATTCCCCGATCAAAGAAAAACATGCCTCAATATTTTGTATACAAGAATCATAGGAGGTGCGGCTTCCAGTATCGTAGTAGAGCGTGATCGTGACCACGGTATCAAGGTAGAATCCGGTCTTAGAGACAGGCTCAGATGTACGTGCACAGCCGGATAGCAGGATAACGGATAATAAAGCAAATATTTTGATCCATACAAAAAGAGATCGATTCAGTTTTGAATTCATGTTTCTGTGCTCCCTCCTATGCTTCATAGTATATCCGCAACCGGAACATTTTTCAATTTGTCAAATTGCCCATAACATGATAACATAAATAAAGTATATAAGGGTTAGTGCGGCAACAGTCTGCACAAAATAGATAATGATAACGATATACGGACATCAAGCGTGTCCTGCATAGGAAGGGATAAAAATATGAGATTACCTGGTGAGGAAGAATCCGGCGGTTCCGGACCATCCGTATTCTATATGGCAATCGGTGTGACCGCATTCGTGTTGATCTTATTGGTTTCGCTGTTTAAGGTCAACGATAAGAAGAGAAGCGGAAGCGATTATATCAAAGAAATACAGCAGCGTCAGGAGGAAGCCGCGGCACAAGAAACTGCAACAGAGGAAGCTGCACAGACAGAGGCGGCGGGCCATAAGCTGAGGGCGGAGGATCTTGACTTCTGGGATATGTATCCGGTAGACGAAGAAGAGACAGGGTCGGATAAAGCGACAGAACCGAGTAAGCCGGCGAAATCCACTTTTGCAGATAAAGCGGAGAAAGAACGGCAGGAACAGCAGCAGAAGGAACAGGAGGTGCCAATCGATCCTTCCACGGACGGGAAGCACACCTTAGTCACAACACCGGACGGTAAAGATGAGTGGGTGCTGATCAGTCCGTATCTGACAAAGAACACTTATGATTTTACAAAGATAGAAGAGAAGGCCGGATTGAAACGCTATATGGAGAACGGAAGGAAGCTCTCCTATGTGGGCGTGGATATCTCCAAACAGACCGGAAGCGTTAATTTTGCGGGACTCAAAGCGGCAGGTGTCGATTATGTGATGATCCGTCTGGGCGGACGAGGATACAGCACCGGACAGATCACTCTGGACGAGAACTTTAAGGCAAATATAGAGGGCGCTATTGCGGCAGGACTGGATATCGGCGTTTACTTTTATTCTCAGGCGATTAATCAGGATGAAGCAATACAGGAAGCAAATTTCGTGGTTCAAAATCTGGATCCCTACAAAGGAAATGTCAAATATCCTGTAGTGTTTGACATGGAGTTTGTGAGCAATGATGAGGCGAGAATAGACGGGTTGAGCAGAGAAGACCGCACTTCTGTGGCTATATCTTTTCTGGAAGGCGTGAAAGCGGCAGGCTATGTGCCGATGTTCTACGGAGATAAGGAATGGCTGATCAAGGAAATCGACCTTGCGAAACTGCAGGACTATGACGTGTGGCTTGCGCAGGAAGAAGACATACCGGACTATCCGTATCAGTATGCGATGTGGCAGTACTCTACGAAAGGTGTGGTCAACGGTATAACGGGAGACGCGAACCTTAACATCTGTTTTATCGGTTATTCGCAACGGTAGTGTCTGACCCCCGCGGATATCTTAATAGAAGCATATAAGTCGGCGTAGGCGGCAGGCGACATCCCTTCCATATAATTGGGGGTGTAGGCCTTGTCCACGCCGGCTTTTTTGAGTAGGTCAGCTGCTTTGTTATAGGCGATCGCCGCTTCTGTCTCAGAGTCGTAGGTGCCTACGGTTATATTACCCTTTACGTGTATTTTTACCTGATACCGGGTCTTACCGTCAATAGATATGGCGTTTACGCCGTTATACCGGTTGATGATCTCCACGTTTTCATAGCGCATATCCTGGTTGTTTCCGTTAAGGAAACGGTAATCTCTGCCCTCCACGGCATAATTCTTAATACCGTAACGGCTCATGATATTGACCTGCATGCCGTAATCCGCCACGAAATAGTGGCCGCCCCTGCGGGAAATACGGCGGGTAGAGTAGTAGAATAAATCTTCCAGATCAAATATAAAAAATTCCGAGAGTGAGAAATAGTAATAGAAAAATTTGGGACGAATATAGATCGGGGTAACAAAATAAATGCCGTTGTCACGATAATTAAGCAGACTAACCCATTTCGGAAAAGAAAGAAGGGAGTCCGGCTGATAGTGACTGAGGGTGATGGAAGTGTCATTTAGCAGAGAACCGGCGAGTACATATGCCTGATGTGCGTCTGCGGCGCAGTCATAGCTTCCCAGACTGAGATGCTTATTGCGATAAGTTAATGAGGCGCGATAGTAGACGGTCTGGTCCTTGCGTTTAGCCGTATATACGCCGGGTAACTGCTTTTCCATACGATTCCTCCTTTTTAATGATTGTACCATTTTTGAGAAAAAAAACAAATTCAGAAATATTTTTCCTTTTTCCTGTATAGAATATAAACATGGAATCAAATTGGTAACGCGCCACAGGGCGGTTGTCGGAATACCTTATCGGAAATCGGAGGAAAAATGTACAGGAAATATATCACAGGGTTTATGCTGGCAGGCATGGCGTTATTATCTTCCTGCGTGTGTGCCAGAGAACTCAAGATTAACCGGATTGCGGCCAAGCCTGCTTTTCGAATAGAATATCTGAATGAGAGCATGGCGGAGGATAAGCGCAGTTTTATGGAAATGATCTCCAACGTGTCATCCGGACAGCGGGTTGTGGATTATGAAGTATTGGAACAGACTGTGAAGTATCAATTGTCGGACAAGGATCAGGAAGCTCTTATGCGGATCGTGGAAGCGGAGGCAGGCGGAGAGGATCAGGACGGCAAACTTCTGGTGGCCAATGTTGTTCTGAACAGGGTCAACAATGAGAATTTTCCGGATACGGTGTGGGATGTAGTGATGCAGAGAGAACAGGGAGTAGCACAGTTTTCACCCACGGTTGACGGCAGATACCAGAGCGTTAAGGTAAGCACGGACACAAAGAAAGCTGTGGAGCGTGCTTTGTATGGTGAGGATATCTCGCAGGGAGCGCTGTACTTCTGCGCAAGAGAGAAGGCGGATTCCGAGAAACTACAGTGGTTTGACAGGAAACTGACAAGGTTGTTTACCTACGGAAGCCATGAATTTTTCCAGTAACAATTTGAAACGTTGCGCAGTGAGAGATTGTATGATACAATGGGTCAGAATAAAATGTTACTGTTCAGAAGGCACCATGCATATGCTGCATGGTGTCGGAGATTGATGAAAGGCATGGTCGGATAAAATGGAAGTATTATACAGTAGTACGAGAAACGCTGATAACAAAGTTACGGCTTCGCAGGCGATCTTGAAAGGGTTATCGGAGGATGGCGGTTTATTTGTGCCGGATCATATTCCGGAGCTTGAGTGTCCCGTACATGAGTTGGCCGGGAAATCTTATCAGGATATTGCTTATGAAGTGATGAAGCTTTTCTTGACGGACTTTACGGAAGATGAGTTGAAGGGTTGTATCAGCCGCGCATATGATTCCAAGTTTGATACGGATGTGATTGCACCGATTACACAGGCGGAGGGTACATATTATCTGGAGCTGTTCCATGGTGCCACGATTGCTTTTAAGGACATGGCGTTATCGATCCTGCCGCATTTGATGATCACCGCTGCCAGGAAGAATCATGTAGAGAACGAAATTGTCATTCTGACAGCGACGTCGGGTGATACCGGCAAGGCGGCACTGGCGGGTTTCGCCGGTGTAGAAGGGACGAAGATCATCGTATTTTATCCTAAGAATGGTGTGAGCCCCATTCAGGAGAAGCAGATGGTGACCCAGAAGGAAGATAATACTTTCGTGGTGGGGGTTCACGGCAATTTTGATGATACACAGACAGGCGTGAAGACGCTCTTTAATGACCGGGCACTGGAACAGGAGATGGCGGCGGCCGGAATGCAGTTTTCTTCAGCCAATTCCATCAATATCGGACGGCTTGTACCGCAGGTAGTCTATTATGTATATGTTTATGCGAAATTGCTGGAGGAAGGTAAGATCGCGGACGGTGAGAAGATCAACGTGGTGGTGCCTACCGGTAACTTCGGCAATATTCTGGCGGCGTTTTATGCCAAGAATATGGGGATACCGATCGGCAAGCTGATCTGTGCTTCCAATGAGAATAAAGTATTGTATGATTTCTTCGTGACAGGTAAATATGACCGTAACAGAGAGTTCGTATTAACCAGTTCACCTTCGATGGATATTCTGATCTCCAGTAATCTGGAGCGTTTGATTTATCGAATCGCCGGGAATGATACGGCTAAGAATGCAGAGCTTATGGCGGCGCTTACTAAGACAGGATGTTATGAGATTTCCGAGCAGATGAGAGAGCAGCTTGCAGATTTCTACGGCGGTTATGCCGATGAGGAAGAGACCGCAGGAAGGATACGGGAGATGTATGAGAATACCGGTTATGTGTTGGATCCCCATACGGCAGTGGCAAGTGCGGTGTATCAGAAATATGTGACGGACACAAAAGATGAGACAAAGACGGTGATTGTCGCCACGGCGAGCCCGTTTAAGTTTACAAGAAATGTTATGAACGCGATTGACGGTAAATATGATGCGATGTCCGATTTTGAACTGGCGGACGAGCTTAGTAAGATTGGTAATATAGATGTGCCGCGTGCGATCGAAGAGATCAGAACCGCACCGGTGATTCATGACAACGTGTGTGACAAGACAGAAATGAAAGCGGCTGTAAAGCGTTTTCTGGGAATTGTCTCATAGCGATGAAGCATATATTATTAGTTGACGATGTGTCCACCAATTTAAAATGTGAAGAGTTGATTTTAAGAAATCAATATCAAGTAACTATGGTGAAGTCCGGCAGAGAAGCTTTGGAATGTCTGCAAACAGTGATGCCGGATCTTGTGCTGTTAGATATCCGTATGCATGAGATGGATGGATACGAGGTATTGAAGCATATGAAAGAAGATCCCAAAACGGCTGCAGTTCCGGTGATTCTCCTAACGGCAGATACCGAACAGGAGAGCGAGGAGCGTGGAATCGCGCTTGGAGCGATAGATTTCATCAGAAAACCTATTGAGCCGCAGTTGCTCTTGGAGCGAATTGAAGCGGTCTGGGAAACGGAGGAATAAACGCGATGGGAATGGGTGGAATGATAGATTTCCTCTTTCTGGCAAGCGGGATTTACCTGATTTATAGTGCAGTTATGGCTAAGCACAAAGGTAACATTGCAGCGAATGTTATGCTCAGCAAGAATATCACTGAGAACGATATCAGGGATAAGGTCGGATTCATTGACTATATGTACAAGAAAATTATATTAGCGGGTGTGATGATTATACTGGCTTCCGTAATTCATCTGGTCAATGATTATTATATTCATTCCATACAGCTTACGTGGATCGGCATTGCAATGATTCTGCTGGCGCTTGCAATATATTCGTTTACTTTTATGCGGGGACGCAAACTGTATATAGATCAGCGAAACAACCAGAAGAATAGATAGAAGATATGCGGAAAAGTTAGCAGATATTAAAAGAGAGACCTGTCAGGCCTCTCTTTTATCTATGTTGACATATTCTCTTTCGGTGCAGATCGTCTTGTAGGCCGGTCTGATAATCTTGCCGTTGTTCGCGAGCTCTTCCATGCGATGTGCGCTCCAGCCGACGATTCTGGCAATGGCAAAAATTGGCGTATAGAGTTCCATCGGCAGATTAAGCATGTTGTATACGAAACCGGAGTAGAAGTCCACGTTTACATTGACACCCTTGTAGATGGGACGTTCTCTGGAAATGATTTCCGGTGCGAGACGTTCCACAAGAGAGTAGAGTGCAAATTCATTATGCAGCCCTTTTTCCTCGGAGAGCTTTTCCACAAATGATTTAAAAATTACGGCACGAGGATCGGATTTGGAATATACGGCATGTCCTACACCGTAGATAAGACCAGCATGATCAAAGGCCTCTTTGTGCAGCAGCTTCGTCAGATAATCTGCAACTTGGCCCTCATCGCTCCAGTCGCTGATTTTCTGTTTCATTTCCTCGAACATCCGGACAACCTTAATGTTAGCGCCGCCGTGCCGGGGACCTTTCAGTGATCCGATTGCAGCAGCGATGACCGAGTAGGTATCTGTCAGTGAGGAAGTGACAACATGGGTCGTGAAACTGGAGTTGTTACCGCCGCCGTGTTCCATGTGAAGAATTAGGGCAATATCCAGTATCTTAGCCTCCAATGGCGTATACTTACTGTCGGGACGCAGAATATGCAGGATATTCTCCGCGTTAGACAGTTCCGGCCGGGGCTGATGTATGTAAAGACTCTCTCCGTTATGATAATGACTGTATGCCTGATATCCGTAGATGGACAGCATAGGGAAGAGAGCAATCAACTGCAGACACTGACGCAGTACGTTGGGCAGGGAAGTATCGTCCGCCCTGTCGTCATAGGAATAGAGCGTAAGCACACTTCTTGCAAGTGTATTCATCATGTCGTTGCTGGGAGCCTTCATGATAATATCGCGTACGAAACTGGTTGGCAGGGAGCGGTAACCCGATAACAGGCGGGAGAACTCCTCCAGCTCTTTACGGTCCGGCAGCTTGTTAAAGAGAAGCAGATAGGACACTTCTTCGAATCCGAAGCGGTCCTCTGCGGCAAATCCTTCAACAAGGTCTTTGACATTATAGCCGCGGTAGAAGAGTTTTCCGTGGGTGGGAACCTGTACGCCGTCTACAATTTTATTTGCGCGCACATCGGAAATGTTGGTAAGTCCCGCCAGAACGCCTTTACCGTTTAAATCGCGCAGTCCGCGCTTAACATCATATTTTGTGAATAATTCGGTATCTATAATACCGGCTTGCGCGCTCATGTCTGCAAGTCGTATGATCTCAGGTGTAATTTCAGAAAAACTGTTATTTTGTTCCATGAATGGGTGCCTCCTTCCATCTTCTTCAACATTCTCATCTTCATTTTCATACTCATACTACATTATCATAACACGAACAAAAAGCACGAGACAAGAAAAAACATTTATTTAAGAAAGATTTAACATTATTCAAAGATTGTTCATATATTTAAAATACTGGTTTTTGTACGGTTAATATGAAAGTTTTTCTTTGACTGGAATTTTTGTAAGAATCGTATTACAATAATGTGAAAAGTACAGCGGCAGAGAGGAGCAGATATAAAGTATGGATAAAACAGAAATATTAAAACGTGTGGATCACACCCAGTTGAAAGCTTATGCCACGTGGGAGGATATCGTGAAGCTGTGCGATGAGGCGATTGCAAATGAGACGGCTTCCGTCTGTGTGCCGCCCACATACATTAAGCGGATTCATGACACTTACGGGGATAAGATCAATATCTGTACGGTGGTGGGTTTCCCGTTGGGATACTCGGTGACGGAGGCTAAGGTTGCAGAGACGAAACAGGCAATCGTTGACGGTGCCCGAGAGATCGATATGGTGATCAATATCAGCCATGTGAAGAACGGTATGTACGATGCGGTGGAACAGGAGATCCGCGCACTCAGGGAAGTCTGCAGGGATCATGTTTTGAAAGTGATTATCGAGACCTGCTATCTGACGGAGGAAGAGAAGATCGCGATGTGTAAGGCGGTAACTAACGCGGGGGCGGACTATATCAAGACATCCACCGGCTTCGGAACAGGCGGCGCTACAATAGAAGATATCCGTCTTTTTAAACAGTATATCGGAGAGGGCGTTAAGATCAAGGCGGCAGGCGGTATTTCCACATTGGAGGACCTGGAGGCATTTATGGCGGAAGGATGTGACAGGCTCGGAACTTCCAGAGCGGTAGGGCTGTTGCAGTAATAATTGGGGAATTTCTCCATGGAAATGGATTTCATTATTGACTTTTATTGGTGGTTTTGAGATAATTAGAGCGGTGTACGGTAGCCCGTACATATCATGCATATGGCGGAAGATATAGTATCTTTCGTTAAATAATACAATTTTAAGGAGGAGAACATAATATGGCAACAAAAGCGTATTATCCCATTTCCGAGATCGGCGCCGGCAAGGTTGGTTTTTCCAAGACCCGTTCCATTATTGAGGCGGCATTCTACGGAAACAACGTAGTAAAAGTTAACACTTTAAGAGAAGCTTATGAATTAGCTAAAAATTCACCCGGTACGGTCGTAACGGATATGCCGGTTAAGAGCGGTGAGACATTCGGTCTTCCTGCTGACGCAAAGGTTCTTCTGTTTAACGACGGCGCTGTAACCGGTCGTTACGCAGCAGCACGCCGTATCAAAGGCGAGCCCGGCGTAGACGCTGTAAAGCTTGACAAGGTAGTTATGGACGCAATCTATGAGACACGTTGGAAAACAATGTATCATGCAGAGTGTTTCGTAGGTCTTGATCCTGAGTTTATGGTAAAGGCTCACCTTCTGATTCCGGAAGGAGAGGAGAACTTACTGTACAACTGGATGATCAACTTCCAGTATATGTCTGACGAGTACGTTAAGATGTATAAGAACTCCAAACCTGTAGGCGATGGCAAAGAGCCTGATATCTATATCTTCTCCGATCCCCAGTGGGCACCCCACGAGGCTCCTGATGTAGATTACAGCTGCTTAAGCGATCCTCTTACACTTTGCTATTTCGATACCAACGAAAACTGCGCAGCGATCCTTGGTATGAAATATTTCGGTGAGCACAAGAAAGGCACACTGACAATGGCTTGGGCGCTTGCTAACAGAAACGGTTATGCATCCTGCCACGGCGGACAGAAAGAGTATCTGCTTAAGGACGGTTCTAAGTTCGTTGCATCCGTATACGGTCTGTCAGGTTCCGGTAAGTCTACATTGACACATGCTAAGCACGGCGGCAAGTATGAGATCAAGGTTCTTCATGATGACGCTTTCATCATCAACACAGATACCTGTGCATCTGTAGCGCTTGAGCCTACTTACTTTGATAAGACAGCAGATTATCCGACAGGATGTCCTGATAATGAGTATCTGTTATCTGCTCAGAACTGCTCTTGTACAATGGACAGCGAAGGCAAGATCCAGCTTGTTACTGAGGATATCAGAAATGGTAATGGTCGTGCGATCAAGTCCAAATTATGGTCTCCTAACCGTGTAGACAAGATCGATGCTCCGGTTAATGCGATCTTCTGGATCATGAAGGATCCTACGATCCCGCCGGTAGTTAAATTAAAAGGTGCAGCGCTTGCTTCCGTTATGGGCGCTACTCTGGCAACCAAGACATCCACGGCGGAGCGTGTTGCAGCAGGTACAGACCTTAATGCGATCCGTATCGTGCCTTATGCTAACCCGTTCAGAACATATCCTCTGGTTAACGACTATGATAAGTTCAAGAAGTTAGTAGAAGAGAAGAATGTAGCTTGCTATATCGTTAATACAGGTGATTTCATGGGCGAGAAGGTTAAACCCGCAGATACCCTCGGAATCCTTGAGACGATCGTAGAGGGCAAGGCTCAGTTCGAGCAGTGGGGACCTTTTGAAGACATCGAGATCATGAACACATGGGATGGTCAGACAGATGGATTCAAGAACTTCAAGGCAGACCTTGGCGATGCTGATTATAAGGCACAGCTCAAGAGCGCTATGGAGACCCGTGTAAAAGCTGTAGAAGATTTTGCAACTAAGAAGGAAGGCTATGATAAACTTCCGGATGAGGCGCTTAGTGCACTTAAGAAACTGGTTGACGCACTGAACTAATCATAAATAATCGACTGAAAAGATTATGACTGACAAGGGGTATTAATATACCCCTTGTTGCTTTTTGGGAATTGCAAATGCTATGTTTATATACTAAGATAAATGGTGTCTTGTGATGTACGGAGGGATTACTATGTATCATTGTAAAATATGTTTTTATCTGATTGGGGAATCAGATGATTTGTTTAATAATTTGAAAGAAATGCCGCCGCTGGCGCATTTTACGCATGAGTTTGCAGAAAGTGCGAAGCCGGAAGAATCCCGGCTAGAGCAGGCGGATGTAATCGTGATAGATCTGAGCGGAATGGATACGGAACAAACTCTTAACGTTCTGTCTGCTCATAAGAGAAAAGAAGCGGAGCTGATTCTGCTTGCACAAAAAGAGCAGATTCATACGCTCGTGGCACAGAAGAGTACGAAGAATACGGAGACAGCGGACAGGCAGCTGTCTTTGGATGTGACTGATATATGGACGCTGCCGCTCTCTGATGAAGAGGTGCGATTCCGGTTTGGTAAATGGCAGCAGAACTATAAGATGAGTAAGGACTTCTGGCAGAACAGAAATTATTTGGATTCCATGATTAACAGCGTTCCGCACCTGGTCTGGTTTAAGGATAAAGAAGGCGCCCACATGAAGGTAAACGATTACTTCTGTAAGGCTGTCAACAAGACCATGGAACAGATAGAGGGACGTGGACATTACTATATCTGGGATATTGATCCGGAGGAGTACGCCAAGGGAGAATTTATCTGCATGGAGTCGGAATATGAGGTCATGGAAAAGAGACAGACATGTGTTTTTAATGAGAATGTTAAGATCGGTGACAGCATGAGACAGTTAAAGACCTATAAGTCCCCGTTGTTTGATTTGGACGGGAGCGTTATGGGGACGACCGGTGTTGCCATTGATGTAACGCAGGAACGGATATATGAGCAGATGATCATTAAAAATGCGAATACGGATTTCCTGACCGGACTCTATAACAGAAGATATGTATATGAGTATATCGATCAGATGGACGAGGGACCGCTGACGATATTCGGTATTGATCTGGATAACTTCAAAAGCATCAATGACACTTTTGGACATCAGGAAGGAGACCGGGTTCTCGTGCTTACAGCGGATGTTCTTCGAGGCTGTATGCCGGGAGCTCTGATTGCAAGAACCGGTGGTGATGAATTCATGATTGCTATGACCGGAGCACAAACGGAACAGGAGATTGAAGAGACAAGAAAGAGGATTGAAGAGCAGATTGATCAGGCTTATGCGAAAGAAGAGAATTTACACGGGATATCCGCAAGTGTCGGCGCTGCACATTCATCTGAGGGTAGGGCAGATTTTGACAGACTGTTAGGAGAGGCAGACACTCTTATGTACCGTGAGAAAGAGAGCAAAAAATAAACAATATTGCTACAACCGTAATAAGCAGCAGACTAACCTGTTTTGGGAGAAAGTAAATGCACTATAACTGCCTGATCGTAGATGATGAAAAAGAATTGGCACAGATGACCTGTGAATATTTTAATCTTTTTGACGTGTCCGCTGTGTGGACAGATACGTCCACGGGCTGTGAGCAGATGATGGATATGCACAGGTTTGACTTGATTTTGTTAGACATTAACCTGCGGGAGGAAAGCGGGTTTCAACTGTGTAAGAAAATCAGGGATATTTCGAACATCCCGATTCTTTTTATCAGTGCGAGACAGAGTGATGAAGATATATTGGTGGCATTAAACATCGGCGGTGATGATTATATTAAGAAGCCGTATACCTTAAGCGTGCTTTTGGCGAAGGTGAAGGCTGTGTTGAAACGCGTGAACACGAGTATCATAGCGGGGACAGATTTCAATAAAGAGGAACAGACGGAGCCGGATGAGGGACACAGGGAGCGTCAAATTAAGAGTTGCGGTAAGATCCGGCTGGACGAGGCAACCATGAGGGTGAGTGTGGGCGAGCGGGAAGTGCAGCTTAAAGCAAAAGAATTTAAGCTGTTTTCCTGCCTGTTTGATCATCGCGGCACGATTGTAACGAAGGACGTTTTGTTCGAGACAGTATGGGGAGATTCTTTCTACAGTGACGGCACGCTGAATGTTCATATCCGCAGACTGCGGGAGAAATTGGAAGAAAATCCGAACGAACCGGAATTGATCAAGACTGTGTGGGGAACGGGATACATATTGGATATAAAAGAAAAATAAGGTGGAATTAGTAAATGAAAATCAGACAGATCACGGCGGGAATTACCATATGTATTCTCGCTTTTATTATGATTACGGTTACACAGATGCAGAAAGACGGTGAGGAATATATTCCGGACATGGTCTGGTATAACGGAGAAGTTAGAGCGATTGAAAATGAGTTGGAAAAAGGGACTGCGAGGGAAGCAATCGAGAAGGAGCATGGTTGCAGCCTGCTCTTCACGTCAGCTGCAGATTATCAGGGCAGATTGAACGAGTACATGATGGATAACAGTATGATCATGGATTTATATGTAAATGATAATTCTATAGGTGACGTACCAGAAGGTGTGTTTGCGGGCAAGGCAGTCTGGCAGACGAAGCAGGAACGTTATGATATGCTGCGGGACAGGATGCAATGGGAAGTGATTGTATTCGGGATACTTCTTTTGCTTTTGATATACGCGGTACTGCTGATATTATATCTGAATTACATCAGGCCGTTTCGGATATTGCGGGAGTTTGCAGCGCAGGTGGCCAAGGGCAATCTGGAACTGGCATTACCTATCCGTAAGAATAATTTCTTCGGTGTATTTACGGAGAGTTTTGATCTGATGCGGCAGGAGTTGAAACGGGCAAGGGAAAGTGAGTATCAGGCGAATATCAGTAAGAAGGAGCTGATTGCAGAGCTTTCCCACGACATAAAGACACCGGTGGCAACCATCAAGGCAACCTGCGAGGTTATGCAGGTGACAGAGCAGAAGGAAGATACGCTTCGCAAGATCGGTGTCATTGCGGGTAAGGCGGAGATGATTGATAATCTGGTTGGCAATATGTTTCATGCGACGATGGAGGAGCTGGAAGTACTTAAGGTAGAGCCGATAGAAGAGAGCTCGCTCATCATTCCGGAGATGTTTCATGATTTCAAATATTACGGACAGATCACGCTGGAAAATGATATACCGGAATGTCTGTTGTATTTTGATAAATTGAGATTACAGCAGGTGTTGGATAACATTATAAATAATTCCTATAAATATGCAAGGACAGAAGTAAGGGTGAGTTTCATTGAGAGCACCGAAGATATTATTATTAGGATCAGAGATTTCGGGCAGGGTACCACGGAAGAAGAGCTTGCCTTAATTAAGGAGAAATTCTATAGAGGAAGCAACACGGAAGGAAAGTCCGGTTCCGGTCTGGGACTGTATCTCGCTGATAATTTCATGAAACAAATGGGCGGAGAGATAGAATGCTATAATGAGGATGGTTTTGTGGTGGAGTTGTTTTTACGTAAGGGTTAAGGAATAGTTAAGAAACAGACAGGGAATGGGAAAAGATTTTTGCTCGGACTCCCGCTATACTTGTATGCAGATGGGAGGTAATGATGAAATGAAGATAATTTTACAGGCTAAGGACTTATGCAAAACTTTTTCCAACGGCAGTGTGCAGCAGCATGTCCTGCGGAATCTTAATCTGGAAATTAGGGAAGGCGATTTTGCGGTTGTCATGGGCAGTTCCGGTTCCGGAAAGAGTACCATGCTCTATTCACTGTCCGGAATCGACAGACCGACGCTGGGACAGGTCATGTATGAGGGAGAAGATATCTCTAAATACAGTAATGACAAGCTGGCGGTATTTCGCAGAAATCATTGCGGATTCGTCTTCCAGCAGAATTATCTGAATGATACCATGGATGTGCTGGACAATATTATGGTGAGCGGACTGCTTGTAAGTAAGAACAGGAAACGAATCGCAGCGCGGGCGAAAGAACTTCTTCTGGCAGTGGGATTGACAGAGGAAGTTTTTCATAAGTTTCCGACACAGCTTTCCGGTGGGGAGGCGCAGAGAGTGGCAATCGTGCGTGGACTGATCAACGAACCGCAGATATTGTTTGCGGATGAACCTACAGGGGCGTTGAATTCCCGTAATACGGAGAATGTGCTGGATGTGATGACGAAGTTTCATGAGAACGGGCAGACCATCGTCATGGTAACTCATGATATGCGGTCCGCCAGAAGAGGGAATCGTATTTTATATTTGAAAGACGGTATCATTACCGGAGAACTCGACCTTGGAACATACCGGAGCGGAGACAGGAAACGGCATGACATGCTGCGCGACTTTTTACAGGAAATGGGGTGGTAAGTATGTATAGAATGTTATTTATTGCCCGCAATAATCTTGTGAAAAAGAAAAGCGATGTGATTACGCTGATCATTTTGATCATGCTCTCCACACTGCTTTTGTATATCAGTATTTCGGTTTTAAGGCTCACACCTCAGGTGATCGACACGGTATGCGATGAGGTGAATACGGCGGATGTTTTCTTCGCTTCGCCATGTCCTGAGACCGGGGAGATCAAGTCGGTTCTGAACAGTATGGAGAATATAAGGCAGATAGAATATTCGGAAGGTGTGGAACTGACGGCAAAGTACCATAAGGATGGCACGGAAGAGAAGGAGACAGTTTTTCTGATCGAACCTATTGAAACAGTGGGAGAAGTTTGTAAGATTCCGGATGTCGGGGATGGTAAGAAATATCAGACTATATTATTGCCTTACTATATGAAAGCAGGAGAGAATATTGCTGAGGGAGATCATTTATATCTGGCTCTGGGAGATACGGAGTATGAGTTTGAAGTGGGCGGATTTGTGGAAGATTCGTTGTTTTCAACGCCGCTTAATATCAGTGTATTCCGGTGTTATATCACAGAGGAATGTTACAAGGACATTCTTGCTGCGGAATCGAAAGTGCGGGAGATGATCACCTATATCTACAAGATGAAGATCGACGATAAGATCAGTTCGCGGGATTTTGCTGCCGAGATGTCAGGCAGGCTGTCGCAGGAGGTGCCGGAGCTTGCGGACTATATGAATCTGGCGATCAATATCGAGACGATGAAAGTAGGCGTCTCGTTTCTGTCAAATATCGGTATGGGTATCATGCTTGCTTTCTCGGTGATTCTGATCTGTATCGCGCTGATCATTGCATGGTGCAGTATTAAGAATTTCATAGACGGCAATCTGAAGAATTTGGGAATCCTTATGACTTCCGGTTATACGAAGTGGCAGTTAATGGGAAGTACCTGTACAGAAATGCTTTTGCTGTCGGTGACAGGAGTTTGTTTGGGACTGATTGCCGGCGGTCTCTTGAATAAGACGGTGGGAACGCTTGTGTCTTCTCTCATTGGGCTTAGGTGGAACCAGCCTTATGACAGTTCTACGGCAGTGTCGGTATTTGTGCTTGTGAATGTGGTGGTTCTTTTGGTTACTATGCTTTCTGGAAGGATCTATGGCAGGATAGAAATACTGGAAGCGCTCCGCGGCGGGATCAAAACGCATAATTTCCGCGGCAATCCTATACCCCTTATCAAATGCCCTCTGCCACAGCCGCTTGCTTTAGGTATCAAAAACATACTGGGTGAGAAAAGGAAAAATGCGGCGATTATGGGTGTTGTGGCGATGCTCGGATTTGCCAGCAGTATCGGGTTTGCACTGATGCAGAATTTCGGTTCGGATAATCAGGCACTTATAGAGATGATGGGAGTGGAATTAGGAACAGTATTATTGAGTGGATCGGGAATAGAAGAAGCAGGGAAGCAGATGGAAACGTGGGATGAGGTCAGGAAAGTCTTATATTATGATAATCGCAGCGTGAAACTGACTGCGGGTGAGGAACAGATTGTGATAACCTGCGATTTCTGGAAAGATCCGGAGCAGAACGAGTATACTGTGCTCGTAGAAGGACGTCGGCCAAAATATGACAATGAGATTGTAGTGACTGCGAATGTGGCAGAACAGCTTGGCGTGAAGGCCGGTGATATTATTTATGTGGAGGGCGATCAGGAGAAGAGAGACTATATGATTTCAGGTGTCAGCCAGCAGATGGAAAATTTGGGACTGAAGGCAACCATGACAATGGGAGGCGCTGCGAGGATCAACGGCAGTTCTGTGGTCAATCAGATTCGTATTTATACGGAAGAAGATTGTGCATATGAGCAGATCGAGAAGAAGATCAGGGCAGAATTTCCAGATCTGGACATTACGGATCTCCACAAGAATATGGAGATTGTCCTTACGTCCGTCAAGGCGGCAATGACGATTCTCTGTGCGGTATTTGTCACCATTACTGTTGTGATTGTCATGCTGACCATCATTCTGCTTGTGAAGACGAAAATCACCAGGGAGTGGAAGCAGTACGGCGTCTATAAGGCACTGGGGTTCACTACAGGGGAGCTGATCCTACAGATTCAGATGAGCAGTCTGCCGGTTTTTCTTGTGGGAGCCATACTCGGGGCAGTTATGTCTGTGTATCTGCTAAATCCTCTGTTGGAGGTATGTCTTGGTTCGGCAGGAATCGTGCAGAGCAGCCTGACAGTTCATACAGGGTGGCTTGTTCTTTCTGTGGCGATTATCATGGCAGTATCTGCGGGAATGTCGTTTCTGTGTGCCTATAGGGTGCGGAAGGTGGAGCCGGTGAAGATGCTGACAGAGGAATGCTGACAGAGAGCCCCGATAATGCTGAAAGACAATGTCGAAGATAATGTCGAAAGAGAAAATATTATTCTATTTCAGAAATGATTGTGCTATAATGATTCATAGCGATAATCCTCGGTTTCCAAATTGTTTTGCGTAACTGGAGATACGCCGAAAACAATACTTGGAGGGAAAGGCAATGAAAAACAAAATCGGATTTAAAATTTATACTGCACTGGCAATTCTCGGGATTTTGTATGTGCTGACGGTTGTTCTCGATGGGATGGCTTTGGGAGTCATTCGGGACTACAATGAAAATTTGGGAAACGTGTATATGAAACTGGAGAAATCGATCGGTGATACATCTTCTGCTTATCAGCAGGTTCAGTTGTACGCTAATCTGATTTATCTCAAGAAAGATACGGAGCAGAGAGAAACACTGGTCGGACAGCTTCAGGGTGTCATACAGAGTACGGGCAATTATATGGAAGAGGTGCATGCGTTAAGTTCTGCTTCCGAGGATGCGGAATTGATTGCGGCTTACGAATCTTATCAGGATGTTATGGACGCCTTTTTGGATTATGCCAATCAGATTTACGATAAAGCAGCGGCTGGTGATGACGAGGGCGTCTGGGATATGGTCAACAATATTCTGTCTGTGAAGACACCGGTAGAGGAAGCTAAGAATACGTATGAAGAGCTAATGACACAAAAAGCGGATTATGCTATGAGACACAGCGAGGTCAGGATTAACGGCACGGTTACATTCAACTATATTCTTATGGCCGTGTTTGTCCTTATTGCGGCGGCTACGACAGTGAACGTTTCCCGTTCGGTTGTGAAACCTGCGAAGGTATCGGGTGCATCGATTAAGGATATCACCGGTAAGATCGATGCCAGAGAGGGTGACCTTACAGCGAGAATACCGGTTCACACCCGTGATGAGATCGGACAGATGGCTTCCGGTATTAACCATTTCATGGAGCAGCTTCAGGGCATTATCAGAAAGCTGAAAGAGGAATCCGGTAATATGGAGCGGTCCGTAGAGAGCGTTATGGGACAGGTCATGGATTCCAATGAGAATGTCAGCAACGTATCTGCGGCTATGGAACAGATGGCGGCAAGCATGGAGGAGATTTCTGCTACGCTTGGGCAGCTTGCTACGGGAAGCAATGAAGTGCTGGGTGAAATTCAGCAGATGGACAGCCGTGTTAAAGATGGTGTTGATCTTGTACAGAATATTAAGGAACATGCGAATACAATGTACCGCAGAACCGTGGAAGGTAAGGAAAATACAAACAGTACCATTGAGGAGATTCGTGGAAGCCTGCGAAAAGCGTTAGATGACAGCCGGAGTGTTCAGCAGATCAATGAGATGACTAAAGAAATATTGGCGATCACCAGCCAGACAAACCTGTTATCCTTAAATGCGTCGATTGAGGCGGCGAGAGTCGGGGAAGCTGGTAAAGGCTTTGCGGTTGTAGCAGGAGAAATCAGGGCACTGGCGGACAGCAGCGCGCAGACTGCCAACAATATCCAGAATATCAGTGATATTGTGACGGAAGCCGTAGAGAGACTTGCCAGAAATGCCGGAGAGATCCTTGAATTTATTGATAAAAATGTTATGAAGGATTATGACGACTTCGTAGAGGTTGTAGAACAATATGAGAAAGATGCTGACAGCGTCAATGAGATATTATCTGTATTTGCAGTTAATACGGAAGATATTCACCAGACGATGGAGGCAATGAATTCCGGTATCAGCGATATCTCTACCGTGGTGGAGGATAATGCCAATGGTGTTACCAGTGTTGCGGACAATATTGTGACGCTGGCAGCGGCAATCGGTGAAATCCAACAGGAGACGACTGGCAATCAGGAGATTTCAAGGCGTCTGAACGATGAGGTGAGTCGTTTCAAGCAAGTCTGATTTTTTTGCACAAGAAAGATAAAATCCGGTTGTAATATGTCAATATCTCGGATATAATAAAAGTAACCTGAAATGTGCGACAAGGTCTTGTTATTTTGAACCTACAGATACTTTAAACGGGATTCCTATATTGCCACGTGGATGTCAGGCCTCCGGCTAATAAGGCCTTATGCAGTGGAAGGCAGAAGTGTGGTTGCGGTTACCCACCTAGCTTAGCTAGGAGTCAAAATACAAGATTCGGCATTTCGGGCAATACAAAAGACAAAAAGCAGTCGTTTGAAACGGCTGCTTTTGTATTAGGGTGGTTCCGGAGAAAAGTATGAGTAATAGTCGGCAGGACTATTGTGTATATATAGATTAAACATAGGATTGGCGATATTTTCTATTCTATGTTTGCGCTTTGTGTCTGCAAACAGTGCAGGTTGCTTATGCATAGAGACTGACATGGGATGAGAATATGAAGAGAGAAATAAAGTATGATATAAAATTACTTATAAAACTGTCCTTGATTTTTTTCGGTCTGCTGTTTATGCTCTGTATTCTGCTCGGCAGGAGGGAAAGGAAACAGGAGCCTCCTGAAGGGGACAAAATTACCGTACAGGATGTGGAGATTCTGTTAGAGGCATTAGACATCAACATGTCCGAAGTTACACAACAAGAAGATACGCCTAATCTGACATACGGGATGTATGTGGCAATCAGACAGGCATTGCAGGACAAAGTGCCCGACCTGCCGGAGTATGAGAAGCGGTATGAACCGGAACATGAGATGTTGAAGACAGATTGGTATGCGGCGTATCGAATCATGCTTGCCTATCTGGATACGGAGTCTTCTATCTGGGAGACTGACATTTTCCTGTTAAAGACTGACACGGCTGCGAAAGAGGCATACATTGTAAACGGCAATAACAGGACACCGTATCATTATCTTTCCGATGAATTTGAAAAGAATCAGCTGCGGGAGATGAAGGTCTATGTAAAGGGAAATGATCTGCTGGCAGTTTCGGAGGTGGTTCCGGGAGAATATGAACTTAAGAATGTCTGGGTTACGGAGGCGGCAGAAGGAACGATGGAATGCTTCTTTCAGCAGACATATTTTACGGTTATGGCAGATCAAGTGGTTAAGCGGGAGCAGATTGCCGATCTGGTTGTTCGGGATGGCAGGGTAGTCAAAGCCCGTGAAAAATCAGAGAAAGTACATGGTAAATTACTCTGGGTATCTAAAGATGCTTTGGAAATAGAAGGCAGCGGTGTCTATCCGCTCTCAGAGGGGATAGAAGTATATAAGCTGTACGGGAGCATGGAGACGCTTGCGTGTGCAGATTTAAGAATCGGCTATGCAGATACCGATTATGTGATTGAGCGCGGCAAAGTGTGTGCGTGCCTTGTATCCGAACGGGAGACAGCTGACAGGATTCGTGTGCTCCTTAAGAATACTGCGAAGGGCACCAGCTACTATGACAGGGTGGAGCTGATCGTGGACGGGGAGACCATACAGATAGAGGAGAAGGATCTGGCAGTGGGAGAACGCAGAAGTTACCGCTGTGCCGCTCTGACGGATAAGATCCTGCTTAATATTGAGGGGATCAGTAAGGAGGATAACGCTTATCGCGGAGTCGTTGAATGCTACCGGAATGAGGAAGGAATGGTTCTGATCAATGAACTCCCGTTAGAGGAATACCTGTATGCAGTAGTACCCAGCGAGATGCCCGCCTCTTATCCGGCGGAATCGCTCAAAGCGCAGGCGGTATGTGCCAGAACGTATGCATATCGCTATATCCTGCGGGCAGGACTTCCTGAGGTCGGAGCCCATGTGGATGATACCACGGCTTATCAGGTGTATCATAACTGCAGGGAGAATGTGGCGACCACGACAGCGGTTAAGGAGACGGACGGTGTGCTGTTGACTTATCAGGATGAACCGGCACAGAATTATTATTATTCTACGTCCTGTGGCATTGGTACGGATGCGGCTATCTGGAAATCGGGAAGCGAGGAGGATATCTCATACTTGCGCGCGGTTGAAATCAATCGTGATACATATGCCGCATTGGGTTCAGAAGAGGAGGAAAGTGCACAGGATCAAGAGACCGTGCGGGATAGTGAAGCGGCAGACAACCTGAAGGATGAAGAAAATTTTCGGCAGTTTATCACGACAACAAATGAGGCGGATCTTGAATATACACAACCTTGGTATCGATGGATTTATACGGTAGAAGAGATCGATGAGGAAGCGATGCTGTCGCGTATCCGGGATCGTTATGCAGTCAGTCCCGCCTCGGTTCTGACGAAGACCGAAGGTGAGTATTATGTATCCCAGACTGTTGAGAAACTGGGTAAAATTAAGGAGCTGAGTATTGCAAAACGCGGTGCGGGAGGTGTGGCGGAGGAATTGCTGATCGTGACGGACCAAGGTACCTACAAGATCCTTTCGGAGTACAATATCCGCTATATATTATGTGATACAAAGAGTGAGATTGTGAAACAGGATGGAAGCGTAACGATTCCGTCCACACTCCTTCCCAGTGGGTTTTTCATAATAGAAGCTGGTAAAAAAGAGGGAAATATGATAGGATATACGTTGATTGGCGGAGGATACGGTCATGGGGTGGGGATGTCTCAGAACGGTGCCAAGGCGCTTGGTGAAGAAGGCAGTTCCTACAGTCAGATTCTGGAATTCTTTTTTCCGGGGTGCGAGCTGACAGATTCCGATCGGACGGCTGATTTGTAGATACAACAGATGTAGGCAAATATGACGAGGAAAATGACGATGTTCCGGATGGAACAAGTCAGGTGAGTTATGAGAACAATCTATAGATTATATTATATATTTCGAGATTTCAGTTGGCAGATGACGAAGAAGAACATAGCCGCATTTGCGGCGAGCACAGCGTTCTTCCTCTTTCTGTCCATGATTCCGCTGTTGATGGCATTGTGTGCAATTCTGCCATACACGTCACTTACGGAGGAGAATCTGATTAACGCCATTACGCAGTTTACGCCGGATGCCATGAATGCACTGGTTATCAGTATAGTGTCGGAAGTGTATGCAAGGTCGGCGGGAACCATTACTATATTTGCGATCGTCACGATCTGGTCTGCGTCCAAAGCCATGCTTGCATTGATCCACGGACTGAATGCGGTGAATGATTTTGAAGAACGGCGTAATTACTTTGTGCTGCGGTCGATCGCGTGTATTTATACGGTGATTATTTTAATTGCAATGATTCTGGCACTGTTTGTTATGGTATTCGGTAATGTGATTGTGAATTTGCTGCTCGCGGACATTCCGCCGCTGCATATAGTGATGCAGTTTGTCATGCATTTTCGTTTCCTGTTTTCCTGGGGGATACTGACGCTTATCTTTGCATTAATATATGCCTATGTACCGAATAACAAGATGCGTTTCAAGAGTCAGATTCCGGGAGCTGCTTTTTCAGCAGTTATGTGGAGTGCGGCATCGTTTTTTTTCGCCGTATACGTGGATCATTTCAACGGGTTCGGTACATACGGAGGATTGACTACGGTGGTCATTATGATGATCTGGTTTTATCTGCTTATGTATATTCTGCTGATCGGGGCACACATTAATCGTTATTTCGGACCGGTGTATAAATTTCTGTTCGGATGGCTTGACAAGTCAGCCAAAAGTCACTAAAATGTCAATAGGTTCGTAATAGGACTTAGTGAATTACAATGATAAAGGCAGTGAAGGTGTCAGTAGAAAATCATTTTCCGACAGAGAGAGGAGATCATCGGCTGTAAGTTTCCTCAGGTTCAGATGATTTTTTGAATTTCCCACCGGAGCCGTCCGGGTGAAAGCAGTAGTCCGGAACGCTACGGCACGTTACGCCGAATGAGGTGTCTGTCCTCTTATGCTTGAAGTATGTAATAATATATATCGTGGCAGTAGGACAGGAAACTGGGTGGTACCGCGGATATATTTCGTCCCATGTGCATTGTGCGCATGGGATTTTTTGTTTGTATACGCAGCAAAAGTCAGAAAATCTATGAAATTCATGAAAAAAGGAGAGCAGCAATGAAAGAAAAGTTAGAACAGATCAAGGCAGAAGCACTGCGCCAGATTGAGGCGAGTGATGCGCTGGAGAAACTGAATGATGTGAGGGTCAATTATCTTGGTAAAAAGGGAGAATTGACAGCCGTGCTTAAGAGCATGAAGGATGTCGCACCGGAGGATCGTCCGAAAGTGGGACAGCTTGTCAATGAGACGAGAGAAGAGATTGAACGTGTGCTGGAAGCGTCTGTGAAAAAGATGGAGAAGGCTGTCCGGGAAGCGAAGATGAAGAAGGAAGTCATCGACGTGACGCTGCCTGCTAAGAAAAACAATGTGGGACACCGCCATCCTAACACGATCGCATTGGAGGAAGCGGAGCGGATCTTCATCGGCATGGGTTACGAAGTCGTAGAGGGACCGGAAGTCGAGAAAGACTATTACAACTTTGAGGCACTGAACATTCCTGCCGATCATCCGGCGAAGGACGAGCAGGACACTTTCTATATCACCGGAGATATTCTGCTCAGAACACAGACCTCATCTACACAGGTGCATGAGATGGAAAAAGGAAAACTGCCTATCCGCATGATTGCTCCCGGACGCGTATTCCGTTCCGATGAGGTAGATGCCACACATTCCCCGTCTTTCCATCAGATTGAGGGATTGGTTATTGATAAAAATATTACTTTTGCCGACTTAAAAGGCACGCTGGCGGAGTTTGCAAGAGAACTGTTTGGAGAAGATACGAAGGTTAAGTTCAGACCGCATCATTTCCCGTTCACGGAACCCAGTGCGGAGATGGATGTGAGCTGCTTTAAATGCGGAGGTAAGGGCTGTCGTTTCTGTAAGGGCGAAGGTTGGATCGAAATCTTAGGCTGCGGTATGGTACATCCCCATGTGCTGGAGATGAGCGGCATTGATCCGGAGCAGTATACCGGATTTGCTTTTGGCGTAGGACTGGAGCGTATCGCCTTGTTGAAATACGAAATCGATGACATGAGGCTGCTGTATGAGAATGATATTCGCTTTCTGAAGCAGTTCTGATCATTTGTATAAGCAATTATAAGCGGAATAAAGTGTAATGTATGGAAAGAAGCGTTAAGGGATTGTATGGCGGTATGCTATATGGATCGGATGATAAACGTTTCGGAATGGAGGAAAATAATGAATACAGCATTATCATGGATCAAGGCGTATGTGCCCGATTTAGAGTGCACGGATCAGGAATATATGGATGCTATGACACTATCAGGAACTAAGGTGGAGGGCTATAGCAGGCTGGATAAAAATTTAGAGAAGATCGTCGTCGGTCAGATCGAGAAAATCGAGAAGCACCCCGACGCGGATAAATTGATTGTTTGTCAGGTCAATATCGGTTCCGAAGTGATTCAGATCGTGACCGGCGCACCCAATGTTAAAGAAGGCGATAAAGTACCCGTTGTACTCGACGGCGGTAAAGTGGCAGGCGGACATGACGGCGGACCACTTCCGGAGGACGGGATTGTGATCAAGGCTGGTAAGCTGCGCGGCGTGCCGTCCAATGGCATGATGTGTTCCATCGAGGAGCTTGGCTCCGACAGAAATATGTATCCCGAAGCACCGGAACTCGGAATATATATTTTTAAAGAAGACGTGGAGGTAGGCAGTGATGCCATCGAGGCGCTTGGATTAAGAGATACAGTCTTTGAGTATGAGGTTACCTCCAATCGTGTGGACTGTTACAGTGTAATCGGTATCGCAAGGGAGGCGGCGGCAACGTTCCGCAAGCCGTTCTATCTGCCCGAGGTTAAGGTGAAGGGGAACAGTGAAAAGGTAGAAGATTATATATTCGTAGAAGTGCAGGATACGGATCTGTGCCCCAGATACTGTGCAAGAGTATGTAAAAATATTAAGATCGGTCCCTCGCCCAAATGGATGCAGAGACGCCTGGCGGCGAGCGGTATCCGTCCGATCAATAACTTGGTAGATATTACCAACTATGTGATGGAAGAATACGGACAGCCCATGCATGCGTATGATCTGGATACCATTGCGGGACATAAGATTATCGTGCGCCGTGCCAAAGACGGAGACGTATTCCGTACATTGGACGGACAGGACAGAAATCTGGATTCCGATGTGCTGATGATCTGCGATGCCGAGAAGGAAGTCGGACTTGCCGGTATTATGGGCGGAGAGAATTCTATGATTACCGATGACGTGAAGACAGTGTTGTTTGAGGCTGCAACTTTCAACGGCGCCAATATCCGTAAGTCCGCCAAAAGGATCGGGCTGCGCACGGATGCGTCGGGTAAATTCGAGAAGGGACTGGATCCTTATAATGCGGAGGCTGCCATCAACAGAGCCTGTCAGTTGATTGAAGAACTGGGCTGCGGTGAAGTGATCGGCGGTATCGTGGATGTGCACGGCACCATGAAAGATAAGGTAGTACTGCCTTTTGAGCCGGAGCAATATAATAAACTGTTAGGAACCGATGTATCGAAAGAGGAAATGTTGGAAATCTTTAAGATGATAGAGGTAGATTATGATCCGGAGACCAACGAACTGACGGTTCCGACATTCCGGCAGGATCTGCTCAGGCGCTGTGACATTGCGGAAGAGGTGGCACGTTTCTACGGTTATGACAAGATTCCTACCACGCTGCCTACCGGAGAAGCGACGACCGGTAAACTTCCGTTTAAGCTTCGTATCGAGCAGAAGGCACGGGATATCGCCGAGTACTGTGGTTTCTCTCAGGGTATGTGCTATTCTTTCGAGAGCCCGAAAGTGTTTGATAAGCTGCTTTTGGATGCGGATGATCCTGCTCGTCAGGCAATCACCATATCCAATCCGCTGGGGGAAGATTTCTCCATCATGAGAACGGTTTCCTTAAACGGTATGCTGACCAGTCTGGCAACGAATTATAATCGGAGAAATAAAGATGTACGCCTTTATGAACTGGGGAATATTTATCGTCCGAAAGCATTACCGCTGACAGAGCTGCCGGAGGAGAGAATGCAGTTTACGCTCGGCATGTACGGCGATTGTGATTTCTTCGTGATGAAAGGAGTGGTGGAGGAATTCTTCGACAGTATCGGCGTGAAGGGAAAAATCATTTACGATCCCGATGCAGGCAAAAACTTCCTGCACCCCGGAAGGCAGGCGAATATAATCTATGACGGAAAAACACTCGGTTATCTCGGTGAGGTGCATCCGGAAGTATGCGACAATTATGATATGAAGACGAAAGCTTATGTGGCCGTGCTGGATATGCCGGAAGTGATACTGTATGCGACTTTTGACCGTAAGTACGAGGGAATCGCCAAGTACCCGGCAGTGTCCAGAGATATCAGCATGGTAGTGCCCAAGAAGATCATGGTAGGACAGATCGAAGCGGTTATCGCACAGCGGGGCGGTAAGATTCTGGAGGATTATCAGTTGTTCGATATCTATGAGGGCGATCAGATTAAGGACGGCTATAAGTCGGTGGCGTACTCTATCACATTCCGGGCTAAAGACAGGACTCTGGAGGAAGCGGATGTGGCTGCGGCTATGAAGAAGATTCTGAACGGCCTGGATAGCATGGGGATTGAGCTTAGGTCATAATAGTAATATAATATTTTTACATGAAAATAAAGAAAGTGGGTGTAATTATGGAGCATAAGAATACGTGGGAAACTTATAACGAGAAACAGCTTAAAGAAGTGGATGCTTTTGCGCGGGAGTATATGGATTTTCTGGATAACGGCAAGACGGAGCGTGAGTGTATCGACCGGATCGTGAACACGATTGAACAGGCAGGATATCAGGAGCTGGAGGCATTGATTAAATCCGGCGCGAAGCTGAAGACGGGCGATAAAGTATATTCCGTATGGATGAATAAGTCCATTGTCATGTTTCGGATCGGTAAGGAGAAGATGACGGATGGTATCAATATATTGGGCGCGCACATTGATTCGCCGCGTCTTGATATTAAGCAGAATCCTCTCTACGAAGACGGTGGTTTCGCATATCTGGATACCCATTATTACGGCGGTGTAAAGAAATACCAGTGGGTGACGATTCCGCTTGCCATTCATGGCGTTGTAGTGAAGAAGGACGGCACTACGGTAGAAATTAATGTAGGTGAGAACGAGGACGATCCTGTATTTTTTGTATCCGATCTGTTGATTCATCTGGCAAACGAGCAGTTAGAGAAGAAGGCGAATAAGGTCATCGAGGGAGAAGCATTAGACATTATCATCGGCAATAAACCGCTGGTGATCGAGAAAAAAGGAAAGAATACAAAGAACAAGGATGAGGAAGATAAAGAAGAAAAATCTGCCGATAAGGAGGCCGTAAAAAATGGCATCCTCGAGATCTTACAGAAATCTTATGATATCGAGGAAGAAGACTTTATCTCCGCGGAGCTGGAAGTGGTTCCGGCAGGCAGAACGAGGGAGGCAGGATTTGACAGGAGCATGATCTTAGGCTACGGACAGGATGACAGAGTGTGTGCTTTTACCTCTCTGAAAGCAATGCTGGAGGTTACGAGCAGTGACCGGACCGCCTGCTGTATTCTTGTAGACAAGGAGGAAATCGGCAGTGTCGGCGCCACCGGTATGCAGTCTAAGTTCTTTGAGAACGCAGTGGCTGAGGTGATGAACCTGACGGGAGAGTACAGTGAACTGAATGTGCGCAGATGTCTTGCTCATTCCTGTATGCTTTCATCGGATGTAAGCAGCGCTTTTGATCCCACTTATGCCTCCAGCTTTGATAAGAAAAATGTGGCGTATCTTGGCGGCGGCATGGTATTTAATAAGTTCACGGGTGCAAGAGGTAAGTCGGGCTCTAATGATGCCAACGCGGAGTATCTGGGACATATCCGGGCAATTTTTGAGAAGGAAAATGTGAATTTCCAGACGGCGGAGCTTGGCAAAGTGGACTTGGGCGGCGGCGGCACCATCGCATATATTCTGGCGCTTTACGGCATGAACGTAATCGACAGCGGAGTGGCGGTGTTGAATATGCATGCGCCTTGGGAAGCGACCAGCAAGGCGGATGTATATGAGGCGAAGAGAGGATATGTGGCGTTTTTGAAGCATGCCGATCTGTAGTAAAAGTTTGCGAGTTGCAGTCTGTACATCATAACACGCAAACAGTAACTTTCATATGAAAACGGAAAAGACAATATATGGAGACAATAAAAAAATCGGATTTCTATTTTGAACTGCCGGAAGAGTTGATCGCGCAGGACCCTTTGGAGGATCGTTCGGGTTCGCGGCTGTTGATGCTTGACAAGATAAGCGGCAGAACAGAGCATCATATTTTTAAAGAGATTATTGACTATTTAAGGCCGGGCGATTGTCTGGTCTTAAATAACACTAAGGTACTTCCCGCGAGACTCATGGGTGTGAAGGAAGATACCGGCGCGGCGATAGAGGTTCTGCTTTTAAAAAGAAAAGAGAATGATGTCTGGGAAACATTGGTTAAGCCGGGCAAAAAAGTAAAGCCGGGAACAAGAATTACATTCGGTAACGGTTCCTTGCATGCGGAAGTACTTGAGGTGGTGGAAGAGGGGAACCGTTTGATCAGGTTCTCTTATGAAGGGATTTTCGAGGAGGTGTTAGACCGGCTTGGAGAGATGCCGCTTCCTCCTTACATAATGCATAAATTACAGGATAAGAACCGTTACCAGACCGTCTATGCGAAATACGACGGCTCCGCGGCAGCGCCTACTGCCGGGTTGCATTTTACGGAAGAACTGCTCAGACAGATTGAGGATAAAGGTGTGGAGACTGCCTATGTGACTCTGCACGTAGGGCTCGGGACCTTTCGTCCGGTCAAGGCGGATAATATCCTGGAGCATCATATGCATTCCGAATATTATCAGGTTACGGCAGAGGCGGCTGAGAAGATCAACCGCGCCAAGGCGGAAGGTCATCGTGTCATATGCGTGGGTACAACGAGCTGTCGCACGGTCGAGAGCGCGGCCAAACCGGACGGAACGCTGGAGGCGTGCTGCGGCAATACGGAAATTTTTATTTATCCGGGGTACCGTTTTAAGGTTCTGGACTGCCTGATTACTAATTTTCATCTGCCGGAATCCACACTCGTAATGCTTGTTTCCGCACTGGCCGGAAGAGAGAATGTGCTGCAGGCTTACGCGGAAGCGATTAAGGAGCGGTATCGGTTTTTCAGTTTCGGGGACGCGATGTTTATTACGGATTCCTTTACAAAAAAAGCCAAATAATGTAATATGGAAATGTGTATAATTGCACAGCCGCTTTGGGGATGCGGCAGTCTGTTTAAACACAGTTTAGCTTAAATGGCTATATTATTAATTACACAGGAGGAAGAGAAGGGGAACATGGAGGAGAGAAGAAGAAGCAAACGTATGGCGCTGTCCGCGAAACTTTTGATCAAACGGATGGATAGAAGCGGATATTCCGAGGAGATAAACCAAGAGGTAAATATAGAGATTCATGACGTATCCAAAACGGGAGTCGGATTTCAGTGTGACGCAGGGCTTCAAGTAGGCGCCGTGTATGAATGTTTTCTGACAATATGGACGAAGGAAGTTCTGCATTGTTTTCTTGAGATCGTTCGCGTTGATCCCGGAGAGAATGGCATGTATATCTATGGCGCAATATTTATCGGCATGACTGAGATCGATGCCAGCAGGATCGAGACATACGGTACGATAGAAGACATGGAAGCATAAGGAAAGCGTATTGAAATGAAGCAGGAAAGACATACCGGGCTGTGGCTGGAGATTGTCGTAATTGCGGCATCGTTCTTAGGACTTATATTGCTTTTATATTTTGTTATGGTCGTTTCATTTCAGAACGGTGAGCAGTCAACCAGTGTGACGATGAAAGCGGCGGAGCAGATCGCCGTAAGTATTTTTGACAATCCGACACAGGAACAGATTAAGACTGTCAGTCGGATCATTCGGTACGGGGCTCATCTGGGTCTGTTTTTTGTAGTGGGAGTTGTCATGGCCTTTGTCAGTATGGTGGTGTTCAGAAGATATTTTCGGATCATCGGAGTGCTGGGAGCCGGATTTGTCTGCTATGTATTGGCATATTATACAGAGTACTATAAACAATATATTGACGGAAGACATTTTCAAATGTCAGATGTGGCGCTCAACTGGTACGGGAGTCTGGCGGGAATCACTTGTATGGTGATTTCCTATTTCCTAAACAGGCTGTTGGTCAAGCTGTCCTCTTGAATATAATATTGACTATCTCGAAAGCGGGCCTGCCCGCTTTCTTATTTTTTAGAAAGTTATTCGTTTAAGCACGAGTTTGCGAAGCAAATCTCACAATCGAGCGTAGCTTGATTTTTTCTTATTTTTTTGTATGAATCGGGTATCCGTGTTTAGTCATAATTTGGATCGCCTGCTCGATGGCGTTCTTGTCATAGAACTCAATGCGCAGCGCACCTTCGGCCAGCTCTCTGTTATGGTTGATGCCGATATTCTTGATACTTACATCATGCATGGAGAGCAGCGAAGCAATGGCGGCGATGGCACCGGGTTTATCTGCAATATCTACCGTGATAACGTATTCCTCCTTGATAGGTCCGCTGGAGGTGTTGATGAAGGATTCCCGATAATTTCTCGCTGTATCAAAAAAGTTATACAGTGAATCAGCGGATCGATTGTCGAGACGGTCGGATATCTCGGTGAGGTACTTTATATAAAGTTTCAGAAGCTTTGAGATATTATCCGTATTTGTCAGGCAGATTTGTTGCCACATGGTAGGAGAAGACGAGGCGATTCTTGTGATATCCTTGAATCCTCCTGCAGCAATCATCTTCATGATACCTTCTTCGGAATCGCAGCTTCTGACCAGATTGACCAGAGATGAAGCGATTACGTGAGGAAGATGGGAGATGGCGGCAGTTACATAGTCATGTTCTTCGCAGCTTAATATAAGCGGGATCGCGCCGATGGATTTCACCAGCTCTCGGTATCCGGTCAGTTTGCCTTGGGCTACGGTATCGGAGGGAGTCAGAATATAATAAGCATTTTCCAGAAGAGAAGCGTTAGAATTCTGATAGCCGAACCGTTCTGAACCGGTCATGGGATGTCCGCCGATAAACTGATCCTGTAATCCCAATGATTCAATATGCCTGTGTATGCCTGTCTTAACGCTTCCGACATCTGTCAGGATCGTTTCAGCAGACAAATACTTCTTTAAAATGAGAAGATTATCATCATTATGTGCAACCGGTGCACATAGGAATATATAGTCGCAGGAACTGAAAGAGTCGTCTATGGCGGAACAGATCGTATCGACCACATGCTCTTTGTGCGCAAGAAGCAGGGAAGATTCGTTGACATCATATGCGATGATATGTGCGTCCGGAACAGCGTTACGGATCGCTTTGGCAATAGAACCGCCGATCAATCCAAGTCCGATAAAACCACAGGTAAGAGTGTTCATAATATAGCAGCCTTTCTATGTCTGAAATAATATATAATATACTTGGTTTAGAATTGTAGAAAATATGCAGCCGGGATCAGATATACTGTCTCCGCCAGCTTCAAAATTCGTATATAGTATAACATCTCGCAGATCATGCTACAAGGGCGAACCGTACAACTGAACTTGTTACTGTTGTTTAGTCCCAACCAATACCCAGCACAGAGGGAAGTGAATATCTTAAGGAGCCCCTCAAAAAGCGTCGGCACTTAACGAGGTTAAAAGTTGCGAAGCAACTTTCGAGTTTAGTGTCCGCTACGCTTTTTGCGGAGCGAAAGCGCGGCTCCGTAGATATTCACTTCCCTCTGTGCGGACCTTCTATGTAATCGTGGATTTTTTCACCCTCCATTTCGAGTTTTCAAACCAAATTTCGCCAAGCTGCCTTGCAAAGCAAATCAACTTTTATTATACATTTCGCATAATTGATATTGTAATTTATAAAGAAATTTAGTAAAATATACTTACAATTTGTGCTTGGGAATAAGTCAAACAGAACAATCTGCCCAATCATAAGTGAATAACAGAACTGGAGGATTGCAAAAAATGAATATTTACACAACGGATAAGATTCGTAATGTGGTTTTGCTGGGGCATGGCGGCTGTGGTAAGACCAGTCTGGTGGAAGCGATGGCTTACCTGTCCGGTATCACTTCCAGAATGGGCAAGGTAGATGACGGCAATACGGTTAGCGATTTCGGTAAAGAAGAGCAGAAGCGCCAGATATCCATTGCGACATCTGTTGTTCCGATCGAATGGGAAGATGTGAAGATCAATGTACTGGATACACCCGGTTTCTTTGATTTTGTCGGAGAAGTGGAAGAAGCAGTCGGTGCGGCTGATGCAGCCGTTATCGTAGTGTCCGGTAAGGCAGGAATGGAAGTAGGCACAGAGAAGGCATGGGAACTGTGTGATAAATACAAGCTTCCCAGATTTGTATTTGTAACGGATATGGATATCGATAATGCATCGTTCCGTCAGGTAGTGGAGGATATGACTGGCAAATACGGTAAGAAACTGGCGCCGTTCCATCTCCCGATCCGTGAGAATGAGAAATTTGTGGGATATATCAATGTCATCACCGAGCAGGCCTACCGTTGGGAAGGCAAGGAAGTTGTAGAGTGCGAGATGCCGGAATACAGTAAGGCTAATTTGCAGCTTTGCAGAGACACATTGATGGAAGCCGTAGCCGAGACCAGCGAAGATTTTATGGAAAGGTATTTTAACGGGGACAGCTTCTCAGAGGCGGAGATCAGAGCAGCTCTTCGCAGCAATGTCATGGACGGCAGTATCGTTCCCATGTCTATGGGCTCGAATGTGTTGTGTCAGGGTATCTACACGTTGCTGGATGATATCGTGAAGTATATGCCCAGTCCGGAGAACCGTGAACTTGCGGGAATCGACCTGAAGAGTAATGAGATCTTCCAGGCGAACTACGACTTCTCCAAACCGAAGTCCGCATATATTTTCAAGACCATCGTGGATCCTTTTATCGGCAAGTATTCACTGATTAAAGTATGCTCCGGTGTGTTTAAGAATGACGATACGATCTATAATGATGAGAAAGAGGTCGAGGAGAAGATCAATAAGCTTTATGTGATGCAGGGCAATAAGCCTATTGAGGTCAAAGAACTGCATGCCGGCGATATCGGTGCGATCGCAAAGCTGACGGCGGCAAGAACGGGTAATACATTATCCACCAAGGCGAGAATTATCCGGTACGGTAAGACAGAGATATCCACACCTTATACATATAAGCGGTACAGAGCTAAGAATAAGGGCGACGTGGATAAGGTGGCACAGGCGCTGCAGAAGATGAAACACGAAGATCAGACTTTATGGATCGTCAATGATGCGGAGAATAAACAGACACTGCTTTACGGCATGGGAGATCTGCATTTGGACGTGATTGCCAGCAGGCTGCTCAACGAATATAAAGCGGAAATTGAACTGTCTGATCCGAAGATAGCTTACAGGGAGACGATCAGGAAGAAATCCGATGTAGAGTATAAGTATAAGAAACAATCCGGAGGACACGGACAGTACGGTCATGTTAAGATGCGCTTCGAGGCATCGGGAGACTTGGAGTCGGCTTATGTGTTTGAGCAGGAAGTAGTAGGCGGAGCAGTGCCTAAGAACTATTTCCCGGCTGTCGAGAAGGGACTGCAGGATTCCGTGAGCAGCGGACCGCTCGCAGCATATCCGGTAGTGGGAGTCAAAGCGATACTTTATGATGGATCTTATCATCCGGTAGATTCTTCCGAGATGGCCTTTAAGATGGCGACGATTCAGGCGTTTAAGAAGGGCTTTATGGAGGCGGGACCGGTACTCCTTGAGCCGATCGCTAATTTGCAGGTGACCGTACCGGATTCCTACACCGGTGATGTAATGGGTGATCTGAATAAGAGAAGAGGACGCGTACTCGGCATGAATCCGGCCGGGGACGGCAAGACTGTCATCGAAGCGGATATTCCGGTGGCATGTCTGAATGGTTATTGCACTGACCTGCGCTCCATGACTGGTGGACGCGGCACATATAAATATGAGTTTGCCAGATATGAACAGGCTCCCAGTGATGTACAGGAGAAGGAAGTCACTGCGAGAGCTAATAAGGTAGCGGAGGCCGGAAGCGAGGCTTAGGGGAATGTCTCGCGGGATGCTATATGATCCGACTATAGCGATAGAGAAGGGTCTATAATAGGAACGGGGCGTGGTTGACACGCCCTGTTTCTATTGGAAGAAAAGATTGTTATGCAATCCGCTTGACAAATTCATTCAGTATAATAAAATATTAAGCGTGGATATAACGAGCAAGTATGTTTGCTAGATTTGCTCCGCAGACCCGGTCGGTATAAACGGTGCGGAGCTGAAAGGTATGGTCATAAAATGGCAGAAGTTTACAATCACAGAGAAGTAGAGACAAAGTGGCAGAAAGTATGGGATGATGAGAAGGCGTTTAAGACTTCTGATGATTATTCCAAACCGAAATATTATGCGTTGGTGGAGTTCCCGTATCCTTCGGGACAGGGACTTCATGTAGGGCATCCGAGACCCTATACCGCACTTGATATTGTGGCGAGAAAGAGAAGGATGCAGGGATATAACGTGCTCTATCCGATGGGGTGGGATGCGTTCGGTCTTCCCACGGAGAATTATGCGATTCAGAATCATATTCATCCGAAGATCGTGACACAGAATAATGTAGCGCGTTTTAAAGGGCAGCTGCACTCGCTTGGATATTCTTTTGACTGGGATCGGGAAGTCAACACAACAGATCCGAATTATTATAAGTGGACGCAGTGGATTTTCCTGAAATTATTTAAAGCCGGTCTGGCATACAAATCCGAGATGCCAATCAACTGGTGTACCTCCTGTAAAGTCGGGCTTGCCAACGAGGAAGTAGTTAACGGTGTCTGTGAACGGTGCGGTTCTGAGGTTGTCCGCAAGGTGAAGAGCCAGTGGATGCTTAAGATCACAGAATATGCGGACAAACTGATCGAAGGACTTGACACGGTTGACTATGTAGAGAGAGTGAAAGTTTCGCAGAAGAACTGGATCGGTAAGTCTACCGGTGCCGAGGTTGATTTTATCATCAAAGGCAAAGAAGATAAGATGCGTATATACACGACCAGATGCGATACGCTGTTTGGCGTGACGTATATGGTTATGTCCCCGGAGCATCCGCTTCTGGATAAGTATAAAGAGGATATTAAGAACTGGGATGAAATCGTAGCTTATCGCGAACAGGCGGCGAGAAAGTCTGATTTCGAGCGTGCGGAGCTGGCAAAGGAGAAAACCGGCGTTAAGATTGACGGGTTGACGGCAGTCAATCCGGTCAGCGACGTGGAGATACCGATTTTTGTTTCCGATTATGTACTTATGAGTTATGGCACAGGTGCGATCATGGCGGTTCCGGCTCATGATGAGAGAGACTGGGAGTTTGCGAAGAAGTTTGATCTGCCGATCATTGAGGTCGTTGCGGGCGGCAGAGATGTGCAGGAAGAAGTATATACGGATGTGGCGACAGGTACGATCGTTAATTCCGGCTTTATCAGCGGACTTGGCGTGGAAGAAGCCAAAGCGAAGATGATCGCATTCTTGGAAGAAAAAGGCATCGGCTGTGCTAAGACGAACTTTAAATTAAGGGACTGGGTATTTTCCAGACAGCGCTACTGGGGTGAGCCTATTCCGATTGTATACTGCGAGAAATGCGGTTATGTACCGATAGATGAGAGTGAGCTGCCTCTGGAGCTTCCGGATGTGGACAGTTATATGCCGACGGACACCGGTGAATCTCCGCTTGCACTTATGACTGATTGGGTCAATACCACATGCCCGTGCTGTGGCGGTCCGGCGAAGAGAGAGACGGATACCATGCCTCAGTGGGCAGGTTCCTCATGGTACTTCTTAAGATATACAGACCCGGATAATACGGAGGCGCTTGCAAGTAAGGAGGCGCTGGAATACTGGATGCCGGTGGACTGGTATAACGGCGGCATGGAGCATACTACGCTACATTTGTTATATTCCAGATTCTGGCACAAGTTCCTTTATGATCAGAAAGCGGTTCCCTGTCCCGAGCCTTATGCGAAGAGAACATCTCATGGTATGATTCTCGGACTGAATCCTCATAATTTTGCGAATTTGTCTGCGAAAGAACAGGAGAAGCTGCTTCAGGAGCATGGCAGTGAGAAGGCGGCAAGGGAGGCGCTTAAGGAAAAATACGGAGAGATGGCGGAGCATCCGGTAGTTAAGATGTCCAAATCCCTCGGTAATGTGGTGAATCCCGATGACATTGTGACAGATTATGGTGCGGACACACTCAGAACCTATGAAATGTTTATCGGCGCTTTTGAAATAAGCGCAGGGTGGAGTGAAGACGGCGTCAAGGGCTGCCGGCGTTTCCTGGAGCGAGTTTGGAAATTGCAGGATATTCTGACGAATGATATGGAGTATTCTAAAGATTTCGAGACGAAGATGCATCAGACCATCAAGAAAGTCAGCAATGATTTTGAAAATCTGAAATATAACACGGCGATTGCTGCAATGATGGCGCTCATCAATGATTTCTATAAGAAAAATTCCGTGACCAAGGGTGAGTTTAAGACGCTGATCACGATGTTGAATCCGGTAGCGCCGCATATTACAGAGGAACTGTGGCAGAGAGTAGGATTTGAGGGCAGAGTGTACCAGACTACATGGCCGGAGTACGACGAAGCCAAGACCGTAGAGTCTACGGTAGAGATCGCGGTACAGATCAACGGCAAGACAAGGGCAACCCTTGCTATCGGCAAAGACGATCCGAAAGACGATGTGATTGCAAAGGCGAAAGAGGTCATTGCAGATAAGCTGACAGGAACGATTGTAAAAGAGATTTATGTTCCGGGCAGGATCGTAAATATTGTACAGAAATAAAAAAACGAGCAGAGCTCGTTTTTTTTTGCATTATTTTTTACTCAGTTTCATTAATTTGTCGATCTTATCCAGTTCTTCCGGCGTAGAATAACTGCGTATCGTGGCGGTGATTGTTTCTACTTCTTCTTTTGTGAAAGAAATGTGGTTGTCCCTGCCTCTTTTTGCGATTGCCATAAAGAAAGGCATCATCTGCTCCTTGGTGAGAGACTGGCTCTCGAAGACAAGGGACTGCAGAAAGTCCAGCTTTGCTTTGTCAATATGCGCGACAGCCGGATCGTCCATCCAGTTTCCGGTCATGATATCATCCTTTCTGCCGCTTAGATCATAGCCTGATCCGTGCGGAATCCTTTTTTGATATGATTGTAACGAGGACTGCTTTGGTTGTATGAAAGAAATATTACGACTCTTGTGTGTCTGTGTTTTGCTGGAACATTTCGTACATGGCCTTCTGTTCCGGTGTGAGCATGTTCGTTAACATATCCATCATGGAAAACGGTGCAGCATCACCGAAACCGGCTGATTCTTCCACAGATGCTTCGGCATCACCGGTGTTTTCGGAGGAAGCGAAATCCCCGAAAGGCGATGCTGCGGAAAGATCGGGAAAGATTTCCTGCAGGGCGGACATGGTCTGAGACATTTCCTGCATGGTTTCCATGGTCTGTAACATGTTCTGCATCTGTTCCAATTGTCTGATTTCTTCGGGGGAAGAGTAGAGACATAATTGCCGGCACAGCTCGCGCAGATCCGGCTTTTTATCGGAAGGTATACTGCATCCGCTGATCTGAAAAGGATGCCGTCTGACATAACTCATTGTGTATTGCAACTCCATATATTTAATATAGATCGCCATGTGCTTCTGCATGGAGGGATCTATGTAGGGGAGAAGAACCTTCCATTTCTGAATATTGTTGGTAGTGTATAAGGCATCGAATGCCATAACGTTTGCTGCTTCTTCATTTTTAGCTGCCATAGGATATGCCTTTCTGATGCCATGGTGCACTGATTTTTCTCTACAGTATATGACACATGTGAGAAAAATAGGCTCTAAAGTGCAAGAGCCTATTTCCCAGATGTGAAATCAAATAGATGTGTAAAAGGGGAGTTTCATGGATTAGTTACCGCAGCAGCTGGAAAGGATCAATAACCAGATCAATGTGTTGCAGCAGCCATTGTCGCCGTTATTACCGAAGAGGCTGAAACCGCCGCCGTCGCATCCGCAGCCATCATTGTTGTTTCCGCAGCAGGATAAGAGGAGCAGGATCCAGATCCAGGAACCGCATCCGTTGCCGCCGAAAAGACTGGTGTTATTATTGTTGCATCCGCAGTGAGTTGCTGATAAATCGCTCATTTATTTGTTCCTCCAAATGTTGTTTATGGTTTATCTTATGAGCGAGGCGTGTATGTGTTACAAATTTTAAAATTGTTCAGTGCAAGCGGTACAGTCAGGGAGGTTTGGTGTGAATATATGCAGCGATATGAAGACTAAGGTGGTTTTGTGAAAGTGAAAGGATTTTTGTAAAAGAAGAATTTACAACAGGTGGTATTTCGAGTATAATAAATATGTATAAATATAGCTATATCTAGTATTGCCGTAAGGATAAAGGAGTGTTGGGAATGAGCAGAGTATTTCGGACGAAGCGTATGAGGATGACAGCATGGCTGCTTTCGGCGGCTGTATTCATGGGAAGTATGGATGTTAATATGCTTACCGTACAGGCGGCGCAGGAAGGGAACTTGTACGCGGAAGAGAATCCGGAAATAACGGAAGATACGGTGCCGGAGGCAGATTCGTCAGCCGCCGATGAGACTGTGGTCGAGAATCCGGATACAGCCGGGCAGACACAGTCGGAGCAGGGTACTGTGCCGGAGGGAGAACCGCAGATTGAGAACCATGAGGAAAGTGCGGAAGTATATAGTACTCCGGAGACTGCCGAATCAGATGCACCGGCAGTGCAGGCGGATGAAGGAGACGACGGGGAGACAACACCAACTGGACCACTGAGAGTTGATGTGTCGGGAATAGTAGTGAAAGGAAAGACCTATGATGGTTCACCGGTCATAGCAAGCGGAACGCTTAAAGCGGTCGTTCCGAAGGAAATATCGGTGTCAGGCAGAGAAGAAGACGTAACGGCACAGGTTTCTTTTATGTATAGTGTTTCCGGTACAAAAGAGGATGGTTCGGCATATAATCATCCGGTGAGCAATGTTCCGAACGGCAATATTATAGATGGAATGCCGAAGGATGCGGGAACCTATACGCTTACAATTAAAGTGGATGATCCGGGCTATGTGGGGACATTGGGAGTCCAGTTTAAGATCAGTAAACGCAGGATAACTATCAAAGTAAATGATAGGCAGAAGAGAATCGGTGATGATGTGCCGGATTTTGATAATGCTAAAGAGAATACGGATTATACGGTGAGTAATCTGGTCAGTGGAGAGAAACTCATAACACCGCCCAGATTAGCCTGTGAAATCACGGATGAGACTAAGGATACACCGGGATCATATTTAATTACTGCTTCGGATGCTGATGCAGGGCCAAACTACAATATTGAGTATCAGTCGGGAACCCTTACAGTAGCAAATAAGGTGAAGGTTGATATTTCTGGCGTTACAATATCGGATAAAGTATACGACCAAAAATCGGTCATATTTGATCGCAATAGTATCAAAGTAACTGATCCCACTTCCGGCGAAGCAGTTACTGACAATGTGACTATACAGTGCAGCATCGTCGGCAAGCAGAAGGACGGAAAGCTGTATTTGTGGGATGATAATACTGCCGATGATTCGGATTCTTCAAAGGAGACGGAACTGCCATCGAAAGCGGGGGACTATACACTTATAGTAGCAGTTACGTCCTTGGAATATCGGGGAGAACTCAGAATAGAATTTTCCATCACGCAAAAACCCATCACACTCAAAGCGGATGATCTTGAAATTAAGCAAAATGATAAGATCCCGACTAAATTTACTTATACGAAAGAAGGGTTGTTGGACGGTGATACAATTACGAAGGAACCTCTGTATACTTGTAATATCTCCAATACGGAGAAGACAGGGAAATATACGATTATTCCACGGAATGCATCCGCGGGATCAAATTATAAGATTACTTATGTGCCGGGTACATTGACAGTTTTGGAGAAGGACCGTATTACGATATCCGGTATTACGACAACACCGTCGCCGAAAGTGTATGATGGGACTCCGGTAGTGTGCAATACAGATAATCTGAAGGTTGTGTTAAATCAGAGTGGCGTTGAGACTGATAAAACGGATAAGGTTGATTTTGGTTACAGTATTGAAGGCACGCTGGCGAACGGCAAGGCATATTTGCCCAGAGACATCAAGAATGGTATGCCGAGTGAGGCCGGAGAATATACGATTACCGTGACTGCAACCTCCAAGCCGGAGGAGACTGACAAGTATCAGGGCTCTATGGAGTATTCGTTCAGCATCGTTCAACGACCGATAGTTATTAAGGTGGACGATATGACGATCAAGACAGAAGATAAGGTGCCGGATCGGAATGAGTATACCTATAGTTGTTATGATACGATTGCAGGGATGGAGCTGTTGCCTGACGATGGGGTGTTAAAAGAACCGCCGCAATTCACTTGCGATATTCAAAATACCGATATGGCAGGAACATACGATATCGTGGCATCGGATGCTGATGCGGGTCCCAATTACAGGATCACATATCAGTCAGGAACCCTGACGGTAGTGGAGAAAGAAATCGTTCCGACGAGGAATCTGGTTCGGATCATTGCGCCGGCACCGGTGACCAATGTGGAAAACGGTACGCCAATCGATAAGATTGAACTGCCGGAGACAGTGAAGATTGTAACGCGGAATATCGGCGCAGAAGAAAACGAGTTGACAGAGATCAACGAAACGGCTGCGGTAACGTGGGAGAGAGTAGCGATAGAAGGTACTTCATACGGCCCGCGGAATGAAGCGGAGCAGATTTTTAAAATGGGAGGCACCGTGGTTCTGCCGGCGGAGGTCGATGGAGGTGAGGTGCCCCTGAGTGTGACAGTGCAGGTAACTGTTCGTGAGAAATATGCGGTCAGGGATGCAGTGGCAATTCCGACAGCCAGTGTTGCCACCGGAAGCGGTGTGCGCCGTGGGACGATGATCAAACTGTCCTGTGAGACAGAGGGCGCCGAGATTTATTATACGTTGGACAGTTCAAAACCTGACAAAAATAGCAATGACTATACACTCTATAATAATCCGATTGAAGTGAAGGTGAACGGCTTTACGGTGATCTGGGCGTATGCGCGTAAGCAGGGACAGCCGGACAGTGATACGGTGAAATTCTATTATTATATCGATTTGCAGACAGGCGGAGAAGGTGATGAGCCCGAAGTGCCTGAGGAAGATATTCCCAGTAATGGAATCATTCCGGAAGGATTGTGGATGACAGAAGTCCCGGAGTATACTTATACCGGAAAGGCAATCAAGCCTGAAGTCAGGGTATATGACTATAAGACTCGGCTTGAGGAAAAGAAAGATTATACCATAAGTTATGCCAACAATACGAAGGCGGCAGATCGGAATGCGGCCAAGGCACCGTCGATTATCATCGTGGGTAAAGGTAATTATGAAGGCAAGGTAACGAGAACCTTTACGATTGCCCCCAAGGATATAAGTGACAAGGATGTCATTATCGATGATATCGCCGTAGCATACAATAGCAAGAAGGCACAGAAACCGTCTCCGGCAGTATTGTGGAATGGTAAGAAGCTTGCGGTCAACAAGGATTATATTGTACGGAATGCAGATGATCAGGAGGCAAGCTACAAGGATGTGGGCGTGTATACCCTAACCGTGTCCGGCATCGGCAATTATAAAGGGAAACAAGACTTCCGGTTTACGATCACGGACGGCATATTGGTATCGAAGCTTACGGTGGCAAAAATACCGGATCAGACCTATACGGGAAAACCGATCGAACCGCTGCTTACGGTCAAGGAGAAGAGCAAGGTATTGACTCTGGGCGAAGATTATAGAGTAGACTATAATATCGGAGATCATACAAATGTCGGAACCGCGACCATCGCTGTTATAGGAATGGGAAATTATGCGGGAATGAAGAGGGTTACCTTTAAGATTACGGAGGTTGCCTCCCTGAACAAAGCGAAAGTCGAGTTTTCGTTTGGTAATACGTCGGTCTATACAGGCAAGCCGATCCGTGATGATGATGTGAAAGTGATGGTCGATGTCAAATCAAACGGCGAGACAGTAACCCGTCCGCTTACGAAGGGTACGGATTATGAGGTTGAGTATACCAATAATGTGAAGGTGGGAACCGCAACGGCAACCTTTACGGGTAAGAACGCATACAGCGGAAAGCTCAAGAAAACCTTTAAGATTACCGCATATGACATAAGCAGGGTAAAGATTAGTCTGGATAAGTCGTACAGCTACGTGAAGGGCGGATGCAAGCCGGAACCGGTTGTAAAATTCGGCAGCCAGACACTGAAGGCAGGTACAGATTATACGCTGGCATACAAGCAGAATAATGCGGCGGGCAGTCTGGCTGTACTGACGGTCAAAGGCAAGGGCAACTTTACCGGAAGCGTAACCAAAGAGTATGAGATTACGACGCAGGATATCGGCAAGATGACGGTAACTGCCGCTGATAAGGTTTATCAGAATAAGAAGAATATTTATGCGACGACCGTTCAGGTGACAGATACGAATGGTAAAAAACTGGCAGCGGGCAAGGACTATGACAAGAACATGGAATACTCGTATGCAGAAAGAACCCTTATCAACAAGACTTACAAGAAGGCAGGAGATCCGATAGGTGTAGACGATATCATTCCGGCCGGGACGATGCTTAATGTGAAGATTACCGCAAAAGGCAGAGATTACACCGGCACTGTATTGGGAACTTACAGAATCACGGCGGCGAGCATCACGAAGGCAAAGGTGAGTATAAAAGACCAGACCTATACCGGCAAAGCGATCGAACTTGATACAAAAGCCGATCCGCAGGTGGTCTATGTGGAAGTGAATGGTACAGCCTTAAAGCCGGAGGAGTATGAGATCGTGGATGGCAGTTACAGCAATAATATCAACAAGGGTACAGCTAAAGTAGTGATTCGTGGTCGGGGCAATTACGGCGGTACGAAGACGGCTACATTTAAGATTAAAGGAAAGGGACTCGGACTCTTTGGTTTATAGTCCTGACNGGCAGGNCTCTCNTGATGGGAGTCCTGTTTTGNTANTGTGCAAATTGGAGAAATTGTGTAAATTATGACAAAACACTTGCATAAATCTCAAGATATAGTAAAATTATACTATATGCTAATAAGTCAGATTGGGTTGTTAGGCACATATTATTATGATAAAGGAGCGGGTCCCCTATGGCGGGATTTGAAGTTTCCGGCAGNAGATTCCGGACAGAGTCAGATTATCANGCGGCTCTGCGGGATCAGGCGAANATTGAGAAAATCAAATCACAAGTCAATATGGAGCAGCCGGGAGAAGTAATTACNTTATACGCTGACATCGGGGCGGGTGTATATCGCTTTGANACTGTTGTCGGTAATGATTTCGATGATGANATCTATGAGNTGGCGGAGCAATATAAGCGGCAGGGATATAATAAGGACAGCAGACTCCNGTCCGGAAAGAAGAAAAAGGGCAAGACGGGAAGTCCCCGAAAGGAAGCCCGAAGAACGGGGAAGATAACTCCCTCGAATGAGAAGAAAGTATCTCTGGATGAATTTGATAAAGAGATGCAGAAAGAAATTCTCCATGAACTGAAAAAAAGGGAAAAACGCCGTAAATTAACGGTTATATTATGTTCGCTTGTGGCGGTTCTCTGCTTCGGGTATTTTGGGATTTATTATTATTTTTCCGACCGCACTCGGGCGGATTATGAAGATCTTGCAGAACTTAAGGGTAAGGGGAACAGCAGCCTGACGGGAAGTCTTTTTCGGGAAATCCACTATTCTGAGGATGAGACGATAGAATTGGAGGTGTTGGAGGAGTACCGGACTTTATATAGTAAGAACAAAAAGCTAATCGGATGGCTGAAAATTGACGATACAAATATAGATTATCCGGTTATGCAGACGGCTAACAACGAGTATTATCTGGATCACAATTTTAATCAGGAATATGATAAGAACGGCAGCCTGTTTCTGGATAAGGACTGTGATGTGGTGCATAGGAATACGAATCTGATCATATATGGCCATCACATGAAATCAGGCAGGATGTTCGGTACTCTGAATCGGTACAGCAGCGAAGAATATGGTAAGAAGCATTCTCGGATTCAGTTCGACACGATCTACGAGAAGGGGACATACGAGGTTATGTACGTGTTTCGGTCGAGAATATATAATGAGGATGAGGTAGTATTTAAGTATTATCAGTTCTTTGACGCCGCTTCAGAGAAGGAATTCGACTCTAATATGCAGGAAATGGCGGCACTGTCACTCTATGACACCGGAGTGACGGCAAGTTACGGAGATGAACTCCTGACACTGTCTACCTGTGACAGCTCCGAGACAGACGGCAGGTTCGTGGTAGTGGCGAAGAGAGTACGGGAGGAAAATTAGTTTTTTTACATAGATAGAAATGTGTAAGGGAATGAGGAAAAAGAAATGGCAAAAAAGACAGCATTAAAGAAATCAAAAAGAAGATTAAAGAGAACAGTGAGACGCAGTATCGCGGCAGTACTGATGGTTACGGCGATCGCCGTAGCAGCGATTCCCGTGCCGGAGAATCTGGCAGACGAATCGGATGAGATGACTGGCGGCGATGCGGGTATCCAGTATGTGGAGGCAACCGTGGATGAGTATGTGCCAAACCCTGGCAGTAACAACACGGTTAATAAGTATGTGGATTATTCGGATGATCAGTTGATTGCAGCCGTGACGGGGGAGTATCCTGATCTGGAGCAGACGGAGATCGTAGTGCGGGACGGACAGTCTCTCGTGTTGACATGGCAGTTTCTGTATGAGCGCATTGGTACTTCTCAGTTCGGCCGTCTGTGCAAATATAATGACTATTTCCCGAGAGATGTCGTCAACCTCGGTCTGCAGCCGAATAAAAATTATTTTGTGGTGAAAGCGACGGAATTTAGCAACTATTTCGGTGCAGATCCGAAGAGCTGTGGTATTGACTATATGGACAATCTGAGCCCGAGCAATCAGTTTTACCCTACCAATGCGCTTACATACAGTTACTTGGATTACGATCCACGTTCGGGTTCCGTGATATTGGATGAGAAGACTGTGGCCTTCTTCCAGAAGTATTTTGAGAGGGATTTTAATACGAAGACGGAGGAATTTAAGGCGTATTATGCCGCAAATGATTCGTCCTTGAATCCACCGGAGGAGATGGTAAAAACACCTGCTAATGATCTGGACAGCAATCAGCAGATCGATTTCTTCTGTGAACATAATAACCTTTTGAAGGGAACGAAGTACAGACTGACAGCAGCCACAGACCAGAGGCTCGGGCACAACAGTGAACTTGTCTATGTGGCATACAGTACCGAGAAGTCAGAGGATCTTCCTTACGGTTATGTGGACGTGGACGGGTATCTTGTACTACTGGATGTTCGCTATATTAGTATAATAGCCGATAAGGCGTTCTATAATGTACAGAATGTGGGGCAGATCGACTTTTCTGATAAGGTACAGAATATCGGTGAAAGTGCTTTTGAAAATTCCGGAATTACCAGCG
>JAAUZX010000003.1 GCA_014804365.1 Lachnospiraceae bacterium
GAGATTTGTCGGAATGTGGAAAGGGTGATGGAGATGTTCTCGAAAGAACTGTACGAGCTTGACAGAAATACAGTGCAGTATATGATTGATGAGATGCAGGATACGATAGATGCGCAGAAGGATGAGCTTGATAAGCAGAAGGAGGAGCTCGACGAGCGGAACCGGACAATTACAGAGTTACGGAAAGAACATGAAAAGACGTTGGGTGGAACGGTAAGCATCCTGAGGAGCCTTAGCATATCGGAACAGGAGATCGTCACGAGAATCTGTGAGCAGTATCAGATTGATGAGGAACAGGTGAAGAAGTATTTATAGGCATTAGGAGCCAGGTTGATAGATGTCTAAGGGAATACCGATCCGCCTGTATATTTAACATGCAATGGGTACAGAGCCTGCAGCAGATTGTTGTGGGTATCGCATTCTCAAAAGTAAAGATTGGCTTTGATGTCTCTCCGACACCGGCATCGCAATTCGCGTAATAGAAATCAATAAAAGGCAGATTACGTTTAATCCATAATGTATAGATCATATACAGACAGATAAAGGAGAATGATTTTGGGAATACTGATTGGAAGCATTATTATTCTGGCGTTGATTGTGAGCGCTATGTTTACGCAGAGTGTATTCTTTTGGGGGCTCGCACTGGTGGTTGTCGGAACTGTGTTCATCCGATATAAGAATAAATCTGCATCACCGACAGCGGTTTTCGTTATGGGAATCTATGCAGTCATATGGGGATCGCTGACGCTGGCGATTCCCTTTTTTTGTGAAGGCGTTGAGGTGTGGGTTTTTTTGGCAGGTTTTGGCGGAATGTTTATGGGAATCGGTATCTATCAGGGAATTGCCAAGCCTTTCCTGTGCCGGGAGCAGATAACGGCCATCTACATGGGTGCTAGGGCTTGCAGAGGCGGCAGATATGGGAGGACTTATTATGATCCGATTTTTGCATACCGATACGATAATTATTCTTATCAAAATACAACAGGCGAAGTGTACAGCAGACGGAAACTTTTGAAAAAGTACAGGGAGGGAAGCGATTACCCTGTTTATCTGAATCCTCGTAATCCGGGTTCCATACGCACGAAACGTACGCCGCAGAAGACGGATGTGTTGTTGATCTGTATCGGACTCTTATGTGTGAGTGTGGTGCTTGCGCAGGTATTGTGAGTGTGCCGATCTAGAGGTCAAAAGGATCTGAGAAGTTTTGTGACAATTTTGACAATGGTGCAAGAAAGAGAAAGAGCAAAAAGCTCAGGAAGAAAATAGAGAACCCATTATCATCCCTTATTTCAGATGCCACGTCTTTCGCCATACGTTTTGCACACAATTTTGCGAAAATGAAACGAACATCAAGGTAATTCAGGAGATAATGGGTCATGCAAACTTTATAAAAACCGTACTGAACAGTACCGAATAATACTTTTCCCTAAAACTGCTTACAGCTTCTCCGGTTCCGGATACTCTACGCCGAAAGTATCAACCGTAACCGTTTTAATCCGCTGCTCTTCTAAAGGACGGTCGTTGTAATCAGTAGCTGTCTCGGCTATCTTATTGACATTTTCCATACCTTCTATCACCTTTCCAAACGCCGCATAAGCGCCGTCCAGATGAGGGCTTGTCTTGTGCATAATGAAAAACTGGCTTCCGGCAGAATCAGGATGCATACTTCTGGCCATGGAGAGTACGCCCTCGGTGTGCTTCAGGTCGTTGGGGAATCCGTTCTGTGCAAATTCGCCGCGAATCGAATAGTCGGGACCGCCCATGCCGGTGCCTTCGGGATCGCCGCCCTGAATCATGAAGCCTTTAATGACTCTGTGAAAGATCAGTCCGTCATAGAAATTCTTATTAATTAAGCTGATAAAGTTGTTGACGGAGATCGGCGCAATATCGGGATAAAGCTCCGCCTTGATGACATCTCCGTTTTCCATTGTAAAAGTAACGATTGGGTTTTGTGACATAGTTTCCTCATTTCCGCGCTGTCTTTGGCGCAATTTTCTCGTTTCTGAAAATTTGATATGGTAATATTATATATAGTATAAGACCGATAATGCAAGAGGGCATGGGGATTATTTTACGGAGAAAGAATAAATGATGCTGAAAAAAGTGATTTTACTGATCGAGGAAGATATTATGCAGCAAAAAGTGCTGTGCGGGGAAAGTATACTGCCGGATGATTTGCGGGAACACGGGGTGGAGATCGTTATTGGGCAGGGACAGAGTGTGGTGCCGGATATCGAAGCAGAAGAGAACACTGCGGCATGTAACAGTACAGAATGTAACGGGGCAAAACGCCGTGAAGCGGAAGGGATGGATGAAGTATATGGCGGTGTAGAAGAAGGTTTTGGAGACAGTTTAGAAGAGAATTTGTACATCACAGATTCGGAGGATACCTATCGTCTTATGAGACAGCGGGGAAGATACATGCTGCCATATCGGCATGAGAAAAATAAGACCGCGGACTTTACGGGAGCGCTGTATGTGATTGAGCAGATTGAAGAGGTTGATTATGAGACCGTCGATCTGGCGTATAGGAGGCTTGCGGGACTACCGTGGGAGATTCTCAGGACGAAGCGGTGCATAATTCGCGAGACTACGGAAGCGGATGTGGACAGTTTCTACAATATATATGCGGAACCTGAGATTACCAGATATATGGAAGATCTGTATGAGGATCGGGAAGAAGAACTGGTCTATGTCGCAGAGTATCGGGAGAAGATGTACGGATTCTATGGATATGGCATGTGGACTGTACTTACGAAAGAGGGTACGGTAATCGGCCGGGCAGGCATAAGCTGGCGTGAGGGATTCGATCTGCCGGAACTGGGATTCGTGATCGGAGTGCCCTGGCAGAGACAGGGATACGCCTATGAGGTATGCAGGGCGATTCTCGATTATGCAAAGATAGAATTGGATTTTACACAGGTGCAGGCACTTGTAATGGAGGGAAACGGGAAGTCGGCGGCATTGTGCCGGAAACTGGGGTTTCGGAAAGAGGATCGGGTCGAGGAGGACGGAGAACAGTATGACAGATATCTGGCGGAGCTGACCAAGACAGCTCTATAAGAAAGAAAAGCGGCACATTCTTCCATGATGATGCAATTTTGATACAAATTTGATGGAGTTTTGATGCAAAGATTATGCTTTTATGTTGCAAATCTGATGCAGGATTGATGCTTTCACACGGTAGCATAGACGTAGAGATTACACGTACCGTCAGATTTAAGATAATCAAAAGACGCGAGAAGGAAGGATGTGCAGTATGAAAAAACACAGAAAATTATTAAGCTTTTTGGCTGTATTGTTATTGCTTATGGGTTATGCGCCCACAGTACATGCGGAAGAGGAAACCGATGAGGACAGAACGCTTTCCCCTTATTTCTATGTGGAAAGCGAAGAGACGGGAGTGGATTGCCTTCCGTTAAAAAGTACGGATGTGAACACAACGATAGAGGGAATCATCGCGGACACTTATGTGGTGCAGACATATGCCAACCAAGGGACGAAGCCGATTAACGCCAGATACATTTTCCCGGCATCGACTAAGGTCACGATACATGGTATGCAGATGCAGATCGGGAACCAGATCGTGAAGGCGGTCATTAAGGAAAAGGAAGAGGCGAAGCAGGAATTTGAAACGGCTAAGAGCGAAGGCAAAAGCGCCTCCATGCTGTCAGAGCAGAGAGCAAATGTGTTCACGATGGACGTTGCCAATGTTATGCCCGGCGATGAGGTGCGGATCGAGCTGCACTATACGGAACTGATTACGCCCACAGACGGAACCTATCAATTCGTCTATCCGACAGTAGTTGGCCCCCGCTATGTGGGTCCCGTGCTGGACGATACGGGAAATCGTGAGGAATGGACAAGCACAGCGTATCTGCCGGAGGGGACTGCGCCCGCCGATCAATACCATATCAATGTGACGGTTGCCTCCGGTGTGCCGATCTCATCGCTTTCGAGCAGTTCGCATGACGTCAAGATCGACTGGGAAGAGAATACGACAGCCCACGTCAGTCTGGCGGATCCGTCGGATTATGCCGGCAATCGGGATTTTATATTGGACTATAGGCTGACAGGGGAAGAGATCAACACGGGACTTATCACCAGTCAGGGAGAAAATGAGAATTATTTCATGTTAATGATACAGCCGCCGGAACGCTATGAAGTGGAGGAGATTCCGCCCAGAGAATATATTTTCGTACTGGATGTATCCGGTTCCATGTCGGGATTTCCACTGAATACGGCCAAGAAGCTGATTAATAATCTGGTATCCGGCCTGCGGGAGAGCGATACCTTTAACCTAATCTTATTTTCCGGGGATTCTTTGCAGATGTCGGACAGTTCGGTTCCGGCTACGGAGGAAAATGTTAATAAGGCGCTCCGTCTGATTAACGCACAGAAAGGAGCGGGCGGCACCGAACTGGCTTCCGCACTGGAAGATGCGCTGCAAATTCCGGCGACAGAGGACACATCCCGCAACATCGTTATCATAAGTGACGGATACATATACGGAGAGTCGGAAGTATTTGATATGATCAATGACAATATGGATAAAGCGGATTTCTTTTCCTTCGGCATCGGCTCCGCCGTAAACCGCTATCTGATCGAAGGAATCGCGTCGATCGGACAGGGAGAGCCTTTTATCGTGACTGATGAAAAAGAGGCATCCGAGGTAGCGGAAAAGTTCCGCACATACATACAGTCACCGGTACTGACGGATATCAGGGTAGTTTTTGAAGGAATGGATACTTATGATTTCGAACCCACCGTGCTGCCGACACTGTATGCGCAGAAGCCCATTGTCCTGCTGGGCAAATGGAGAGGTGAAGCGACTGGAACGATTCGGATCAGCGGCATGACCGGTGAGGGACAATACTCACAGAGCATAGATGTGTCGGAGGCAAAAAACGGTCAGAACGATGCAGTAGGATATCTGTGGGCGCGCAAGAGAGTGGAGCGGCTGACTGATTACGGCAGAAGCGACGATGATCCGAAGGTACGGGCAGAAGTGACACAGATCGGGTTAGACCACCATATGGTTACGCCTTATACATCCTTTATCGCGGTGTTGGATACCGTTCGGAATCCCGAGGGTGACAGCACAGATGTGGATCAGCCGCTTCCGTTGCCGTTGGAGGTGTCCAATCTGGCGATCGGTTATCGGATTGGATCGGAACCGGGCGATGTCATGTTTATCGGAATGTTGATGGTGTTGCTGCTATTATCGGCGCTGGTGAAGAGGCGTCTACAAATTCGCAGACTGTGAGAAAGGCATGGGTATTAGTGTGATGACACGTACTCGAAAAATGTTTATACATCAAGAAAATGTGTATGCAGATAGGAAATGAAAATGGGAAAAAATATAATGTACGACAGAATATATCAGAATCGGATACTTCTCATGGCCTCAGCCGTTATTGCTCTCGTGATGTGTTATTTCTGCAGGACAAGCGACAGTGACGCTCTTACTTGGATGCTGACACCCACCGCGCGGTGGGTCAGTATCCTTGGCGGTATTCCTTTTGAATATCTACCTCATCAGGGATATGTCAATCATCTCTGGCAGTTTGTGATCGCGCCTTCCTGCGCGGGATGCCGCTTCATGCTGATCACGTTTCTGATGCTGTTTTTTTCATTCGGTAAAAATGAATCCGCACGCGGTCTGGAAAAACAGTGGGCATGGTTGGGATTTAGTCTGGTGTTTGCTTATGTATCCACAATTTTGGTCAACGGCATACGAATCGTTGCGTCCATATATCTGCCCGTTGTTTTGGAAAGAAAACAGCTTATGGTCGGGTGGCTGACACCCGACAAACTGCATACGCTGATCGGAACCGTAACATATTTTATATCATTGTGTGTGATTTATCTGCTGGCGTTGTCGATTCACCAACGCATTTTCGAGCGGATTCAGCGGGAGGGTGGGAAAGCTGTCGAAGCGCTCTCCGTGGAAGTATCTGCACGCACGATACAGCACAGGAATCTGACTGTACCGGCATTTTGGTATCTTCTGATCGTGCTGGCGCTTCCTTTTGTGAAAAGGGTGTATCATCATGATCTGGCGGGATTCGGGACATACGCGGCGGTGATTGGCGGGGTGTGCGGGAGTGTGTGCGTGATAATGGCGGTCGGAGGGTGGATTACAAGACGGAAAAAAGACACGGTATATAAGTAGTATCAACTACGATTAAATGCGATGTTTAAAACATTGCAAATAATTGAATTAAGTATTCGCCATTGACATCGGTTTCATCTCTATCAAGAGTTCTTTTACCGAATATCTTAAAGTTATGCTTTTGATAAAAACTCAAGATTTTTTCATTATCTTCACATTCAAGATACATGAATCTTCCGCCAATTTCTTTTTGAATTTTGCGAATTTTATTGACTGCCAGTTGAAGTAAATCTGCACCGGATATCAGTGTGTCGTTTCCGTTTGTAAAATTCTTTCCTAATTGTGCAATTAGGGGAGCAGATACAGTATATTTCTGCTTGACAGGATCATACACGCCTTGATTCTTAAGTTTCTTTGCTTCGGTGTTGCTTAATACAGTCCGATCTACCGTAATGACTTTTGATGTAATTGTATAATAACCGACGAGTTCAGTGTATTTTTCATCTTCAGTCTGCCAAAATACTAAATGTGTTTTGGCAGTTGTTCTTTTAGAAAACTCAATAGCCTTATTTTTTATAAAATTCTCAATATCTTTATTTAGCGGACACGAAAAAAAGGAGAGGATGGACTTTGTCGCCTCCTCTCCGAGTTGCTCGATTATATCGCTTAAATTCATTTCTACAAAATGAGTTTTGACAAACTTCTGTTCCATATCATATGTTTTTACCAAAGAATTCTTTGATTTTATCTCCCGTAAGTTCTTTACATTCTCTTGTGAGCTGCGTTGATTTGTACTTACTATTTTCCGCCTGACCTAAAGCGGTAACAAATGTATGAGCAAGCTGCTTATCTTTTATTTCTATATCTTTTAAGATGCTTTTGGTTGCCACACATATCACCTCCAAACAAATGCGCAAATATATATCATTGAATATATTATATAACTTTATCTGTATCCTTATTATATCTGAAAAAGTTAAAAAAACAATATTTTTGTAGAAATAAACTTGATGTAAATTATGGGTTGCGGATATCCCGCCCCATACAAAGTGATTCCGGCATATCCTTGTAGTCGCCGTAGTTACTGATCTGTTCGAAGCCGTAACGTCGATACAGGCGGACGGAGGCAGCCAGAAACGCACCGGTCTCTAACAGCATACGTTTATAACCCGATTCCTGCGCGTGTTCGATTAAGTGTGCCAGCAGCCGGCCGCCGATATTCTGTCCGCGATAGGGTTCCTGCACGAAAACCCGCTTGACTTCAATTTCGGTGTCCGAATACTTCCGCAGCGCCGCACAGCCCGCGGCGTGCTGTCCATCGTAAGCAATGATCACATAGTCCATAGTGTCTAGGTGATTGTATTTCTTATATTTCTCCCGTTTATCCTCTCCGCCGATCGCCAGATTGAGGAACTGGTCCAGTTCGTTACATAGACGAAGAAAATCAGTATGACTGTACGGTACTTGCCGTAAAGTAATTGAAAATGTGTGCATGGTTTCCTCCTTAGTGGTTTACTGATTTATTTGCTTTTGCTTGAATCAAGTATATCTGCATGATATACTATCTGTAAATGTAATTAATCGAATGCCACTAATTCAATTTTTGAATAATAATACTTGCAGATATTATGAAGGGAGCCCGCATATGGACACGCAATCATTACAGACTTTCATCGCACTAGCAGAGTACCGGAACTTTACCAAGACCGCTGACGCGCTGTTCATAGCGCAGTCCACGGTGACGAACCGGATCGCGGAGCTGGAGCGGGAGATTGGGAAACAGCTTTTTGACAGAAATAAGAGAAAAGTGACTCTGAGCAAGGAAGGAGAAGCTTTTCTTTTCTATGCAAAAAGAATTCTGGAGCTACAGACTGCGGGGATTCAGGAAGTTAATTCCCTTAAGAAATATCAGGATACCTATCGGATCGGGACGACGAATACGATCTATGAGTGCTATCTCTTTCCGATGATCAGAGAATATATGGAGACACACCCCGAGCATGCCGTGAAGATCACCATCGGGCATTCCAATGATCTGCTGCAGGCGATACAGGATAATCTGCTGGATGTGGCGTACTCTTATCTGCCGTTCTATCATGCGGGGTTTCGGTGTGATGTGTTTGCAACGGATGAGCTGGTACTCGTCACGGGATACGGGAATACGACATACCAAGACGGCATTACGAAAGAAGAGCTGCTTCATTCTAATTATCTGTACTGTAACTTTGCCCTGCAGGAGGTGGGAGTCTTTATCAGAGAGCTTTTTCCGCCGCATTACCAGTTCGGATTTGAGATTGACAACAGTACGAAGCTGCTCCCGTATCTGATTACGTTTGAGGGAATCAGTTTCGTGCCGGAAAGTCTGGCGGCGCCGTATATCGAGCAGGAGAAGCTGCGGCGGATTGAGCTGCTGGATTTCGAGGCACCGAGGATTAATAGTTATAAGATTGTGAGGGGTTAGGCGTTTTTCTTTCGGTTTCGCTGAATCACAGAGCTTTTAAATGCCTTATACATTGCAGGGGACAGTTCGGGAGAATCTTCATCAAATACGATCGGCTGTTTCCCGGCAGCAAATACTTCTTGTAATTGTTCTTCTGTAGGTTTTTGTTCCTGATCAATAATGTATGTCCTGGTCATAATATAATCTCCTTTCCGATTCGGTTGCTATATATTGGGATGCAGTTAGTGTGGACATTTTATGAGGCTGGTTTGACCGATCAGAGTTTCTTGTAAACAGTGACCGCATTTTTTGCAGTATGTGCCTTCGTAGGTATATAATGTACATCCTCCGCTGCCGTTTTTCACATGATAATTTCGCTGTCCGGTTATGTATTCATGAGTGCATGTCTGGACAATCTGTGCGTTCTCTGCGTTGACCGCGTACTGGTTACCGTATTCGTCCACGATTATTTCATTCGATATGGAAAAATCTAAATATGATGTATCTGGCGCAGCAAGCGGAGATTGCTCACCGTTAAATACAATATACATGACATCTCCGTTTAGCTCGTAGTCTGGTAGATCCCTATATACGTAAACCGGCTGGTATGCCAGTACGGATATAGGCATTGACAAAGCAACGACACCTATTAACAAGGCGGTAATGACTTTTCGACAGAGTGATTTACATTTTTTTCTTTCCATAGACAATATCCTTTCTTTGGTCAATTTGTTGTTGGTAGAAAAAGTGCCGGTAAAGAGAAGGGGTGAGCCACTATGATTTCGGGCGGACTCAATGATCAAGTTCGCATAATGCATTTTCTGCGTTTCACTGAAAGGTGCGATTACCATTTCGTCACAATTCTTTTCACACACACCACATATTTCTAAGAAGAGAAGATAAGAAAACGGGTTATACCAGTGGATCAATATAGTGATAAAAGAGATGAATTTCCACAATGCATCATGGTTCCTGATATGGCATAACTCGTGTGACAGATACATCGGCAAGTCTTCGCTATTATACTCCTTGGGAAGTATCATGACGGGATGAAATAAACCGATGGTGAGCGGACTGCTGATGAGCGGGCAAAATATGATCTTCTTCAGTTTTTTTGGGACGGACGGCATAACATCATGGGGTATTGCCGTATCACCCGTTTCTGCATCGGAGATTTCTGAAAGAAGCATCAGCTTATTTCGGCAGGAATGATATTTTCCTATTTGACGGTATAGCACAAAGGCGGCGAAGAACAGCCACGCGATCAAAACGATTAACAGCAGAAGCCAGTATTTATAATGCATTTTCCCATCGGGTGTTATATAAATGGTATAGTTATCTTCAAATTTATGGATACCATCGCGCAAAGGATTGACTGCCTCTCCGTTTCCGAACAGGACGTTACAGAGTATGAGACCTTTATTCTGAAGACATTGATAAGGAATAAGATAAAAAAGAAGGCATAGCTTTAGGAAATTATACTGCCAGTGGGCGGTACAATAGCGGTTGGAGAAAGGTTTGGTGCACAGATATAAAAAGAAAACAATACTGCCGCTTATAGACATGACGAAAAGGAGGTTCATTTCTTCTTATTCCTTTCTCGAAGTAGTTTACGGAGCTCTTTCGCGTTTTCATCGGATATACTGTCGCCGCCGGACAGCGCCGATACGAATGTCTTGAGGGAACCGTCAAATAACTGATTTAGTAGTTGATTTGCGAGTATCTGATCATATTCCTGTTTGGAGATCGTGGGAGTATAAATTTTGTGTCGGTCCTCTCCGGTGGCGGCAAGTATTCCTTTACTAAGAAGTGACTGTATAAAACAGTTGATCCGCTGTCGGGACTCTTTCTTACCCAGGCTGTTCACGAAGTCGTGAATCTCGCCAAAGGCTACACCATCGGGGGCATTCGCCCATATAAATTTCATGATTTCATATTCTTTGGGTTTTAAGTCGTAATTCATTTGGGCACCTTAGGAAATTTTATTTAGCTGATAAAATAGTAAAAGACTTTTTTTACAATGTCAAGTAAAAAGTATTGACTTCTTAAACTGAAAAAGGTATATTTAGTAAAATAGAAATTTTACTAAATATTTTTTGGGGATGTATTTTAAGGGAAACTTTTGGGTAATACAATAGATGAAATTTTTGCGGGGTAGAACCGATATATATTACAACTGGAGTGAACAAACAGTGATAATATTTACTGACGACTAACCTAAGTCACTCCGGGGATACTTGCGGTACGAAGAATAACGGAGGTGTAAAATGTTTTATGTTGATAGCAATCCTTATAAATTAACAGAAGATTCAAGCTATGCAGAGCGGATTAGAAGTAAGAGGATGGTTGTGCAGTATACGGAAGAGGACATAAAACAGACAAGAGATATTTTTGAAAGATCGGGCTGTAAGGAACTCAGATATCCTGCGTATACAAAATTAGCTGTAATTGACTGGCCTGCTCAGGATGATCGTGCAGAGATGCGGGAAGTTATGGAGGGCTATTATGCAGGGAAGGTCAGTGCAGAGGATATCAAAGGATTTTTTACGGAATACTGTTCTGGATTGTCTGCGAGAGGTGAGAAGGCAATACTGAATGTGTACGAGACTTTTTTGGACGTAGGCTATGCGGCGGCTGTTTCGGCCTGCTTCGAGGAAGGAGAGAGGATTGCGAATAAAGAGGGAAGAGATAGCCATTTTATGGTGTATTATGATGCAGAGTATTATTATAAGTCAGAGGAGATACATACAGCTTTGCAGGAAGCGGCAAAAGAGTACGGGGCAAAATATGGTGTAGAAGTGGACGCGGTGAAAAGGGATGAGAATTTCCAGAAAACATATCCGACAGGCACTCCGAATTTTCATGATAAGTGGAATTATATGGCACAATGCATGTATTATGCAGGCGGAATTGTGGATAAAGACGCAGTGCCACCAAGGGATTTTTCGTTCTTCTTTAAAAGAGGTGGAGATAACGGCGAGAAGGATAATCTGCTGATAATCAGCGGTAAAGGCTGGTCGGAGAGCATAAATATGGCTTTTGCGCTTCGAGAAGCTGGAAAATCAGCAATAGACTATTTCTACTTGTCGGATTTGCTGCGGGTAAACAGTGGCAAGGAAGAAAATCATAAATGGTATAATAACTTCTTAAATAAGCTCTACATCAATAGGACATCACCGGGGCTTGTGATCAAACGGCGGTAAGTGGAAAGGGAATTATACATGAATATCAATATTACATCTTGGAATATGAATAGGAAACTGAATACGATCAGCATAAGAAAGAATGCGATCGCAACTTTACTCGGTAAGCACAATGTTGCGCGTAACGTAAAGAGAGACTCTTTCACGAGGGCAGAAATAAATGACGCAGGGTTGTATGAGGCTCCTATGAAGAAACATAAGGGAATGATTTCGGAACATCTCATGTCAGTTATGAATGACAATATTTCCAAAGTGCAAAAGTACGGAGATGTATATGTGTGCGAAGGCGTGTCTTTTACTGCGGATCAGATTCCGAAAGTGCAGCCGGATTCGCTGGGAGAGATTCATGCGGATAATAATATCATGGATTTTGGCAGGAATCGATACATTAAATACGTGGAGAAGAACGGAACAGAGCACTGTGCGTATACGAATGGCAAAGGAATCAACTCAGTTTTTACCGAATATATGCGTGATGAATCTTATGACAGGGTGTTGCAGCAGTATGTCGGATTTTGGAATTATACGATGTCGAAAGATCCCGTATTTATTACGAAGACGTATCCGGAGGAGCAAATCAGACAGTATATGGATGAAGCCGGTATTAAAACAGGGTTTTTTACTGTCAGGATGGGGGACAGGGAAACGACTCATTATTATTCAGCGACGAAGGTGACCATTCCCATTCTGTCGAAAGAGAGATACGATTCCCATTACCAGAGTCTGACATCGGAAGGGTTTTTGACAGATTACGAGCCGGGGAGCGTATTTCGGATAGGCAATAAGGAATATGTTCTGGACTCATCGTACAACTTAAATATTCCATATGGTGAAGATATTTACAGTTTGGAGTATCCGAAAATAACAAACTGAGATATAATTGTAAGCGAAGGAAATGTTATAAGAGTAAATGGCAGAATCGATATTATGGTTCTGCTTTTTGTCCCATTATAGGGATATGCCTCTTATACAGATCTATTACGTGTTAGCATTTATAGCATAGGAGAAACGAGAATGAAATCTGTCAGATATATATTCAGCGGTTTGCTGATTGCGGCGGTATTGCTGATTGGGTGTGATCTTTTTCAGATTTTCTTATACGATTTTGAAGATTTCTGGCAGACATCTTTCTATGTGCAGGATGGGATCAGCGTGGAACAGATGAAAGAGCAGATCTTTGATTCCGCAGAAAAGTATGAATTAGAAGTAATCTACATAGATAAATACATTGAGGGAGACTATTACACACGAATCGACGTATATTGCACTCCCGCTGCCGAGGAAATGTTTGCTCGGGAGTATCAATTGTCGGAGGGGCATTACGGCAGTCTTTTCTCCGGCGAGTCGGATGTAGTGTTTCACACCGTGGAGGAATTGTCCGGAGAACGGATGCAAAAAGAACCGGAACAATATTATATTTTAGGGTGCACTGAAAACGCCACTGCATATAAAGCAGAACTGGTTGATACCTACGGCGGCAGTCTGCCGCGTCCCAAAGAAAGAGATAGTATGCAGGAGGCATTGAAGCGCCTGATCTGGATTTGGCTTGTGGTAGGGATTTTGATCTGGATACAGACTTATTATAAAACCATACAGATCAGAAAAGAGATTGTGGTGCGGTTATCGCTGGGTGAATCCATAGAAAGAATCGTCCTGCTTCATGCTCTTATAGATATATTGTGGTACTGCCTCTGTTTTTTTGCAACATCATTGATTTTGTATCGGACATATCATTGTCTGTTTCTATGGAATTATGAGATTATTGCATTGGCTGCTACTATTTTGGGAGATACTGTAATTTATGCCTCGCTGCTTCGTTGCGATCTCAAGCTGGGATTTTCGGGCGTGAGAATGTCACGGAAACTTCTGAATGTAAGTTATTTGCTGAAAACATTATTGACTCTTGCATTGTCTGTTTCCGCGGCGACAACGATTGCTCTAAGCGCCAAATATATAGATTTGGAAAAGCAAAGAGAGTTTTATGAGGCGCGCAAAGCATACTCTTATTTATATTTGATAAATAGTTCAGGGTACATGGAGACGTGGTTTTACAGGAACTATTTTACGATGTTCGATATGCAGTTTATTTGCGGAAACGGATCTTACGACTGGAAAGATCAGGATAAACTTGCGATCTGTATAAATGTAAACATGAAAGACTATTTGTGTGAGAGCCTGCCATCCGTAGCAGATAAAATTAGCAAATGTAAGGCATGTGTGCTGATTCCGGAACGAGAAGAAGTGTCTGATGATGCAATGGAGATTTTGCTGGATGCGTCTGCTTCTTTTGCAAATTTAGAGGAGAACGAAGTTGCAGTAATTTATTACAGTGATCATCCCCATATCATTAATTATGATGTATACAGGGGATATGTCAGATCATACTGTCCTGTTATTATCTATAATAACTGTATTGAAGATGCAAGACCGATTGAAGAAGGACGTATTTTGTTTGAACTTAATTTCGGTAAGGTTATGATGAAACCGGATGTGGAGGAACTTGACCGTTTCTGCGAGGAGCATGAGTGCCAATATTTGCAGGAAAATGTATGGCTTACTTTCGAGCATGAATTACAAAATGTAAAAAGAGGAGTGATTATGAATATAGTCCTGCTGCTGTTTCAGTGTGCAGTGGAGTTGTGTTTGAGTGCGGCTATCATTAGGCTTGAGTTTGAGACAAACCGTCTGGAGATCATAATGAAGAAAATATTGGGCTATTCTGTCATAGAACGGATCGGAAGGCAGTTTATAATGACAATAATGTCGAGTGTGGCAGGCGTTGCCGGAGCATGGATATGTTATAAGATACTTGGACTTGAGCATGCCGGTCTTATGTGTGCCGTTGTAGTGATTTTAATGCTCATAGAAACGGCAGTCATGTTCGGAAGATTTCTTCATATAGAGCAAGATAGTATCCAGAAAACATTGAAAGGCGGGTTTTTATGATGATAGAGATCAGGCATTTGTATAAGAGATTTGACGAGAAACAACTGTTTTCGGATTTGAATTTGGTTATTGAGGACGGTGAGTTTGTAGTATTCTGGGGAGAAAGCGGATGCGGGAAAACGACACTTCTCAACATGATCGGTTCCTTGGAGAAGATTGATCAGGGGGAAATTCTGGTTAATCATAAGGATATTTTTCAGAGGAAAAACCAGAGAGAGTATTTAAGAAATGAGGTGGGGTTTCTTTTCCAGAATTTTGCATTGATCGAGGCAAAAACGGTACGGGAGAACCTGAATATGGTAAAGAAACAGACTCGATCCGAGTATACAGTGGAGCAGGCACTGGAATATGTAGGTCTGTCAGATGCGGTAGATAAACAGGTGTTTAAGTTGTCGGGAGGAGAGCAGCAACGGGTAGCTCTTGCAAGACTTATGATTAAGAAGTGTTCTATTATATTGGCGGATGAACCTACAGGATCGCTGGATCCGGGCAATGCGGATAAGGTAATGGAGCTGCTGCAGGCATTTCATAAGATGGGTAGAACGGTCGTTCTGGTAACGCATGTTGAGAAGTATAAGCGGTTGGGGTTTCGCACAATAGAAATAGCGTAAAAGTTGTGCTATAGTATATTTATCATGTAGTATCGGGCGGCAGGAAACAAGGAGCATATTTATGTGGAACAGCAAAACGAAACGGGTTTTGATTATCCTTGGGGTTACGGCGTGTCTGTATGTTTTTATATGGGGCATGAATGCGGATTTGCGGTATACTCCTTTTTGTAAGAAACTTGGTGGCGTCACAGGCGCATCAGCTACAACTCTCTGGAAAGAACCATATACATACAGTGTATGTAAGCCGGCTTTTTTGTCTTTTACAGGTAATCTGGGTATTTCTGAAACAAGCAGTAACAGCCATGAAACAACGGCAGATATCGTAATATGGCCGCAAGGAATCAGCAATTATGAAGTTAGGCTGGATATTTTTGTGCCGGTGCAGGTTGATGAGTATTCATCACATCATGTCGCTAAGAGTATGATGCTTGATCAGAACATGAAGCTTTTGGAGGATACGCCGGAGAATGTTGAATTGTATGAGCAGAATCTGGATAAAATCGAGAATTTATACCATAAAGCATATGAGATGTGGGGGATTTTGGGATCAGAGCAATACAGGCAACCGCCAGTCTGATCAGCATAGGCATTTGGTCTAAAGTTAAATGTGAACCGAAGAACAAGCCGTGGGTATTTGATGAAAGCGCGTGGGGCTGGGAATGGGCGGCGGCAATTGTATCGGAGTTCATGTCAGGTGCAGGTGCTTTTGAGATCGGCGGTTCTTGTAAATGGAAGTCGAAGCCGGATAAGAAATAACAGATTGCACTTTTAATTGAAGCATATAGTAACCGGGCAGGAGCGGGGCATTATGACATTATAGTAGGATGTCTGATGGCTCCGTTCTTGTTTCGCGGCAAAAAGTTTTTATTACTTCGCGGCCAATGCTTCCGGAACTATGAAGGGAGGATTAGCAGCGGTCGTCTTATCCTATGAAGAAGAGGAAAGCTACACAATTGAGAGGGTTTCTCTTGCAGAGACAAACGCTGGCGGGGGAACAGATGAAGTAGACGTTCTGGAGATTTATGGTTTGAGTATAGTTCGTCTGTAGGTTATGAGTACAGAGTAGATCCGGGCGTTAAGAATACGTCATATCCGTATGAAACAACACAGACGACGTTCAAGAATCTGAACAGTTCATATAGCGTAAGCAATGCCAAACTGGAAGGAGCATATAAAAATCTTTTCCAGATATACACGAGGTATTCGGACGGCGGACTGAGAATTGTACCGAACTCTGCCGGGGAGCTGAAAGCAGGGATGCGTCTCAGCCTTTTCGATGCGGGTAAAATCGGGTTTCCAAGTGGTAATTTATAATTGAATAGTATATAATACAATTTAGAAGGCAGGTGATTTTATGGAACCCTTGAAAAAGGAAGAAGTATATACGATCGAAGATATTTATTCATTGCCGGACGGTGAACGTGCAGAACTGGTTGATGGAAAAATTTATTATATGGCTCCGCCAAATACGAATCATCAAAGACTGGTCCATTTTTTTGATAGGGAAATCGGTAATTATATTCAAAGGCATGAAGGAGAATGGGAAGTGTTTCCCGCTCCTTTTGCAGTTTTTTTAGATAAAAGCGATAAAAACTATGTGGAACCGGATATATCTGTTGTTTGCGAGAAAAATAAGATCACAGAGCGGGGATGTAACGGCGCTCCGGATTGGATAATTGAAATCGTTTCACCGGGCAGCAAGGCTATGGACTATTTTACAAAGCTATTTAAATATCGAACTGCCGGTGCAAGAGAATACTGGATCGTTGATCCTGCTAAGCAGCGGGTTACGGCTTACTTTTTTGATAAAGAATCAGTGGAGGAGTATTCTTTTGGAACTGATATTCCGGTGGGAATATATGAAGGATTTACTATAAGAATAGAATAAGGGACACTAAGTAAGAATACGGCAAAGGCCGGAATTTGAGAGAGTCTCTGTTTACAAGGGCAGATGTGAAATGGGAGAACACTGCGATACAAACGATTGACGAGAGGGGTAGGAAAATGATATCAAGAAAGCGAGTGCTATCAGGAAAACGAATATTAGCGGGTATTTTGACGGCGGTGCTGGTGATTTCGTCTGCACAGCTTCCGATGAGTGCTGTCTATGCGGAGGAGATTACGGCAGCTGCGCAGGAGAATGAGAACGGCGACCCGAAGCAGGAATCCGGAGAAAGCGCATCAAGTACAGATAATACGGTAACAGAGAAGCTGGGCGGGAATGAAGCAGGGGATGTGGAAGAAACTTCCCAGAGCGATGACGCTGCAAATGAAGACACAAATAAGCAAAATCCCTCAGATGAGGAGGCAGGGCAACCGTCTGACGGAGAGGATATTTCGGATATGGATGCACAGGAACCGTCTGATGAGGTGGACCCGACAGAGGGTGATGATGCGGCGAGTGAAGATGGGGAAGACGGGATCGAAGAGTCTGATACGGAAGAACTCTATGCTACTGGAATTTCAGATAATGATCTTGTAGAATCGGAATTACAGGAAATAATGATAGAGGCTGAAATAGACGGTGCCTATCAGTTTGGAGGCGCGCCGTCAAAGCGGGGGAATCTCTCAGTCTATTCGGTATCTGTGCAGAGCGATGAAGCCGTAGATTATCTTTATCAGCAGATGCTGGCGCGCGAGGAGATGATTGATATCTCGGCTTACAACATACCGTATGATTCATCTGGATTGAACATATTAGGTAATCTGGTAAGCGGCATACTGAATGAACATCCGGATCTCTATTTTGTTGAGCGGAGATATGGCTACCGGGGCAATGGAACGATTATTACTGCTATTACGTTTACATATATTAACACCTATGACGATGCCGCTTTCAAACAAAGTGTTACCACGGCGCTGTCGCGTGTGGACAGCCAGATGAGCGACTTGGAGAAGGCGGTTGTTTTACATGATTATCTTACCGTTAATTGTGAGTATGATTATCAGAATTATCTTAACAAAACAATCCTGCCCGATTCATATAATGCGTACGGTACACTGGTGAATCGCACCGCGGTATGTCAGGGATATGCGCTTACCTACAAATATCTGTTGAATCAGGTGGGAATCGACTGTTATATGGTCACCAGTACTTCCATGAATCATGCATGGAATATGATTGTGTTGGATGGTAAGTATTATCAGGTAGACGTTACATGGGATGATCCTGTATGGGATAAGATCGGCCAATCGGTGCATACCTATATGTTCTGCAGTGATGCAGTTTTTCAGGATGCCAATCATCAACATTATGATTGGTATGTGACAAGCGGCGGCGAGGTGGTTGATTATCAGGCTACTGACACGCGTTATGATAATGCTTTCTGGACAAATTGTGACTCGCCATTAGTGCTGGCAGGGGATGAATGCTATTACGTGTCTTCTAAGGGTAGTATTAATAAGACCAATCTTTCTCAGATTACGAATCAGGGAACGACAGTGGTGAGTATCGGCACATGGCCGGTCTGGGGTGGAGGCGGTAGCTGGGGAGGTAGCTTTTCCGGACTTTTCCAGATAGGCGACCGTTTATACTATAATGATAGCTCATCCATCTACAGCATTGCCATGGATGGTACGGGTAAACGCGAAGAGTTTACGGCTGATACATCTACAGGTTATATATACGGCAGCGCTTACTGTCAGGGCAAGGTGTTGTATGCTTTGCACAAAGATCCGAATGAAACGGGAAAAGAAGAAGTATTGACAGTCGATATCACTATGGAGGGTATCGATCCTGTTGATATTCCGGTGCAGCGTGTCGAACTGAGCGCCTACACACTGGAACTGGCAGAAGGAGAAGAGGCCGAGCTGTCTGCGACAGTTTATCCTACGTATGCCGCGGATTCTGCCGTAACATGGGCAAGTGATGATGAAACAGTAGCAACGGTGGATAATGGCAGGGTGCGTGCAGTTTCAGTCGGCGGCTGTACTGTTACAGCCACGGCAGGGGGTAAGAAAGCGGAATGTACTATACAGGTAAAGGGCGCACTTAATCTCAATAATCTGTCATACGAATACACTACAGTGGATGATGCGAAGATCAGTTCTGCAGCGAATGGAAGACCGAAGCTTTTGATTTTCTACAGCAATACATGTGGCAATTGCCGGAATACTATTCGGGGAATAAGCAATAAGATCGATCAGTTTGAGGGCATAGATATCTATGCAATGGAGACAAATGGCGGAACAAAGGAAGCTGTCGCCGAATTTCAGAGTCAATATGGCTGTGAGGAGATTACTTTTTCCTATGATATTGATGGGACTAATCAAAACAGCATGTGGGCGTATGCGCGGACAGGCGGAATCAACGCGGGTGGCACGATTTCATGGCCAGTGATCTGTTATATTGATGCAGATAACCGCTTGCAGTATATGACCACGTCATATATTGCAGTGGATGAGATACTGTCTAATCTGAAAGAATATTGCAATGCCACAGTCGAAGCGCCTCAGATCTATACGATCACATACGTTTTAAGCGGTGGTACGAACAGTGTCTATAATCCGTCCACATACACATCGGAGACGGACACGATTATTTTACAGAATGCGACCAGAGACGGTTATCAGTTTGAGGGCTGGTATAAGGATTCGGCATATACGGTCAGAGCGATACAGATCGCAAAAGGAAGTACGGGAAACATAACGCTCTATGCGAAGTGGAGTGAGATTTCGGATACAGGTCTGCCGGAAGTGGATATGTCACCGGCGGATGGTAACGTTGTTATGGGATTTTCGGGTGCATACTATACGGAGAGCGCGGATAAGATTTTGAATCGATTGAATGCAATCCGGCGGGAGGCATGTACTCAGGGAGTCAGGAATCCGCGAACAGGAAGCCCGCTGACCATGAGTGACTATGTTCCACTCAAGTGGTCATCGGATCTGGAAGCGATTGCCAGAATCAGAGCAGCCGAGGCATCTGTCAATAATTCCCATACAAGGCTCAATGAGAGCAGTTGTTTTACTGTAGTCACTAACAATGGTGTAAAGTCGACGGCGGAAAATCTGGCATGGAATTCAGTGGGGCTAATGGCAGGCATTGAGCAGTGGTATGATGAGAAGAGTAACTGGGTAAACCAGTCGGGAGGCCAGGTGGGACATTACACGAGTATCATCAATCCGGAATATACCTATGTCGGACTGGGAGCTTTTCGACTTTCAACCGGCGGCTGGTACAGTGTGGCGCAGGAATTTAGTCGCAGTACGTCTATGGATGAGCGTAAGAATGGTACGAAGGGAAATTGTATACAGTATCTGGAGGTAGCCGGTGGTTCGATAAAGGATTTGAAATTTGATAAGGACATGGCCGGCTTTATCAGGGAAGGAGATTCGTATAAGATTCCGCTGAACGTTACGGCAACATACAATGATTATTATGGGAATGTCAAAAGTTACAGTGGACCTTATCAGGCAGGCGGAAGATGGTATTCATCTGATCAGAACGTTGCGTTAGTGGATGGCACCGGTATGGTGACTGCTTTGGCAAAAGGAACTACTACGATCACTTTCAGAGGAGGTATTAAGTCTGCGGCTGCGGAAATTACAGTCTATGGCATGAATGAGAGCCCGATTCGGATTCAACGGCCGGATAAGACAACCTATAAAGTTGGGCAGAAGCTGGATGCTTCGGGTGGAAAAGTGACATATGTGTCAGGCACAAAAACTGTTACCGAGAATATGAAAGCCGATATGGTAAGCGGATTTGATTCAACAAAGCCCGGGATCTGTACAGTGACGGTTACCTGCGGTGGCTATGCGGCATCTTTCGAAAACTTGATCATAGCGGAACCGGAATTGACTGCGGACTGCGGCTGGGCGCTCAGCGAGATTCCGTTGCCTGAAAATGCCTATGGAACTTATGCATGGCAGGACAATACGCAGATTATTGACAAAGTAGGTGTTCATATCTTTGATGCAGTATTTACTCCGTATGACAAGGGGTTATTCCAGGAACTAACGGATCTGAAAATACAGGTAACTGCACAGATGGAATTGGGATCTGGCACGGAGGTTACCTTTAAAAGCAATGCCTATACATATAGCGGGGTGAATCAGGAACCGAAGGTGGTGGTGTCAACCCCGAATGCCGTACTGGTGGAGGAACAGGATTATACATTAACCTATCTGAATAACAAAAACGCCGGTACTGCGACGGTGTTTGTGGAAGGAATCAATTATTATCGCGGTAGTATCAGCAGGACATTTGAAATCATGCCGGCCCCATTGGAGATTAAGGCGAAGGATAAGGCAATTCTGATTGATGAGCGGATTCCGGCGGGCAATGAGTATGAGTACGAGGTTAATGGTCTGATGACCGATGATTCGCTGATTGTTATGCCGTCTTTCTCTTGTGGTATCGTAAACAGTGCGGTGGCAGGGCGTTATGAGATCGTACCCTATGGCGCGGATGCAGGGGCGAACTATACCATATCCTATGTGAACGGCAGATTGACTGTAGCGAGCGAATATGTTTCCTGTACCGTGAGGTTTGATGTGCAGGGGCATGGAACGGCTCCGGATGATCAGATCGATGTCAAAGTCGGTAGTACGCTCAACAGACCGACAGATCCGACGGAGGCAGGATACCGTTTCGACGGCTGGTATCAGGACGCAGCATGTATGAAAGCATGGAATTTTGACACGGATATCGTACAGTCGGATATGACTTTGTATGCGAAGTGGCTCGGCGGAAGTGTGGGCGGTGAATTTACATTTCAGGAGATCGCCGATGTATATTATACCGGTAAAGCATATAAGCCTGTGATAAGTGTATACGACGGTGATACACTTTTAAAGTCGGGCAGGGACTATCAGATCAGATATTACAATAACGTGAATGCCAACAAGGGTGGTGTACGGAAGCAGGGGAACGGTGAAGGCACATATTTTAATGCGGCCCTTCCCTATGTGGAGATTATCGGTAAGGGTAATTATACGGATCGGATCAAGGACGGAAACAAGGATACGGTCAAGGTCAATTTTAATATTCTCAGGACTTCGATCGGCGACGGCAGTAGTCAGGCGGCTGAAGGAATCGTATTGAAGGTCTCAGATCAGCTGGTGACGGCAAAGAAAGTACAGAAGCCATTTACATCCATTAAGTATGTCAAAGGTATGAAAAAGGGCACTGACTTTAATGTGAGTCTGACGGTGGAAAATGCACGCGATCAGTCAGGAAGGAGTCTGCAGAAGGGATTGGAACTTGAAGATGCTGCCGTTCCGGCAGGTTACAGTGGTGAGTTTCTGCTGACCGTAGAGGGTGTAGGCAATTATGAGGGCAGCATTTGCAGGGAAATTTATGTAACGGATAAGACGCATCTGATCAAGAATGCAACGATCACGATCGGAAGAAATCTGAAGAACATTACCTTTACAGGGGAACCGGTACAATTGAAACCTGCAGAGACAGATTCGGCGGATACCTTTACCGTAAAATACGGAAAAACTTTCCTCAAGCCCGGTCGGGATTATACGGTGAGCTATCTGGATAAAAGCAATGAAAGAGTCGGAAAAGCGACGCTTGTCATTACGGGAATGGGAGAGTATGCCGGAAGTAAAACAGCGACTTTTAATATTAAGGGAAGACCGTTTACGGCTAAGACGGTTCTGGTGGAAGGTATAGAGGATAAGGTATATACGGGCAGGGCGATTACACAGAACGGTGCTACACTGACATACGGCACGGAAGCTGAGAAGCTGCGGTACGGAACGGACTACACAATAAGCTACAGCAAGAATATCAATAAGGGCACGGCCACGATGACTTTTAAGGGTGCCATGAATGCGGGATACAGCGGCAGCTTTAAGAAAACTTTCAAGATCACAGCGGCTGATATTACGAGTGTAAATCGTTCGGAAACGATGCAGAATATGGTCTTTAACTATAGCAAGGCGGGTGTGAAGCCCGTAGACGAGATCAGCCTTACGAACCAAGAGGGATTTACGCTGCGAAACGGTAAAGATTACACGCTCAAGTATGCCAATAACAAAGCGGTAGCAGGTGCTTCTGCCGAGAAGCCGCCGACAGTGACCGTGAAGGGTAAGGGTAACTATGCCGGCGAATTTAATCTTAATTTTGAAATTATCAGGGCTGATCTTGGAGCGGGTAGTATTCAGATTAAAACGACACCGGTTGAGTATAAAGATAATAAGGCGGAAGATTATGCCTATAAGCCTGCTGTGAAGCTGACAGACGGCAAAGCGGCGCTTCGTGCGGGTACGGATTACGAGATTGCATATCGGAATAATACGCAGGCGGATTATGAGAGATATATACAGAAGCTGCAGGGGCAGGCCTCAGCGGGCGGCAATTTGACGCAAGATGGCGATCTGACGGCGGAAGATGGCGTGCCGGTGGCGGTCATTACCGAAGCAGAAGGAGCTTCATACAGGCTGGATCAACCGATTATCGTTCCGTTGCCGATTTATCAGGTAAAATTGAAGAAGGTCAATCTGACGGTAGAGATTGAAGAAGCGGTATACACGGGGAATCAGGTTACGCCGGAAGTGACGGTGTCTTATGACGGAAAACCGCTCACGGAAGGTCAGGATTATTCCCTTTCCTATGGCGCGAATACTGCATCCGGTAAGAATAAGGGAAGCGTAGTGATTAATGGCATTGCACCGAATTACGGCGGCAGCGTGACTGTGAAATTTGATATTACGAAAAAGCCGATCTCATATTAAAGCTGGCGCAAAAATTAATATTTTTGTTTTCGCGCATTTTAAAAGTTTATTTATAAAATTATAAATTTCCCTATTGACACCCGGTTCGGATGGTGCTACTATACAATTCGTAAAAGCAAAGGCGCTTTGAGGAAACTCGAAGTGCCTTTACCGTTTATTTGAAAGCAGGCATGGCCATGGAAGACATCGTGCCGCGCTTTTGAAAAACAATGTACATATGACCTGATCATTAGAAAAATGCGGAGCAATGGAGCTTAAGGAAAAGACAACCATTGTCTCTGCTTTTTTGTAACGGCCAGGTGTTCGGCGTCTGGTTTCTGATCGGTTTCAGCCTGTTGTTAGGTGAGGATGTGATGGACTGATCGGCAAGCCGGGATTTGACATCTTTACGAGTTATGAGGCATTTGACTGGTCTAACTTCGTATTTAACTTAGTGTTCTGTGCAACCACGGCAACGATCGTATCCGGAGCCATGGCGGAGAGAACGAAATTCTTAAGCTACTGTGTTTATTCGGCGGTGATCTCTGCACTGATTTACCCGATCTGGGTGTGACCGGCTAAGAAAGCGCTATACACAGGCCATATCGGAGACGGTAAGATATTTGTCTACAATGTTGACAGAGTCGTTAAGGTTCGTACCGGTGAGGAAGACTTCGCGGCATTGCAGGATGTGGAATAGATTGAATAAGTATGATTGCAGTTGTTAATTTGTATTATAGTTTAGCGTATACCTATATCCCTTAGTTTGTATATATAAAACGGGCTCCCGGTGCTTCCACCGCCGGGGCTCGTTTTATGTGACTGGATTTACATTTTCTGGAGAAATTCTTCAATGGAATCTGATCTGGCGGCTAATTTTACCCAGCGCTTTAGGGTGTCTAAGTTCGTTTCGCTTTCGATTTGAGCCGTGACGCTTTCCGGAATCGGGCCTAAGTCAGAAAGAAAATCTTTTATGGACTCAACGCGTTCTTCAGTTCTGCCTTCATTTCTCATCATCCAATCTCTTTCATACGATTTCATATAAGAAATAGACACCTCCTTGTCATATTTGACTTTGTCTACCATGCTCTGGACTTCCCTTAAGGGTTCGTTTACCGCATTGTTCCACGTTGTGCTTTCAAGATATTGCAGCAGTTCCTTTAATTCCTGTGAGATAGCACCGATCTTTCCCTTAGTGTATAGGAAGAGGTTCAACGCACCGTCTTCATATGTCATCTCCGGTTCCTCTATACACTTATTCCTGACTGTGTACATCATCCTGCCATAGCCGAACGGATCGTAGGGAAGCAGCATAATGATAATGACATTTTTCAGCCGATCATAATCTGCTCCGGATTGTAGATTCCTGACATCGATAGTGGAGCGGTAGAAACGCACCCGTCGCGGGAGAGATTCTTTCGAAATCCGATCTTCGTTCTGATCCGGTTCAATGTCATAGATACTGCTTAATTGCACATCTCCTTGAACCACACCGTCCTCTTCCTCGATATACACGTCGAGTCTCGCTCCGTGCCGATCCGTGTCCTGTCCGTAGTAATTCATTTGCGGGACGACCTTTATGATTTTCACATCTCTGTTCAGTATGGTCTTGATCAGGATTTCGGCAAAGTGTTCTCCATAGACAGGGTGTGAAATCAGAGTTCCAAACAGGAAATCGTCCAGTAAGTTTAGTTCTTCAAGTTTCTTTTTCATATGTTCTTCTCCTTCCGGCGGTATGCCGAGAGAAGAAATGAAAGAAACACATCTATGTCAACCATCTGTTCCGACAACATCCGCCATATTTAATTGTTCATATGGGGATTGTCTAAGCGAAATCAGACCGATTTCTTGTAAGATGATATCCCAGATATGTAGGTAAATTGTAGCAGAGAAAAAAGACAATGTCAACAAAATATTTTGTTATTTTATTAAATATTATTATCAATAAATCGTATACGAAGAAGGCGAGGAGAAGAATTGCAAGCGCTGCTGAGTGTGGACTGTAACACTACACAGGATTAATTTTTCGCTAAGATCCCATAATCAATTGATACGTATTGCCATATTATGGTATGATTGAGACATTAACATCGGCAGGAGCGGGCGGGACTGTGTGCAATATGTTATATGGAACCGAAATGCGGGAAGAAAACATCAGTTTAAGATATTTCATTTCAGTATAAAATAGAAATATAACGGTTATAAGCCGCGTCAGCCCGATGCGGGGATTTTGGCTTAACGAAAAACATCACAAGGAGGAACAGCCCACCATGAGAAAAACAAAGATCGTATGTACCCTCGGCCCGGCAACAGACAATGAGGATGTACTCAGACAGATGATGTTAGAGGGGATGAACGTTGCCAGATGCAACTTTTCCCACGGAACTTATGAAGACCATAAGAAGAGGATGGACATGGTCAAAAAGCTTCGCAAGGAAGTAGGGAAGCCGGTGGCGATCCTGTTGGACACGAAAGGTCCGGAAGTGCGGGTTAAGGATTTTAAAGAAGGCAAAGTGACGCTGGAAGAAGGTCAGCTGTTTACATTGACTGCCGATGAAGTGGAGGGGACGAAGGATATCGTAAGCGTGACCTACAACCGCCTCTATGAGGATCTGGAAGAAGGAATGCGGGTGCTGATCGACGACGGCCTGATCGAGATGACAGTGGAAAAGGTCGATAAGAATAATATTGTCTGCCGCGTCATTAACGGTGGTGTAGTGTCTAACCACAAGGGAGTCAACGTACCGGACGTGGATCTTTCTATGCCGTATATCAGCGATAAAGACAGAGAAGATATTCTCTTTGGTATAGAGCAGGATGTGGATTTTATTGCGGCCTCTTTTGTACAGAAGAAGGAAGACATTCTGCAGCTTCGTAAGCTGCTCGAGAAGAATGGTGGTGAAGATATCAGGATCATCGCCAAGATAGAGAACGCGCAGGGTGTTGCCAATGTTGATGATATCATAGAGGTGTCTGACGGCATTATGGTGGCAAGAGGCGACATGGGCGTAGAGATTCCTTACGAGGAAGTGCCCGTGATCCAGAAAAAGATCATTAATAAAGTTTACCGTAGCGGCAAGCAGGTGATCACTGCCACGCAGATGTTAGAATCTATGATCAAGAACCCGCGCCCTACCAGAGCAGAGACGACTGATATAGCCAATGCGGTATACGACGGCACCAGTGCCATCATGCTCTCCGGAGAGACGGCGGCAGGGGCATATCCTGTGGAGGCGGTGAGGACCATGGTGCGCATCGCAGAGCGCACGGAGCAGGATGTGGATTACCGCAAACGTTTCTTCCAGAATGAAAGAGAGGCTAATCCGGACGTTACGGATGCCATTTGTCACGCTACATGTACAACCGCTCTGGATCTGAATGCCAAGGCAATTGTAACGGTGACAAAATCCGGCGCGTCAGCGCGGATGATTTCAAGGTATCGCCCAACCAGTGATATCATAAGCTGTGCCACCACAGAGAAGGTGTGCCGGCAGTTGTCATTAACCTGGGGAGTGATACCGATATTGATTAAAGAAGAAAAGGAAGTTTTCAATCTTTTTGACAGGGCGATCCATGCCGCCGAGAAGATGAAACTATTGGAAAAAGGAGATCTGACGGTCATCACATCAGGCGTGCCGATCGGTCTCTCCGGCACAACCAATATGATGAAAGTACAGATTGTATCATAAAAACAAACTCACCACCGGAATCGTCCCAAGACTTAAGATTGTGGTCAGGATGATACCCTGCGAGATCGTATCCGTCTCCACATGAAGCTGCTTGGATAGCATCAGCGGCATGTTGGCGGCGGGCACGGCGAGCATGAGCGCCATGGTATTTAAGATCAGAGGATTCCGAATAAGCGGCCGGAACAGAACAATACAGCCTATAGGTACTAAAATCTGTCGTAGCAGTGTAAACCCATACAGCTTCGGATGGGAAAAAATATCCTTAGGAGCCATCTGCGCGACAGAGACACCCAGAACCAGCATGGACAGCAGCGTGGTAGCCTGTCCCATATAGGTCAGGGTAGAGGATACGATGACAGGTACATGGAAATCGCCCAGATAGAAAATGATAGTGGCTGCGGCGGAGATAGTTCCGGCATTAACCAGCTTCTTCCATCGTTGAGACGTGCTATGTGCGGATATTGTATCCTGAGACAGATTACTTTTCTGAGACGGATCAGGCAGCAGTGTACTTTCCGATGCAGAAATCTGAATCTGTCTTGCTTCTGCTCTCTGCAGCACCGAAATTCCGAAAGTATAGATCAGAATATTAAAAATCAGATTATAGATCGACACAAAGATCAAGGACTGTGTTCCCAGCACGGCGGAGGCGAGCGGAATACCGATGAATCCCACGTTGCCGAAGATCGTGAGCATCTGATAAGCATAGTGATACATGCCGGGCACACGCAGGATACGCGGAATCAGAAAACTCACAACGATCAGCACAGTATACACGATCAGATAGATCCCTAACGCGTTTCCGAGTTCTTTAAGAGATACTTTAGGACCATCCCGAAAAGCAGAGCAGATCAGCAGTGCCGGATTCGTCACATTGACAATAATGCCTGATATTTGTTTGGCAGTCACTTCTGACAGCATTTCTTTCTTATATAATAGTATGCCGATACCGATTAATATAAAGATCATAACCATCTGCTGTAATACGACCGTGATACTCATAGCATATCCCTTCCTCATTGATTCCCGTACCAGAAAATATATCGGCGGCAGGAGCTCGTCTTGATGCCGATAGTGGATATTGTACCACGATTCTATTTATATTAAAAATATTTTTTTGTCTGAATTTTATATTTATGTTATCATGAAAGAAAGAATAGAATAAAAAGGCAGGTTAGAGAATATGATTGTACAAAAATATAAAGACATGCTTCAGGGCAAATCGGTAATCAGGCAGTTATCGGAGTTCGCCACTGCGAGGGGCGCAGAGATCGGGTATGAGAATGTGTTTGATTACAGTCTGGGAAACCCTTCCGTGCCTGCGCCGCAGAAGTTCACAGACACAATGATCGATCTGCTACAAAACAGAAATCCCATGGAACTCCATGGCTACAGCCAGAGCCTTGGCATACCGGCCGTGCGGGATAAGGTGGCGGAATCCCTGAATAAGCGGTTTGGCATGAATTATACGGGGAACCATATTTTTATGACCACCGGAGCGGCGGGCGCTATCGCCCATGCTGTACGGTGTGTGAGCGAACCCGGTGACGAGATCATCACTTTTGCGCCGTATTTTCCTGAATATGGTCCCTATATCAACCTGACAGGTGCAACGCTTAAGGTGATTCCCGCAGACACGGACAGCTTCCAGATCAATTTTGATGCATTTGAAGAAATGCTGACGGAGAAGGTTGCGGCGGTTCTGATTAATACGCCCAATAATCCTTCCGGTGTGGCGTACTCTTCGGAGACGCTTCGTAAACTGGCGGCGATTATGACGGAGAAAGAGAAAAAGTATGGGCACGATATCTTCCTGATTTCCGATGAGCCTTACAGAGAAATCGTTTTTGCGGGGGTGGAAGCGCCTTATCCGTCGAAATTCTATGCAAATACACTGTCATGTTATTCCTTTTCGAAATCCTTGTCTTTGCCGGGAGAACGAATCGGGTACGTGGCGGTGAATCCGGAATGTACGGATGCAGAGCTGATCAGTACGATATGCAGCCAGATTTCCAGAGGTACGGGGCATAACTGTCCGCCGTCCATCATACAGCTGGCTGTGGCGGAAGTGCTTGATCTGACCTCCGATCTGTCAGTCTATGAGACGAATATGAATATTCTGTATCGGGAGCTTACCGGTCTGGGATTTGAATGTGTAAAGCCCGGCGGAACCTTCTATATGTTCCCCAAGGCTTTGGAGGAAGACGCAGTCGCTTTCTGTGAGAAGGCGAAGAAGTATGATCTGGTTATCGTGCCCGGCAATACATTCGGTGCGGACGGATATGTCCGTCTTGCGTACTGTATTGATACGGAGAAGGTGGAGCGCTCTCTGGAAGCATTCAGGAAATTTGTAAAGAGCGAGTACTGATTATTTTAGAAAGGCATGGAAAGATACATGATAAGCATAATCGAAATTTTGAAAGCAATTTTGTTCGGTGTCGTGGAGGGAATTACGGAGTGGCTGCCGATCAGCAGCACAGGGCACATGATCCTGCTCAATGAGTTTGTGACGCTTGATGTCTCACCGGAATTCTGGGAGATGTTTCTGGTGGTGATACAGCTCGGTGCGATTCTGGCAGTATTGATTTTATTCTGGAATAAAATATTTCCCTTCCGGTTTCATGAGAAGCCGGTGATACAGAAGGATATTTTCGGACTGTGGTTTAAGATTCTGGTGGCGTGTATTCCGGCGGCGGTGATAGGGCTGGCATTTGATGATGTGCTGGACGCGCTGTTCTATAATCCTTGGTGCGTATCGATTGCTCTGATCGTTTTTGGTATTGCGTTTATTGTGATAGAGAACCGTAACAGAAGTATGAAGCCGAAGATTCGGGAATTGAGTCAGATCACTTATCAGACGGCTCTTATGATCGGTGTATTCCAGCTCCTGGCGGCGATATTTCCGGGAACGTCCCGCTCCGGCGCAACGATAGTCGGCGCTCTTATGATCGGCGTATCTAGGACCGTGGCCGCAGAGTTTACTTTTTTCCTGGCGATTCCGGTTATGCTGGGGGCAAGTCTTCTTAAGATCGTGAAGTTCGGATTCAACTTTACGGGTGCGGAAGCAGTGATCCTGTTAGTGGGTATGGCGGTAGCTTTTATCGTATCGGTGATCGTGATCCGCTTCCTGATGGGGTATATCAAGAAGCATGATTTCAAAGTATTCGGATGGTATCGTATTGTGCTGGGGGCGGCGGTGCTGTTATATTTTGCACTGGCAGGATAGCGGTGTGAAATGGCGTAAAAGGGCGTTATTTTGGCTTTTTTTGGGTCATTTCGTATAAAATACCGAAAGAAAAGGGCAAGTATTTGTTACAGATTGTTGATTGACAGTACATCGGTATTGCGTTAAAATCCCCATAGAGTCCAAAAGAGTGCGGACCGGGGACTTATGAAAAAGAGTAATCGTAACATTTGTCGTCCGAGGAAATCGGACAGTGTGGAAGGAGAAAACTTATGGCAGAAACAAAGAAAACAGCAATTGCGAAACCGGTAGCGAAGGCAGTAGCAGCACAACCTGCAGATACAAAGACAGAAGAAGTAAAGACAACTACGGCAGCACCTGCAGCAGAGACTAAGAAGACGGCGAAGAAGACAACTACCAGAAAGACAACAGCAAAGAAAGCGCCTGCTAAGAAGACGGCAGCTGAGAAGAAGACAACCGCGAAGAAAGAGGCGGTTAAAGCAACGTTCAATTTGCAGTTTGCAGGTAAATCTTATACAACAGAAGATCTGGTTAAGATTGCCAAGGACGTATGGAAATATGATCTGAACCAGAAGGCCGGCGATTTCAAAACAGTTGAGTTGTATGTGAAACCGGAAGAGAACGTAGTTTACTACGTAATCAACGGAGATGTGACAGGTAACTTCGGTATCTAATATACATAGCCGGTTAATAAAATGACGCAGAAGCGGTCGATTTGAGAAAATCTTGAATCGGCTGCTTTTTTAATAGAAATTTCTCCATTTTTCCAAGTTTGCTAAGCAAATCTTTAAACCCCGCGAAGCTCAAATTTTTTATATTTTTTTTATAATTTTTTTTCAGGGAAATGTTGACAATAAAAATCTTAAGTGATAACTTACTACTAGAAGATGTTAGCACTCTATCTGGTTGAGTGCTAACAACAGGAGAAATGGTATGCAGTTAGACGAAAGAAAATACAAAATATTGCAAGCCATCATTCGCAACTACTTAGAGACCGGAGAGCCGGTAGGAAGCAGAACGATATCCAAGTATACCGATCTGAACTTGAGCTCGGCAACCATTCGCAATGAAATGGCGGATTTGGAAGAACTGGGTTATATTCTGCAGCCGCACACTTCCGCGGGACGTATTCCGTCCGATCAGGGTTATCGCCTGTACGTGGATAAGATGATGGAAGAGAAAGAGCGGGAAGTGGAAGAACTGCGGGAGAATCTTCTTGAGAAAGAAGATAAGATGGACCATCTCCTGAAACAGGCGGCAAAAATGCTTGCGGCCAATACGGAATATGCGGCGATGGTTTCCGCACCGCAGTACCACCGTAATAAATTGAAATTCATTCAGTTATCCCGCGTGGATATCAACCAGATTCTGGCAGTTATCGTGGTGGAGGGCAACGTGATCAAGAACACGATGCTCACGGTGGAGAAGGAACTTAGCGATGAGACGCTTTTGAAACTGAACATTCTTTTGAACACGCACCTGAACGGGTTGTCATTGGATGAGATCAATTTGGGAATGATATCAGCAATGAAGCAGCAGGCGGGAATACACAGTGAGATCGTGGCAGATGTGATCGACGCGGTTGCCGAGGCGATCAAGGCGGATGAAGATCTGGAAATCTATACAAGCGGCACGAAGAACTTCTTTAAGTATCCGGAACTGTCAGACCATGAGCGGGCCAGCGAACTGATCACTACCTTCGAGGAAAAACAGCTTCTAAGCGAGCTTGTGCAGGGTAATCTGGCGGATGAGAATAATACCGGCATACAGGTCTATATCGGCAATGAGACGCCGGTGCAGGGCATGAAGGACTGCAGTATTGTAACGGCCACATATGAGCTGGACGAAGGAATGAAGGGAACTATAGGAATCATCGGGCCCAAGAGAATGGATTATGAGAAAGTAGTTAAGAATCTGAAACTGTTAAAACATCAGTTAGATGATTTATATAGAAAATAAGTATGACGCGAACCGACAGCAGAGCGTAGCTGAGACCAAAGGCGAGGCAATGTATAAGTTCGACATAACAGAAAGGAATGAGAGGCGTGGCAGAGGAGAAAGATAAGTTACAGGAAGAAAACATGACCGAAGAGGCAGCTCCTAAGACCGGGGAAAACGAAGAGGCAGCGGACGGCGGCAGTGCGGAAGCGGCGGCTGAACCGGCTAAGGCGGCATCTAAGGACGATAATAAGAAAGAAAAGAAAAAGAAAGAAAAGGCGGACAAAAAACAGGAGGCACTGAAGGAGAAGATCGAAGAACTGGAAGACAGGGTCAAGCGCCAGATGGCAGAATTCGAGAATTTCCGGAAGCGGACCGAGAAAGAAAAGACGGCCATGTTTGAGACCGGTGCGAAGAGCGTGATCGAGAAGATCCTGCCGGTAGTGGATAACTTCGAGAGAGGGCTGGCGGCCGTGCCGGAGAATGAAAAAGACGGCGGTTTCGCGCAGGGTATGGAAATGATTTATAAGCAGCTTATGACAGAGCTTGAAAATATGGATGTGAAACCTATTCCGGCAGTCGGAGAAGAGTTCAATCCCGATTTCCACAATGCAGTGATGCAGGTGGAGAGCGAAGAGTACGAATCCGGCGTGGTTGCACAGGAGTTACAGAAGGGAT
>JAAUZX010000004.1 GCA_014804365.1 Lachnospiraceae bacterium
ATATTCTGAGCAGCGGCTTTAGTATGGATAAATATCTTCGGCGGATGACGCAGGATTTTATTCTGGCGGAAGCCTCGCATTTTCAGGCAAGTACCAGGTGGGGAGCGGATACGGCAGTATCGGAAGATGTGATTGCACAGATTGAGTCAATGGAAGGCGTGACGGGCGGCAGAACTTATGGTATGACTTCGGTTATACAGGAGTTTGTGACGGAAGACTGGCTGCGGTTTTTGATGCGCGATAGCGGCAGCGGTAAGGCGATGGATGCCTATATCAGCTATAGAGAGAAGACGGGAGATAAGCTGATGACGGAGATACATCTGTATGGTATGGAAGACTTTGTGCTGGATAAGTTGATCGTGGTGGATGGTGATATCAGTAAATTGAAAGAAGGGGGAAATTATGTTGCGGCAGTGTGCCAGATGGACGACTACTATAATGTGGAGACGGACAGCCATTGGGCGCAGGTGGGTGATAAGATCTCCCTTCGATATGTGGATAAACTCGAGTATTATGACCCGGAGACAGGAGAAGTGTATGCAGGCAATGAGGATTTTCGCATGAAAGCAGTGGCGTACAGGGCAGTAGAATACAAGGATGCAGAGTATGAAGTCTGTGCGCGGGTGGCGATTCCGAATACGCTAAATTACCGTTTCTACGGCGGCGATGAGTTCGTGATGGGAGCCGATACTTTCCGGAAAGAGACGGGAACGGATGCGATTTTATATTATGCATTTGACTGTGATGATGATAAGATCGAAGACATGGAGAAATATATGGAAGAGTTTACGGAGCGTAATGACTGGTATGACTATGAGAGTAAACAGTCTTATGCGGAGAGCTTCTATGGGATGAGGAATATGTTTGTCTTTGTCGGAACGGCGCTTGGTTTTATCGTGGGGATGATCGGTATTTTGAATTTCTTAAATGCGATCTTGACCGGTATTCTGACCCGCAGGAAAGAGTTTGCGGTATTACAGTCCGTGGGAATGACCGGAAGACAGCTCAATACGATGCTGATGATAGAAGGGGTAATATTTGCAGGGAGTTCCGTGGTCATTACGCTGCTTATGTCGATTGTGCTGGCACCGCTTATACGCAACGTTCTGGAAGGTATGTTCTGGTTTTTTGATTATCATTTTACGGTCGTGCCGATTGTGGCGATGGCACCGGTCTTTGCGTTGCTTGGCGCTTCCCTGCCGCTTGCTGCATATCATTTTGTGGCAAAGAAATCGGTGGTGGAGCGTCTCAGAGAAGCGGAGTGAGCAATTTAAACAAAATATTCTCAAACATATGTCAGAAATGTGCCGAAAATCTTTAAAATTTTCAGATAATACTTACTAATTCCCCAAATTAGTGTTAAACTGTTAATAGGGGAAGTTATAAATGTTCGGAAAGGATTAGCAACAGCGTTACGGGGCACAGATATCGGAGGGCATTATGTTTGAGAAAGATGAATTAATTATGTGCGGCGGACATGGCGTCTGCCGTGTTGTCAACATTACGGGAAATCCCATCGACAGATTGGATAAGGTACGTAAATATTATGTGTTAGAGCCTGTCTTCGAGAAAGGAAGCACGGTCTATACGCCTGTGGACAACAGCAAGGTAGTCATGCGTAAGATCATGAACAAAAAAGAGGCAAACGATCTGATCCGGCAGGTCAGCAACATGGAGATCGTTTGGATTCAAGAGGAGAAAGGCAGGGAGCAGATGTATAAGGATGCGATTCGCACTTATGACAGCCACAGCCTTGCGCGGATCGTCAAGACGCTTTACCTGCGCAGACAGAGCCGGCTGGATGAGGGTAAGAAAGTGCTTTCCTCCGATGAGCAGTATCTGCATAAAGCGGAGGAGCTGCTCTACAGTGAAATGTCGTTGGCGCTCTCTATTCCGAAAGAGACGGTGGAAGCTTACGTCAAGAAAGAAGTTAACAGAGAAAAAAGCCGGACATAATTGTCCGGCTTTTATTTCGTGTTCATAATTTAATCATGTTTCGGATGTGCGCTGATAATATTAATCGCATTCATCACAGCAGTCAGAACCTCGACCTCGGCCTGCTGGGACGAATTGTTCAGTTTCTGGAAAAGAGCACCGGTATCCGTTCTCGTATATTGTGGAGACAACCTGTTAAGCGCAAACGACGCCATATCCAGACGACATTTCTCGCAGGAACAAACGTTTGGCATTGTAGGTAATATCTTGTCAAGCTGATATTCTACTGCATCCTCCATTACATTTCTTAAACCTTCCATATGAAAACCCCTTCCGGTTTGCCATATATCGACAAAACCCACACATACTATATTAGTATATTTTGGTGCAATAATCAATCCTTAATTTTAGTATAATTGGTACTTTTGCACGGAGGGTTCCTTTTGACTTGCATTTTCTACATAGAAACGGTATTCTAGTGTGTAAAGTGATTTGAAACCACAGAAAGAAGCAGAGAATGATCATAGATATAATATTGGACAGCTTCATAGACAGCGTGCGGCTTCTGCCTTTTTTGTTCGTGACTTATCTCGTTATGGAATATCTGGAGCATAAGACGGGCGATAAGATGCAGCAGGCGATACGCAGGGCAGGGAAGGGCGGACCGATGATCGGCGGCATGCTGGGAATCTTTCCCCAGTGCGGTTTTTCGGCGGCGGCCTCTAATCTGTATGCAGGCAGGATCATTACGCTGGGCACTTTGGTCGCGGTTTTTCTGTCTACCTCTGACGAGATGCTTCCTATTATGATATCCCGGAATGCGGGAGCGGCGATGATCATTAAGGTTCTGGCTGTCAAACTGGCTGTGGCCGTGGCGGCGGGTTTTGTGATTGATTTGGTCTTCCGTGCGAATAAGAAGGATATGCAGATCGAGCATCTGTGTGAACAGCATCAGTGTCACTGTGAGAACGGGATCTTTAAGTCGGCGCTGCACCATACGGTGGAAATTTTCGTGTATATTCTGCTTATTTCAGTGGTGTTGAACCTGCTCATCGCGTGGATCGGCGAGGAGACGCTGGGCGGTATCATACTTGACCGTCCGATCGTGGGAACGCTGCTTGCGGGGCTTGTGGGATTGATTCCGAACTGCGCGGCCTCCGTTGTCGTTACACAGCTATATTTGGACGGTGTGCTGGGAGCCGGCGGCATGCTCGCAGGATTATTGTCGGGCAGCGGTGTAGGACTGTTGGTGCTGCTTAAGGTAAATGATGATTGGAAAGAGAATTTGCGGGTGGTAGGATTGCTATATGTGATCGGTGTGACAGCGGGTATCGTGGCCGAACTGTCAGGAATCACATTTTGATATACGAGGACAAAAAAAGAACCGACCCCAGAGCTCTATGACTCCAAAACCAGTTCTCACAGTGCACCGCCAGGGGCTCGAACCCTGGACACCCTGATTAAGAGTCAGGTGCTCTACCAACTGAGCTAGCGGTGCATGTCCGATATAATGCGGGTTTCTCAACACGCAAGAGTTATTATAGTATAATGTTTCCTGCATTGCAAGTATTTTTTAAGAAAAATTTTAAATATTATACGAGGAGAGATGAAAATGATATTTGAAAGTCATGCGCACTATGATGATGAGGCATTTGATGAGGATAGGGAGGAGCTGTTAGCTTCTCTGCGGGAGCACGGTATAGACAAGGTGGTTAATGTCGGCGCGAGTCTTGAAAGCTGCCGGATCACGCTGGATTTGATGAAGAAATATCCTTTTATTTATGGGGCTATGGGTGTTCACCCCAGCGAGACTGCTGAGCTGAATGAAGATAACTTCGCATGGCTGCGGGAGCAGTGCGCCGTAGATAAGGTGGTGGCAGTGGGAGAGATCGGTCTGGATTATCACTGGAAGGAGCCGGAGCCGCATGTACAGAAGGAGTGGTTCGAGAGACAGCTTATTCTGGCACGCGAGACCGGTCTGCCGGTGATCATTCATTCCAGGGAGGCGGCGAAGGATACGCTGGATATGATGCAGGCGCTGCGCGCCGGAGAACTCGGCGGTGTGATACACTGTTATTCTTATACGAAGGAGATGGCGCGGGAATATCTGGAGATGGATTATTATTTCGGAATCGGCGGCGTGATCACTTTTCAGAACAGTAAGAAACTGAAAGAGGCGGTGGAGTACATACCGCTTGAAAGGATATTGTTGGAGACGGACAGCCCGTATCTGGCGCCGGAACCCCATCGCGGCAAGAGAAATTCCTCCTTGAATCTTCCCTTGGTGGCACAGGCGGTTGCGGATCTTAAAGGCACCTCCTATGAAAAAGTCGTAGAGGTAACACAGGAGAATGCGATGAGACTGTTTCGCATCAAGGGTTAGAGATTGCAGAGAGGTTGAAGCGGGGATAGATTCGTTCAGTGCGTCGTCTGGCAGGTTTGAGACGGAAGGATAAGCGTAACTGTGCATCTTCGTAACTGTGAGGAACAGTTACGGACAAGCAGAGGAATATGGAGAGATGAGAGTGACATGACGGAACTGGGAAACAGGAGAGGTACTACGGAGATCATACAGAAATATCAGTTCGCTTTCCAGAAGAAATTCGGACAGAATTTTCTGATTGACAGCAGTATATTGGATAAGATCATAGAATCGGCGGACATCACGAGACAGGATTGTGTGTTGGAGATCGGGCCGGGCATTGGCACCATGACACAGCGTCTGGCAGAAGAGGCGGGCGAGGTTGTGGCGGTGGAGATCGACAGGAATCTTATACCGATTCTGCAGGATACTTTATCTGATTATAATAACGTGACGGTTATTAACGAGGATATTCTGAAAATGGATATCAACAGAATGGTGGAGGAGCGAAACGGCGGAAAACCTATTAAGGTGGTGGCGAATCTTCCATATTATATTACTACGCCGATCATCATGGCGTTGTTTGAGAAGCATGTGCCCCTGCATAGTGTGACGATTATGGTGCAGAAGGAAGTGGCCGATCGGATGCGGGTAGGACCGGGGACGAAAGATTACGGCGCGCTGTCATTGGCGGTACAGTATTATGCCAAACCGGAAATTATTACCAGAGTACCCGCCGCCTGCTTTATGCCCCGTCCCAATGTGGACAGTACGGTGATCCGTCTGACGCGCTACGAGAAGCCGCCGGTGGAAGTGGAGGATGAAGACAGGCTTTTTGCCATTATCCGGGCATCATTTAACCAGAGAAGAAAGACGCTGGCAAACGGGCTGGCGAATGCGGGAGGTCTTAGCATCAGCAGGGCACAGGTAGAGGAGGCATTGGTGCAGATGGGGCTCCCAGCGACAACACGCGGAGAAACGCTTACATTAGAGCGGTTTGCCGAATTATCCAACTTGCTTCCGGCTGACTGTAAATAAGACGGATTCATTTCTTTAAATACAATATAAAGTGATTGTATATTGTGACATCTCCATATATTGGTATATATTTATAGAAAGATACCAAAATGGAGGTGCTTTTTTTCTACATATTTTATTTACATTGATAAGAGGCTATGGTAAACTTAAACAATGAAAATAGGGTTACTATGTGGAAAAACGTGGCGGTAGGAATAAGATTCCGGATTGCCGCGGGAATACGTTAATGAGGTGGGCACCTTGGATAAATATGAATATAAAATACGATCGGATGAGATTAAGTCATTGATTGCAGAGGGAGAATTTGCGGAGGCGGTCAATATTGCCGACACCATTGATTGGCGCAGGGTTAAGAGCGCCATGATGCTCTGTACGATCAGCGATCTGTATAAAGTCAACAGAAGATATCAGGAGAGTAAAGAGATTCTTCTGTTGGCCTATGAGAGACATCCGTCGAGCAGATCAATCGTGTACTCTCTGTGTGAGCTTTCCATCAAGCTGGAAGAGTATGTGCAGGCGATAGAATATTATAAAGAATTTGCACAGATCGCGCCGAAGGATACGGGGAGATATATTCTGCAATATCGTCTGTATGAGGCGCAGGATGTCAGTCTGGAAGAAAGAATAGCGGTTTTAGAGGAATTTAAGAGACGTGATCCCAGAGAAAAATGGGAGTATGAGCTGGCGTATCTGTATCATAGAATCGGTTTATCCACCAAATGTATTGAAATCTGTGATGAGATGTTCTTTATGTTCGGTGAGGGCAAATATGTAATCAAGGCTTTGGAGCTTAAGGCACTGCATGAGCCCCTCAGCGCGGATCAACAGGCAAAATATGATGCATGGATCCGGGAGAGAAATGCAGGTGATCTGCCGGAAGATGAACCGGACGAAGAGGATGAAGATATGGACGACATACCGGGAGACACGCGGGTACCCGGTAAGATCAGGCATTCCGAGGAAGAAGCGGGAGAGGATGTGTTTGCCGCGCCCACGATGGAGCTTCCGGAGGTAAAGACGGTTGACGTAGGTCAGTATAATACGATCAATCTGCAAATGGCTCTGGCCGAGAGTATGAAAGAGATTCTGGGGGACAACGGAGCACAGGCGGCGTCGGAAGATGAGGTGTCCGTTCCGGTGCGGGTTTCCGAATCGGATGATGCGGAAAGTGCAGAAGATACAGAAACTGAAGATACAGACATCAGAGATATAGAAGTCGAAGATATAGACATTGAAGATACAGAAACAGAAGATGTTGAAGCCGAAGAGATAGAAGTCGAAAGCACAAGCATAGAAGAGGCGGAAACGGCAGAAGATACAGAAGATGAGGAAACCGCAGAGGGTACGGAGTCTGCAGAAACCACGGAAGATACAGAGCTTTCCGAGATAATAGAAGATACGGCTGAACAGGAAAACGGCGAGGAGGAAGCGGAAGAAGAGGATTCGGAACAGGATGCTATCGCGAAGACACTGATTGCTCCGTTGCTGGAAGAGACGGTCGAAATGCCTGCACCGGAGGAGATTGAGGAACAGATGCGGAAAACGCCTGTCATCGCTTTCCCGAAGCAGACGGAGGCGGATGCAGAAGAACCGATTGCGGAGAAGACGACGAAAGAGGATCCGGCGCCAAAGAAAATGACGATGGATACCGACGACCTGCGAAAGATCGGTGCACAGATCGCACAGGAAGATACAGCGGCTTTCGATGCGCAGCAGATATTGGAACAGATGCGGAAGCCGTCTAAATATGACAGTCTCCTGTCTCAGGAGTATGACGGACAGATCAGTCTGGTGGTGCCGGAGGCAGAACGGGTAGAGAAGCAGATCACCGGTCAGCTCAGTATTGAAGATATCATGGCTGAGTGGGAAGAGATGAAGAAAACCACGAAGCAGAAGCAGATGGAAGAAGTCAGACAGCGTATTCTGGCGCATACCGGCAACATTTTTGCGGATTTTGACGAGGCGACGAAGAACGGTCTTCTGGAGGAGCTGGAGCGGGCATTTGTAGCGGCGATCATGAAGGATTCGGGCAAAAAGCCGGCAATAAAGAAAGTGATCAGCCCGGAGGATGTGGCGGAAGAAGTACCGACACCTAAGAAGCTGACTCCGGAAATGGAAAAGATCGTCGAAGCGGCGGTGAAGGATTCCGAGGAAGAGTTTCTTGCGGCCGAAATCGAAGATGAAGTGGAGGAGATCGAGGAATCCGAAACTGAAGAGGTGCAGGAGCAGATCCCGTCGGAGCAGGAAGAAGCCACGGAGGAGCCGATGACTCAAACAGAAACGACACATACAGAACGTGAGCTTGCAGAAGAGGTAAGACAGGATCGTGACCTGACGGAGGAAGAGGCGGAGCTTTTTGCACAGTTTGTACATCACCGCAGGTCTAAGAAACAGTTGATCCATACACTGGATAATATGAGTCTTGCGTCCTGCACGGGCAATGTAGTCATTACCGGAGAGGAGGAGGCTGCCGCTCTGTCTCTTGCGAAGGATTTAATCAAAGAGATGCAGTATAACGATAACAACTTTTCCGGCAAGGTGGCTAAGATATCCGGTAACGTTCTGAATAAGAAGGATGTAGCGGAGACCTTTGCAAGGTTAGATAACGGCGCATTGATCATAGAGAAAGCATCGCGCTTGAAACCGTCCACGATCATAAAGATGAATAAGTTCTTAGAGCGCGACAATACGGGGCTTTTGCTCCTCATGGTTGACAAGAAGCAGAATATGAACAGGCTTTTTGACGAGAATGCCGTGCTGCATAATAATTTCAATCTGCGTGTGGATATAGAGCCTTTGGATAATGAAGCTTTGGTGGCTTATGCAAAACAGTATGCAGAGGAGCTGGAATATTCCATTGATGAATTCGGTATTCTGGCGCTTCATACAAGAATTGCGGACAGACAGACAAGTGATCATGAGGTGAGCATGTCTGAGGTAAGAGAGTTGGTCGATGAGGCGATCAGCTATGCCAACAAGAAGACACCGAAACATTTCATGGACATTCTGCTGGCGAAACGATATGATGATGAGGATATGATCATACTGCGTGAGAAGGATTTCATGCATTATTAAAACAAAAGTAATGGGGGCATTGAATATGGCAGCAAAAAAAGAGAAAAAAGAAAAAACGGTAAAAAAGGAAACGGCAGTACAGAAAGCGGAAGAGACTCAGGTATTTATTTCGGAGGCTGACCAGTATTTATTCGGACAAGGCTCACATTATGATATCTACAAGAAGCTGGGAGCGCATCCTTCCGTGGAAAACGGCGTAAAGGGTATGTTCTTTGCAGTGTGGGCACCGAATGCGGCAAGTGTGCATGTGATCGGTACGTTCAATAACTGGAACGAGGAAATGCACCAGATGGAGAAGATCGGTCCCTCCGGTATCTATACGCGGTTCATTCCCGAAGTGGGCGAGAACGAATTATACAAATTCCTGATCCATACGCCTTGGGGTGAGAAACTGTATAAGGCGGATCCCTTCGCCAATTATACCGAGATGCGGCCGGGAAATGCTTCCAAGACATATGATATCAGTAAGTTCAAATGGACAGACAGTGCCTGGATGACCAGCAGGGACGGTAAGGACTATAACAAAGAGCCGATGGCGATTTATGAGTGTCATATCGGGTCGTGGATGAAACATCCCGACGGTACATCGGAAGGTTTTTATAATTACAGAGAGTTTGCAGACAGGATCGTGGAATATCTGAAAGAGATGAAGTACACGCATATCGAATTGATGGGAATTGCGGAATATCCGTTCGACGGTTCCTGGGGATATCAGGTAACCGGTTATTATGCCCCCACGTCCAGACACGGCACGCCGGATGATTTCATGTATCTGATCAATACGCTGCACCGCAATAAGATCGGTGTGATCCTTGATTGGGTGCCGGCACATTTTGCTACGGACGCCCATGGACTGGGCAGATTTGACGGGCAGTGTATCTTCGAGCATCCGGATCCGAGAATCGGTGAGCATCCGGACTGGGGTACGAAGATTTTTAATTATGGAAAAAATGAAGTTAAGAACTTCCTGATCGCCAATGCGCTGTTTTGGATCAAGGAATATCATATTGACGGTATCCGCGTAGATGCGGTGGCTTCCATGCTGTATCTGGATTACGGCAAGCGGGATGGCCAGTGGGTTGCCAATAAATATGGCGGTAACCAGAATCTGGAAGCAATTGAGTTTTTCAAACATTTAAATTCTGTTGTACTTGGCACGTATCCGGGATTTCTGACTATTGCGGAGGAATCTACCGCATGGCCGAAGGTTACCGGTAAGGTGGAAGATGACGGTCTGGGATTCAGCTTTAAGTGGAATATGGGTTGGATGCATGATTTCTGCGAATACATGAAACTGGATCCGTATTTCCGCAAGAACAATCATTATGCCATGACCTTTGCGATGACCTACAATCACAGCGAAAATTATATTCTGCCGCTGTCACATGATGAGGTTGTGCATCTGAAATGTTCTATGGTCAATAAGATGCCGGGGTATCCGGTGGATAAGTACGCGAATCTGCGTCTCGGCTACACATATATGTTCGGACATTCCGGAAAGAAGCTTCTGTTTATGGGACAGGATTTCGGACAGGAAAGAGAGTGGAGCGAAGAGAGAGAACTTGACTGGTTCCTGTTGGGTGAGGAACAGAACAGGGGCATGCATGAATATGTGAAAGAGCTGCTGAACTTGTACCAGAAATATCCGGCGCTCTATTCCATAGACAACGACTGGAATGGATTTGAGTGGCTCAATGCGGACGACAGCGACCGCAGTGTGTACAGTTTCTATAGAAAAGACGAGACGGGCAAGAATAACATCATGTTCGTGATCAATATGACTCCTATGATGTGGGAGAATTATATGGTGGGTGTGCCGAAGAAGAAGAAATATAAATTATTGCTGAACAGCGATGACAAACGCTTCGGCGGTAACGGACACGAGATTCCTGCGGAGATTAATGCGGTCAAGGGAGTCTGCAATTACAAGGATTACAATATTTCTTTTGATTTGCCGCCGTATACGGCAGCGGTGTTTATTTTCTGATTTGATATTTATATGGAAGGCTGTTTTGCAGCATAATGGGTAAAACAGTTAATTTAGCAATGTATAGTAGTAACATTTAAGGGGATAATCGCAGGCGTTATCCCTTTTTGTGTTGCTTATAGTTGAATGTATCATGTATAATAAACGCAGTAAGAGTTAAAAGTTTAAGAAAATATACCGATACAGATTATAGTAGAATAAAAACAGGAGGCAGAAATGTTATATATACAGCATAATCTACTTGCTGAAAACGCGAATCGACAGTTAGGTTTAAATACCAACAAGAATGCTAAGACAACGGAAAAACTCTCTTCCGGATACAAAATCAACAGAGCAGCTGATGACGCAGCAGGTCTGGCAATTTCGGAGAAGATGCGCAGACAGGTTCGTGGACTTATGCAGGGAACTGCCAATGCAAAGGACGGTATTTCGTATGTGCAGGTTGCTGACGGTGCCATGAATGAGGGACATGATATTCTGCAGCGTATGAACGAGCTGGCGATCAAGTCGCTTAACGGTACGCTTACAGCGGCAGACCGCGATGCGTTAAATCTTGAATTTGACCAGTTGCGGACAGAAATCGACCGGATCAATACTGATACGGAATTTAATGAACAGAAAGTATTTGATGAGCATGAGCCATCCTATTATCAGATTCTTGGAAACAGACAATGGAATGACAATCAGCTTCATACGGTTTCGGGTACAGAGAATGAGCTGATTATCAATCTGCCTGATGATTATGTCCCCAATGAATATACCCTTACGGTACCGGCAGGGATATATACTACACAGGAGCTGGTAGATGAGATTGATGATGCTTTAGAGAACATGACCCCGCCCAATCCAGGCTTTGTGTTTGAATATACGGATAAGGGGTATTGCAATTTGAACTTTGAAAGCCCAAGCGGCATGCCTACGATGATTGAGTCGGTAGAGGGTTCTCTTGCGTATCTTATCTATGATCTGTATGCCGGCAGTTCATCAGGGGATTTGCTGGGGACAGGTGAATTTCCGCTACAGATTTATGCGGGATATAATGATACATTAGGATTTTATGTCGAGGGTGTGGAGAAGGAAATTTCAATGACCATTCCGCCCGGCACTTATTCGCGCGATGAAATGATTCGTAAGATCAATGAAGAGTTGGCGAGATATCCTGAGGCAGCCGGCGTGACGGCAGAGAAGTATGGAGACGCCAATATTCGGCTCACCGGCGGTAAGGGCGTCAACATCACCGGATTAAAAGGAAATATGTTCCGGTGGGAATCATATACAGAGCAATATTCTTCTGCGTTTTATGATAATTTGCAGTATGGTATTTCCAGTGGAGGAGCTGCCAGCATTACGGGAAAGGCATACTATTCTTCCGACACGGCTAAAATAAGTATCAAAACCGGCATAAATGATACTTTGTGCTTTAAATTAAATGGATCATCTGACTATACGGAGATCAAAGACATACCTCAAGGTGAATATACAATTTCGGAGCTTGCCGCCAAACTGCAAGAGCTGTTTAAAGCAAAGGGAATTGATGGGGAGATTACTGCAAGTACCAGCAGTAACAGTACTGGGACATACTTGATATTAAGAAATACACTGACAGGAACGAAGAGCACGCTTGAGTTTGATACGACATCAAAGCCTCTGTATAAGAACACATATGATTCGTTGTTTCGTATTACGAGTTATTATCCGGTATCTGCCGGCACCGGTAAACAAACAGCATCCCTTACCGGCAGGGCATATCTTACCGGTAACATTAATCTGCCTCAAAACGCTTTGACTTTTAGCGTTGATGGTACATCATATACACTTGACGGATTGAAATCATCTTATTCAGGGATTGATGAGCTTGTTAGTGAATTAAATACAAAGCTGGGAGATAAATATTCCGATTTAAAGAATAAAATAAAATTTCAACAGTCTTCGAGTCAGCTTCAAATAGTGGCGCAGACTGATGATATTACGAATATTACTATAAGCTCCGCCAATCAGGAGGCTATATATAAGCAGCTTTTTACGAGAACGGAGACCAGTATGAACTCTTTGAGTCCACAGTCTCAGACCGGAAGAGTAGTGAATGCCCAGCAAGGAACAAGTGAGACAATAGTAACGGATCCATGGTATTCTGTCGCGGTTTCAAAGGATCGGCAGATCACGATCAACAGTAGTAATAATAAGATATCATTTTCAACGAGCCGAGGAGACGGCACAATAAGCTTAGATGCCAAATCGTATACTGTAGAGAGTTTAGTCAATGAAATAAACCGTAAACTTCATGCTTCGGGCAACCCTGAAGGTCTCCAGAATTTAACGGCATCATATGACGCTGGCAGCGGACGACTGATTTTCAAATCTTCGATGCCTAAGGATTATCCTAAGTATACGAATTATTACATCTCGCTTAATAATACGAGTGGTTCCGACAGTGCATGGAAAGATATTGTCGGAACGTATGACAATACGTATTATCCGTCTTCAACATCAGCGCATGGTGCCAGCGCAACCTTAACAACCCACGATCCGATTGCCGAAAACACGACAATCAATGGCACCAATAACACATTGACTTTAAAGCTCGGGAGCGGTGAGGCTACAATAAATATTGCGCAGGCTTCTTATACTTCCAGAGAAGCGTTAAAAGACGCGGTACAGAAGGCAATTGACGGCTCTGCACTGAAGGGTAAGGTCACAGTTAATGTGACAGGCGATAATAAACTGCGGTTTTCTACGACTGAAAGCAAAATAGAGGCATCGGGCAGCTTTTATGACAGTGTATTAATTTCGAAAATAACGAGAGACGCTTCTGAAACTGCGGGAAGTTATAGCTATACGCCGGCTTTTATCATAGGTCGTAAGGATTTAACACAAGAACCTATTGACATTATTTCCGGTGCAAACGATGAGTTTATTTTTGATTTTGCTTATTATAAGACTGTTGCAACATATAGTCCGCTGTCAGGTACACCGGATCAGAATTGGTCACCGATCAAAGTGACGATTCCTGAAGGTTCTTATAATGGAGAAGAAATAGCTGCCGTTCTTACGACAAAGATTCAGGAGGCGTTTAATGCAAAAAACCTGAATGATTTTGAAGTAAAGGTTATGGTCAATGATCCTGGCGGTACAGTTTCCACCAATAGTGAGTTTGATAAAACAGCTTTGAAAATTGTTGTGAATAGAAAGGGCAGCACTACGGAGCCGGACAGAGGAACATACGTTCTTGACGGTGTGCGTGGAAGCGCCGCGACTTTTGTCTTCTATAAGACAAGCGGCACGCCGCAGGCGACTTATATCACAGGAACGAAAGATTTGACGAACGGTGTTACATTTGAGCCGGGGAAGAACGTACTCACTTTTTCGGCAGACTCGATACCTTATCAGTATACGTTTCCTGAAGATACTTATTATACCGCAGATGAGTTTGTTAATCTTTTAAACGGTATGTTTGAAAATGGAGATGACAACGGGAAAGCGGCACCGCTGACTGCGGAGATAGAGAATGGAGTACTAAAAATTACGCACAAAGCCGTGGGATCACACACTATAAGTGATGTTGGCGGAAGTGCGAGGAGTACGGTCTTTTTCCAGGAAGAGGGACGTGATTCACGTAAGCCGCTTAATATTCTGGTCACCGGTGAGACAGGAGATTACATAGAAATCCCTAAGATCAGCGTCGGCACCTGTGCCATTAAGATTAATTCTATTACGCTAAGCAGACCGAAATACGCCGAAAAAGCAGTCAGACGGATCAAAGACGCGATTAAACTGTTAAGCAGCAAAAGAAGTACCTATGGTGCGTTGCAGAATCGCATGGAGCATACCGTCAATAATAATGAAAATGTCATAGAGAATACGCAGGCGAGTGAATCAGCGATCCGTGACGCGGATGTAGCGGATTTAATGATGGAGCATTCAATTAATAATATTTTATTGCAGGCAGGCAGCAGTATACTGGCGCAGGCCAACCAGAATGCTCAGCTCATTATGGGGTTGCTGCGTTAATCTGTAAGCAGGGCAGGGGAGATGAGTCATGGGACAAAGAATATTATTATCATGCACGCAGTGCAATCATAAGAAAGAAATGTCAGTCGGTGTGGGACTTATGAGCAACAATCCCGATGTTATAGCTTCCTGCCTGAATGCGGATGAAGCGGAAGTGTGGAGGCAGTTGAATCATAATCAGAAGATCAGTTTCTTCCAAGCGGAGCAGAAGGTGTTCTATTGTTCTCATTGCAATGAGCTGTTCTGCCAGTTGTCGGTAGACGTGACACGCACGGATGGACGTGAGGTTACGCTTGGCAATAAGTGCCAGGTATGTCAAACGAACTTGCAGGAAATCGATACGAAGGCAAAACCGATGTGCCCGATTTGCCATAGTGGAATCCTGGAGCGAAAAGAGATTGGTCTTTGGGATTAGAATAAGGACACACACGCGAAAAATCGTCATGGAAAGAATGTTTATTTGTTTGGGAGGAATACTGGATGATCATCAAACATAATTTGCAGGCTATGAATGCCGATAGAAATTTAAATACAGTGACTGGAAAGCAGGCGAAGAATACAGAGAAACTTTCATCGGGATATAAGATCAACCGTGCGGCAGATGATGCAGCAGGGCTCTCTATATCAGAAAAGATGCGCAGGCAGGTCAGGGGTCTTACGCAGGCCTCTCTTAATGTGAGAGACGGTATCTCGTTTGTGCAGTGCGCAGAAGGTGCACTGAATGAAGTTCACGATCTTTTGCAAAGAGGGAATGAGCTGGCGGTAAAAGCGGCAAATGATACAAATATGTCGGATGATCGGGAAGCGATCTATGAGGAGATCAAGCAGCTCAATTATGAAATTGACAGGATCGCAAAACATTCGCAATTCAATGAGATGAATATTTTTGATGCTTCCAACGCTACTTCTGAGCAGAATGCCAGTCATCTGCCCGATGATTTATCGGATATTATTTTTCTTGATGCAGATTATGTATCATTTGATATGCAGAATTTTGCGAGTGCAATTAATCAGGCTAAAGCGGCGGGCAAAACATTTACGCAGGAGGGCTTGGCAGCTTTTGCAGAGGCGATCAGGGATACATATATGCCGACGCTGCTTGGCAGCATTGTGTCTGCGCTTCCACAGTCGGCAGTACCTACAGTTAAGGGATTGCAGATTAGTCTGAATATGTGTTATGAGAATAATTCCACCTTGGCATATGTGTCTTCTAACGGAATCTCTTATCAGTTGGGGGTCAATATGAAATATCTGGAGGAAATAGGCGGCAAGATCGAAATGTCAGATGATCTTGCCACTACGATCGCTCATGAGATGACCCATGCTGTCATGTTTGATGCCGTGACTAACGGAATGCTGGGATCGGGCGGAGGGGATAAATTCCCGTCATGGTTTGTGGAAGGTACAGCGCAGGCAGTTGGCGGAGCGATCAATTACTGTCAGGAGCTTACGAATAGAGTTATGCCGCAAGGTGATGGAGCGATTCAGAATTGGCTGTCAAAACTGACAGACACATCCAATTCTTACAATGCATATGCTCAAGGATATATTGCCAGCATGTACTTAGGATATACTGCCGGAGGAGGCGGTGCAGTTACGGCTGCAACTATATCGAAAGGGCTGGATAATATACTGAAAGATATTGAGGACGGCTATTCGCTCGGACAGGCCATTTCGAGGCAGACTAATGGAAAATATGACGACCTATTAGATTTTGAAAAGAGTTTTCCGAAAGATGCCGTGGGATTTACGAAGGACTTGGTTACGGCGATTGGAAACGGAACGGGTTCCATCGCATCTCCGAATGGACTTAGTGGTGATAAGGCCTCTCTTTTAAAGGGCGGACAGACCAGCGATTATTTTGTTCTCAATGTAGACCAGAGCAATCATTATAATAACAATCTAGGCGGAAAAAATACATATACCGGAGGCGGCGCTACCACCACTGGTGGTCTGGACAGGGACGGAAATAGTAATCCGGATGCCGAGAAGAAGTGGGGAACTTCCATGGATGCCGGTCGTGGTACAGTGCAGCGGTCATGGAGTATGTTCGTACAAGCAGGTGCGGAAGCAGGGCAACATATAACGTTCAGTACTTTTATGTTGTCGGCAAACGATTTGGGAGTCGCGGATGTGAAAGTGGATTCCCACGAGAATGCCGGAAATGCCATAGATAAATATAAGATAGCGATAAAGTGTGTATCTGCTATGCGTTCGGAGTACGGATCTGTTCAGAACCGTCTGGAACACACAAGAAACAATTTGGATAATATTGTGGAAAATACGCAGGCGGCAGAATCCTTGATCAGGGATACGGATATAGCGGATGCGATGCTGGAATACTCCGTCAATAATATCCTGGCACAGGCAGGCACCAGTATGCTTGCGCAGGCGAACCAGAGTACCCAATCCATTCTACAACTTTTAGGTTGATCATAGGCAGACATGCCGGGGAAAGCCGTAAGAGGGATTTTCTTCGAGGGGTTAAGAAAACTGTTATCTATGCCGAAATAAAGGGTGGATGCAAATGCATTCCACCTTTTTGAGTTTGCGAAGCAGACTTCGAAAGCGAATGTATTTGATTTTATATTAGAAGAGCAGAAACCTACTACATGGAGTGTGTGTATGAAGATAACATTTGACAATAACAACACAAATCAAAATGTAGACAAGGTGGCGACAACTACATACAGGGACACTCGCACGGAGAAGACAAACCGTCCGGGTGCATACGCATTAGACATTTCTGGCACAGTTATGGATAACACAGCTTACAAAGGTCAGGGAAAGACCGCAGAAGACGTTATGCAGGAGGCGGGGCAGATCGATTTGGCCACGCAGAGAGACTATATGACAGTTATGTCTAATACTATGTCTGAGAAAGATTTCAACCGGATGGTGGAAGATGGTTACCAGATCGGGGATATGGATGTAGAAGAAGTCGTTACGATTGTCGATAAAATTAAGGCGGAACTGATCAAAGGCGGTACGCAGGTGGTCGGATATACGGACCAGATCGATGCGGGAACGTTGCGGGAGATTACGGGCAGCGAAGCTTTTGCACAGGAGTTGAGCCGGCAGTTTGCAGAGCATGATGTGCCCTTAACGGAAGAGAATATCAGGGAAGTCATGAAGGCATATGCCAAGGCATCAGAACTGCAGGAGATGACAGAAGGCGCGGCGAAATATATGGTGGAAAACCATATGGAGCCGACGATTGATAATTTGTATCGGGCGGGCTATAGTTCTACGGCGGACGGCAGCAGACAGGGCAGAGGATACTATTCCGACGGATCAGGATATTATGCGAAGAAGGCGGAAGAGTATGACTGGTCAAATCTTCAGCCGCAGATGGAAAAGATCCTTACAGAAGCTGGACTGGAAGTCAATGAAGAAACGCTGGACGAAGCAAAATGGCTGATTGAAAAGGGGATTCCTCTTACGGCAGAAGCAGCAGCGGATCTTCATAGACTGAATCATCTGACGCTTCCGCAGGAAAGCAGGCAGGTCCTCTCGGCGATTGCAGCGGCGATTGCGGACGGAAAGGAAGCCGGTGCGGCTAATCTGGCGGATGGCCGAAGCAACTTGGAGAAAGCGGCTGAATATGTGGAGCGGTTTGCAAAGATTTCCGGCGAGGCAGTGGATCAGGCGGCAGCCGAAGATAAAGAGCTGACGCTGGTGAATCTGGAAGCGGCAGAGAATGAGATAGAAGCGCAGCAGCAAGTTGCGGATAAGAGAGCCGCAGTGGATGTTGCGGACTATAACAACGCAAGACGTGTGGAGAATACCGCAGACAGCAGCAATGCCGGATATACAGGAAGCACTGCTGCAGAAAGCGCAAGCGCACCGCTTTCAGAGAATATTACGGCGAGACGGCAGTTAGAAGAGATCCGCCTTATGATGACGGTGGAGGCAAACCGTAAACTGCTTGAAAGCGGCTATGCTATTGATACCACGGAGCTGGAACAGCTCGTGAGTGCTTTAAGACAGATTGAATCGCAGCAAAGGCAGCTTTTGTTCGGAGTGACGGACGAGGTGCGGGCGGCTGAGAAAGCCTCTCTCTATGCGGAAATTCGAAGTAAAGTGGATGAGATTCCTTATCTGCCGATCGATATTGCCGGNCGGTTTAANGTGACNGATNAGGANTTNACNNTNNATCANGTGCACATAGACGGCACNGCTNTGCGNAATCANTATNATGAGGCGAGNGAAAANTANGAGACNTGGATGACNNCNACAAGNAGANGANNTNGGTGATTCTATNCAGAANGCATTNNNGAATGTGGACAGCACATTGGAAGATCTGGGATTTGAGCTCAATGAGGAGAACCGTCGGGCGGTTCGTATTCTGGGCTACAATCGGATGGAGCTGACGCAGGAAAANATNGAAACGGTGCGGGATACGGATGCAGAGCTTCACCGTGTGATCAGATAANATGACACCGGCNGCAGTCCTGCAGGCGATCCGGGACGGNAAGAATCCGCTGGAANTGACCCTGCCGGAGTTAAATGAATATCTGGATTCCATACCNTACAGNAAAGAGCAGGCGAGCGAGAANTACAGCAAATTTTTATATAAGCTGGATAANAGCAACGCTATTGACAAACAGGAGCGGACGGCATATATCGGTATCTACCGTATGCTCAGACAGTTTGAAAAGACGGATGACGCTGCGGTNGGCGCACTTGTCAATATGGGAGCGGAGGTCTCCTTTAAAAATATGCTGAGTGCGGNACGAAGCCGGAAGAAANCCGGNATGGACTTTATGGTAGATGACGCATTTGCCGGCGTTGAGGCCATTGAGAAAGGCATGTCGATCAGCAGGCAGATCGAGAGTGGNTTTAACAGGAACTACCGNGATATTGTCGGAAACATTGCAGACCGCATGGCAANACAGGACGCTTCTACAGAGAAAGAATACCGACAGGANCAAATGCGGGAAGTGCAGCAGGCATGNGAAGTGGAAGATGCCGTGATNGAGGAACTGTTACACAGCAAGCAGCCGGTNACGATCAATAATCTTGCGGCNGCGGATATGCTGATGAACAGCAGNGGNGCTCTTTATAAGAAAATGAAAGAGTATACCTCNCCTGAGAATGAGGAAAATGTAAAANACGNNGTTTCCCGTCTGCATGATGCATTGACAGACGAAAAGAGCGCACAGGAAGCCTTTGAAGAGATGGAANAGGTNTTCGAGGAAGTGCTGGAAGAGGCGCAGTATANTCCTGATATAANTTATATTGANCTGAAGGCGATTCAGAGCTGCCGTAAACAGCTCACATTGGCAGCCGGTCTTGCGAAAGAGGAAAATTATCAGATTCCCGTAGAGATCAACGGGGAGACGACAGCAATCCATNTAAGGGTGCTGCATGATAAACAGGACGGCGGTAAGGTTAAGGCNACATTTGAGACGGAAAGCCACGGTAAAGTGGCNGCGGAATTTGCGATCCGNAACGGGAAAGTATCCGGCTATATCGCNTGTTCCACNCAGGAGGGTNCNGATANTATTCAGGGAAAGAATGNCAGCCTNCAGAAATGTCTGCGGACNACGGTTGAAGCGTTGGCNCATAANGANCTGGAGCTTGGCGACATCGGANTCGTATGCAGCGCAGAACTGGATCTGAACGCCTATACGGCGGANGAAACCCAGAACGGGTCATCGGTACAGACCGCAGATTTGTATCNGATAGCAAAAGCATTTATTACAGTGTTCACAGCATAGAGAATNGCAGTTATGAGATAGGAGGAANTTTTATATGAAGATCAGTTACAATTCAGCGGCAATGCACGCTAACAACGCACTTAATGCATCGGATAAGAGAGTCTCACAGTCACTTAAGAGATTGTCTTCCGGNTTAAAGGTTACGGCAGCNAAAGATAATCCGTCAGGATATGCGATCGGCCGCAGAATGAATGCACAGATTACCGGCGTATCCGTTGCAACCGAGAATGCNAACAGAGGNACTTCCATTATCGAGACGGCGGACGGCGCTTTNACNGAAGTACATGACATGCTGCAGCGAATGAANGAGTTGGCNNTAAAGGGCGCTACGGGAACNCTTACNACAACTGACAGNGAAATGNTGAATCAGGAATTGAAGCAGTTGAAGNANGANGTTACCAGAATTGCTACNGATACGGAATTCAACGGTCAGCCTCTGTTGGATGGCAGCTTTGATTTAAGAGGTTACACGAACAGCCAGATTGCGACGGTAGATTATTACAGCGATGAGGTGCTGGCGAAGCAGTATACGATTNNTGCGCTTACAGTATTCTATAATGCGGATGGAACAATAGANTTGGATCAGACGAAGAACAGTTTTACGCCGGGNNCGGNATTTCCGCANGGNGTATCNATTACTGAGGTNGGACAGGANAAAGTNACGATNACNGGCAATCAGGANTTCGAGNTGACGATTGCGNTTACGCCGAGTCCGGTGTATGANCCGGCAGATGGAAGCATTACAGGATATAATGCTGTAAATTGTGTACCAAATGGTGCGTTAGAGATTAATGTGNCCGGTATCGGCTCCATGGATATGCAGATCGGTGCCAACGAAGGACAGCAGTTAAATATCAGGATTCCCAAGATTTCTCTGGACAGACTCGGCATCGAGAGAACAGAGGTGGATACAGATGAGAACAGTGCGAAAGCGATTGATGAGATCAAGGGTGCAATTATATATGTATCCGATGCACGAAGCAGACTGGGAGCTTACCAGAACCGTCTGGAGCACACGGTAAACAGTCTTGACATCACCAGCGAGAATATGACGAGTTCTTACTCCCGTATTATGGATGTGGATATGGCGGAGGAGATGACTACTTACACAACAGAGCAGGTAATATCTCAGGCAGCGGTTTCCATGCTCGCGCAGGCTAATGAGAGACCTTCTCAGGTGCTTCAGCTTCTACAATAGGAGACCTAGAATATTAAGGAGAGATATATATGACCAAGGAATTGAAACAGGAGTATACCTTGCGCATTACGCAGGCGAATAAGACCCAGTTGATCACGATTCTGTATGAAATGGTTTTGCTCTATGTAGATGAGGCGCAGGAAGCGCTTGATGCCGGAGAGAAGATGGAGTATAAGAGTGCGATTCGCAAGATCCGCGGATGCATAGACGAATTGACGGCATCGCTTAACCTTGATTATGAATTGGCGCATAATCTGCTGCAGCTCTATCTCTATATCAGCAGGGAGCTTGTTAAGGCTTCTACACATTATGAGAGAGAGAACTTAGAGCATGTCCGACTGATTATCGGTGAGCTGCATAAGGCATATCAGGCGATCGAAGATCAGGATACGTCCGGTCCTGTTATGGGCAATACGCAGACCGTCTATGCAGGGCTTACCTATGGCAGGAATACGCTGACAGAGAATATAGCGGATTCCGTCACTAACAGGGGATTCTGCGTGTAGGCGGCAGGTCATAAATATGTGCGTTTATGAGAACAGAGACAGCGCACGGTATATTTCTTGATGGTTTTCTTCGGGCAGCAGATTCATATCTGCTGCCTGTTCTAACAGATACTTATAACGCTTAAGCGTTGCATTCACTTCATAGATATAACAGTCGATCAGGTCGGGATCGGTTACATTGTCGAAATTCGAATAGGCAATTTCCAGCGCATACCTTGTCTGTGCCAATTCTTCACGTATCGTCATTTTCTGACAGTCCACGATGATATCTGCACCTGCCATACCGTTAGCGCTCTGATGAAAAAACATTTTCATACACCCACCAAACCTTTCTGAATATAGATGTTTCCGGCTCATTTCGAGTTTGCGAAGCAAATCTCGCAATCGAGCTTGCTCGATTTGTTAATGTCCGAAGGAATTTACTTTTGTTTAAGTATAGGTAATATTTGGAAAAATATTCATGTAATATTTGATGGACAGGAAGCATATGTTACTAGTGTAAAGACATTTATACTGGTAAATTATGGCTGTAGAATCGGATGAGTACCGGAGACAGACAAGACTGAATAATGAAAGTGAAGGGATATGGAGATGGGAAATGCAGGCGGAGTACTGGCAATTGTGGGTGTATGTCTGATTGTGCTTATTATAGGCGCGATGGGAAGAAAAGTGGAGTGGCTGGTTAATTTTATTCTGCGGGCGGTCATGGGTACGATCGGAATCTACTGCCTTAATTATCTGTTGGCATCCAGACAGATCGCGGTTGCAGTAGGTATCAATCCGCTTACGATTTTGACATCCGGAATCCTTGGATTTCCGGGGATTGCCGTACTTTATGGCATTCATTTCTTTAAAATATTGTAGACTTTTCACAAAAATTTTTTTTCTGCAAAATGGGTCTGGACAGGATACTGTTTTGTGTTTATAATTCATTTTACAACTCAAGAAATTCTATGTACTACTTATCTTGCCGGTACGGCATCGGGAGTTTCATCCCACTATGATTTCATTGAGTCACATTTATTTTATTCTATGGAGGTGATCTTATTGGACTGAGTTACTATCAATCTCTGTTGCTTCTTTTGCTGTTTCTTGCAGCGATAGCAGATCTTAAGACAGATCGTATCCCTAACGGCTTTATTATACTCGGAACCGTGATCGGGATATTGGGCGGATTACGGTATCATACCGATTTACTGCAGCCTGTCTTCTCTATGCTTCTTGCATTTCTGCTTATGTACCCACTGTTTAAGATCGGTGCGCTCGGTGCCGGTGATGTGAAAGTGTTTATGATGATCGGCAGTTTCATGAATAAGAAAGAACTTTTCGCGGTTATGGTATCGACATTCATAATCGGGGCGGTATTTTCTTTGATCAAGCTGCTTACGGAGCATAACGGAAGAGAAAGAATAGAATATTTTCTGTCTTATATATCGGAAGTGGCAAGGACAGGGCACTGGAAAATATACGGAGAGCATATGTTACAGGATTATCAGTTGTACCGCAAGAACAAGATACACTTTACGGTTCCGATTTTGTTCGGCGTGGTGATGAAATTAGGAGGAGTAATTTGAAGCGAAAGGTTTTTGCAATATGCGATACGGAGGAAGCTTATGCACTCAGGCTTTCGGAGTACATACTGGACAAGATCAGACTCCCGTATACGCTGCATTTATTTACGAAAGTGGAGGAACTGCAGAAGTTTGCAGGACAGGAAGAGATTGCGGTGTTAGTTATTGCCGAAAGCGCCCTGAAACTGTTACGGGAGGAATATGTGAGAAGGCAGATAGCCCGGATGTTTGTGCTGCGTGAAGACGAGATGCCAGAGGATGTGGAAACGGACCATGGGTTACAGGATAACACATCCGTCGGTGTGGAAATAAATCGTGCCGTTGCCGAAAACAAGCTGCAATATATCAGTAAATTCCAGAGCCCGGAGAATATCGTAGCCATACTCACCGAATCAATCACCGATCTCTCAGATTGGAAGCTCAGAGCGGCAACAGAAGACACAGAGGTGAAGTTGATCGGTATCTATTCCCCCGTCAAGAGATGTCTGCAGACATCTTTTGCACTCACGATGGGGCAGATTTTAGCGAAGGAGCACAGGGTTTTATATTTCAACTTCGAGAATTATTCGGGATTCGGCCAGATGCTGAAACGGGACTTTGCCATGGACATGATGGATCTTATGTATTACTTCCGGTGCGACCGGAAGAAGATGGCGCTGCGACTGCCCGCGGTCACGCAGAACATGAACGGGTTAGATTATATACCGCCGATGCAGTCCTATGCGGGACGGCGGGAAGTGACGGGAGAAGAGTGGTTGGAACTTTGCAGATGCATTGCCGGGATAGGTCAGTATGAGTATATTATTTTGGATTTGGACGATTGTATGGACGGATTATTCGATCTGCTGCGCAGCTGTTATAAGATATACACCATCACGAAGGAGGACAGTTTTGCGGTGGCTAAGATCAATCAGTATGAACAGATTCTGCATTTTAACGAGATGGAAGAGATCGTGGAGAAAACCGTGAAATGCCGGTTTCCGGTTTTCAGGGATATTACCGTAGATCTGAATCTGATGACTCATGGGGAACTGGCAGGATATGTAAAAGCAATTGTAAGAGAGGATCTATATGGAAAGTAAGGAAGAGCGCAAGAGGAAACTGAAGGAAAAGCTGGCAGAGAGCATTGACTATTCCATGGAAAGCTCGGATGAGGAGATACAGCGGCTCATCGACGAGATGTTGATCAGAGAAAGCAGAGAAACGCCCATGACGCTGACGGAACGCAGACAGCTTCGCAGGGAACTGTTCCATGCAATTCGAAAACTGGATGTGCTGCAGGAATTGGTTGATGATACGCATATTACGGAAATTATGATTAACGGGCCCGATTGTATTTTCATAGAGCGGGACGGGCATCTGTACAGGAGTGAGCTGCGGTTTGAGAGCCGGGAAAAATTACAGAATGTCATACAGCAGATCGTGGCGGCCTGCAACAGGGTGGTGAACGAAGCTTCTCCCATTGTGGATGCCAGGTTGCAGGGCGGTGCACGTGTCAATGTGGTTCTCGATCCGGTAGCCTTAAACGGGCCGATTGTAACGATCAGGCGATTTCCGGATCAACCGATTATGATGGAAGATCTGATCGCTTATGGGTCCGTCAGTGCGGAAGTATGTGAGTGGCTCCGTAAGTTAGTGCGGGCGAAGTACAACATCTTTATCAGCGGTGGTACGGGTTCCGGCAAGACCACGTTTTTAAATGCATTGTCCTACTATATTCCGGCGCAGGAGAGAATTATCACGATTGAGGATAGCGCGGAGCTGCAGATCAGGAGTATTCCGAATCTGGTGCGCATGGAAACGCGCAACGCCAATGTGGAGGGCTGCAGGGAGATCACTATCAGAGATCTGATCAGGACATCGCTTCGGATGCGTCCTGATCGCATTATCGTGGGAGAAGTCAGAGGCGGGGAAGCTTTTGATATGATGCAGTGTTTAAATACAGGGCACGACGGTTCCATGTCCACAGGACATGCTAATAGCTCCGGAGATATGTTGAGCCGGCTGGAAAACATGATATTAATGGGCATGGATATTCCGCTTACGGCGATTAGGCAGCAGATCGCTTCCGGTATTGATATTATTATTCATCTGGGGCGGTTAAGGGACGGTTCGAGAAAGGTGCTGGAAATCGTGGAGGTCTTAGGTTATGAGGCGGATAAGATCGCCCTGAAGCCGTTGTATCAGTTTGCAGAGACGGGGACGGATGAGGAGGGCAGAGTATGCGGAAATCTGCAGAAGAAGGGAGAGTTGTCTTATGTCGAAAAATTACAGTATGCCGGATTATGGTGAATACCGGCTTCGTCCGAAGGAATGGCTTCTGTACATTTCGGAAGGCATGCTGCTCATCGGTATGGTGGGATATTTCTTCTACCGGTCATGGATCGCATGTTTGTGTCTTGCGCCAATTCTGTTTCTTTTTCTGAAAGAGAAGAAAAAGGATCTGGCCGGAAAGCGGAAGCAGGAGCTGGGTATAGAGTTTAAGGACATGATTCTTGCCGTTTCGGCCAATCAGAAGGCAGGATATTCGATTGAAAACGCTTTTCGGGAATCTTACAGGGATATGGAGATGCTCTATGGGGCGGAGGCGGTTATCTGTCTGGAGATGAGATATGTTATTGCCGGACTGGATAATAATGTAGTGCTGGAGAAGCTCATATATAATCTCGGACAGCGCAGTAATCTGCCGGATATTATACAGTTTGCGGATGTTTTCTACATTGCGAAGCGAAGCGGCGGCAATATGACGGATATTCTGGCCAAGACGGCAGCAGTGATCGAGCAGAAGACGGAGACGGACAAGGAGATTCAGGTGATGATCAGTGCAAGGAAAATGGAACAGAAAATCATGAATATGGTTCCGTTCCTGATTATCTTCTATGTGAGCAGCACTTCCAGAGGATTCTTTGACGTGCTGTATCATAATGTGATCGGCATCATGATCATGACCGTGTGTCTGGGATTCTACATGGCAGCGTATTTGTTATCCAGGCGAATCGTGGAGATCGAAGTGTAAGAAAGGAGTTGGCCTAAGAATGATTTATATATACACAGCAGTATTGACGGTATATGTGCTGCTCTATATTGTGTCGTGGCGGGAGGAATGCAGGGGTCCGTTTCGCAGGATGGCTTCTTATCTTTTGCGCAGACAGGAGAATTCGTCAGGAAAGGCAGGTGCAAAGCGCGGCTGGAGGAAAGATATATCCAGACGGCAGTTGGGAGACAAACTGAAGGCATTACAGCCGGACAAGGCGGTGCAGATACAGGTCAGGGAATATTATCTGTCCCAATACAGTGTGATACTCACGGTGATTTTCGCGGGCGTGTCAGTCTGTACGGCAGTATGGTTAAGTGCGCGTAGCAGCTCGCTTCTGGTGGACGGCAGCTATATATGGCGGAATTCTTACGGAGAGGGAGACATACCCGTGGAACTGGCGGCGCAGATTATGGATGGGGAGGAAGAAATATTCCGGTATACCGTGGAGGAGCGCAAGTATACACAGCAAGAGGCAGAGACGTTGTATCAAAAAATGGCAGAGGCCATACCGGAGGCAATTCGCGGGCAGAATGAAAGCCTGGAAGATGTGCGGTACGATCTGGATCTGGTAACACGGATTGACGGATATCCCTTCGAAATATCCTGGGAGAGCGATAGTTATGCACTCGTAAATACGGATGGTACGATCGATAATACCGAGCTGGAAAAAGGGGAGATTGTCACATTGACGGCGCATGTCCGGTATGAGGAATGGAACTGGGATGAACAGATTCATGTGCAGATAAATCCTATCGTCTATACCCAGAAAGAACTTGTGCGCAGGCAGATTGAGGAACTGCTGCATATGCAGGAGCAGCGCACCGGGAGCACGGAGGCTATGATCCTGCCGGACAGTGTGGAGTCTAAGCCTATCATATGGAGAGAAATCGTAGAGGACGGCAGCGGATATCTTATGTGCCTGATTCTGATCGCTGCCGGAGTCTTGTACTGGGGGCGTGGCAGGGAGCTGGACCGACAGTTGGAAAAACGAAAGCGGGAACTTACGCTGGACTATCCGGAGATTGTCAACAAATTGGCGCTCTATATGGGTGCGGGAATGACGATCAGGAACGCGTTCACCAAGATGGGGGAGGACTATAGGAAGCAGCAGAAGGAAAGGAGGCGATATGTCTATGAAGAAATACTGATAACATGCCATGAGCTGCAAAGCGGCAGATCAGAGAGGGAAGCCTACGACCATTTCGGCAGGAGATGTCAGGTTCAGGCGTATATGAAGCTAAGTACGCTGCTATCGCAGAATATCAGGAAGGGAAGCAATGATCTGCTGGATATGCTGCGGCAGGAGGCGGATAATGCTTTCACCGAGAGAAAGGCACTGGCAAAAAAGCTGGGTGAGGAAGCGGGTACAAAGTTATTGCTTCCGATGATGATGATGCTGTGCATTGTCATGGTAGTCATCATGATACCGGCATATTTTTCCTTTATGATGTGACGAAAACCGGCAAAAGGCAAAAGAAAATTATACAAACCATTAACATGACAATCAGAGAAGTGAAGTTGGGCACAGTGCGGAAGTCTCAACGTAAAACGCTTCGGAACGGAGGAAAAGATGAACAGAATAAGAAGATCAAGAAGAGACAAAAAAACAGGTATGGAGACAGGAAGACTGAAAGGATTGCGGGCATTCCTTAAGGAAGAGGAGGGAATGGGAACGGTAGAGATCATACTGATCATCGTGGTACTGATCGGACTTGTCATTATCTTTAAGACACAGCTTCGCACCTTGGTGGAGACGGTCTTTGAGAAGATTACCAAAGACAGCAATACGGTAATGTCATGAGGAAAGGGTATATCACCGTATTTCTTGCATTATCCCTTACATTGATTCTGTCCCTTGTATTCACGGTAATAGAAGGGGCACGAATCAGTGCCATACGCATGAAGTTTGAATGTGTCACGGATATCGGCATGAATTCGATCCTCGCGGAATACCACAGAGAGCTTCTGGAGCAGTATGATCTGCTGTTTGTGGATATGTCGTACGGAGGAAGCCGGGCAGACATCGGGAATACGGAAGCGCATTTGAAGAATTACATACAGAGGAATCTGCAGCCGGAGAGCGGTGGAAATTATGGCGGCGTCAGAGATTTCCTTGCTATGGAAGCGGGTAAGACAGATATCGAGAAATATTCTATCGCTTCTGATGAGCAGGGGCGTGTACTCAAACGCCAGATCACGGATTATATGGCGGATTATCCGCTTGGGGCTCTTCTTGACCAAATAAATCTGGGCGTGTCACATGTGGAGCAGTACGGTTTGGAGACGAAAGATCCCGAAGGAGAGCGGAGTAAATATGAAGCGCAAATTCAGGAAATCGGACTGCCGCAGCAGGAGGTGGAGGAAGGGGTCTATGAAGAGGTGCCGCTAAATAATCCGGCGGATGTGGCCAATTCTACAAGAAGCAGCGGAGTGCTGAATCTGGTATTAGAGGATTCGTCGCAGGTATCTGCAGTTAAAGGATCCTTAGATGATTACATATCTCATCGCCCGCTTATGCAGGGAACAGGTATGTGTGCGGATGCGGCCGCCGTGTCCGGCGAGCCGAATGAGCTTGTGTTCGAGGCATATCTGTTTGAGAAATGCGGGTATTACGGACAGGAATTAGACAAGTCCTTGATGAAATATCAGATCGAGTATATTTTGGCAGGCAAGGACACGGACTGGCAGAATCTGGAGTATGTGGCAAAAAGACTGCTCAGATGGAGGGAAGTAGCGAATTTTTTATATCTTCTGACAGATGCAGCGAAGATTGCCGCGGCGGAAGCACTGGCATTGTCACTGACGGCAGTATGTATGTGCCCTGAACTGGCCGAGCCCGTGAAATATACGATCCTGCTTGCATGGGCGTATGTGGAGAGTCTGCAGGACGTAAAGACACTGCTTGCGGGCGGCAGGGTGCCGATCGTTAAGACGGCATCGGATTGGAAAACGGGGATTGATAGTCTGACTGATGTCAGGGGAAGCCTGACACAGGAGAGCGGGGGCAGGGGACTTAACTACAAGGAATATCTGCAGATCATGCTTTTCCTCGAAAATCAAGAAAAGAGGACTTTTCGAGCCATGGATATTATGGAGATGGATATCCGCAGGACAGCGGGTAACGCGGGATTTCGGCTGGATGCCTGCTTCGATACTTATCAGGCGGATATGTCTGTGTCAAGCCGGTTCGGTTATTCCTATGAGATGACCAGATGCTATGGATTCTATTAGAGGCGGGAGGTGATAAAAGATGTCCTTTTTACGATTGAAACAAAATACTTATCAAACGACAGCACATTCTCTCCGGACATATCTTGATGCCGATCAAGTTGGTCATTTAATTCTATTAATCTACAGATCGCTAAAGAGGGCATCTTTTATCGCCTTCCGCAGAGGAAAAATTCTGTGCAGGAAAGGTTCCATGACGCTGGAAGCGGCGTTTGCTCTGCCGTTTTTTCTGTTTGCCGTGATTAATATTCTGTACGCGGTCAATATCATCGGAACACAAAGCAGAATCAATGCTGCCCTGCATCAGACGGGCAATAAGATGGCGTTTGCGGGATATGTCTATGAACGGACAGTGGGAAGCGCGATTCCGGAGAGTGTGGCCGGTGTAGCGATGACACATCTCTATGCCAGAGGGCAGATACTGGAATATATCGGCAGAAGCGATCTGGATCATTCCTGTGTTACGGACGGTGCTGCCGGGGTTTCCCTTGCGGGGTCCACTGTTATGGGGGAAGGCGATATCATTGATCTTCGGGTGTCTTACCGTGTCAAGCCGTTGATCTCTGTCATGGGGTTTGATGGGTTTGCCATGTCACAGCGGTATTACGGAAAGGCGTGGACGGGCTATGACGTGGCGCAGCATGTCAGCGATCTGAGTCAGGAAGATCCCATGGTGTATATCACCAAAACGGGGACCGTATATCATATTGATCGAAACTGTACTTATTTAAATCCTTCTATTGAGTCGGTTGCGGCAACTGCGGTCGATGATATGCGAAATCAGGCGGGCGGCAAATACTATCCCTGCGAAATATGCGGTGGGAGTAAAGCACAGGGACAGGTTTATATTACGAGGCAGGGCAGCAGCTATCACAGTCAGATCAATTGTTCGGGATTGAAGCGGACGATCTATACGGTGCCGCTGTCCCAGGTCGGCGGGAGAGGAAGGTGTTCTAAATGTGGGTAGAGATATTGTTGTTTATTCTGCTGGGAATCTGTGCGGTGTGCGACGGTATCCGCAAAGAGATTCCACTGGTGGTTGTGTGGATCGGAATCATAACGGCGCTGATTCTGCGCGTGCAAGGTGCGATGGGAGAAGAAGCATGGATGTCAGGGCTGTTGTCGGTCATCCCCGGAGCTGCTTTCTGGCTGCTCAGTTATATTACTGGTGAGAGGGTGGGGTACGGGGACGGCTGGGTTCTTATTATGATCGGTCTGTTTACGGGACTGCAGAACTGTTTCCTGATCCTGCTGGCGGGGCTGGCAGTAGAGTCGGTAGCAGCGCTTATTCTGTTGGTAATCGGGAAAGCGACGGGAGATCGGGAGATTCCTTTTGCACCGTTTTTGTTGTTGGGAATGGGGGTTGTGATATGTTTCTGAGAAAAAAAGCAGGTGGGTATATGACGGTAGAGGCATCCTTTATCATTACGTGGACGATCTTTCTCTTTGTCTTTCTGGTCTATCTGTCCTTCTATTCTTACGATAAATGCGTACTTTTTCAGGATGCTTATGCGGTCTGCTTCCGGGGGAGCATTCAGAAGCAGGAGGATAAGATTGTGCCCTATATCAGCGCACATATGAAGGAACAATTCGGAGAGAAATATTTCGGAACGGGAGAAGTGCACGGGAGCGTGGACCGCAAGGGCAATGTTACGGATGTGACGGGAGAGTGTCAGGTTAAGGTGCCGATCCGGGCAGCTTTTACCATGTATGATGCGACCGGATGGAAGATTCGGACCCGCGCCAGGGCGCAGATCATCAATCCGACGCATATAATACGTAAAAGCAGATGGATCGGGAATATGTTGGAGAATGTGAAATAGCGTGAAAAGGAGAATCAGTATGTTAGAAGCAAAATATTATAAAGATTACCGACATAATTATATGATACTGCAATGCAGCCGGAGGCAGGCGTCCGGGAGCTATCAGCATAAGATACTTATGTCCGGTAAAATCGGCGAGATTCTAAAGTGTTCCGTACGCCATATAAACGGAATGGTTTATTACTATTATGATATCAGTTCCAAGACAACGCTGGAAGGTCTGTACAAAGGCAGAAAGATGTCTTGTGAGCAGGTGAAGGACATTCTGTGGCAGCTTCATGGAATATGCGACAGGCTGTCAGGCTATTTTATGGATGAGACAGGGCTGGTTCTGCAGCCGGAACATATCTACTATGATATTACTGATAAGAAGTACATAGGTTTGTATTATCCGGAGTATGCGGTAACAGCGGAGGAAGCTTATAGACCGCTTATGGATTTCCTGCTGGAGCATATTGATCCGGAGGATCAGAAACTTACAGAAGATATGTACCGGATCTATGAAATGTCGGAGGAGGGCTGCTTTTCACTGGAAGATGCGCTGCAGATTCTGGAGGAGGTAGAGACTTTGCAGGAGCAGACGAGTGAGCCCGAGTTCCAGCCGGTATACGAACCGATGGGGCAATCAGATGATGTACCACCGATATTTGATGTGACAGAGAGTGTACAGCCGGTCGCATCCGGTAATGAGACGCCCCGCAGAATCGGGTTGTTTTATCCTGTATTTGCCATTCTGTCAATGCTTAGTATTGCAGGGGCATCGGCAGTTTGGTATCTGTATGAATTAACGCAGCGGGAGGAGATTATACTCGGCGCTTCCGCGGCGGCCATGGGGCTTTGTTTTGTGATCTGTCTGTTGCGGATCGTCAAAAGCAGTAAGAATCCGGCAGAGACGAAGAAGAACGGAAGAGAAGTAGAGAACAAAACATACCCGGATATGGAGTGGGGACCGGAAGAGGGATATTTACAGGAGAAGACCCCGGTATCGTTAGAGCATGTAATCAGCAGAGATATGGATCTGAATCTGGTGGAATACGCGACTGTGGACTCGGCGTCAGGAAGAATGAACCGCAGTAGGGATGTGCCGCTTCAGACCGGGTCAGCAGCGGCTGGACAGCCCGAAGACGGCTACGGCAATACGGTTTTCTACGATGAGAGTAAGTTTACAGAGTGCAAACTATATGCGATGGATCGAAAAAATAAACAACATATTGAACTAAAAAAATTCCCGTGTACAATCGGTAAGATGGCGGGCTGCGTGGATTATGTGCTTGCGGACAACTCTGTCAGCAGGATTCACGCCAGATTTGACAGAGAGGGGGAAAGAGTCCTGCTGACGGATATGAATTCTACCAACGGGACATATAGGAACGGCCTGCGTATGCAGCCGCAGGAGACTGTGGAGATCGAAGCGGGAGATGAAATACGCTTCGGGAATCTTAATTATTGTTACCGCTAGATGTTCATTGGCAGCAATCGTGATTTGACATGACAAACTGAAAATGATAATCTCATAGAAATAGTTAATTTATGCGGAAGTACATTTGGAGTGTGCCATGGTCTTGGAGCAAATAGAGCCTTTGTTTTACGCAAAGGGATATAATAAAATTCCGACGAATTCCCCGGAATATGCATTTTATTGCCACGAAGAAAATCAGGGATGTACGGTTATATTCGTGATGGATTATCGGGAGAGTGCAGAAATCTCACCGGAGTGGTATGCGCGGATGAAAGAGCGTGGAGCCGGTTATTTTCATACCAGAGGCGAGACAGAGATTCATATGATGACATTGATTTTATGCAAGGATGCGGAGTGGGCTAAGAAACTGTGCAGTGAGGATAGTTTCTGCTGGATCATTGATACCAGCGCAGACAAACTGATCATATATGAGAATCAAGTATCGGATTTCTATGGATGGAGGGCGGTTTTAGAGGACTTTCTGGACAGACCGGCATATCACGAAAATGGACAGGAGGAAGTATCGCAGAGAGAAGGGGGATTTCATCGGGAGAAGTGGAGCCGGGAGCAGATCGCGAAACTGCCGTGGGTGAATATTTGTCTGGTGGCAGTCAATGTGATCGTATTTCTGATATGTACATTTACCGATGATCTGTTATATAATAAAGGTGCGCTCGGTGTAAAGGAGATCGCGAAGGACGGTTCGTATTACCGGATAATTACTTCGATGTTTCTGCATTCGAGTACACAGCACCTTTTCAGCAATATGATAATTTTGTATTATATTGGGGAGATTGTGGAGAAGAAAACTGGGCATATTCTATATGCGGTTATTTATTTTCTCTCAGGAACGGCAGGTGCGGTTTTATCCATGGGATATGAGCTTCTGATGAGGGACTACTATACCTCCGTGGGGGCCAGCGGTGCGGTCTTTGGTGTAGAAGGCGCTTTACTTATGCTGGTTATTCTGTACCAAGGTAAGTTAGAGTATATGACGACAGGCAGACTCGCTTTTGCCATTGTATTTTCACTTTATTGTGGCATTACCAGTACGAATGTCAATAACGCGGCACATATAGGCGGTATTCTCATGGGATTTGCCGCGATGGCGGTCATTGCGATGCTGTGCCCACAGATCAGGGCAGGAAAGGACAAGAATATCAATGAAGATTAATATCTATTATGGCGGACGGGGACTGATGGATGATCCCACACTCTTCGTAATCAATAAAATGAAGGAAGTGCTGGAAGAGCTTCGTGTTACGGTGGAGTATTTCCAGCTCTATGAGTTGAAGAACAGTATCACAACCCTTCCGCAGAGTTTAAAGACTGCTGACGGTGTCATTCTTGCGACGACGGTGGAGTGGTACGGCATAGGTGGATATATGCAGCAGTTCCTTGATTCCTGCTGGCTGTACGGGGATAAGGAACGGATCAGTGAGATCTATATGAGTCCGATCGTCATGTCGACCACATACGGAGAGCGGGGCGGCATGCTTGATCTGGTAACGGCATGGGAAATTCTGGGAGGACTTCCCTGCGATGGTATCTGTGGATACATTACGGACACATCTATTCTGGAAGAGAATGAAGAATATATTCGTATCATAGAGAAAAAAGCGGAAAATCTGTATCGTACGATCAACCAGAAGATGGCATGTCTTCCGGCGAGCAATCAGGCAGTAAAACAGAAAGTGGCAATTACAAAAAATATTAACTTTACACCGCAGGAGTCAGAACAGCTTTCCCAGTATGTTGCCGATGATACTTATGTGCAGAGACAGAAGGCGGATATTCAGGAACTGGCCAGTATGTTCCGGGATATGATGGGAAGCAGTGAGAAAGAGGACACTACGGAATTTTTGAAAGAGATTCAGGAACATTTCAAACCGCAGCCCGGTTTGGCAGGGGACTTTAAGATCGTGATAGAGGAGAAGAAGACACCGCTCTTTATCGGAATAAGCGGGGGCGATCTGCGCTGTTTCTACGGTGAGGGCAGCCATGCAGACGTGGAGGTGCAGATGCCCAGAGAGGTTATGAATGGTATTGTGGCCGGCAAGTCTACGTTTCAGGCTTCATTTATGGCAGGTGATATGAAGATGAAGGGTGACTTCAAGGCGCTTCGCATATTGGATCAGGCACTTATATTCGGCGCCAGACCGACCGGATTATAATAAATGTGAGTGAGATAGGAGAGGAATATAATAATGAAAGACGCTAATTGTATTTTTTGTAAAATTGCAAACGGTGAGATTCCATCCCAGACATTGTATGAAGATGAAACCTTCCGTGTGATTCTTGATTTGGGACCGGCGACGAAAGGACATGCGCTGATTCTGCCCAAAGAACATTATGCAAATCTGTATGAACTGCCGGAGACGACTGCCGGAGAGGTCATGAAACTGGCTAAGAAGATGGCATCTATGATGACCGAGCGTTTGGGATGTGAAGGATTCAATCTGGTGCAGAATAACGGAGATCTGGCAGGACAGACTGTCTTCCATTTTCATATGCACCTGATTCCGAGATATCGGGCGGACAGACAGAAGATCGGATGGAAGCCCCAGGAAGTATCGCAGGCGGAGCTGGAAGCGGTTAAGGATCAGATATGCCGGGAATAAACGGATTACGCTGTAATCAGTATGGCGGCAGTTGAAACAGGAAAGGGCAGAGTAAGTCAATGCGAATGGTAGATGTGGCGGATGTCACAAGAAATATTAAAGAAATGTGTATTGAAGCGAATCATTTCCTCGCGGAAGATATGGACAGGGCAATGAAGCATGCATTACAGGAAGAGAAAGCGCCATTGGGAAGACAGATCCTGTGCCAGCTTCAGGATAACCTGAAAATTGCCGGAGAAGATATGATTCCTATCTGTCAGGATACCGGTATGGCGGTAATCTTCATGGAGATCGGGCAGGACGTACACTTTACGGGCGGTTCTCTGGAGGAGGCGGTTAATGAGGGTGTCAGACAGGGATATGTAGAGGGATATTTGCGGAAATCCGTGGTTGGCGATCCTTTGATCCGTGAGAATACGAAGGATAATACACCGGCCGTTATCCATTACGAGATGGTGGTCGGGGATAGTGTTAAGATTACCGTGGCACCGAAGGGGTTCGGGAGCGAGAATATGAGCAGAGTGTTTATGCTTAAGCCTGCGGACGGAATAGAGGGTGTTAAGAATGCCATTCTGACCGCAGTCAAGGATGCCGGTCCGAATGCGTGCCCGCCGATGGTTGTGGGTGTGGGTATAGGCGGTACTTTTGAGAAATGTGCCCTGATGGCGAAGAAGGCGCTCACCAGACCGGTGAACGAACATTCAGAAATTCCCTATGTGAAAGAATTGGAAGAGGAGATGCTTCTGAAGATTAACGAGACAGGAATCGGTCCCGGAGGGCTCGGCGGAACGACTACGGCGCTGGCGGTTAATATCAATACTTACCCAACGCATATCGCAGGACTGCCGGTAGCGGTCAATATCTGTTGTCATGTGAACAGGCATGCGGTAAGGTCGTTATAATTCTATAGGAAATTGCTCGGATAGCCACGAGTTTGTGAAGCGTAAGCGAACAAATCTCGCAATTGAGCGAAGCTCAATTTTTTATATGCATACAGCATGGAGGAAAAATGGAACGACATATACAGGCACCTATTAATAAAGTAGAGGCGGCAACGCTGCGGGCGGGAGATTATGTGTACATAAGCGGCACCATCTATACGGCAAGAGATGCGGCGCATAAGAGAATGTATGAGACACTTGCTCAGGGCGGAGCACTTCCTCTTGAGATGGAGAATAATGTGATTTATTATATGGGGCCGTCTCCGGCAAGAGAAGGAAGACCGATCGGTTCTGCCGGTCCGACCACCGCCAGCCGCATGGATAAGTATGCGCCGGATCTGCTGGATTTGGGCTTGATCGGTATGATCGGTAAAGGTAAGAGGTCGCAGGCCGTGAAAGAAGCGATCGTCAGAAACGGAGCGGTTTATTTTGCTGCGGTCGGCGGTGCGGGTGCACTGTTGTCTAAATCGATTACTAAGTCGGAAGTGATCGCGTACGATGATCTCGGAACGGAGGCAATTCGCAAGCTTGAAGTCAAGGATTTTCCGGTTATTGTAGTGATTGACTCTGAGGGGACGGATCTGTATGAGACGGTGACAGCTGAATAGGATAGTGTGTAGTGTACTGAAAAAATCACGCAAAAGCGTTGACAAACGAGAACAGCTTAGGTATAATAACATGTGCGTTGTGGTTGAGCGCAGAACTTCATATTGGTAGAGGATAGTTCAGACTGTGGAGAAATACTCAAGAGGCTGAAGAGGCGCCCCTGCTAAGGGTGTAGGTCGCTTGCGCGGCGCGAGGGTTCAAATCCCTCTTTCTCCGTTATATCTACCGATGAATTAAGACTCAGGAATGTTGAATTAGCATTTTCTGAGTCTTTTTATGTTGAAATATATTTATTTTCTGTGTTTTGGCTTAGACCGTTTCTGCTCATACATAGCCTGGTCAGCCTTCTCATTGAGCTGCTTTAAGTCAAAGTCAGGGCTGATCGTCTCAGAGGCCACGCCGATGCTGGCGGAGACATTATATTTCTTAGTGTGCAGTTTATTGTAGTTATCCAGATATTGGTCGATCTTATAGATTAGGAGTGGCAGTTCCTCATCGGAATATCCTGTAGTCAGCAGACAGAATTCGTCGCCGCCCAGCCGGGCACAGATATCCCCGTCCCTGACAGCGTTTTTCAGGGCTTGTCCAAGAACACAGATTGCGAAATCGCCTTCGCTGTGTCCGAAAGTGTCATTAATGTACTTAAGTCCGTCCAGATCCAGTATAAAGGACGAGATACGGGCGCCGGTGTCCTGCGTTTTCTCAAGCAGTTCTTCTGACAGCAGCTTGTATCCGTGCCGGTTATAAAGACCGGTCATCTCATCATGCATATAGATTTCTTCCAATCGATTGACGAGAAGACCTGTGCGCTTGTTCTCGGCAATATTATGCAGCATACTGTTGATATTCATGATCCAGGACAGGAAATCAACCTCACAGATGATCTGATTATGCTCGTACGCAATGGCGATATAACCATATGCTTTCTCACTGAAATACAAAGGGTAGAAAATGTAGCTGGAGGCTTCGTTGTCAGAGAGATAGTCAGGCAGCGGATTCTGCTTGGTAAAGCTGCACTCATGCATGCGCCTGCCGTCTTTATATGCAAATTTGAGCAGCATAACATCCCGGTCTGCAGAGTCATCTTCGGAAAAAGTGATTGTGCGGATGTGGGAGGAGACGGAATCCCAGTCGGAATAAAGACACAGATATAATTCACTGCACCCGGAAATCTGCGACACGAAATTCTCCAACAGCTCCATGCCCTCATTAATATCTACGGTTGCCAATAGGGACGCGGCCATATGAATATTATTCGTGCTCGTGGCTTCGTTCTGTCCTACTTTCAACGCCATTTCATGCTGGAAATAGAAGGGATTCTTATGGTGCTTGGCAGGGCATCCACAGGAGCCGCCGATGTGCGGATCGGATGTTATGACCGTGACCGGGGGAAGCTCTTTTCCGTGGATCGCCGAGAGCAGAAGTTCCACGGCGCGTACGCCCATTTCTTTCGTGGGAAAAGTAACCGATGTCAGCGGCGGGTCGATAGACTGCCCTTCCTCCAGCATGTCGGTGCCTGTTACGGCGATGTCTTCGGGAACCCGGTATCCCTTGTCAAGAAGCACACGGATTATATCAAGCGCCATGCGGTCGTTGTAGCAAACGATTGCGTCCGGCTTACCCGTGGCGGTAAAATATTCCACCGCTGCCTCAAGATCCTGATTGTCGTAAGTGCACTCATAAATATCCTGTGCCGTGACAGGCAATTTATGTTTTGCCATAACTTGTTTGTAAATATTGCAACGGTTGTCAGAGAAAAATGATTCCAGTGTGTTTCCGAGATAGCAAATACGCTTAAACCCGTGGGTTCCAATCAAATGTTCCGTGAGCTGTCCGGTGCCGGTGTCATTGTCCAGCATTATAGACGGATACTGCCCGTGCTGCTGCGTAATTTCAAGGATTGGGCAGCGACACCCCTCCAGAGTTTTAGAGATCAGTTGCGGCAGATTGCTGGTAACATATGTACTGGATATAAAAATGACACCGCAAAGGTTGTCGAAATTCGGAATGCGCAGAATACTTTCCTCTCCCAGTCTGTAATTACCCGGAATCTCTTCGTCTGTGGATGAAAAAATCTCCACACAATACCCGTACTCCGATGCCTGATCTATGATACCCTGACAGATATTACGCTGGTATTCCCCGACAATATGTGATACAAAAACACCGATTTTCTTAGTGTGGTACATATCTATCCTCCGAAACAATAATGATCAATATTTTCTCTTAGTATAATTGAAAATATCGAAAAAAACAATATAACTCTCTGCACATTTCAAATTACAGTTATAGGGCATGTTAAAAAAAGTGTGTTATTCAAAAAATGACACCTTCATGAAAAATGGACACTTAAAGTATTGGAAAAAAATATTCTATAATAAACTAACTACCTGTTTTTATATTTACTGTGTATTGGGAGTGGGGATTACAGAACGGATTTGTGCAAGGTGTCGAGTGCTGTGATGATTTAATTACAAACTTCGGCACAATGCTTCGAAAATCTACGAAATAGTGTTATGTAATCTTGAAATAAACAGAAAAGTAACTATAATTAATTTGGTAGGGGTGTTGCTTGTGGTCAAAATGCACAAAACCATAAGTGATATGAAGTATAAACTATAATCAAAAAAGGAGGAAATTTATTATGAGGCATGGCAAAACGTTTCGTAAGCGTTGTCTTACGTTCCTGCTCAGTCTGGCAATGGTACTCACTTCCGTGAATGTGCCGATGCTTACTGTATGGGCGGAAGAAGAGACGCCGATCGAGAACGGCAGTACAGAAATGTTGACGACGCCGACGGATGACGAAAGTAGTGATCTGACGGTGCCGGCAGATGACAATGCGGGCGATGAAGCGGGGGAGACGACAACACCCGAAGATGGCCAAAACCCTGTGGGGGGGGGTATAAACGGTCCTGATGATTCAGGGGAATCTACAGACCCTGTAGAGGGTGATGCGGATGATCAGGAAGGGGATGTGACGACACCCGAAGATCCGGAAGTGGATGATCCGGAGGAGACATTAAAGCCTGTAGCTCCTGTAGAGGAGAATCCGGTAGACCCGAAGGGAGAGGAAAACGGTAAGGCAGTAGATAATAAATATGAAGCAACGGGTACGCATGGCGCAGAGTATGATAAGGCGACGAAGCAGGTTAAGTTCTTTGTGAATTCGGATGATACCTGCTATGAAGGAAGCACTCATGTTTGGTGTAAAGAATATGACAGCTATGCATCAGCGCTTAAAAATCACATAAGTGAGGGTGGAGATTTTATTGCAGGTGTTCCAGCACATAATTTTACGGAGAATGTTGATCACACACAGAAATCTGTTACTGTAGAGGTGACAGAGAAAACTGGCGCGATCTTGTATTATATTTATGCGGGTGACGGACATGCAAGACCGGATTATGAACACATAATTGTGATTGATCCCGAGGCAGAGCCCGGAGAAGTAATTCCGGAGAAACCAAAGACACCAGTTGGATTAGTCGCAAAATATTGGGATGAGCCTGCTAATGTCACCAATCATGGCAAGATTTACATCGCATGGGCGGGTGTCAGTACTGATGAAGCTGAAAAATGGGAAATTGTTATTGATGATGGGGAGCCTATCGAAGTAAAGAATGAGGCAGGTATACCGCCTTACTTTGCTTCTAACAAATATGCAGCGGGAACGCATACCGTTTCCCTTGTGGCTATTAACAGTGAAGGTCGCAGTGATGCGGCGACTGAAACCTTTACCCTGACCGCAGATCAGGCAGGTCTTAAAGAGCCGAAGGTGAAGAATAATATTGTTATTTCAGAGCAGTTGGCTCAGGCTAAAGTGAATGAGAAGATTACGCTTTCTTACGTAGCTGATAATGAAGAATTTAAATTTGAAGATTATTCCGTAAAAATCAACGGAACGGCAGTGGCAGAAGGCGATCTGTCAAAGATAAAGGTCGGAACAGATTCTATCGAGATGGATGCAAGTTTCTTTACGAGTGCCGGAGTTTATAAGATTCAGTTCGAGCAAGAAGGATATAATTTTGCACCTGTTTATCAGGTAGTGTATGCGACAGATACGACAGATAGCTGGAATCTGATCTGGAACGACGAGTTCAGCGGCACATCGTTGGATACTAAGAAATGGGATTACCAGACCGGTAACGGCTCGGCATATGGTGTTTCCGGCTGGGGTAACGACGAGGAACAGATTTATACAAAGAATAATACTACAGTAGCAGACGGTAAGCTCACCATTACCGCTAAGAAGGAAGCTGGCGGCGGTTATACTTCTGCAAGGCTTCGTACTGTAAAAGAAGAGATTGGTGAAAATGGTAAAGCAGCGGTAGGAACACCGTTAAAGATCGGTACATATGGTAAGGTCGAATCAAAGATCAAGATGCCGAAAGGCGATGGAGTCTGGCCTGCATTCTGGATGCTGCCGCATGATTCCGAGTACGGTACATGGGCGGCCAGCGGTGAGATTGATATAATGGAAGCGAGAGGACGTCTTCCGGGAGAGGTTTGCGGAACGATCCACTATGGTGATGTATGGCCGAATAACTCTTCATCAGGTAAGACCTATAACTTTGAGTCCGGAGATACCATTGAACAGTATCATGTTTATACGATCGAATGGGATCCAACTGAGATGAGATGGTATGTGGATGGCAAACTGTACAGCTCACTTTCTAACTGGTTCAGCGTAGAGAGCGAGAGCGGTAATTATCCGTATCCGGCACCTTTTGATGAGGAATTTTATATTCTTCTAAATATGGCGTTGGGTGGTACCTTTGACAGTGATGCAAAGGGAATTGCAGTAGACGAAAATGGCGTTGACATGGACGTTGACTATGTCAGATGGTATCAGAGAGAAGGCGGTTATGATGGTTGGGATATCAAACAGCCCGAGATAGGCAAGGATGAATCCGATAAGGCCAGTGAGCTTTTGGCAACAGCGGTAAACGGTAACTTTATTAAAGACGGCGATTTCTCACAGATGAGTACAACGCCGTATACCACTAACGGTGCATGGAAGATTGAGAGCGGTTACTGGGCACCCCTTCTGATTCCGGACAATGGAAATGGAAGTGCGACATGGTCTAAAGAACAGGTAGACGATAAGAATTATTTGAAAGTAGCAGTAAACAATGTGGGAAGCCAGACGTATTCTTCGCAGATGCTGCAGTATTTCCCTGTTGTAAAAGGTTACTCATATGAAATTTCGTACACGGCTTATACAGACGCAGTGAAGCAAAAGGCAGATGTGTCCTTAAAGATAGGTGGAGATGATGATAATGGATGGGCGGTTTACTCCGGAAATTATACGGACAAACTTACCACGACTCCTACTACTTATAAGCATAAGTTCACGATGTCTGCGGACACAGACGCTACAGCACGGTTTGAGTTTAATCTGGCAACCTCTGCAGGTAATGTGTATCTGAGCGATGTCTGTGTGAAACTGGTTGACAGCGTATCGGAGGACGAGGGCGAGGATGATGATAAGGAGCCTCTCATTGACGGTAACCATGTATATAACGGCGGATTCAGCAACGGTTCCGATGGTCTGCTCTACTGGCATTGGGGTATAGCTGATGAACCATCGAAGGTTTCTGTTGTCAGAGAGAACAAGGAGCGTAAGGCTCAAATCAAAGCAAATGAGAATGATCCTGTTTCGATGTGGCAGTATGGTATGAATCTGCTTCAGAAAGATGACTATGTACTTACTTTTGATATAGAGAGTGATGCAGGGCAGGATATAGAACTGAAAGTAACGAATAAGGATGGTTCTGTGACTTATGCGTCTGGTACAAAGAGCGTAACGGCGGGCAAATCCACAGTTGAGTGGCAGTTCACACAGCCGGAAGGTAAAACGGACACAAGCGGCAAACTGACACTTACATTTAAGGGTAATGCGAAGATTGATAATGTCAAGCTGATCCGTACAACCTTTAATAATGTGGATTATGATAAGGTGGATTTATATCCGCTTGCTAATGGTGATTTTTCTAATGGTTTAACCGGATGGAATATCTGGCATGAAGGAGCCGGGTGGGAAACCCATAAGGTGAATGATCAGGGACAGTTGGAGTTGAATGATGTAGTAGTTGGAAAAGATGCAACGTTCTACTGCATCGGTATTCAGTCTTCCAGCATGACGCTGACTAAAGGAGTCAACTATAAAGTAAAATTTGATTATACATTGCCCGAGACAAAGACTTATACGCTGGAATTGTGTGGCATTCAGACAGAAATAACGCTTGAAGGAGGATCAAATACATACGAAAGTGAAGCATTCCCTGGTAATGGTGCTGGTACATTCACTTTATATCTTGGGCCGTACCCGGCGAGCAACTATACATTCATTTTGGATAATGTTGAAGTAGCTGCGCAGCTTCCGGAGAAGGAGGGCTACTGGAAACCGGTAAGTCTTGTACAGGTTGGCACAGCGCGGCTTGGCTCTAATGTGGTCGTTACTTATTCGGGGGACACAGAAGAGAGAGAAGAAGCTTGGGAAAATGCAGAGAAGAAGTATTATATAGATGGCAAAGAGATTGACGCAGATAAGGTTAAGCTTGATACGGCAACGAAGACGATCACGTTAGACGGTTCATTGTTTGCGGAAGACGGAGAATATAGCTTCTATGTAGAGGCGGAAGGCTTTGTTGCAACTAAGGCAATTGGTCTGGCGATTTTGGATGCAAGTGGTAATTTATTAGTTAATGGTAATTTCTCGAGTGGAACAGCTGGATGGTCGACATATTTTGCTGATGAGGGTAATTGCGGAAACTTTACCGTCAATGATGATGAAGTAGCAGTTATTTATCATCACTATGATACATCTAATTCATGGGATATACAGTTGTCTCAGAATGTGAATTATGAAGCAGGCGACTATATTGTTATTTTTGACGCATGGGCAGATGTTGATAGACCGATTCATGTGCAAATGTTGCCAGCGGCGGGAACAGGCGCTTTAAACGGTGCAAACAGTTATGTTAATGTTTCCCAAGAAAAGAAGACATATAAAGTTATTTGGAAAGGTATGGCGGCAGGTACGGATACTACTGTTCTTAATTTTGAAATGGGTAGTATGACTTACGATGGGGTGACTTCACCTAATGACGGAAACAATCCATACAACATCTATCTGGATAACATCGTATTCCGTCCGTTAACGGCAGATGATGAGAATTCAATACCTGCTACGATTGCATCTGCGGGTGCAGGTAAAGCGGGAGCAGATAATGTGACTATAACCTGTATTGATGCAAATGATAAGTGGCAGAATGCGGCTAAGACAGTATATGTAAATGATGTTGCATTGGGCGCTGACAAGGTAACGGACAATAAGACCAGTATTGTGATTGATAAGTCTGTTTTCACGGAAGGTGGAAGATACTCGATCTATGTTGTGGCGGAAGGCTTTGAAGAAACTAATAAGATCTTCAAGAACATGATCGGATCAGATGGCAACCTGATTTTTGGTAGCGATATGAATGATCCGTCCCAGTGGGTAGTTTTTGATGAAGATGAAGATAACCTGAGCAAGGGTAACATTTCGAGAGGTATCTATACGCTGAATTATAAAGCGGGATATTACAGAAATGATTGGAGTTGCTGGGTAACATGGTCGTCTCAGCTTAAGAAAGAAAATATTTCTGTTGAGGCAGGAACCAAATATGTGCTTCGTTTTGAAGCGACCACCGATCTTACCGATGGCAGGGATATTATTATTGAATGTGGTAACAACACCCATCAGAGCACAGTTAAGGTGAATCAGGGAGAGTTAGGTGTATATGAAATAGAGGTTACACCGGATGGTTCGGTGGATGATTTCTATATTACTTTCCTGTTAGGCCCGATTGGCGATAAGCTTCAGGTAGATGGTGAAGTACCGCATACCGTAAAGATTGATAATGTAACACTCAGACCGGCATCAGAAGATGCGGCAGCTGTTAAAGCTGAACTGCAGGCATGTATTGCAGAGTACGAAAACTTAACACAGGGCGAGTACTCGGATGAAAGTTGGGCAGCATTTACAGCGGCACTGGAAGCAGCGAAAGCTACGGCAGCAGATGGAAATGCTACCACGAAAGATATTACAGTAGCGATTAACAATCTGAAACGTGCGGTAGAGAAGTTGACGAAGCCGACGGATAAGACGCAGCTGGAGAAATTATTAGAGAAATATAAGGATGTGGAAGGTAATGATGCGTTTAAGGCAGCCTATGCATATGCGCAGGAAATCATGAATGATCCCGAGGCAACTCAGAAAGAGATCGACGAAGCATTAGCAGCCTTAGAAGAAGCGTATCAGAATTCTAAACCAGATGATCCGACACCGGAGAACCATCCGGGACTCTGGATCAAGCCGATTCCTGCACAGACTTATACTGGTGCAGCGATTAAGCCAGAGATTGAGGTTTACCACGATGGTAAGCTGTTAGAGATCAAGAAAGACTACACGGTAGCATATAAGAACAACACCAATGCCAGCAAGGAGGCAACAGTGACTGTTACCGGTAAGGGCAACTTCAAGGGTAAGGATACGGCGACCTTTGAGATTGAGAAGAAAGATATCAGCGATGAGGATATCATTGCAGCGGATGTCTATGCGATCATCAATGCCAAAGGAGATAAGGTAACCAATCCGAAGGTGACCGTGAAATACGGCAAGAAGACGCTGAGTAACAATAATGATTATAAAGTGATTTGGCCTGAGGAATCTAAACTCAAGGGTGAAGATGGCAAGATTATACCGGGAGTTTATGATATCACCATCACCACCGAAGGGGCTAAGAAAAAGGGCACTGAGTATATTGATTCCGTCAACTACAGCGGTGAGAAAACGATCAAGTATACGGTGCGCAGTAACGACACGAAGCTGATGAGCAAAGCTGCGATACAGCTGCAAAAGACAAAGGTGGATTACGCCGGCGTGAATGGAGCTGATACGGAGCAGCCTGCAATAAAGAGTATTAAGATCGGCGGAAAAGATGTTCCCGATACAGAGTATACAGTAAGCTATGATAACTGGGATCAGATCGGTAAAGCGACTGTCACGGTTACGGCGAATGAAGGCTCAGTATATTACGGCAGCAAGTCTGTAACCTATACGGTAAACGGCACCAAGCTGACAACGTCAGGATTTGCGGTTGAAGGTATTAACAAGGACGGCTATCCATACACAGGTAAACCGATCTATATCAATAAGGACGCTGAAGATGCCGGCATGAGAACGCTGGTGGTAAAACCTAAGAGCGGCGGTGAAGCCTTGAAAGAGGGCACGGATTATACCGTATCCTATGCAACAGGCAAGAAAGCGGGAGAACACACCGGCGTAGGAACAGTTACCGTGACGGTTACCGGTATCAACGCATACACCGGTTCGATGAAGACGAACTTCAAGATCACAGCAGTTGACCTGGCGAAGTACGATACGTCAGAAGGTCTTGCAGGGCTTGAATTTGCGGTGCTGGGAACAGCAAAGTATACGAAGACAGGTGCGAAGCCTGAGATCACAACACTGACGTTTAACGGGACTGATCTGGTGGAGAAACAGGATTATACGGTTGCCTATCAGAAAAACAATAAGGTAGATCCCGGCAAGAAGTCCGCGACCATGACTATCAAGGGTAAAGGCAACTTCAAGGGTCAGCTCAAGCGTGAATATGAAGTGACGTTTGCTTCTGCAGATGATGTGTATGCGACAGCAGTGGATATTGTGAAGCCTGCCAAGTTTAACCAGGTGAAGTCAACCATAAAGGTATTTGAGACGGAGACGGGCAAGGCGCTGAAGGCCGGAACGGATTATAATAAGACCATCAAGTATTACAGTGATGCTGAATGTACGAAAGAGATCACGGCGGATAACTTCGCGACGGAAGCAGATGTCAATAAGGTGATTTATGCGAAGATCGAAATGCTGGCTAATGGCAGCTATGCGGGAACAACGGGTACTCCCGGATATGTGACAGCGAAATTCAGGGTATATAATAAAGACCTGAAGATGACGAGCAGCAAGCTGGTTGTAACTGTCGTGACTACGGAGGACAAAGACGGCAAAGAGATTTCCTGTGATAATTCGAAGGCGAAAAATCCGTACTATACAGGAAAGGCCATTGAACCGAAGGTGACCGTAGCTATAAAGGGAACCGATCAGGAATTGACGAAAGGCGTAGACTACGAGGTAGGATACACCAACAATATCAACAAGGGTAAGGCTACAGTAACAGTGACCGGTATCGGTAACGGCTACGGCGGCTCTAAGAGCGTGAAGTTCTCGATTGTATCAAAAGAAATGAAGTGGTACACCGAAGCGGCAGAAAAGATAGCTACATTCTTCTCCAATCTGTTCTAGTAATGTGGAGCAGAGCGATATAAATAAGTAAGTGTACGGAAGAGGATTTCCCGAGAGGGAAATCCTTTTCTGCGTATTTGAGCAAATTTTAATTTTAACACACTTTTCACATTTAAACGGTTTCAGCCGGGGAGTTCCTATGATAAAATTCTAAGAAAGAAATCGGAGGAACAGCTTTTCATAGGAAAGAGCAGTTTGCGGAATGAATATCAGTGCGGATTTACAGAAAGGATCAGGCAAGAGGATGGGTGCATTCGTAGAATTTAAAAATGTCAGCAAAACATACCATATGGGTGAGGTAGATATAGAGGCGCTTAAAGATGTCAATTTTATAATTGAGCAGGGCGAATTCTGCGTCATTGTAGGTGCATCGGGCGCGGGCAAGACGACTATCTTGAATATTCTGGGCGGGATGGACAGCCTTACTTCCGGACAAGTCATGCTGGACGGCGCGGAGATCTCTGCATATAACAAGAAGAAACTGACTACTTACAGACGGCATGATATCGGTTTCGTATTTCAGTTCTATAATCTGGTGCAGAATCTGACGGCACTGGAAAATGTGGAACTGGCGGCGCAAATCTGTAAGGACCCGATGGATGCGATGACGGTTCTGGAAATGGTAGGATTAAAGGAACGGGCGAGTAATTTTCCGGCCCAGCTTTCCGGCGGAGAGCAGCAGAGGGTGGCGATCGCGAGGGCGCTGGCGAAGAATCCGAAGCTGTTACTCTGTGACGAGCCGACCGGCGCGCTGGATTATAATACAGGTAAGGCAGTGCTGAAGCTGCTGCAGGATACGTGCCGCAGAGAGGGCATGACAGTGGTGGTCATCACGCACAATCAGGCTTTGACGGCGATGGCTGACAGGGTCATCACGGTGAAGAGCGGAACAGTTCAGAAGATGGAGATGAATGAGCATATTGTGCCGGTAGAGGAGATTGAGTGGTAATTTGCGCAATAAATCATGAAGATATGCCGTATCAATATGTGAGGAGTCGGACGGATGAGCAGTGGAATGGTTAAGACGACAATCAGGGAAATCAAGGCAAGTTTCGGAAGGTATCTGGCAATTTTGGCGATTGTCATGCTGGGTGTCGGACTTTTTGCCGGACTAAAAATCACAAAGCCGGCAATGATTACTACGCAGAATGCTTATTTGCGGGAGCAGAATTTTTTTGATTTCCGTCTGTTGTCAACGATTGGTTTCACCGATGATGATGTGGAGAAATTGTCGCACATGGATGAAGTGGCGGATATAGAGGGAACGATTTCGCTGGATGCACTGTGTGCGATTGGTGGAGAAAACGAGGCGGTTTACAAGATACATGCATTGCCGGAGAAAATCAATAAGATTGAACTGACGGCGGGGCGTATGCCGCAGGCGGAGAATGAGTGTGTTCTGGATGCGGCGAAGTATTCAATTGAGATGCTCGGCTCGGCGTTTACCGTGACGGATGATAACGATGAGGATACGTTGGACATGTTCTGGAATCGTACTTACACAGTGGTCGGTATTGCGAGGTCTCCATATTATATGAATTTCGAGCGTGGTACGACTTCGATCGGCGAGGGCAGGGTTGAGGCTTTTGCCTATGTGCCGATGGCGGCTTTTGACAGTGAGTATCTGACGGAAGTGTTTGTTACTTTAAATGAAAAATATGATGTCTATACGGATGAGTACGAGGATTATATCGATGCCGTGCAGGATGGGGTCGAGCAGAAGACGGAAGAGGTTGTCAATGAGAGATATCAGGGCCTGATTGATGAAGCGCAGGAGAAAATCGATGACGCGCAGACCGAACTGGATGATAAAAGTGCGGAGGCCAAAGAAGAGCTGGATACGGCATGGCAGGAGATTTTGGACGGAGAAGCCGAGATTGAGGAGCATGAGCAGGAGATTGCCGATGGAAAAGAGCAGATCGCGCAGGCACGGGATACGATAAAGGAGCAGAGATCGGCGCTGGATGAACAGGAGGAGCAGCTTGCAGCTATGGAGGCGATGATGACATCGGGACAGTACGGTATCGGAGCGCAGATGCAGGCATACATGGCGCAGCTTGCGGAGGGCAGAGCACAGATACAGGCTGGCAGAGAGCAACTTGCGGCGGCGGAAGCTGAGCTGACCTCACGCGAGGCGGAACTGGCTGAGGGCGAGGAAGAATTGGAACAGGCGCGGGAGGATTTGGAAGAGGGAAAAGCGGAATACGAAGACGCCAAAAAAGAGTTTGAGGAAGAGATTGCGGACGCGCAGGAGAAAATCGATGATGCCCGTGCGGAGCTTGCGGATATTGAGCAGCCGGATTATTATGTTCTGACGAGAGAAACAAATATCGGATATGCATGTTTTGACAGCGATTCCAGCATTGTTGCGGCTGTCGCCAATATATTCCCGGTATTCTTCTTCTTGGTTGCGGCGCTGATCTGCATGACGACCATGAACAGGATGGTGGAGGAGCAGCGGACGCAGATCGGTGTTTTGAAAGCGCTCGGTTACGGCAATGCCGTGATCATGGCCAAATATATGTTTTATGCCGGCAGCGCCGCTATTATCGGTGCGCTTACGGGACTTGCCGGCGGCACATGGCTTTTTCCCAAGACAATATGGGAAGGATACAAGATCATGTACGATATGGGGGAGATTACCTATCTCTTTAACGGCTGGCTGGCATTCTTTTCGGTTCTGGCGGCGGTTTTGTGTTCCGTGGGTGCGGCATTTTTTTCCTGCCGCTACGAGCTTTATAGTGTGCCGGCGAATCTGATTCGTCCGAAAGCACCGAAGAACGGCAAGCGCATTTTTCTGGAGAAGGTCACTTTTATCTGGAAAAGACTTAAATTCCTGCACAAAGTTTCCGTCAGGAATCTGGTGAGATATAAGAAGAGATTTATCATGATGATACTCGGAATCAGCGGGTGCGCCGCGCTTCTTGTGGCCGGTTTCGGTATCAGGGATTCCGTGGCGAACATTGCAGATTATCAGTATGGAGAGATCCAGATTTACGATATTGGGATTACCTATGACGAGGCGCTGACGCAGGCGGAAATGACTGCATTTACAGAACAGACGGCAGATATTTTTGCTAAAATCGCATACCGCTATGAAGAGAGTGCGGATATAGATTTCGGAGAGAAGTCGAAGTCTCTGTATATGGTGATTCCGGAAAATGCGGAGGAAATTACGGAGTTTATAGACCTGCATACCGAACAGGGGGAGGCAATACCCTATCCCGCCAAAGGAGAAGCTGTCATAACGGCTAAAGTGGCCAAGGACTTGGGAATTGGGGTCGGAGATGAGGTTGTCATTCGGGACAATGACATGAATCGGATTCGGGTGAAAATTGCAGGGCTGTGTGAGAACTTTGTCTATAATTATATTTATATGAATCAGGAGACATATCAGGATCAGATCGGTGCAGAGCCAGAGTACAAGAGCGCGTATGCGATCGTTACGGAGGGCACGGATCTCCATGCCGCCGCCGCGCAGGTGTCGGATAGTGACAATGTGCTCGCTGTCTCTGTTGTACAGGATATGAGGGACAGGATTTCCACCATGATGCAGAGTATGGATTATATTGTTGCACTGATTATTCTCTGTGCGGGCTGTCTTGCTTTTATTGTGCTCTACAATTTGACGAATATTAATATCACGGAGCGGATTCGTGAGATCGCTACGATCAAAGTATTGGGATTCTATGCGAAAGAGACGGCGGATTATGTCTTCCGGGAGAACCTTATTCTGACGGGATTGGGAGCCGCGGTCGGGCTGGCGCTGGGCAAACTGCTTCACTGGTTTATTATGTATAACATTAATATCGACATGATATCTTTCAAGAATTCTATCAAGCCTCTCAGCTACGGATTGAGTTTTCTGCTCACATTTGTCTTCGCGATGTTTGTGAACGGAATCATGTTCTTCAAGTTGGAGAAAATCAATATGGCGGAGTCGCTTAAGTCGATTGAGTAAAGGGTATTTTGAAAGAGACAGAGTGTTTTAACAAACCGGTTGCAATCCAGAGACTTTGCGTGTAAAATAAATATCAGGCAAAGATTAAGGAGTATTTTATATAAATCAATTATGTTATAAAGGATATCTGGCGGCAGGTATCGGCGTACAGGAGGTAGAGTATGTTTTTATTATTGGCAGGCGGTCTGGTAGTTGTGATTATTCCCGTTGTGATTGCGGTAGTATCTTCGGTTGTCTCCGCGATAGCGGCCTCACAGGATATCGGAGAAGATGAGTAGAAGTACGGCGGAATAATTTCTTCTTGGTGAGCAACGATATAATCAATACGAAAGAGGACAGAGAAATAACGTGGATTTCCCTGTCCTTATTTTATGCTATAGGAAATTACGCGGATTGCCACGAGTTTGTGAAGCGTAAGCAAACAAATCTCGCAAACGAGCGCTGCTCGTTTTTTTATTTCATGGAAAGCATGTCCTATAAAAGAAAAGGGCTGGCAGATTTGCGTGCGGGGCGGAAGATCTTAGCAAATTCTTGGCGCGCTTTTCGTTCCCATGATGTCAGTTTTACGATAAGATAATTTATATAGATTCTATGGAAGGGAGAAGGTTTCGGTTATATGAATGAAAAGTTAAAAGAGAAAATCAGAGAATCCCTTTCAAGCGTGCTGCCGATTACGATGATCGTGCTGGTTCTGAGCATCACATTAGTGCCAATGGAAATCAGTACGCTGGTGCTGTTCCTCACGGGCGCAGTCCTGCTGATCGTAGGCATGGGGTTTTTCCAGTTGGGCGCGGAAATGGCGATGACGCCGCTGGGGCAGGGTGTCGGCGGCAGGTTGGTGAAATTTAAAAGTGTCCTGATGATGGCGTTGGTCTGTTTCCTGATGGGAGCAATTATTACAATTTCGGAGCCGGATCTTCAGGTGCTGGCGAATCAGGTGGCGGCGATACCGAACATGGTGCTGATCTGGACAGTGGCAGCCGGAGTGGGCGTTTTTACCGTGGTTGCGCTTCTGCGTATTCTGTTCCGGATAAGTCTTCCATTGCTTCTTGCGGGATTGTACATATTTATGTTTATATTGTCTTTCTTTACGCCGTCGGAGTTTATCGCGGTTGCATTTGACGCGGGCGGTGTCACGACGGGACCGATGACCGTGCCGTTTATCATGGCGCTCGGTGTGGGTCTTTCTGCCGCGCGAAGCGATAAGGACAGCAGTAATGACAGCTTCGGTCTGATCGCACTGTGCAGTATAGGTCCGATCCTGATGGTTCTGTTTCTGGGGATATTCTATCACCCCACAGAGGCGGTATATACGGCGGTGCAGATCCCCAGTCTGGTAACGACTCAGGACGTAGTCAGGGAATTTATAAAATCGGTTCCCGATTATGCTAAAGAAGTGCTGCGCAGCATTTTGCCTGTGGTCGGCGTGTTCTTGATTTTTCAACTTATTGCGCGCAGCTATCGTAAACGTCAGGTGCAGAGAATGGCCGTGGGATTTGGGTATACTGTAATCGGGCTGATTCTGTTTCTTACCGGCGTCAATATCGGGTTTGCTCCGGTGGGAAGTCTGCTTGGGGAGGGACTTGCCGGAGGTGTGTTTAAATGGGCTTTAGTTCCTGTCGGAATTGTGATAGGATATTATATTGTAAAGGCGGAGCCGGCTGTAAGGGTGCTCAATGAACAGGTTGAAGAGATTACCGGCGGCATGGTGTCTTATAAGATGATGAATGCTTCCATGTCCATCGGTGTGGCGTGTGCGGTGGCGCTTTCCATGACAAGGGTTTTGACCGGAATCAGTATCTACTGGATCATTATTCCGGGATATGTGCTGGCGCTTGTCCTAAGCAGACTCGTGCCGCCGGTTTTTGTCGGTATCGCATTTGACTCCGGCGGCGTAGCCAGCGGACCGATGACTTCGACATTTCTGCTGCCGCTGGCGATGGGGGCATGTACAGCCTTAGGTGGTAATGTAGTCACGGACGCATTTGGTGTCGTCGCATTAGTTGCGCTAGCTCCGTTAATTGCGATACAGGTGATGGGCATGGTATATGCGCGCAGGAGCAGAGTGGTTAGCCGACCGGAACAGGCGCTTCCGGGGGATGTGGTTATCGACTTGGAGGATACCATTGTTGATTTAGATGACATCATTGTTGATTTGGAAGATACAGTAGTTGATTTGGAGGAAGCGTGAATATGACAGATCAAAGAAATCTGCAGATGATTCCGCGGCTGGTCATTACGATTACGCGGGAGGAGGATCAGAAAAAGTTAGAGGAAGTTCTCGATTCCATGAACGTTCCCCTATGTTTTCAGTTCAGGGGGAAGGGAACGGCGCCGTCGGAAATGATGGATATATTCGGACTGCGGGGCACTACAAGACTTCTTACGGGGGCGTTGGTTTCTAAATCGCAGGTGCAGCCGCTGTTTGAGACGATGAACAGACAGCTTTCTTTCCGGCACAGAGGAGGAGGCATTGCAATTACTGTTCCGGTGAACGGATGTCAGAGCCATGTTTTACAAGAACTAAATGACGCGGCGCAGGATGAGATGAAAGAGGCGCTGAAAGGAGATGAGAAAGAGATGAATGAGAAATCAGAATATGCCGTAATATGGGTTTCCGTAGCGAGCGGTTACAGCGATGATGTGGTAGACGCAGCCAGAAATGCAGGGGCAAAGGGCGGTACGGTCATGAAAGGACGACGGCGCAGTTCTGAGCAGGTAAGTCATCACTTCGGCATCTCCATGCAGGAAGAGCAGGATTTCGTCATGATCGTGGTTCCGCGGGACAAGAAAAGCGAGACGATGGCGGCAATCACGAGTGTGTGCGGACTGGGAACAGACGCGCACGGGGTAGTGCTGGCGCTGCCGGTGGATGAAGTGATGGGGTTGGCGAATTAGGGCAGCCGGGTGTTGCGGCGTAATAATAGAGAGGTTTTGAAAGAGTTCTTTCGGTGGACGGGAGGGCTCTTTTTTGTTTTACACAAAGCGCATTCGGCCTATTTTGAGTTTGCTTGTTTTGTTATGAAACTTTCATAAGTTTTGTTACTCTATATAAGTGAAAGGGAAAATTCCTTGTGCGAATGAGTACCATGGATATCCAATGTCCCGCAGTCATCATGAGGGCTGCAGGAAATACCGGAGGTTATGATGAAACAGGAAGAACTGGAAAACTATATTTACACATACGGCAAGGATTTATATTCATTCTGTTGTCATGTTACACGTAGTCGGCAGGAAGCGGATGATCTGTATCAGGACACATTTCTGAAAATGTATGAGATGGGCGAAAAAGTAGTGATCAGATCCAATCCGAAAAGCTTCCTGATGAGCGTTGCCTTAAATCTGTATCGGAACCATAAGCGAAAGCTATCAGTGAGATCGAGGATTACAGGCGTTAGTGTAGCCGTAGATGAGGCGGCGGACAGTGTTGCAGATGAGAAGCAGGGGATGGAAGATCTGGTGGTCGCAAAAGAGGAATGCCTGCTTGTCAGAGAAATGGTCAGAAAGCTCCCGGATAAATACAGAATACCGATCCTATTGTACTATATGGAAGGGTTATCCATTGCGGAGATTGCGGCATTGCTTCAAATGTCTGAAAACACTGTGAAAACCAGAATGCGCAGAGCAAAGAAAATCCTAAAGGAGAGATTGGAGGGTCAATTATAATGATGAGAAAAGATATAGATGAACTTTTACAGACAGCCCTGACTCCGATGGATGAGCCGGATGGAAAATTGAATAACCGGATTCTTCGGATCGTAAAGGAGAGAGAAAAAATGACTGAAAAAACGAAAAATTATCGGAGAAGGATTCCGGCTGCGGCGGTTGCGGCAGCATGTATATTAGTGTTATGTTCCGGCACTGTATTGGCGGTATATAAATACTTAAGTCCGACGGAAGTAGCGTCAGAGGTGGAGAATGATGCGCTTCATAAGGCATTTTTGAGTGAAGATGCAATATTGGTGAATGAGTCACAGGAGAGCGGCGGGTATCGTGTCACACTGCTTGGCAGTGTGGCGGGTAGAAATATCAGCGATTTTATGGTGCAAAATGATCGGGGTGAAGTGGAAGACAACAAAATTTATACGGTAGTTGCGATTGAACATGCGGACGGGACACCTATGCCGGATACTAGTTCTGATGAATACGAGAAACAGCCGTTCTATGCGTCCCACTACGTTCGCGGGCTTGATCCGAGACAGTATAGTTTGATGAGTATGGGTGGCGGCTATACGGAGTTTGTCAAAGACGGAATCCAATACCGGCTTCTTGAGATGGACAATATTGAGATGTTTGCGGATAAAGGTATTTATGTTGGAGTGAGTTCGGGAACTTTCTATGAGGCGGATGCTTACAAATATGATGAAAATACCGGTGAAATGAGCCGTAATGTCAGCTATGCGGGAGTGAATGCATTGTTTACATTGCCTGTGGATGCTGAGAAGGCAGATCCGGAGGCTGCTGAAGCTTATTTGAAAGAATTAGAGGATTCTTGGAATGATTCGGGAGAGGCTGTGGAAAAAGATGTTACAGACCTGGCGGTAGATGAATTTATGGAAATGCTGACACCGGAAAATATCGATGAGTATGCGGAACCAATCGAGTCCACAAGGCAGACCTGCACAGTGGATGAATATGGAAACGCAATGTACTCTTATGAATTGAAAGACGATGAAGGGACGGCCGCAGGCAGCGGCGGCGCGTCCGTAGAAAGCCTTTTCCCGGACGGCAAGGCGGGAATGTGCCACAAGTTTGATTACAGCTATTCGGAACTGGGGCTGGCAGACTTATTGATCGATGTGTATATATTGAATGAAGATGGGACGATCACATTTGTACTGTACCGGCCGAAGCAATAGGTTATAACATAGGCAGGGACGGCTTATATATGAGAATTGTGATAGGAGCATATTAAAGGGGAAAGAATTATATTGCAAAAAGGGCTCGAAGGTTTCACAATAGGATATAATGGGTATGCTGTAGTGTTGGAATACTAATTGGATTACTTTTTACATCGGTAGTATGTGAATCGATGTAATGCCATGGGTGTAGATTGTAATCGGATATTTACCCGACACCGTATGTCCGGTCATGAAAATACGGCATTTCTCACTCTGTGTCGTGTTGTTCATGGCAGCGTTGAGCTATCCTATCGGTGAAGGAGGAACAGGAAATGGACCAAAAAAAGACCGGGCGCTTTTTCAAAGAGCTTCGAGGTGAAAAAGGGCTCACACAGGAACAACTGGCAGAGCATTTCGGTGTGTCCGGCAGAACGGTTTCACGATGGGAGACAGGCAGTAACATGCCGGATCTGGATGTTCTTATTGAGATGGCAGATTTCTATGAGGTAGACCTCAGAGAACTGCTGGACGGAGAAAGGAAGAGTGAGAAAATGAATAAGGATTTAGAAGAAACTGTATTAAAGGTTGCTGATTACAGTAATGATGAGAAGTTGAAGATTATGAGAAAGCTGCACATTTTTGGCTGGATCGGTGTGGTGAGTTTTATTATTTTCCTCATTTTGGAGGCAATGGGTCTGGCGGACAGTGGCGTCACTGAGGATATAGCGTCATTCTGTCTGGGGCTGCCCTTCGGAATACTTCTGGTTTCTGTTCTGTACACAAGCCGCCATATGTCCAAGATCAGAGCGTTTAAGAAAAAAGTACTTCATCGTGGATAAAATGAATCCGGATACAATTAAATAACGAGGTAAAACAGAGATGGAATTTGTTGTCTGTCTCTGTTTTTTTATGCGCATAACTGAATTGATGTGATTTTAAGCTCCTATCTTTTTTATATTTCAAAGAAGTTATGGGATTTTTTATAGGAGTATGATATCTAATGTATGTAGGACGAAAGGGAGGACGCTCCGGAATAGTCCGCAGCCAACTGTGCGCACAGGAGGAATTTTTTTATGCAAGGTAAAGAAACTGATAATCTGGTCAGAAAGGCGAAAAGGCGGGACCCAGATGCTTTTACGGAACTTATGCAGCTGTATATGACAGATATGTATAGAGTTGCGTTGGCGATTTTAATGAACGATGAGGATGCGGCGGATGCTATTCAGGATACAATACTTGTCTGTTGGGAAAAGATAAATACTCTGAGACAGATTCAATATTTTAAAACCTGGATGACAAGAATATTGATTAATAAATGTTATAAGATCAGAAAATCCACAGAGAAATTAGGGGAACTGGAAGAGCATGAAGAGCCGTCGGCGTGCGATGAGTACAATCTTGAATTGAAGGAAGCAATGGCTTTGTTGGATGAGAAGTATCGCATTGTTATGACACTGTTTTACAGTGAGGGATATCATATTGATGAAATTGCAAAAATATTACATATTCCCAAGAGTACGGTACAGACCCGTCTGCATAGAGCACGGGAGAAACTGGCAAAGGACTATTACGGAATTGAAAGGAAGGTGTAGAGTTTATGGCTAAGAAGGATATTTTCTTATATGATGTCGATATACCGGAAATCGTTCAGGATAAAGCGGAAGAGGCCTTTTCAATCATTATTGCGGAAAGGAAAAGTGTGATGGAGACAAACAAAGTTAAGGATGGGAGCACAAACGAGGGCAGAAATATAAAGCGGAATCGGAAGATTACAAAGATTATAGCGGCAGCAGCGGCGTGCGCGGCAATCATTTTAACGGCAAATGTTATTGTAGGAAGATCAGAACGCAGTAATATGGGAGACCAAGAAATAACAGGGATAACTTCGAATGATTCCGGCATAGAAAGTGCAGATGCGTCCCTGGGAGTATCAGATATTACAAGGCAGGAAACCGTGGACGGAAAAGGTGAAGGAGTGCTCTCGGCGATTGATAAAATGTTTACGCTGCACGTAAGAGCCGCCGAAGCGGATGGAGAACAGAATGGTGAAGGGCAGACGGGAGATGAACAGTCTACTCAATTGGTGGCCGGGCAGCCGGTTCCGTTGCTTAGCAGTGATAGGGCACATTCATGGGTGCTCGGGGGAAATGGTTTGGATGCCAGTGCTGTAGATTATTGTATAAGTATGCCGTTTACTTGCGTGGGCGATCATATTGAAAAGGTTACTTACAGTATCAATAACGGGGCTTTCCAGATCGTACAGCCGGAGAATGAAACGATTATAATAGATGGGCAGTTGTACGAGGGCGAACTGAACACCGGAATGATTGGTGGAGACTATAATGAAGAAAATGACGGTTTACCGTCCAGACCTTTTGAAACTGTCTTATATCGCTCCTTTACACTGGACTATAATAGGCAGTCGGATGAGTATACATGGATAAATATTTGTAATAATCGTTCTGTTAGCAAAGATATATATGACGCAATTTGGGGAGATGGAAAGAGTCTGGAAGAGATGAATAGCGGTATGCAGCAGATGTTAGATAACACTGTGATTACTTGCACTGTGCAGTATTCGGATAATACTTCCCAGTCTGTTGATATTAATGTGAACAGTAGAATTATGTCATGTGTCGAAGCGGGTGAAGAGCCCAAGTATGAAGGAGAGAGGTCGGTATACTTTACGTTTGAATTGCAGGAGTGATCGCAATTAAGATTGGGTTGTTCAATAAAATAAAGAGATAAGGAGGCGGCTTGCTTAAGCAAGCCGTCATATACCCCACCTATCCTTATCCAATTGCATTTTCATAATCTTGTAATTCATGATACATACCTTCAATTATCACGGTTTTCCCTTTTATTCGATATACCAGCAGATAATTATGTCTCTGAAAATGAATTTTATGAAATTCCAACTTCCTTAAGCGTTCGCTATTACAATAACCCAAACTATCCGCGTATCTTTCAAGTTTTTTTATTGTATCGTCAAAATCCTGCATTAAATTGCCCGCTGCCTGTGGATTCATAAGTACATTGTAAATATAATTCAAGAATTTATCATACTGTCGATTTGCCAGCTCAGACACTTCTACTTTATATTGCATATTTCTCCTTCATTCGTTGCGACACTGTATTGGCCGGTGTTGTAGCCCCCATATCGCTTTTTTTAACCGATTCAGTAAGCTGCTTGACAATGACATCTTCACTAAGATACTCCATGGGCATATCACCCATATCCTTAAAAATAAGATATTGAATATACTTTTGAACTTCTCTTAATTTATCTTCCGGCATTGTTTCAAGCATTGAAATCGTATATTCTAACGTACTCATAAGCACCTCCGGTTATCTTCTTTTTGTTTCAATTATTATAATATACGTTTTTATTTAATTCAATCATTTTGGTGCTGCGCCCATTTTTACAATACTTTTTGGATGTGCAATTTCAATACGGATATCGGCGCTTCCGTGTTTACGAGAATAAAAAACGGATGGAGGATGAATTTTCCAGCAACTAAACAGATTATGTATTTATCTAATCAAGTAGAAGGGATAAAATATCTGTTATACCAGTCGGAAGAAAGGTGTGATCGAGAAATGGAGCATTTGGTCAGATTAGCGAAAAAAGGAGATGCGGATGCATTTATCAGATTAATAGAAGTCAATCAGGACGCGCTTAAGAGAATTGCCGTCGCATGGCTGAGGGATGAAAACGATATTGCGGATGTCATACAGGATACGATACTGGATGCCTATGAGCATATCGGACAGTTGAAGAAGGCGGAATATTTTAAAACGTGGCTTGTAAGGATTCTGATCAATAACTGTACGAAGATTTACCGCAAAAATAAGAATCATCTGCAGTTTGAGGTGAGTGCCGATGAGTATACGGAAGATCATTGGGAAATCAGCGGGTCTGCGGAATCGATAAGTGATGATCTGGAGTTTTTTGATCTGTTAAAAGCGCTTCCCGAAGACAGCAGGGTGATTTTTCAGCTGTATTTCGGCGAGCAATTTACGACAGCAGAGATCGCGGACATGTTACATATGAAAGAAAATACTGTGAAAAGTAAAATTCGCAGAGGAAAAATACAGCTTCGTGAGCAGATGGAAAAAGAACGTTAAGGGACGGAAAAGTTTTGGAAAGGGGCAGGAGCATGATTATGAGAAAATATTCTGACGATGATTTAAGAAATATTCTGGGTACGGCATCCATACAAAATCAAGTAATAGATACAAGAATCCGCGAAACGTTGGAGAGTATCAGGCAGGAGCGGGCGGAGACCGCCGCACGGGAGGAGAAATCGGATAAGCATCGGGCGGTTCCCACATGGAATAAGCAGATACGAAACGGGAAGTACACAGTACGGAAAAAGCAGGTGCACGACAAGAATCACACGGCACGGAAAAACCAGGTGCATGGCAAGAATCATACGGCATGGCAAAAGCTTGCTTACGGTCTCGGAACTGTGGCGGCGGTAATTATTGTATCCATAGGTATCTGCGTTGCAAATCCGTCGCTTGCGGCAGACATTCCGATTCTTGGAAATATTTTTGCAAAAGTGCAGGAAGTTTTTCCGTTCGGAAGGATACCGGAGGATGAGACGACGCGGTTGTATGATGAAAATGTAAGGACTCCGCAGACTGCGATAGAAAAATCGAATTTGATGGTCGGAGGCGATCCGAATATAATCGATGAGGCTGCGGGATCGGAAACCGATACTTCCGGCGAATCAATGAAAGATGAAGGGTTTATTTATCGGGATCAGGACAATGGGATCACCGTTACTTTCACGGAATACTATGCATCTAATCAGGCAATTTTCTTTGGCGTCTGCATAGAAAGTGAGGAGGCATTCCCTGCATTTGCCACCATGGGAGACACCGATTATCAGCTCATACAGGCAAGAACAGAAGAACAGTACTCCTTTAGGGATACCATAGTGGGCGGTTTCAGGAATATTGAAGGCAGACTGGAGGATGCACATACATTTGCAGGAATTATGCGCCTGGATTATGATTCCATTAATGTAGATGACAGCAAATATGAAGCAGCATGCAGGGAAGCCGAGGAAAAGGGAGAAGAGCTTCCGGCTGTTACAGAGGAGACATGGGATCAGTATATGAATCGCTATGAAGTGCCGGAAAAATTTGCGGTGCAGATCAAGATAGAATCTTTGCGGGGATATTGCAGGGAAGAGATAGACGCGGAGAACGGAAATCAATACAGGGTACGCGGAAATTGGGAATTCCCGTCCTGCAAGATTGAGAAGAGCACTGCGGATGTACAGACCATACAGGTTGGAGAAGTGAATGAACAGGGAGTCGGACTCGATATGATAGAAATTTCTCCGGTAGAGTTGACGCTGCATACGATTGAACCGGCGAATAGACTGACATTTGCGGTAGCGCTTGATAAGGATGGGAAGAAATTGGCATCGGGCAGCAGCAATGCATACGAACTGGCGATTGCCGGGTGTGATATCTCCACGGTGACCGTTTACATCTGCGATTATGATGAGTATATGGATGAGATCAAGGCGTACGCATTGGAAGATGATGAGAAGTTCAGAAGCGTGTTGGAAGAAAAGGCATTGTTTAAGACGGTGGTTGATACGCAGGAGGTTCCGGAGCAGTAAATATTTTGAATAAAAATTCTTTGATCATTTCCAGACATTAGAACGTTATATTAAGCAGAAAGCATTAATGCGGCTCGGCGGGTGTCTTATGATTGTATGTGACAATGTCGATATAACGACAGCACGAGGGGTAAAGACGGCAATGACGGATGATGAATTGATCGAACGAATCAGAGACGGTGACGACAATAGCGCAGAAGAATTGGTTCTGCGCTATTATGCTGCAATTTTAAGATACTGCAGATGGCACTGTGCTGATGATGCGCGGGCGGAGGATCTGACGCAGGAAACGTTCTTACGTGTTTTTAAGAATTTGTCCCAATATGGTAAAAGGGACAGATTTAAATCATGGCTGTATACGATTGCCAATCATCTGTGTGTTGACGAGAGCAGAAAAACGACATGGCATACGCTGAGTAATGAGCTGTCCGGGGAGTGCGCGGCTTTATCCAAACTGGAAGACAGGGACGAAATAGACAGGCTGCTCCGGAAACTGTCGCCGGAGCAGAGGGAGGCCGTCATTCTGAGATTCGGGGAACAGTTAAGTTTTGCGGAGATTGCAAAGGTTACGGACTGTACCTTGAGAACGGCTCAGAGCCGGGTAAGATGTGCGCTTGAGATTATGAGAAGGGGGTGGAGGCAATGAGGCATGGTACGAATAAGCAGGAAAGCGATGAGATGAAAGAGAATGCAGACAAACGGAAAGGTGATAGGTTGGGGTGCCATATGGATCAACAGAAAGGAAATAAACCCGAGGACAGAATAATAGAAAAATATTTATGTGACAGGCTGAATAATCCGGTGCATGTGCGTCCTAAGAAAATGCAGGAGACAATACAGCTGTGTATCACCGAAATGCACAGACAGTCTGCCGAATATGAAGAGCGCACCGGATTTTGGGCATACCTTTCGGATGTTTTCCGTTTTGAGGGGCTGTCCATTTTCGGATTGCAGATGCTTGCGCTTTTGGTAAGCTGTCTTGGAATCGTTACCGTGGCGGGTATTCCGGCGGTGCTTCCGGCCTTCATGCCGTTGTTCGGATTAGCGGTTATGCCTGTACTGTATCGAAGTCAGGCATACGGAATGTGTGAGATGGAGGCGGTGACAAGAGCGTCCGGCGCACAAATCGTGCTCGCGAAACTGATTTTGGCGGGAGCTGCGGAGCTGTTGTGTATGACGGCGATGCTTTGTGTCGAGGTATCGGTGTGGGGTGCGTCCGATCAAATTATGCGGACGATTTTATACATTGTCGTGCCATTTCTGGTATGTATGGTGGAGCTGTTGCGTAGTATTCGTACATGCAGGCACAGAAGTACTACGACTTATACGGCAGTTTCTGTAATTGCCTGTGTGGGCTGGGGAATTTCTGCACGATACTTCCCCTGGCTGTATGAGATGTCGGCAACCGGACTGTGGATCGTGGGATTTATCGTGTTCGCCTCTTTTTTTATCAGGGAAATATGCTTTATCATTCAAATGCGGAAGGAAGGAAAAATGTATGGAACTATCAGTTGATCGGTTGACGAAACATTACGGGAGCAAAATTGCCGTGGATTGTGTCAGTGCAGTTTTGAAACCGGGGGTATACGGTCTCTTGGGGGAGAACGGTGCGGGTAAGACAACACTTATGCGCATGATCTGCTCGATTCTCGAGGCGACTTCGGGAGAAGTATTTTTTGATGGACAGAATGTGATAGAGATGGGTGCCGAATACAGGAATCTGCTGGGATATCTGCCACAGGATTTCGGATATTATCCGGATTATACGGCGATGGAATTCCTAAGATATATGTCTGCGCTTAAGGGTATTCCCCGCAGAAAAGCGGTGAAACGCAGCGAGGAGTTATTGGAAGTGACGGGATTAGAACATGTAGCTTCCAAGAAAATTAAGACCTTTTCCGGAGGAATGAAACAGAGACTCGGTATTGCGCAGGCGCTGTTAAATCGTCCGAAGATATTGATTCTGGATGAGCCGACTGCGGGACTTGACCCGAAGGAGAGAGTACGTTTCCGGAACCTGCTGGCGGATTATGCGGGAGATACGATCGTTCTTCTTTCGACCCATATTGTCTCGGATATCGAAGCCATAGCTGACCATGTTTTCATCATGAAAAAAGGCAGCTTCGCGGCGCAGGGCACGGTGCCGGAACTGGTAGAGCAGGCGCAGGGAAAAGTGTGGGAGCTGGAAGTTTCCCCTGCGGAAGTGCATAATTGGGAAAAGAAAGCGACGATCTCCAATCTTCGCCATGAGGAAGGACATGTGGTACTTCGAATCGTATCAGATGGAAAGCCGTCGCCGCAGGCAGCAGCGTGTCCGGCGGCATTGGAGGACTTGTATTTGTATTATTTTCCAGTGAAAGAGGGAGCCGGATTGTAATTCCGAAGAGGTTTGGGGTAAGATTTCGAGAAAGACGTGATGATATATATGATAAAAGAATTATTTTTGCAGGAGCATAAGAAATTATGGAAAAAGAAAAGCGTCCGGATAAGTTTCCTTCTGTGCGTGCTCTATATTGTGGTGTTTGGAAGTTTCCTGACATATCAGTGGTTTCAGTACGGAAGCTCGAATGGGGTTTATTCGGGGTTCGGAAATTATTTTGACGGGTATGAAAATATCAGGAAGAGTCAGGAGTATGCCGGACGGTGGGAAGGGGAACTGACAGATGAAATTTTGCAGGATATGGTAAGCGATTATCAGCGGATGATTCGTGAAGCGGTGTCTGCACACAGTGCGGGCGAGGCGGAGAGGGAACACGATTATATCGAACAATCCCGCAGGACGGATGAGGGCGCGGTCGGAAGCTGGATCAGGATGCTGTATCCCGAACTGGAAGATGTTTCTCAGGAGTATCCGTCACTTTTGACCAGGTATGTAGAGCCTGAGAAATTAACGGGATTCTATAAGAGACGGCAGCAGAAAGTAGAAGAATATCTGGACATGTTCGGGCATACGGAGGAAGAGAAGAATTTCCTGCTGCGGATGAATGAAAGAGTGCAGGAGCCTTACAGTTATCAATGGATCGATGGATGGTCAACACTTCTTGGTTCCATGCTGCCCGATTTCGGTGTGGTCATGGCGGTATTTATTGTGATTGCACTGTCCACGGTTTTCTCAGGAGAATGGCATAACGGTACGGGAATGCTCATGCTGACGACGAAGAACGGATGGAAAGAGACTGCCTGTGCGAAAGTTTTAAGCGGCATCGCATTTACGGTAGAGCTTTTCTTAGTGACTGCCATGGGAGCCATATCAGCGCAGCTTATTTATTTAGGGACGTCGGGTTGGGATATGCCGATTCAGTATATCAAGATTATTGCGGTTGCACCGATGAATATGCTGCAGGCGGAAATCTACGAGTATGCGTATACGCTGCTCGGAGCCATTGGCCTGGCAGTGTTTGTCATGTTTTTTTCAGCGGCGGCTAAGAATAATTTTATTGCGCTGGTCTGCAGTCTGGCGGTGGTATATCTGCCTGGAACAGTGGAAAATTATATGCCGCTGTCGGTACAGAGATGGATGGACCTGTTACCCTTGGCCGGAAGTTCGTCGGATATTTTCAGGACGAATGTATTTCATCTGTTCGGACAGATTATATGGTCGCCATGGCTGCTCGTTACGGTTCCGGTGCTGCTTGGATGCGCGTTTATTCCGTTTACGGTGGGAAGATGGGCGCGGAGATTGAAGAAATAGATTTTCCTTCCTATTCAATCGGTTTTTGGAATTTTTTTGGGTCATATTGAAAAAAATTGTAAAATTGTCTATAATATAGTTTAGTAGGGTTTTGTCAGGCATGAGATACATATATATGCCCTGAAATCAAATTCGTTTGAGATGGAGGTTTACTATGAGGTTAGTTACACGTTCGGATTTTGACGGGCTTGCATGTGGAGCGTTATTAAAGGAAGCGGGCATTATTGATCATTGGAAGTTTGCACATCCTAAAGATTTGCAGGACGGACTGATTGAGATTACAGAGGATGACTGCCTTGCCAATGTCCCTTATGTGGAGGGCTGCGGGTTATGGTTTGATCATCACTCCAGTGAGCATGAGAGATTGCAGTTACAGGGTAAATATAAGGGAGAGAGCCGTATTACGCCTTCCTGCGCCAGAATTATCTATGAGTATTATGGCGGCAGAGAGAGATTCCCGCAGTTTGACGATATGATGGAGGCGGTTGATAAGGTTGATTCCGGCAATCTTACCATCGATGAGATTCAGAATCCCACAGGCTGGATTCTTGTCGGTTATCTGATGGACCCCAGAACCGGGCTTGGACGTTTCCGCAATTTTACGATTTCCAATTATCAGCTTATGGAGAAACTGATCGATGCGTGCCGTACGATGACCACAGAAGAGATTTTAAATCTGCCGGATGTCAAGGAACGTATTGAGGTTTATAATGAGCAGACTGAGAAATTCAAGGAAATGGTTACAGCCCATACCGAAGTGCGCGGCAATGTGATTATCACGGACTTAAGAGGGTTAGACATTATCTATACAGGTAATCGGTTTATGATCTACAGCATGTATCCGGAACAGAATATTTCCGCGTGGATCGTTAACGGTAAAGGCGGTCTCGGTTGTTCGGCGGCAGTCGGCTATAGTATTATCAACAAGACCAGCGACGTAAATGTAGGAAGCCTCATGCTGAAATACGGCGGCGGCGGTCACAAGAAAGTCGGCACCTGTCAGTTCAGCGATGAGAATATGGCGGAGGATCTCCCGAAGATGCTGGATGAACTTTGCGAGATGGCGAATAAATAGATTAATATACAAAGGTCAGCTTAAGAGATGTCAGGAGGAGTTTCTATGCTGACAGCAACAACGGCGGTATGCCCTCGTAGAAGGAGGGGCGTATCGCCGTTAGTGGATTGGGGGACACACATTATGACATTTGATATAAAGAAGGACAGCAAAAGAATTATTATTATATGTCTGGCATCGGCAATCATGGCGATCAATATTAAGACGTTTGTCAGTACAGGCGGGTTATATCCGGGCGGTGCTACGGGTCTGACAATATTGATCCAGAGTATCTGCAAGATGTTTTTGCATATTACGATTCCGTATACGCCCGTCAATCTTCTGTTGAATGCGGTGCCGATCTATATCGGATGGCGCTTTATCGGCAAGAAGTTTACGTTGTATTCCTGTATCTCTATCCTGGTGACAAGTATCATGACTGATATGATACCGGAGGTCGCTGTCACATACGATATTCTTCTGATCAGCATATTCGGCGGTATCATCAGCGGGTTCGCAATCAGCCTGTGCCTGTCCATGAATGCGACGACAGGAGGATCGGACTTTATTTCCATCTATCTGTCAGAGAAAAAAGGTGTTGATGCATGGAATTTTATTCTGGCATTTAACGTGGTTATCATTATGATTGCCGGAGTACTGTTCGGTTTCGACAAGGCATTGTATTCCATCATATATCAGTACGCTTCCACACAGATGCTGCATATGCTCTATAAGAGATATCAAAAACAGACGCTGTTTATCGTGACAAATAAAGCCAACGATGTCTGCAAGGCGATCAATACGGTCAGCATGCATGGAGCGACGATCATGAGCGGCGAGGGCTCCTATGAACACGAGAAGAGGAAAGTGGTGTACTCCGTCGTGTCCAAGGAGGAGAGTAAAGAAGTGATAGCAGCCGTGAAGAAAGCGGATGATAGTGCTTTCGTCAATGCAATCAGGACGGAAGAGCTTTCGGGAAGATTCTATTATAGGCCAAATGAATAACCGTTTGTGCCATTTCGCTTTCTGAAGTTCTTCCTAACTCATATAGTCGCCGTTATAGCTGACGAGTACCGCATTAGTGACGCCATCCATATCTGCCAACGTATTGATAAAATCCGTGTTGTCGCTTTTCAGACGGATCTCGGCATTCAGTTCAATGGCGCCTTTTTGTACTGTTTTGCTTTTTACGACGAAGCGGGTGACCTGTGTTTCCAAGTATTCTTTCGCCCGGCGTTCGCTGTCCTGATCCGTGCAGTTTAAGACAACGATGTAAGGATTGAAGTGGGATTTCCTGTTGACGAAAATCAGTAGGAAAACGCCGATCAGCACGCTGCCGATAACCGCCAAGGGGATCAGACCTGCGGCGAGGACGATTCCTACCGCGATCGACCAGAATAGGAAAGCAATGTCCAGAGGTTCCTTGATGGCAGCACGGAAACGGACGATGGATAAAGCGCCGACCATACCGAGGGAAAGAACGACATTGGAGGTTACCGCGAGAATTACCAGTGTTGTGATCATAGTGAGGGCCACCAGCGTGACGCCGAATCCCGAGGAGTACATGACGCCTGAGAAAGTCTTTTTATAGACAAAAAAGATAAACATGCCCAGTCCAAAAGCAAGAATCAAAGCGAGAGTCATGTCAAAAAGGCTTATGCTGGTTACATTTTCTAAAAAGCTTGATTTAAAAATATCATTAAAAGTCATAGTGTTATTCTCCATTACAATGAAATAGTCTGTTATGTCAGGTCAACCGTAAATGCGGCATGCCGCATATTTTGAAAAGGCCTGTGTGCGACATCCATCCAGTTGTACAATATCCCGAATCAGACCCGGCAGAAAATCATCCCATTTTACTTCCAGAATAATAGGGGCATTGCCTGCGGGGATCGTGATACAGTCAGGGTTCAGAAAATCCGTACACCGCAGTCCGGTCCGAATATCGTAATCGATCGTGACGCGGACATTGCCTGCGGGAAAAATAAACGGTTCTCTGATGTAATCCACGATTGTCTTAGGGCGAAGCTGCTGGAAATACATTTTGTCATGCAGCTCTTTCACAAGGGGCTCTCTGCTCTCGGACATCCACTCACAGTTACCGTCTACGATTGCCTGTGCTTCCTCTGCTGTTAAGACGGCGGACTCTTTGGTGCCCAGCCCGCTAAGTTTACTCTTTTTTTCCAGATGAATCAAGGAAGGGTCGCGGTTGTAGTAGCGGATGCGGAATTTCTCGCGTCGGCTTATGCCGTCCAGCTTCTCCCGCAGAGACTTGTCCGACAGATTGTCGAAGTACAGGCTTCGGATCATATAGCGTCCGTCGATGGCGTGTACGTCCGGCCGTGTTACTGCCCGCAGCCGCTGCCGCAGTGTGATCACATCGGAAAGTGTGATTTCGTGTTTCCATTCATGGCGGTAAGTCAAGGGGTGTCTCCTTTCTTCTCTGTTTATGCACGAGTTTGCGGAGATGCGCAGCATCTCGTAAGCAATATCTCGCAAACGAGCTTGCTCGTTTTGTTAATTCGCGAAGCGATTTACTTTTTTTAAGATTGTACAGGCAATTTAAGGAAAAAATATGTATAAATTGAGAAAATTCTGTGTCCAAGCTGTATTATATATTTAATAAAAGCAGTTGACAAATCCCGAATCAGGAACCTATAATGAATTATCACGAGCGGAAGGGGTGGAAAGATGAGGCAGTAATCGACTTTTGAAACATGAAATATTGTTGCCAAAAGTGGATTATGTTTCTCATTTTCATAACCGCTCTTTATTTGTGTCTTTTATTAATAGATAAAAATTGATTAAGCCGACAAGACTTCAAAGATGTTTTGTGATGCGCTTAATCATACAATAGACAGTGTTTATGAAACAGAAACCATCCGGAATCATTTGGCAACAGATGATTCCTTTTTTGCGCGCATAAGCAGAGTCGGAAGATATATCAGACGGAAGCCGTGCTTGCACGAGCAGCCGACTGATATGTCTTACGACGAGCAACGCGAACTCGGAAGACGCAGTCTTCTGAGTCTGCTTATGCGAGAAGGAGCCGTAAGACATATAGGATGGAGGTTAAAACATCATGGCACAAATCAGCGTATCAAATCTCACCTTCTGTTACGAAGGCAGCTTTGACAATATATTTGAAAATGTATCTTTTTTGATCGACACGGACTGGAAGTTAGGTTTTATCGGGAGAAACGGCAAAGGTAAGACCACGTTTTTAAACCTTTTGATGGGAAACCCAAAGGAGTATCAGGGGCATATCAGCACATCGACGGTGTTTGACTATTTTCCCTATCAGGTCACGGAGCAGCAGAAAGAACAATGCTGTGCGGATTTTATGGAAGAGTGGAAGACGGACTGTGAACTCTGGCGGATCATCTGTGAGTTGGAGAAGCTTCATCTCGAGGCGGATGTGCTCTACAGACCGTTCCGGACACTCAGCCACGGGGAACGCACGAAGGTAATGCTGGCAGTTTTGTTTTCGGGAGAAAATGATTTCCTTCTTATCGATGAGCCGACGAATCATTTGGATCAGGAGTCGCGGGAGGTAGTGAAGGCGTACCTGCAGCAGAAGAAGGGATTTATTCTTGTTTCTCATGATCGCGATCTGTTGGACGCATGTATTGATCACGTGCTGGTTTTAAACCGCTGTACCATAGAGGTGCAGAGCGGAAATTTCTCATCATGGTGGGAGAACAAGAACCGTATGGATGCGTTCCATGAAGCGGAGAATGAGAAGCACAAGAAAGAAATCAGAAGACTGAATAAAGCGGCGGAGAGAACCCATGAGTGGGCGGATAAAAGTGAGAGAACAAAAATCGGCTTTGACCCGGTGAAAGAGAACGACAGAAGCATAAGCTCGCGTTCCTATATCGGCGCGAAGACGAAGAAAATGCAGAGCAGAAGAATGCAGATGGAGAAGCGCATCGCGGACGAAATCGAGCAGAAGGAAGGACTTCTGCAGGACATCGAGCGTCCTGTGGACCTGAAGCTTATGCCGATGCGACACCATAAAGAAGTGCTGATTGCCGCGAGAGACTACGGGATTGCGTATTGTACGTCGGAAAATGAATTCGCGGAGATGAAATTACAGCCGGATTCATCGGAGATAAGTGTAGAGAAGGAAAGCACCGGCAACGAGAACTGTACTGAGATTTTTCAGAACTTTAATTTTGAGCTAAGGCGCGGAGAGCGGGTCTTCCTCCACGGAGAGAACGGCTGTGGAAAGTCCAGTCTGATTAAGGCGATTCTTGCACGCTGTGCGGATGACCGGCGCGCTGACAAAGTGAGTGTAATGCGGGAATCCGGCACACTGACTACAGCTTCGGGACTTATCGTTTCCTATATTAATCAGGACACTTCGTATCTGCACGGGAGTCTGAAGGAGTACAGCAGACAGAATAATCTGGATGAGAGCCTTTTCCTGGCGATCTTAAGGCAGCTTGACTTGGAGCGGGTGCAGTTTGCCAAGAATATGGAAGACTATTCCGAAGGGCAGAAGAAAAAAGTGCTGATCGCGGCGAGTCTTCTGAAACAGGCACATCTGTATATTTGGGATGAACCGCTTAATTATATTGATATTTTCTCCAGAATGCAGATCGAAGATTTAATACTTACGTATCAGCCTACCATGCTCATCGTGGAGCATGATGTGAGATTCCGAGAGAAGATCGCTACGCGGGTGGTGGAGATGTGATGTAAGGTTCAGAGTATAGATTTAACTTTGAACGTATTTGTTAGACGAATATTGTTGCTTTTTTGTCCTTTTTTTGGCAGAATATAAGAGGACGTGTTTTAAGAGTGAAGTTATGGCGGGGAAATAGGCAGAGGCGTTATGATTTCCGCGGTAAGGAAGCTTCATTGATGGCTAATTATAGAAAGAGAGAAGGGATAATACATGGAAAGAAAAGTAGGAACTGTATCAAGGGGTATACGCTGCCCGATTATCAGAGAGGGTGATAACCTGTCGAAAATTGTTGTGGACAGTGTGTTAGAGGCGGCTGAGTCGGAAGGATTTGCTATCCGCGACAGAGACGTGATTGCGGTGACAGAATCTGTCGTGGCGAGATCTCAGGGCAACTATGCATCGGTGGAAGCGATCGCGCAGGATGTGAGAGAGAAACTCGGCGGGGAGACGATCGGCGTTATTTTCCCGATTCTGTCCAGAAACCGTTTTGCCATCTGCTTAAGAGGAATCGCGAAGGGCGCGAAGAAAGTTGTGTTGATGCTCAGCTATCCCAGCGATGAGGTGGGAAATGAGCTTGTCTCTTTAGATCAGCTTGATGAGGCGGGGATCAATCCTTACAGCGATGTGCTGACATTAGAGAAATACCGTGAACTTTTCGGAGAGAATAAACATCCTTTTACGGGAGTGGACTATGTAGCTTATTACGGAGATCTGATTCGGGAAGCGGGAGCTGACGTGGAGATTATCTTCGCCAACGACTGCCGCAGCATTCTTCCTTATACGAAGAAAGTATTAAACTGCGACATTCACACGAGAGCCCGCACGAAGAGACTGCTGAAAGCGGCAGGCGCAGAGGTGGTAATGGGAATGGATGATATCCTTACATCGTCCGTAAACGGCAGCGGCTGCAATGAGAAATACGGACTGCTTGGTTCCAATAAGTCTACGGAAGATACCATCAAGCTGTTCCCGAGAGAGTGTACTGATCTGGTGCTGGATATTCAGAAAGAGATTCTGAACAGAACCGGCAAGCACGTAGAAGTCATGGTATACGGCGATGGCGCCTTCAAAGATCCGGTTGGGAAAATCTGGGAGCTTGCTGACCCCTGTGTATCTCCTGCCAGTACGCCCGGCTTAGAGGGTACACCCAACGAAGTGAAGTTAAAATATCTGGCGGATAATGATTTCAAAGACTTGTCCGGTGACGCGCTGAAAGAGGCGATCTCCAACCGTATCAGAGAAAAGAAAGACAATCTGGTCGGCGATATGGCATCTCAGGGCACGACGCCCAGAAGACTGACGGATCTGATCGGTTCCCTGTGCGATCTGACAAGCGGTTCGGGAGACAAGGGTACTCCGGTAATTTTGATTCAGGGATATTTTGATAATTATGTGAGTTAGCTATATATCGGTGTAACGACATATTGATTCAGGACACATACATATGTATGAGCCCGCTGTGTTTCCTTTGCATGGCGGGCTTTTGCGTGAGGTAATAAGAGGATAAGATGGCAGACAATACGCAAAACGATTTACTTGTTAATTTAGATCAATTACATACCACGGAAATGGGCATTGAAAGAATTAAGCGCAACCTTTCCCTGAACACAGATGATGTCGTGGAGTGGTGCCGTGGCAGAATATCTGATCCTAATGCGTCTATCAGCCGGCGTGGGAAAAATTGGTATGTGATCATTGATAACTGCGAGATCACGGTAAATGCGCACAGCTACACGATCATTACGGCGCATAAGATAAAAAGAAATTGACAGCGGACAACTGAGAAGTGACCTGTGTAATAATCAAAGAGTACTTTCATACATACATTTTAGAAGGAGGCTGCATATGCGATACAGAACATTACAACGGTGTAACGGACAGAAGGTGAGCGAAATTGCTCTCGGCTGCGAGGGATTCATAGGAAAATCCCGCGAAGAATTTAAAGCGATGCTCGATCGTGCGATGGAACTGGGAATTAATTTTATTGATATGTATACCTCGAATCCCGAGTTCCGGGATAACATGGGTGCAGCGATCGCAGGCAGACGGGATCAGATCGTTCTTCAGGGGCATATCTGTTCCGTGTGGGAGAACGGGCAGTATCTGCGCACCAGAGATTTGTCTAAGGTCAAAGCCGGGTTGGAGGACCAGCTGCAGCGGCTTGGAACAGACTATCTGGATATCGGTATGATTCATTATGTGGATGGCGAGAGCGACTTCGAGGAAGTGTTCGGCGGTGAGATCATAGAATATTGTAAAGAACTGAAGGAGGCAGGTACGATCCGCGCCATCGGTATGAGCTCGCATAATCCGATTGTGGCACGCAAGGCGGTGGAGACAGGACTGGTTGATGTGTTGATGTTTTCCGTAAATGCGGCTTATGATATGCAGCCGGCCAGCGAAGACTGTAACGATCTGTGGGACCCGAAGAATTATCAGGACGGACGCATCGGTATGGACCCGGAGAGAAAAGCACTTTACGAGTTGTGCGAGAAGGAAAATGTGGCGATTGATGTTATGAAAGCTTTTGGCGGCGGCGATATGCTGAATGAGGAACTTTCTCCCTTTGGTGTGGCGTTCAATGAGTATCAGTGTATCGAATACTGTCTGACAAGACCCGCTGTGGTATCCGTTATGGCAGGCTGCCGCAGTATTGCTGAGGTAGAGAAGGCAGTGTCCTATTTGGAAGCTTCCAGAGAAGAGAGAGACTATTCCACGGTACTGTCCCGCATGGAAAAGTTTAAATTCCACGGCAACTGCATGTACTGCGGCCACTGTGCACCATGCAGCGTAGGAATTAATGTGGCGGATATCAATAAATATCTGAATCTGGCGTTGGCACAGGGAGAGGTGCCGGAGACGGTGGCGGATCACTATAAGCTGCTGGAGCACCATGCTTCGGAGTGTATTGCCTGCGGAAGCTGTGTGCGGAACTGTCCGTTTGGGGTCGAAGTGGTTGCGAGAATGAAGAAGGCCGTAGAAGTGTTCGGATACTAGGATAATAGAAAATATGAAAGGCTCCGGGATTCCCGGAGCCTTTTTTACGCCAATTGCATAGGAAGATGCGAGAAGCACACTTTATTCTTACATAAGTTCTTGACAATTATTCTTAGCCTGTTAAAATGAAACTAGTTTCATTTTTGCGCCTTATTATATTTTATGGACTTATCCATTCACGGGATTAATTCTTCAATGCCTGCGGTGGGGTGGTTCATGCTTGTACATATTAAAGTATCGAAATATATGTAATTGACCGGAAACGATATGAGAGGAGGACTTTATGCCAAAAGTAACGGAAGAATACATTATTCAAAAAAAGAAAATGATAACGGACGCGGCGTATGAGCTGTGTCTGCAAAAGACAGTCAGCACAGTTACCATGCAGGATATCATCGACCGTACCGGACTCAGCCAGGGAGGAATCTATCGATTTTATAAGGATATAGATGATATTTTTGCAGATATGATCCGGCAGATGCGGGAGCGGGTGAGCATCAAAGGAAAGATAGATGAGATCCTGGCGCAAAAAGACCTCCTCCCGCCGACGGAAATTACAAACAGGCTTTTTGGTATGCTTGCGGAGTTTATGAGCAGTGAGCTTATGGGAATCGAAAAGATTGACTTCGAATTATCCGTACTTGCCATGAATGCGCCGCAGCGAATTGACAAGATCATGAAGAGTATTCCCGAGGTGGGAAATATGGAATATTTGACGATGCGGACAATGGAGTTTTTGGAGGAGCAGAGACTGAGCGGTAAGATTCATCCGAGGGTAAGTGTAGAGGAGCTGCTTGCTTATATCTCTTCGGCATACGGTGGCATTCAAATGACCTGTATTGTGCATAACTGCTATCGGCATGAGAGAAATCCGCTGACGTCATTGTACCAGCCGCAGATTTTGTTGGGGACGTTGGCGAAGACAGCGAATTATCTGATGGGTGAAGAATCTGATTGACGAATACCGAGTATTCTTGGCTAAAAAATGATGGAAAGTAAAAGGAGAACAAGAAGAATATGAAAACGGACAGAGCATACACAGAAGAATATGTATCCCTCGCAGGAATCGATCACTACCTCTTGCATTACAAATCAAAACCGGAAGATCCGGTCATACTGTTTATTCATGGCGGACCGGGGCAGTCAGAGACCTTCTTTGCATTTATTGTGGAGGAGTATGCGGCGCGCAATTACAATATTGTCTATTACGATCAGCGGGGAGCGGGAAAAACATGGTTGAAGAACCGGAAGAGCAAGCCTGATACCGAGATCTTGAAAAATGATTTGCTGGAGATCGTGCTGTATCTGAAGAAAGTGTACGGAAAAAACAAGATCGGACTTCTGGGACATTCGTGGGGAAGCGTTCTGGGAAGCATGTTTGCGCTGGAACACCCAGAACATACCCTTTTCTATATCGGTTGCGGGCAAGTTATTAATATCATGGAAAATGAGCGGACGGGCTATGCTATTTTAAAAGATACAAT
>JAAUZX010000005.1 GCA_014804365.1 Lachnospiraceae bacterium
ATCAGCCGGCATTGGAACTGACTGTCATCGTTTATAACATCAACTTGGGGCATAATCAGGAGCTTCTGGAAACTTGCAGCCTGTTAAAAGAATATGCCCAGTATGTGGAGCAGGTCAGGACTTATGCAAAAGAAATGGCCTTCCCGGAAGCGGTGGAGCAGGCGGTGGAGCATTGTATCAGAAACGGAATACTTGCGGATTTTTTATCCGAGAATCGGGCGGAGGCGATAGCAGTGAGTATCTTTGAGTACGATGAGGAGAAGCATATACGGAGCGAGCGGAAGGAATGGCGCGAGATCGGTCATGCCGAGGGCCTTGAGGAAGGCCTTGCCAAAGGTCATAAAGAAGGTCTTGCTGAGGGAGAGTCCAGAGCCTTACAGTTAATACAGAAGCTTACGGAGTCCGGTAAAACGGAGGAAATAACACGTGCCCTGTCTGATCCGATATATCGGGAGCAGTTGTATCATGAATATGGTCTGTAAGTGAATAGATGCGAAGCCACGATATTCGGATGAGTATTCTCAGTATTTATACGAGCGCAGGCAGAGCAGTATCTTTGAGTAAGGGAGAAGAGCGGGAGTTGAAGACAGGAAAAGTATATCTGACCGGCGGCGGTTGCGGAGATCCGGGGCTTTTGACTCTGAAGGCGCTGGAAGTTCTGCGTGACTGCGATGTGGTAATCTATGACAGTCTGGTGTCGGAAGAACTGCTGGAGCGGACGAGGCCGGATTGTGAGAAAATATATGTGGGCAAGCGGTATGGCAGTCATGCCATGAATCAGCCTGAGATCAATGCCCTGCTGGTGGAGAAGGCCGGGGAGGGGAAGACTGTGGTGCGCTTAAAAGGCGGCGACCCTTACGTGTTCGGCAGAGGCGGCGAAGAGTTTCTAGCGCTACGGGAAGCAGGTGTCTGCTGTGAGGAGATACCTGGCATTACTTCCGCAATAGCGGTTCCCGCGGCGGCGGGCATTCCGGTGACGCATAGAGGACTTGCAGCAAGCGTTACGGTGATGACAGGTACGGCGGCGGAGAAGGACGGACAGGATCGACTGCAAATGGATTTTGAGACGCTGGCACGTTTGGAGGGTACGCTGGTGATCCTGATGGGGATGCACCATCTGCAAGAGATTTCGGACGGCTTGATGACAGCCGGCAAGGACCCGGACACGCCCTGCGCAGTCATTATGGAAGGGACTACCGGGCGGCAGAGATGCATGAGGACCTTGCTGTCACAACTTTATGCAGAAGCGGTCGGGCAGGGCTTTACCTCCCCGGCGGTCATTGTGATCGGAGCGGTGGCGGAATTGGAATTGTTCTCAGAGAAAGATAGCGGCTCGGAGTGGCAGCAGATATTAAGGAGAACAGATGAGTGGGAGTTAGGCCTGATACTTAAAAAACCACTGACCGGAATTACTGTAGGGGCTACCGGGACACCGCATTTTGTACAAAAGTTATCGGCAGCGTTTACAGAGAAGGGCGCCGATGTATATGATATGGGTTTTATGGAGATTCGTCCAAGTGAAAGTTCGCTGCCGGATCTGGAAGCCTGTGGCTGGCTCGTATTTACCAGTCCCAACGGAGTCAGGGTGTTTCTGGATAAAATGAAACAGGAACGAAAGGATCTGCGTATTCTTTACGGGGAACGGATTGCGGTGATCGGTCCGGGAACGGCGGCGGTTCTTGAGGAGATTGGGATATATGCTGACTATATGCCGGAAATTTACGATGCCGCACATTTGGCAGAGGGATTGACGGAAAAGATTTTGGCTGAACAGCGGGATGGTCATAAAGATAAAACCCCGGCTGTTTTTCTGAGAGCCGCACAAGGGAGTGCTTCATTACCGCTTATTTTTACCGAAAAAGGAATTCCTTTTGTGGATTATCCGATCTATGAATTAGAAATTCAGCAGGAAAAATGCATTGCATCAATCACTAAAGAGCCGGACTATATTGTTTTCGGATCGGCCATGGGTGTGAGGGCTTATTTTGAAGGAATGGAACGGGCGGGATTTGTGAATACGAAAAGCAGATATGTCTGCATCGGAGAACTGTGCGGCGAGGAATTAAAAAGGCACACGGAAAGCCATTTCCTGACGGCACAGGAATCTGGCGTGGATTCGATCGTGGAATGTCTGTGTGAATATAATGCCATGGCAGAAACTTGATATAAAGTTTGTGAAAATATAAAACATACTTCAGGTATTAACGAAAGCATTTAATTGATTAGAGGCTGTGTTGACCTTGCCAGTTTTTGGCAAGAAAATTCGATTTTAAGAACTGTAAGTCGAAAAATATAAAAATGCAAATAATTTCCGACTTGAAAGACGGAAACTATTGACAATTATGGGCTTACAGTTATAATGGAAGCAAGAAAGCAGGCAAGGAGGCACTGCATGAATAACCTTATAAATCGACAGTTATATCTGGAACAAATGATTCAAAATAGAGATGTAGACTTGGTTAAAATAGTAACAGGTATCCGAAGATGTGGAAAGTCATCCATGCTTGATTTGTTTCACCGGTATTTAGTTGATGACGGTGTATCCGAGGATAATATTATCCATATGAATTTAGAATCCTTGAAATATAGAAGTCTGGTAGATTACCTGACTTTTTATGATTATGTCAGTGAACGTATCGTAAAGGATGAAAGAACCTATCTGATATTTGACGAACTGCAAATGGTGGAACATTGGGAAAAGGCGATAGAATCTTTTCGTTTGGATTTCGATGTGGATATCTATATAACAGGTTCAAATGCTTATCTTCTTTCGACAGAGTTTTCGACGATTTTGTCAGGAAGATATATTGAAATAAAGATATTACCGCTTTCATTTAAGGAGTTTTTGGATTTTTATGAGTTTGATGCTGCTGCAACGCCAGAGGAGAGATTTCAAAAGTATCTGCAGTTTGGCGGAATGCCAATACTGAGAGAATATCAGTTTAATGAGGCACGGAGCAATCAGGCATTAGAAGGTATATATTCTACGGTTGTACTGCGTGATATATTACAGCGTAATGATTCGGCAGATCAGAATATGCTGCAAAAGATAGTAATGTTTTTGTGTTCCAATATCGGCAGTATTACATCTCCCAATAGTATAGGAAACGTATTGGCTGGCGAAGGAGATATTCAAAAGACGAAAGGTAAAAGCGTAGCTGGAAAAACCGTAGACAAATATATATCTATGTTACGCAGTGCTTTTGTATTTTATTCGGTAGGCAGGTATGATGTAAAAGGGAAACAATTGTTAAAAACCCTCGGGAAAAATTACATTATAGATATGGGTTTTCGCAATATGCTTCTTGGATATCGTGATGGTGACAGGGGGCATATTCTGGAAAATATTGTATTTTTGGAGCTGCTTAGACGGGATTATCGTGTGTATATCGGCAAAGTAGGAGAGGCGGAAATCGACTTTGTGGCTGAGAAACCGGATGATAAAATGTATATACAGGTAACAGAAAGTATGCAGTCCGAAGAAACGAGGGAGAGAGAACTTCGCCCTCTTAGAATGATACCTGATAATTATGAAAAAATAGTTTTATCAATGGATAGGAATTATATAAAATCTTATGAAGGAATCAAATCACTATACTTGATTGACTGGTTGCTTCAGTAGAAAAACAAGCTTCCATGTTAAAGATGAAGATGCAGATATAAAAGATATTTCGGAGTTATTCGGTGGCGGGAAACTTATCTGTAAAGAATATGAATAAGCAACAAAAGGAGAAGACTATGTACCGATTCAGAAGATTACGCAGGGATGATAGAATCCGCTCCATAATGCAGGAGACAAGACTGCATCCAAAAGATTTCATCTATCCAATATTCGTGATAGAGGGGGAAAACATCAAGAATCCTGTAGAATCCATGCCGGGTATTTTCCAGTATTCCATTGACCGACTGGAAGAGATTCTTGAGCAGGTAAAAGAGACGGGAATCGGCGGCATTATGCTTTTCGGGATTCCGCTTCACAAAGATCCGCAGGGCAGTCAGGCTTATGCTAAGGACGGAATTACCCAGCAGGCAGTCCGCTTTATTAAAGAAAAATACCCAGATATATATATTGTTGTGGATATCTGCCTGTGTGAATATACTTCCCACGGGCATTGCGGCATGGTGAAGGGAGAAGAAATTCTAAACGATGAAACGCTGCCTTATCTGGTGAAGATGGCGGTAAGCCTTGCCGAAGCCGGAGCGGATATGGCGGCACCTTCTGATATGATGGACGGCCGCGTAGCAGCTATAAGGGAAGGGCTGGATCAGGCAGGATTTACGCAGATGCCGATCATGGCTTACAGTGCGAAATTTGCGTCCGCCTATTACGGGCCTTTTCGGGATGCAGCCCATTCCGCACCGGGATTTGGCGACCGCAAGAGCTACCAGATGGATTTTGCCAACGGACAGGAAGCGCTTAGAGAGATAGCGGCGGATATAGAAGAGGGCGCTGATATTGTGATGGTGAAACCGGCGCTTGCATATCTGGACGTGTTAAAAGAAGCGGCGCTTACTTTTGACGAACCACTGGCGGTATATAATGTAAGCGGCGAGTACGCCATGGTAAAAGCAGCAGCCGCAAACGGATGGATCGATGAGAAACGTATCGTAATGGAAAATCTGACAGCCATGAAGCGGGCAGGAGCAAAGATTATCATTACTTACCATGCTTTGGATGCGGCGAGGTGGATATAGAACATGGACACAACGAAATCAGAACAACTTTTTATAAAAGCACAAAAATTAATTCCCGGTGGGGTGAATTCCCCGGTTCGTGCATTTAAAGCTGTAGGGCGGCATCCCTTTTTCGTAGAACGGGCTCAGGGACCGTGGATTATAGATGAAGACGGAAACAGGTATGTGGATTATGTCTGTTCCTGGGGACCGGGGATTCTGGGACATGCCCATCCTAAGGTGATCGAGGCAGTACAGCGGGTCTGCGCAAAAGGGTTGACCTTCGGAGCGCCTACGGTCGGAGAAGTGGAACTGGCAGAACTGATCTGCGCCTGTGTGCCGGATGTAGAGATGGTGCGGCTGGTCAGCTCCGGAACCGAGGCAGTGATGAGCGCGGTGCGCGTGGCAAGAGGTTTTACGGGCAGGGATAAGATTATAAAATTTGCCGGGAATTATCACGGACATTCTGACGGATTGTTGGTGAAGGCGGGTTCCGGTCTTATGACGCAGTCGGTGCCGGACAGCGCGGGTGTTCCGGCGGGATATGCGGCGGGTACCTTGACGGCGGTGTATAACGATGAGGAATCCGTGAGAAGGTTGATGGAAGAGAACAGCGGTCAGGTGGCGGCAATCGTGGTGGAGCCGGTGGCAGCAAATATGGGCGTGGTGCCGCCGAAAAAAGGTTTCTTGGAATTTTTACGCCGGATTACGAAAGAGCAGGGAGCACTTTTGATTTTTGACGAGGTGATCACGGGTTTTAGGCTGGCGCTGGGCGGTGCGTCAGAGCACACGGGGGTTCATGCGGATTTATATACGTTTGGTAAGATCGTGGGCGGCGGCATGCCGTTGGCGGCTTATGGCGGCAGGCGGGATATCATGTCCTGTGTTGCGCCGTTAGGTGCGGTCTATCAGGCTGGGACATTGTCGGGTAATCCTGTGGCAGTGACGGCGGGCATTACAACATTGAAGATTCTGATGGAAGATACGGGAATCTATGAGCGGCTTGACCGACAGGCGGCGAAACTGGAAGCGGCTTTCCGGCAAACTGGTTTATGCGTAAATCGTGTGGGTTCTTTGCTTTCTGCATTTTTTATCCCTGGATGGGATGGAAAAGAAGGAAAGGAAATAGGGGAAAGGAAAGAGAGGAAAGTTGAGAATTACGAAGATGCGTGTCAATGCGATAGAGAGACTTTTGCAGATTACTTCAACAGGATGCTGGAGCGGGGGATCTATGTAGCGCCGTCACAGTTTGAAGCTATGTTTGTATCAGATGCCCATTCAGATGAACTGATTGACAGGACATGTAGTGCAATTAAGGAGAGTGTGGAAGAATGCCGGGTCGTATGATCCGGTGTTTTCAAAATAAGAATTGATTCTGATAATAGAATACCAAAATTGGGAGGCTTGTCATGCATAAAGATGCAAAATGGGCAAAACATATTATTTCGCTGCAAGACAGTGAGGGGAAGTGGGGGATTTTTCATTCTTTAGCTCAACCTACTACTAAAAATATTACAACGGAACAAGCGCTTAGACGCCTTGAACGCTTAGGATACACAATTGAGGATGAATGTATTCAGAAAGCAGTTTCATATATGAATGATTGTTTGATCGGGGAAAAAAGTATTCCGGATTATAGGGAAAAAGTTCATGATTGGGATATTTTTACTTCCTTGATGCTTTCGACTTGGATCAGAAGGTTTACAACAGACAATCCGGTTGCGAATAAAATTGCAAAACAGTGGGCAGATGTTATTTCCGGTGCATTTATAGGCGGAACATTTAATCATGAAGAGTATGTATCAGCTTATACTGATATTCTGGGCTTAAAACCCAGCGGAGGCAGGCTTATTGACTTTGTGAATTTTTATCCTGTTTCACTTGTACAGGATTGTTTGGACGAAAAGACAGAACAGGAGCTTGTAGATTACATCATAAATAGAGATAACGGGATATATTACATATATAATGGCAAAATTGCTGTTTTGCCGGAGGTTTTTCAGAGTAAAAATGCCAGTTATTATCTGGCAGCCGTTGAATTGCTTTCTAAATATGTACATGCAAGGCATAAACTTAATTTTGTTATAGGCTGGCTAAACGACAATAGAAATGAAAACGGAAGATGGGATATGGGTAAAACGGCCAATGATAAAGTGTATTTCCCGCTTTCAGATGATTGGAGAAAAAAAGAAACCCGCGAGGCCGACTGTACAGAACGTATAACAAAGTTGATGGCTGAATTACTTGCGTCTAATGCTGCTCAAACATAGCCACTACAAATATTAATGTTCGTGTTGATTCTGCATTAAAACAGGAAGCAATGGTGGACTCCCAAGTTTCAATCCTGCCTATATGATTTGATTAATGATAAGCAAGCACAGTAAAAAAATAAAATTTTAGCTATAGAGAGGAGAATTTACATTTATGAAGTATTATATCAAAGATTATCCCAGACCGCAGTTTGTGAGGGATAATTGGGAAAACCTGAACGGTGCATGGGATTTTATATTTGATGATGAAAATGCGGGCGAACGCAGGAGATGGTACGAAGGCTTTGAGCCCGAGTACGAAATACAGGTTCCGTTTAGTTATGAAACAAAATTGAGCGGTATCCAGGATGAAAGACGCCATGATCATGTCTGGTACGCAAGGAAGATACAGGTTGACGGCACTCGGCTTGAAAAGGAAAATTACATCATTCATTTTGAAGGAAGCGATTTTGTCACAACGCTCTGGGTTAATGGTCAGATGGCCGGTAGCCACAGGGGTGGTTATGCAAGATTTTCGTTTGATATTACCGAGCTTGTGAAGGATGGAGAAAACCAGCTTGTCGTTAAGGTAGACGATTCCTTTGATATGCAGCAGCCCAGAGGGAAACAGCGTTGGCGTGATGAAAATTACGAATGCTGGTATGTACAGACAACAGGAATCTGGAAAACCGTGTGGACCGAATACGTTCCAAAGATCAGCTTGAAAAACGTTAAGTTGACTCCTGTTTTGGCGGATTACACGCTGGATGTAGAGTACCGGATTGATGCCCCGGAAAGTATGTGGGATGGCAGCCTTCAGGTGGAAGCGACAGTTTCTTTTGACGGGAAATTCATTAATCAGGTCAGCACAGCGGTTATATCGGAGCATGTCAACACAAAGATTGATATTGCGAAAAAGAACAGTGGTTTTGCCTGGACTGTAAAAACCTGGAGCCCCGAAGAACCCAATCTCTATGATATCACCTTTCGAGTGATTCAGAATGGGGCGGTTATGGACACTGTGGGCTCGTATTTTGCTATGCGTGAAATACGTATTGAACAGAAAAATATCCTGTTAAACGGCAGACCCCTTTACCAGAGGTTAATTTTAGATCAGGGATATTGGCGAGATTCCCATTTGACGCCGCCGAGTGAGGAGGCTTTGATTGAAGATATCGATAAGATTCATGACATGGGATATAACGGACTCAGAAAGCACCAGAAAACCGAAGATGAGCGATTTTTATACTGGTGTGATGTCAAGGGCATGCTGGTCTGGAGTGAGATGGCGTCTGCCTATGATTTTTCCGATTATGCGGTAGAGGAATTTACAAGGGAATGGATGGAAATTTTGAAACAGAACTATAATCATCCCTGTATTATTACATGGACACCGTTTAATGAATCCTGGGGCATTAACCAGGTAGAGACAAAGCAGACGCAGCAACACTTTACGGAGGCAATCTACTATCTGACAAAAAGCATCGATCCCTATCGTCCGGTTATCGTGAATGATGGGTGGGAGCATACAGTCTCTGATATCATTACATTACACGATTACGAGGAAGTGGGAAATATATTCAAAAAGCGCTATGTTGACTGTGAGAAAGAAATTTTTACGACGGAAGTATATCATTGCCTGTTCAAATCTGCCATGGCGAACGGATATCGATATGCCGGTCAGCCGGTCATTATCAGTGAATTCGGGGGCATTGCTTTTGATCAGGAGGACGGATGGGGGTATGGCAATAAAGTAAATTCGAACGAAGATTTCATCAAGCGGTTTGACGATATTACGACAGCAGTAAAAGAGCTACCCTATGTATGTGGTTACTGCTATACCCAAGTCACGGATGTACAGCAGGAAATCAATGGTTTGATGGATATTGACCGCAATTTTAAAATAGAACCTGAAATCATCAGGGAGATCAATGAGCGGCAGGTAGGGTATCGAAGGTAAATTTTACATTAGATAACGTATCGTTTTCATTGCCGTACGGAGCAATCTTAGGCTTCGTCGGGGAAAACGGTGCGGGCAAGACTACGACGATCGGCTGTATCTTAAATACGATCACAAAGGACGGAGGCAGCGTAAAGCTGTTTGGCAGGGAAATGCAGGATGCTGATACTGATATAAGGGAGAAAATAGGTGTAGTCTATGATGGGGATAACTTTCCGGGCACAGCATTAAAAGCTATGCCCACCACCGCCGCCGCTGCTTCCGCTACTGCTACTTCCTCCACCGCCGCTACTGCTGCCGCTGCTCCCACTACTGTCGCTGCTTACAGGATTATAGGTGCGGCTTTCACGGACAAAGAATGCCTTTGGCTGTGTATAGTTAAAGTGATTTCTTCCGCTGCGCAGAATTTCTCTTCGCCCCGGTTTTTTAATTCTTGCAAAGAAACTTACCAGCCCATAATTCAACAGCAGTGCAAGGATGACGGCAAGCAAACCGTTGCTGATATACTTCATAGGCTGAGCGATCTTCTGACCTTTAAGAAGTGTCAGAATTTGGTCGTATGTGTGCGCCGCACAATCGTAATAATCTCCGTCGGATGCATAGCGGTAAACATTGTCCGTGATCGTGTCTGCATAGGATTCGGTGATTACCTTATAGACAGCCCCATCACTGTGAATCCATATATTACGGTTGTCCATATCGATGAGAAAAAGAGTTCCGCTGGCCGTGCCGAACCGCTCTCTGTAATACTTCCGGGCATAGGATTCCGTGCCGCGGTCATTGTAGTCTATTGTCTTAAATGCTACGTTTCCGTAGGATGTGATCTCCTGAATTAATGTGGCAAGTTCCTGTTCTTCCTCATCATTAAGAAGTTGTGCATCATCCTCGATTATTGCACGGTAAGATGTCTCCGCATTGACGTAAACCGCATTGTCGCCGGGGTCTGCCTGCTCTGTCTCTGTGTAATATACCGGCACGTAGTCCGTATAATTATTCTGTTTTTCTTTGGCTGTTTCCCATGTATACAAGATTGCCATTACAATTGCTGAGATGATCGCGACCCGCAAGCCGAATTTTATTCCATTATTCTCATGCATTCTCATCACCTCCCCGTCTGTTGAACTGCGGTAACTTGCGTGTGGTCAGCATATTATATCTTCCGATGATGTCCATCAATGTCCAGATGACCGCGCCCATAGAGATAACTGCGCCGCCGTAATAATACAGATCTGAAACGGGATTCCATATAATGATCACAATAGCCAGCATGATCGCCGCACCGGGCTTTATCAGCACCGGAAGCGATTCCTTAAGCGAACCTTTCTGTATAGATTGTTGTAATCTGTCCGTGGAGATTATGTACGCAAGGACAAAAAATGTTATGAAAACTGCAGTCAAAGCAACTGCATTACCGCCTCTAAAAGCCACAAATACCATAACAAACGGCATGACAAATGTAAATATCATTGCGCCGATCATAATCTGTAATATTTTTATTGAACTGCCGGATTTCTTGGATGGTTTCCGCTGCCCGATTTCGGCATAGTTCACCCAGCTGTCATCTACACCGTTTTTGTTTGCATGGCGGCTGTTTTCCTGCTTGGAATAGACATATCCCCTATCGTTTTCTCTCGTTTCCTTTTCCCTGATTCGCGACATCTGCGAAAAAGAAATCAAAGCACACACAAACGCGAGAAGCGCTGACAGGATCAGTGCAACGTTAGGTCTGATGGTAAAACGGAGATTCAGTATTAAGAACAGCGGAATCGCCAGAAGCAGGGAACCGATCACATATTTTCTGCGATCTACCGGCAGGTCTGCTGCTGCCTTTCCGGTTTGCCCGTTGACCACGGCGTAGGCTACCCGGTCGCCTTTTCTGTAAGAGAGGAACCACACCGGAAACATAGCTGACTCTGCGGTTGTACATTTCGGGCGCAGTGCGTTTTTCAGGGAATATGCATTTTTCTGCTCCTTCACATGGTATCGGGAACAGACGCTGTCATTCGCCAGTTTGCTAAAGCAGTCCTCGACCGCCAGTTCTTCGGCCTCCTGTTCATATACGCTGCTGTCCACATCACTGACATCTGCATAGAATCCGCTTAAATACGACGGTGTAAAGGGCTTGCCTGACTTCGTGTCATATGGTGAGATGGCTCCGCTCAGATCATCGGAAAAAGAAGCGGCCGCGTCATAAGAAATCCCCTCATAGGCTGCGTCCACATCACTGACAATATCATAGTGCTTAGTAATCAGATAATCACCTTTCTGATGGCATTTGCTGCCGCGAAAAGTGATTTGTCCCTTTTTCTCAAAAGAATAGACCCAGTAGGGCATATAGATGCCGCGGAATTTCTCGATATTTTCTTCATCTTTTAACTCTTTCGGTGCAAAGATGGCACGCCGCATCATCTTGGCGTAGGAAGCCTTACAGTCTTCTTTTGTCTTGGAAAAAGGAATGATATGGACAGGGCGGTGTCCTTTGCCGATCCTGCTGTCCAGGATAGCCGTAGAGCCGCAGAAGCTGCAGAAAGTGGCAGCGGTGGTATCCTCACTCAGAAGCTCGGCGCCGCACTGTGAACAGGTAAAGATCGTCACATCATACTCCCGGCTCTCCTCGGCATCATGACCGCTTTGAATACTGTATGGGTCTACGGTCGTGCTGCAATAACTGCATAACATTTGCTGGGAGGCAATATCAAATTTCAGATTGCTTCCGCAGTTTGGGCATTCGTACATAATAAGCTCCTCTCACGTTGTCTCGACCTATGCATGGAATCCGGTAAGGTATCTTTGGAAGGTCGTTTTCCTATTTCAGTATACGGTATAACGCGCTGTGAAGCAAGTTTGCGGGAAGGAGGAGTTGTATAGAATCTTGAACTTTTGGTTTGAAAATAGAAAATATATAAAATTGTTGAAATAAAAGTTGACACATCGCACATATATTGTTAATATGATAATATAAACTTTTGAAACAACAATATGAAAGCGGAAATGCTTTCGAAACAAAAGAGAAGTTGTAAAGATAAAAAAATATGGTAAAATGAAAGGAGTCGGTTATTATGAGATGAAAGGGCAGGAAAATACGGTGACAGATAACCGTGTTTTCTAAGAAGGTATTTGATATGGATTCGATGGAGCAGCGCAGAAATTTGATCGTTGATTTGGTGAATCAGAGCGGAAGTATTAGCTTTGTACAGTTGAAAAGTAAGATTCCCAAAATATCGGAGATGACACTGCGCACAGATTTAAAAGCTCTTGATGAAGCAAAACGAATTGTCAGGGTGCACGGCGGTGCAAAGTCGGTAGATGTTGTGATCGGAACCGATGATATGCTAAGCCGAAGGTCGGTGCGGAATATTGAGGCGAAGCAGCTGATCACGCAGAAAGCGTTACAGCTCGTACGGAAGGACACGACGATTTTTCTCGATTCCGGAAGTACAACGACTATGCTTGCATCGATGATGCCGGATCAGTCGAATCTGATCTATACGAATTCGCTGACTTGTGCGGTTGAACTCTGTAAGCTGGAGAAACCCGCGATACATATTTTAGGGGGAACAATGAACCGATACAGCATGAGTATATGTGGGATTCATGCGATTCAGGATGTATTGAGGATTAATTTCAACCAAGTATTCATGGGTGTTACCAGTTATTGTGAGCAGACGGGATTTAACTGCGGTGTTGATGAGGAGGCGGTCTTGAAAAGAACCGTCATGAATCAGGCCGAGCAGAAGATTGTTCTGATGGATTCTTCTAAAGTGGGTGTGAAGAATACTTATGCGATCTGTAGTCTGGCGGATGTGGATGTTATTATTTCGGATGGTAATCTTCCGGAGGACTTCCTGGAGGAATGCAGAAAGTATAACGTCCAGATCATATAAGTTTTGTTTTAGTCAAGGGCAGGCCAATGTAATGTAAAGGAGAACATTTATGAAAAATGGGGTACAGCGTTTTGGTAAATTTCTCTCAGCAATGATCATGCCGAATATCGGCGCATTGATTGCATTTGGTTTCCTTGCTGCATTTTTTAACGGCAGCGGATGGATTCCGCATGAGGGGTTTGCCACAATCTTTTCAGCAATTCTGGTTTATTTAATTCCTATACTGATCGCGGCGACAGGCGGAAAACTGATCGGCGGGGAGCGTGGAAGCATCGTAGGCGCAATCGCGGTTGTGGGTGCGATCATGAGCGATCCCGATACGACCATGCTGATGGCGGCTATGATTATCGGACCGCTTGGCGGATTCTGCATCAAGAAATTTGATCAGGCGATGGACGGACATATGCCTGCGGGTTTTGAGATGCTCATCAATAATTTCTCGGCCGGCATTCTCGGTATGCTTTTGGCGATGTTGAGTTATGTTGTGATCGGACCTTTTATGAATCTGATTCTTGCCATTCTGACAGCGGGAGTCAACGTATTGGTAGCGCACAGCCTGTTACCGCTGATCGCGGTCTTTATTGAACCAGCGAAGGTTCTTTTCCTGAATAATGCGATTAATCATGGCATTTTCACGCCGATTGCCACGGCACAGGCAGCAGATGCGGGCAAGTCCATCATGTATATGTTGGAATCCAACCCCGGTCCGGGGCTCGGCGTACTGCTGGCGTATATGTTTTTCTGTGAAGATCAGAAGACGAAGCAGTCCGCACCGGGTGCAGTAATTATTCATCTGCTGGGCGGTATTCATGAAATCTATTTTCCGTACATACTTATGAATCCACTTGTGATTATCGGTCCGATCATCGGCAATATAGCTGCGATCTTCTGGTATAACTTAACGGACTGTGGTCTGGTAGGCCCTGCTTCGCCCGGTTCTATCATTGCTTATCTGATGATGGCGCCCAGAAATAAAATATTCGCAGTGACCATGGGTGTATTGATTGCGGCAGCGGTTTCTTTCGCGATTTCTTCAGTGGTCATCCGTATGGCTAAAGGCAAGAGCCTTGAGGAAGCGCAGGAAGAGGTTGCAAATCGCAAAGCCGAGGCTAAGGGATTAAGCGACGCTCCGGCAAAGATGAAAAAAGCGGAAGGCGTAAAAAAGGTTGTATTTGCCTGTGACGCAGGCATGGGATCGTCGGCTATGGGCGCAACGAAGTTCAGGAACAGGATTAAGGCGTTGAGACCGGATCTGACTGTCATCAATACTTCCGTAGACAATATTCCGGCGGACTGTGATGTGGCGGTGGTACAGATTACGCTGGTGGAGCGTGCGAAGAAGTCCGTGCCCGATGCGCAGATGGTGACGATCAATAATTTCTTGGCAGATCCGGCATTAGACGCACTGTTTGAACAGTTGACAGCGGAGAGTAATTCGACAAAGACAGAGGAAGCACCGCAGGATTCGGTCAAGAATACAGAGAAAGCGATGTCAGAAGCAGCTTCGAGTGAGACTGACAAGAAAAATATTTTGGTAAAAGACGGCATCAAATTGAACTTGTCTCCTGTTTCCAAGGAAGAGGCAATTCAGGCGGCCGGTGAACTTCTGACAAAATTGGGATATGTGGATGCCACCTATATCGCCGCAATGCAGGAGCGTGAAAAACTTACAACTACTTATATGGGTATGGGTGTGGCGATTCCCCACGGCACCTCACAGGCGAAAGGAACGGTTAAGAAGACAGGTATTGTTTTGCTGCAGTATCCGGAGGGTGTTGGTTTTGGTGACGAGAAAGCGCAGCTTGTATTCGGTATTGCAGGGATCGGCGATGAGCATCTGGATCTGCTCAGTAAGATCTGCGGCATGCTGGAAGATGAGGACGTGCTGGAAACTTTAAAGACTACGGCGGATATAGAGTGGGTAATGGAACAGTTAAATTAAAGAGTTCTATGCCTGAGAAGGGATAATAGAGAAAACATTATAAAAGATCGGAGGAAACAAGGATGAAAGTAAAAGGAGTCAGACTACATGGAGCACACGATATCAGACTGGAAGAATTTGAACTTCCGGAGATTAAGGATGACGAAATCTTAGTAAAAGTTGTCAGTGACAGTATTTGTATGTCCACGTGGAAAATGGTGCAGGCGGGTAAAGATCACAAGCGTGTACCGGAAAACGTGGCGGAGCATCCGGTCATCATCGGGCATGAATTTACCGGAGATATCGTGAAAGTCGGGGCCAAGTGGAAAGATCAGTTCCATGAGGGTAAAAAGTTTGCGCAGCAGCCTGCGATTCCGGGTCAAATGGAATCACCGGGATATTCCTATGAATTTTTCGGCGGAGCATCCACTTATTGTATTTTCCCCAATGATGTTATCGAGAAAGGATGTATCTGGGAATATGACGGGGACAGCTATTTCGAGGCATCTCTCGGGGAGCCGATGAGCTGCTGTATCGGCGGATATCATAGCAACTATCATACGGAGCACCTTTCTTATGAGCACAAAATGGGAACTTTAGCAGGCGGAAACATTCTGATTCTCGGCGGCTGTGGCCCCATGGGACTTGGCGCGGTAAGTTATGGACTTACTTTTGAAAACAAACCGAAACGTATCGTTGTCACCGATATTAATGACGCTAAAATAGCCAGAGCCAGGGAAGTGATTCCGGAAGAAGAAGCGAAGGAGAAAGGGGTCGAGCTGCATTATATCAACACAGCCAATATGGAAGATCCGGTAGCAGAACTTAGGGCGATCACGGAGGGCGTAGGCTACAGCGATGTGTTTGTATATGCGCCGGTAAAGAGTATTGCAGAGATGGGTAACCGGCTTCTGGCAGTGGATGGGTGTCTGAACTTCTTTGCGGGACCGACCGACACACAGTTTTCTGCAAATATGAATCTTTATGACTGCCATTACGCGAGAACGAAGATTATGGGTTCTACCGGCGGTAATACGGACGATATGAAAGAGGCAATTGCGAAATCGGCAGCAGGACTTATCAACTCGGCAGTCATGGTAACTCATGTCGGAGGCATTGATTCCATCGTTGATACGACCAATAATCTGCCGGACATTCCGGGCGGTAAGAAGTTAGCCTATATTCAGTTTGACATGCCTATGACAGCAATTGAGGATTTTGGGAAATTAGGTGAGAGCGATCCGTTTTATAAGGAATTGGATGAGTGCTGTAAGAGGCATAAAGGACTTTGGTCAAAAGAAGCGGAAGATATGCTGTTTAAACATTTCGGAGTAGCATAAGATTCGTCTTGGATTGGAGGTAAAGATTATTTATACAGTGATATTCTGGAGAGGCTGCAGGGTAAAGGCGTATTGTTTGTTGTAGATGCCGCGAAAGCTCTGCTTTTAAATGCAATGCGGTACAAACCGTTTTTAGTCAAGCCGAACAATCATGAACTGGGTGAGATCTTCAACGTAACTTTAAAAACGAGAGAGGACGTTGTTCCATATGCGAAAAAGCTTTTCGGTTTAATGGGACTCGGAGTGAAACAGGGTATGGAGATTACCGTACAGACGGAGGGTGATGACGAAGAAGCCGCATCTGCAGCGCTTGATAAGTTTTTGCATGAGAACCTGTAAAATACAGAAATACGTAGGGGCAGCTATTCGTAAAGGGAGGGATATCCTGAATACGGGCTGCCTCGAAGCGAAAACCGGAGAGGGTGAAACAATCCGGAAGCAGTAAGTCTTTTTAGAAATAATCCGAAAAGTATGCCTTCTCTACAGGTATAATACGCTCCAGCCATGTGAGCATGTAGTATTCGGTCTGGATCTTTTCGTGTTCATAGAGATAAGACGGTCTCTTGTATCCCATCAGCATGGTGGTCAGCGTGTTGACAGACAGTTCCACCACGTTGATTGACTGGTTATCTTCCACCTGTTCACAGATGGTTTTGCCGTCGTGCCAGGAGACCATGTAATCGCCTTCATTCCATGGTGCCATCTCATCGTGCACCCGGAAATGCAGCTTGAAATCCTCCGGCTGTATCTGAAAAGGATATTCCGTAAGAAATTCCTTGACATCTATAATGCGCGCCATGATATACGGGGAAATCGTCTCGGTAATCTCACTGTCCTCGAACAGATAGGCCATCGTTTCACCGGAATAGTTGTCTCCCTGAACTTGTGTGATCATGGAAAAATGTGCGCTGATATAGTTCCAGAGACCATGATTGGCTTCGATGTTTAGGTAGACCATTTCTTTAATGTGAAAAATCTCATTTGCGATGTAGTAGACCACATATCCTAACGGTTTATGTTCCTTGCTGTAGTAAACTGCGGCAATAATATCCTCATTATCCCAGCGCCAGTATTCTTCCCATGCCAGTGCGTCACGAATCAGTGCGCCGTGTCTTTGTAAGGCAAAATAGGAATGTACATTGTGATAATCTTCTGAATCCAGACTGACGCGCTCTACCATGCCGTCTACGGGAATGGCTTTCGGAAGCTGCGTATCTTTGACGGTAAAAGAAAGTTTATCGGATACGATTTCCCAGCCCATCTTGCGGTAGAAGGGAATGGAGTAAGGGTAGAGGAAAGAAATCAACATTTCCTGATCATGTATGTAATCCAAAGCGTGCTGCATCAGTGAGTGGATCAGACCGCGTCCGGTATACTCGGGATAGGTGGCGACGCCGGTTATACCTCCCATATCCATGATCGTGTCGTGAACGTTTACCTGCATGGAGTAGACTACGATCATAGAGGCAAGTTTGTCGTGATAAAACCAGCCGATGACGTAAGCTTCTTCCAGAATGGGACGCTTGGCATATTTAATTTCATCCTGCTCCCAGCCGGTTTGAAACAGATCGTAGGAGGTAACCTGAAAAGCATATTGCAGTAAGGCGTTAAACTGTTCCAGATCGCCCCGGTCAAGTTCACGCATCCTGAATTCCCCGTTAGTCTCTAAGTAAGTGTAAGTGTGATGCTCGTCCATGTGAAATCCCCATTTTGTGTGTTAAAGCGGTGTATATGCAAGGCTGCAATACTTCCGACAATCGGAATGCGGTATTATTCAGTCTTGAAAATATTTTGTAAATTTACCGTCATCCGCGTCGAAGAAACAGAAGCCGACGATTCCGCGTCCGGTGTGTGCGCCGATGGCACAGCCTACGACCGAGATGACGGTATCCTTAGGATGAAATGTCTCCTGAACCATGGAATTTACAAAATTAAGAGATTCCATGTCTTCTCCGTGACAGAGTGCAATCGTCTGATTTTCAGGCTGATAAATGTGTTCCTTGGCATAGTCGATGAGATAGCGCAATGATTTCTTGCGGCCGCGGACGGTTTTAATGACTGCAAGAGCGCCTTCCTCGTTTACGATCAGGACAGGTTTCATATCCAGCGTTTCCGCCAGCGTGCCTTTGAATTTGGTAAGTCTGCCGCCTTTGATCAGGTAGGCGAGCGTCTGTACCGTAAATACGTGCCGGACATGCGAGATAAAATAATCCGCAGCTTCTATGAGCTCTTCTTTGGAGGCTCCTTTTTCCAGCATGGTGACCAGCTTGCTGACTACCAGACCGAATCCCGCTGAAGCGCATTTCGAGTCTATGATCGTCAGGTCGAAGTCTGGATAGTCTTCCAACACACTATTTTTAGCAATGTTAGCGGCATTATAAGTTCCCGCGATCCCTGTGGAAAAACACAGATAGATGATTGTATCCTTTGCCTCGGCATAGGGTGTAAAGGCATCCGTGAACATGGCGGGATTGATATGATAGGTTTTAACATCCCGTTTGATGTCGTCCAGAATATGATAGAATTCTTCCGTATAAATGGTTTTGCCGTCAAAATAATCGACATCGTCGATCACGACCGGCGTCGGGATCACATGCAGTTTATGCTGCTCTATATAATCTCTGGGCAAGTCGCTTGCCGAATCTGTAATGATACGAAGCATATTATTCCCTCCGAAATTTAATAGCGCAAGAAAAACAAATGTCTGCTTTGCAGCCACTTGTTTTTACGCTACTTACATCATAATAGAATGAAAACTACTTTTCAAGAGAAATTAGTCGACTGTTGTATAGAAAAGTGTATACCAGCACTGTGTGCCTGTCTGTAGTTCTTCGGCGGCGGCAATGTGATATCCGGCGTTAATGAGATCATCCTCCGCGAGATGGTATTCACCCGCATAGACGAGTGCGATGCAACGGTAAGCCTGATCGTATATTTTGTTTTTGATGGTTTGATTATATGTAATATTCTGTTGCAAGATTTCTTCTGTATGATCAAATAGAAAAATATTTCTCCAGAGTCTGTTGCTCTTATAATTTTCGAGATTTTGAATATTATTATATTCTGCCTGCCCGTAATTGGATGTTGCGATACCGTGTTCGAGGCAATAATTCGACAAAACCATGGAAACGAGAATGTCCCCTTCAGAGGAGTAACGTTCGAGAAGATCATAAGCATTATGCCAGGATTCTAGCTGCTTAGAGGTCATGGAGGGACAGTGGTATGAGGGAAGAACTTTTACAAGGGACAGGGCGGTCAAAAGGCATACTGATACAAAGCACACCTTGAGAAGAAGCACTTTTACATTGCCACACATCGGGCTTATACATTTATGATACAAGTGTCTTAACAAAACGGACGCGGAGGTGATGCCATACAGAATGATGTAGGGATACCACAACTGTAAATAGTATGTATAGTTGGTGCCTTGGTTTTCGGCAATGTGAAACAGTGGCGGAAAAATAAATATAATCTGGCACAATTCATAAGTAACTTCACCGTGCAGATGTTTCTTTCTGATCATCTGATATCCACTGGTCAAAAAGCCGATTATGGCAAACAGCACAACAGGTCCATAGTAGACGGAGAGCCTTAGAATTTGTGTGGCCGAGTAGGAGGCGACACCGGTAATCGTCTGCCCGTGAGCAATCGGGAATACCTCCGAGAAATACAGCGGGAAAAGGAGATAGGTGAAAATGACGGATAGGACGCCCAGAAGAGTCCCGTAAATAATCAGCTTTATAAAATCCCGCTTGGCATAAAGAAACAGGTATATACAAAGTCCGATCAATACAAGTACGAAATATTGTTTGATATAGAATAGTCCGATCACCCCTGCGGCATAGAGCAGAGGGCGGTAACGTTTTTTCTGTTCATCTATGCTTAAAAGATCCGCGAGAATAACGGACAAGGTTAAGCCCCATTGATCGGGAAAAGCCCCGCCGAAAGCAGAGTAACGCCAGTAGCATGTGTGGAACAGGAACGCGCCGGCCAGAGACAGCAAATCATTTCCGGTTTTTCTGACAAGCAGACGATAAAAGAAAACGGTTCCGATGATTTCCACGATCAGGGTAAGCAGCTGGCATATTTGTAAAACGCTTAAAGGCGTAACGGAAAACAAGCGGATAAAGGGACTCATAAGGAGCGGTACAAGTAAGCCATAGATACTTGTGACGGAAGGAATATCGTGTCCGAGCGCGGAAGAGGAGTAGGGATTGTGCCCATAGGCAAACTGATGGGCAACGGCTATGGAAGTCATTTCCCGCAGCTCTTTCGGCGTGTCACAGGATATGATAGAGTAACCTTTCTGCAATGTAAAATATAGATATACTGCCAGTAAGAAACAGTAACAGCCTATATACATAATCTTTGGGTGAGATATTTTCTGGTCTTTTGTATTCATAAATTCATTCATCATTAGAATCCTTTGTTTTTTGGTAAATTTGAAATAGGTCAATGCGACCTATACTAATTTACAAAAAGAATAGGTCAATTTACCCCTAATGTCAATAGGTCAGTTTGCCATAATCTAATTACACACTGCGAAATGATTCGGACTGTACACCGGCGTAAAACACGGGGCAGGCATTCTTCCCCGCATTGTTTATGCCGCTGTCGCGACATGACGGGAAGTGTGTTTGTCTAGGGAATATACAGATGGAGCGACTGAATGAAAAAGGAAAATATATGGATCGGCTTAGGAAGTTAAGAAAAGAAAAAGGGTATACGCAGATTAAAATGCAGCTTTTGACGGGAATCGATCAGAGTGATTACTCAAAGATTGAAAAGGGAAAACGTTACTATACGTTTGAACAGTGCAAGAGGATCGCGCTGGCGTTAGATACCAGTATGGATTATCTTGCCGGACTGACGGATGATCCGAGACCCTATCCGAGGGGAGGACATGCGCAGTCCGGCAAAAAAGTCACATCTGATTCATCTGATCCAACAGAGAAATCTTAATATCATACAGCTTACTAGACAGGTCCACATATACCTTATGCGGATTAACGAGACGTCTGGTCTCCTCCCAGAGCGTGTCTTGCTCTTCCTGACAATAAGCGCGGATGTCCATAACTTTGGGCGAAGTGTAGCAGCATTTCCCATTTTGGAAGATGGGAACCATGAGCTCCCTTAAGGTATAGCTTCCGCCGGCCAGCTTCGTTTTCTTCCACGGTTCATTCGGGTCAAACAGAAGCAGCGGTGTATTCTCATCAAACTGCTCGTCTACCAGACAGATCAGATCGGCTTTGATCTTGCCGGTTTCTTTCTCATAGATACGATAGATCGTTTTATTCCCCGGGTTCGTGACTTTCTCCGAATTTTCAGAGAGCTTGATCTTGGGAATAAATTTCCCGTCTTTGCCCATCACTGCAGCTAATTTATAAACGCCGCCGAAGGAAGGACAGTTCTTGGAAGTGATCATGTGTGTGCCCACACCCCATGAGGTGATAGCTGCACCCTGATCTTTCAAACTCTGGATCAGGAATTCGTCCAGATCATTGGAGGCAGAGATGACTGCATCGGGGAAGCCTGCCTCGTCTAACATTTTACGGGCTTTCTTAGACAGATAGGCCAGATCACCGCTGTCTAAGCGGATGCCGTAGAATGTGAGTGGAATACCTGCCTGCCGCATTTCGGTAAAGACGCGGATTGCGTTGGGTACACCGGATTTCAATGTGTCGTAAGTGTCTACCAACAGGATACATGCGGAAGGATACATATCCGCGTAGGTTTTGAATGCCGTATATTCATCGGGGAAGCTCATGATCCAGCTGTGGGCGTGGGTGCCCTTTACGGGTACATCGAAAAGCTGCCCGCACAGAACATTGGAGGTGCCGATACAGCCGCCGATCATGGCAGCTCTCGCGCCGTAAATGCCGGCATCCGGTCCCTGGGCGCGGCGAAGACCGAACTCCATGATGCCGTCGCCGTGGGCGGCATAGCAGACTCTGGCAGCCTTCGTTGCGATCAGACTCTGGTGGTTGATGATATTCAGAATCGCGGTTTCTACAAGCTGTGCCTGCATGATCGGTGCAATGACCTTCACAAGCGGTTCCCGAGGAAAGACTACGGTTCCTTCCGGAATGGCGTAGATATCTCCGGTGAATTTGAAATCTTTCAGATAGTCGAGGAAATCTTTGCCGAAAATGCCGAGGCTTGCCAGATATTCGATATCTTCCGGTTCAAAGTGCAGTTCTTTGATATATTGGATCACCTGCTCTAATCCCGCCGCTATGGCGAAGCCGCCGTCACAGGGATTGCTTCTGTAGAAAGCATCGAATATAACGGTTTCATTCTGATCTTTGTTTCTGAAATATCCCTGCATCATGGTCAATTCGTACAGATCCGTGAGCAAGGTCAGGTTTTGTCTGTCCATTGTGTTTCCTCCGTTGGTTTTCATTCTTCATCCCAATTTCATAAAGGTGTGGTTGTTAATTACAAACATTCTACACCAAACCGCTGCATTAGAAAAGATATTTATGAAAGAAAGACAAGACAGGTGACAAGACAGATCGAATCATTATACACACTTACTACACAGCAATGTCAAAGACGAACGGTGTTGCTACAATTACCACATTTTGTATATACCAAAGCTGTGAGAAACTGATTGAACCGTCCGCATGTTCTATAGTATAATAAGACATGAAGTTATACTAAGGCGTCATAGAACGCCGCCTAAGTATAACTAAGTCATGTCTGGGAGAATGCAAAAAGCGTGCATTCTCCGTGAGTTATGAAAGTAATTCTGAGTGATAAAAGAAAAACAAGCGACTGCGTAGCGGGCATTTGTTTTTGTGTCTAAGGCAGAAGAATGGAGTATTACATGAAAGAAGTGCGGATTCTGGAAATTAAACAGAGCGTTTTTGCCGACAACGATAAGCAGGCAGAACAGCTTCGACAAGAATTGAAAGAAAAAGGGGTGTTTCTGTTAAATCTGATGTCGTCACCGGGATCAGGCAAGACCACGACTCTGATGCGGACCATTGAGACGTTGAAGGATAAGTTGAAGATCGGTGTCATGGAAGCGGACATCGATTCTGATGTGGATGCAAGGACGATATCGGAATCCGGTGCGAAGGTTATACAGCTTCACACGGGCGGTATGTGCCATCTGGATGCGGAGATGACTAGGCAGGGACTGGATGGGCTTGAAACGGAAGGTATCGAGTTAGCTATTCTTGAGAATGTGGGAAATCTGGTGTGCCCTGCGGAATTTGACACAGGCGCGTCGAAGAATGCCATGATTTTGTCTGTGCCGGAGGGTGAGGATAAGCCGTTGAAATATCCGCTGATGTTTTCAATCTGCGATGTGGTACTAATCAACAAGATCGATGTATTACCTTATTTCGATTTTGATATGGAAAAATGTAAGGAATACATACATATGCGGAATCCGCAGGCGAAGATCATTCCGATCTGTGCCAAGACAGGGGAAGGCATAGAGGAGTGGGCCGAGTGGCTGGCGGAAGAAGTCGGGAAGTGGCGGCAATTCTAATTTAGAAAATACGAGGGAGGAAGGTATGGAGAGAAAACTGGACAAAGAACTGTATCCGGACTATGTTTATCCGGAGCACAAAGCGGATCACAGCGAACCTACCCGTGAAAGTATCGTCAAGCTGGGGAAGATGATAACGGACAGGATACCGCAGAAACTGGGAATCAAGAAGATTACTCAGGATGATCCGGAGTATTGGGGATTGGCAGGTTTATTGACTGATGAGGAGGCAGAGATTGCATTAAAGCTCGGCGTCAGAAAACCCAAGACACTGCCTGAGATTGCAAAGATTACGGGCATTCCGGAGAAGGAGCTGGAACCTAAGCTTCAGCAAATGTCCGTGAAAGGAATTTTAGAGTACAACTGGGAGAATCCGAAGCATGAGAAACAGTATATTCTTCCGATGTTTGTTCCCGGTTCGGCAGAGTTTTTCAATATGAACAGTAAGGTGATCGAGGAGCATCCGGAGGTCACGTTGTTCTTCGAGCATATGACGAGACTGCCTCTTGAAAAGGTTACTCCTTTTGTGGGCGAGGGAGGAAACGGCATCGGTATGCATGTCATTCCGGTGGAAAAGGCGATCGAGATGGAGAGCGAGTCGATTGATCTGGAGCATATTTCCTACTGGTTATCGAAGTATGAGGGCAAGTATGCGGCGAGTCCCTGTTCCTCTCGTCGTTCACGTCTGAAACATGACGAAGGCTGCGCGGATGATCCTGAGGGCTGGTGCGTGGCAGTGGGCGATATGGCGGATTATGTGGTGGAGACACAGAAAGACGGGCGCTATATCACGAAGGAAGAAGCCCTTGCCATTTTTAAACAGGCGGAAGATAACGGATTCGTTCATCAGATCACCAATATCGACGGAGCCAACAAGATATTTGCAATCTGTAACTGTAATGTCAACGTGTGCTATGCGCTTCGTACGTCGCAACTTTTTAACACACCGAATATGTCCCGTTCCGCATATGTGGCTAAGGTGGATAAGGATAAATGCGTTGCCTGCGGTAAATGCGTGGAAGCATGTCCGGCAGGCGCGGTGAAGCTCGGACAGAAGCTGTGCAAAAAGGACGGCAGCGAAGTTACATATCCGAAAATGCCGCTTCCGCAGGAGCAGAAGTGGGGCGAACATATGTGGACGCATAATTACAGGGATGTGAACAGGATCAACTGTTACGACACCGGAACGGCACCTTGTAAGACGGCTTGCCCCGCACATATCGCAGTACAGGGTTATTTGAAACTTGCGAAGGAAGGAAAATATGAAGAGGCTCTGGCACTGATCAAGAAAGATAATCCGCTGCCGGCAATCTGCGGACGTATCTGTAACAGGCGTTGCGAGGATGCCTGCACACGTGCAACATTGGACGAGGCGGTTGCTATTGACGCGGTAAAACGTTTTGTGGCGGAGAGAGATTTAAATGCCGAGACACGGTACATTCCAAAACCGACAGTACCGTCATTAAAGGGCAGTTTTGATGAGAAGATAGCGATCATCGGTGCCGGTCCGGCAGGATTATCCTGTGCATATTTCTTAGCGGATAAGGGTTATAAACCTACGATATTTGAGAAGAGTGACAGACCCGGCGGTATGCTGACCTATGGTATTCCGTCATATAAATTAGAGAAAGACCTGATCGAGGCGGAGATCGACGTGATCAAGGCTATGGGCGTTGAAATCAAGTGCGGTGTTGAGGTCGGAAAGGACGTTACCATTGCACAGCTCAGAGAACAGGGCTATAAAGGTTTCTATGTTGCTATCGGCTGTCAGGGAGGCAGAAAACCGAATGTTCCCGGAGAGAATGCAGAAGGCGTTTATACGGCAGTGGAATTCTTAAGAGAAGCCGGGCAGAAAGAAAAGTTTGACTTAGGCGGCGATGTGATCGTTGTGGGCGGCGGAAATGTTGCTATCGACGCGGCGAGAGTAAGTACCCGCTGCGGACAGGGTAAAGTATCCATGTTCTGTCTGGAGAGCCGTGACGAGATGCCGGCCAGCCGTGAGGAGATTCTGGAGGCCACCGAGGAAAATATCACCATCAATAACGGCTGGGGACCGAAAGAGATCCTGACGGAAGACGGTAAGGCTGTGGGTGTGGTATTCAAGAAATGTACCCGTGTATTTGACGAGAATCACCGGTTTGCACCTGTATATGACGAGAATGATACCATGACGGTTTCCTGTGTGAATGTGATCTTCAGCGTAGGACAGGGAATCGAGTGGGGCGATCTTCTGAAAGACACTAAGGTTGAACTGCGGCCGAACGGCGGAGCGATAGCTGACAAATTGACTTACCAGACAGCAGAGCCGGATATTTTCGTGGGCGGTGATGTCTATACGGGACCGAAGTTTGCAATAGATGCCATTGCGGCAGGACGTGAAGGAGCGATCTCGCTGCACCGCTTTGTACATGAGCATTGTACGCTGACGATCGGACGAAACAGAAGAGATTTCATAGAACTTGATAAAGATGATATCTTCATTGCAAGCTATGACAACACCGACAGGCAGAGACCGGAGAAGGCGGAAGAAGCACAGGCACGTTCGTTCCGAGACCTGTCACATACGCTGACGGAAGAGCAGGTTAAGGCGGAGACTTCCCGATGCTTAGGCTGTGGCGCGTCAGTGGTAGACCCGAATAAATGTATCGGCTGTGGTGTGTGCACGACCAAATGTGTATTTGACGCGATCTCACTGCACCGTGAAAATCCGGGCTGTTCTACGATGGTAGCCTCGGAAGATAAGTTGAAGTATATTCTTCCGAATATGGTGAAACAGTCGATCAAGGTGAAATTTGCACCGAAGAAGTGATGAAAAAGACATGAAGAAGACATGAAGATATTCTAAGGCTGCAAAATACGCAGCCTAAGAATATCTTCATGTCTTGGAGAATGCAAAAGGCGTGCATTCTCCGCGGATTGAGAGTATGGATGGAGAGCAGGGAGATAGATGCACGAATTAGGAGTAGTATTCCATATTATGGACAGTCTGGAAAAGGTTGCGGCGGAAAATGAAGTGGAAGGCATTTCCAAAGTGACCCTGGAACTGGGCGAGGTGTCTACGGTTATTGAGTCCTATTTGCAGAGCTGTTGGAAATGGGCGGCGAAGAAGAGGGATCTTTTCTCGGAGGCGGAGCTCATCGTGGAGATGCTTCCTGCCATAACTTATTGCGAAGCCTGTGAAAAGACTTATCCTACCGTGGAGCACGGAAAGATATGCCCCTATTGCCATAGCCCGGACACATGGCTTATGCAGGGGAATGAGTTTAACATTAAGGAAATAGAAGTTTATTAAATTACAGCGAGAGGGAAAAGAAATTAAAAATTAAACCAAAAGAAAAAGTGAAAAGAAAGAGAGGGATTTAAATGTTTAATTTAAGTGGCGGAATGATTGGCTGGCAGTTATTAGGCTGGGTGCTTGTTTTCTCAGGACTGATCATTATGAATGAGATCGCGCGCCGCACGAAGATCGGTGGAGGAATCTGCTTCTTTGCGATTCCGGCGGTACTTACCGTGTATTTTATTTCTATTTATGTGGGCGCGGCAAGAGGCGCAGAGTGGGCGTTGACGAATCAGACCTACGTGCATATGAACAGCTGGTTCCACTATGCGAAACTGTATGCTGCACTGGCAGGATGTATCGGATTCATGATCATTAAGTATCATTGGGGCAAGTTAGGGAAATCCCATGCATTTAAGGTGTTCCCCTTTGTGATCGTTGCAATCAATATCCTGATTGCCGTTGTATCCGATTTTGAGTCCGTGATCAGAGGCGGCGATATCATGGGCGGCTGGTGGAAATCATCCGAGGGCGTATGGCTTTACGGCGGTTGGTGGAATATCCTAAACGGTCTTGCGGGACTTATCAACATTTTCTGTATGACAGGCTGGTGGAGTATCTACTCTTCCAAGGATAAAAAGGATATGCTTTGGCCGGATATGACATGGCAGTTTATTATTGCCTATGATATCTGGAATTTCCAGTATACTTATCTGAATTTGCCGACTCATGCATGGTACTGCGGATTCGCATTACTGCTGGCACCTACGGTTGCTAACGCACTCTGGAATAAAGGAGGCTGGATTCAGAATCGCGCCCATACATTGACGTTGTGGTGTATGTTTGCACAGGTATTTCCGCTGTTTCAGGATGCCAGCCGTTTCACTACAGTATCATCTGTATACGGAGCAGGCGGAGCTGCCGTGGCTATGGGTGACGTGATACCGACTACGGCGAATCCCACGGCGCAGGGAATTATCTCGGTTATCTCCATCGTGGTGAATATTGTAGTGTTTGCGGTGATCTTAAAGCGTGCGAAGGCACAGAATAAGAACCCTTATACGAATGAGATCTTTACAGACCAGAAAGATTTCAAGATTGCAATGGATAGGGCAGAATAAAATGAATCCCCTTCTGTCATGATAAGATGGCAGGAGGGGTTTTGGTTTGTATTAGTAGGTATTTGGGAAAGGACAGACATATCAGGTATGGTTTGGTCAGAGCAGATTGTATTCAATAAGCAACTTTTCCCGATATTGTGGATCTTGCATGATTTTTGGAATGTCATCAGCTCTTCCGGTGCTAAGTAATGTGTTGACAAGGTTTATTCCAGTCTCAATCCCTTCATTTTTTGCGAAATTATATTCAGTTTTCCTAAATAGTTCTTCATCAAATTCAAATATACTCATACTGATTGCCTCCGCTCGATTTTGTCGTAGAAAATCTGCTAATATGTTATTTTTAATACATTCGGTCACAGCATATTCTACTGCTGCTTCCAAGGAAATTCCCGGAAGATTGAGATGTTTACGTATTTGTTCTATGTAAAGCATATAATCTCTCAGAGTTGGACAACTGTCCAATATTCGTTGATTGTTACCAAAGTTAATGTTTAACATGGTAACTTTTAGTTCAAGCTGTGGATCAACTTCATTGGTAAGGTAGGAATCTGACAGTTTTAGCAGAGTCATTTCCGGCTGTTTTTTCATCCCATTGTAAAATACGATGAATTTAGGAGCAGGAATGTGAATTATGGTAGAAGAGTATAAAGATTGGTCGTTTGTCAGTTTCTGATATTCTCTTGCTACATAGAACAGATTCCGCAGAGGAATATTTGGATTGTAAGTAGACTGATGTTCATAGAGGTATAAGTGAAAGTCTATTAAAAATGCCAGATCATTTTTCATGTTCATGTAAATGGCATTTTCCAATGTTACAATTTGCAAATCCTCTTCATTCTCGTGGTGAGAACCATTCACAGCATTATACAAAGAGAGCAGTTCCTTTTTATCTTTAAAAATCATACGGAACATAGTATCTTTGTATTTTCGGTTAGCAGTTACATTTGTACTTTCATAATTCATTTGACCTCCTTCGCAGGAGTGTCTTATTTGTGAAATCTCCTGCTTTTAATTTGATGGGATTAAAAGCATAGATTTCAGATTAATAGAATGAAATGAATGAATCATAGATTATAAGAAATATATATGCTTTGAATGAATCATAACATATCATAAAGTAGAAAACAATATATTTTTATAAAAATAATAAACGGAATAACGATAATATTATGTAAAAATAACTTCTTCAAGGCTGTTCTAACGTGTTCCCCATTAATTTCTTATAGCGTGCCGCCCAGAATTCCGTCTGGTAGAACACGATGCACTCCTGATAGCCGTCGCTGGTTACATACAGGTTCTTACCGGTATTTTGCTCAGATATGACTTTGCTCATGAAAGTCAGCATTTTCACATCAAACCAGTCATTGTAAACGATGGCATCGTATTGATAGGATTTGCCGTTGCAGTTGAAAGTGACTGTCTGCACACCGGTGCCGGATTCATAGTCTACCTTGCCGGTATCCTCTTCAATATCTGTTATCGTAAGATCTTCCCCGGCAATTTCGGAGACACTGTTTAAAAAATTAGTGTACATATGCTCAAGATTCATACATTCCACATCAAAAGAAAAAAACTGTCTCGGTTCGGAAGGCTGTGCAGCCGTGTCATCATCATAGAGTAGTGCCGAAATGTATGTCAGAATCATTCCGTTAATCTGTTCCGGTGCCATGGACTCCAATATTTCTGTGGGCATAGAAGTAAGGCTTTCTGTAATCTTTTCTTCTACGGAAGTGGCGTCAATTCCGAGCTCTTTCAGTTTTGTAATATTTTCATGTATCATAATCTCTACCCTCGATGAATAAAACGAGTCTGCCTGTTGCGCCTGCCCTATACTGTCATTGCTGTAATAGCGATACGCCATAGCGGCAGTCAGCATGAGCAACGGAATCAAAAGTGCAATAAAAGTGCTTCGGTGCATGGGTACTGCCTTTCATAAATTATTGTATTATTTTGCATCAGTGTATCAATGCCATTATACAGAATCGGAGAGGATGATGCAACTGCGGCAGTAAGTTGTAACATTTCACGGAGGATTTTCTGATATACTATACTTTAGAAATGTCTGTCATATCTTAGAGACGGGGTTAAGAGTGAGGATCAGTATTGCCGAATCGGAGATAAAGAGTGAGGAAGGGTATTGCCGAGGCGGAGGTTAAGAGCGAGGAACGGTATTGCTGAACCGGTATTTGAAAGTGAGGAGCAGTATGGCTGGGGCGAGGATTAAAAGTGAAGGCAGTATTTCTTAGTTATAAAATTGGAGAGGGAACGGAGCAATTATGAGACAGATTTTGATTGTGGAGGACGACCGCCTTTTAAATAAAACACTTACCTATAACCTGGCATCGGAGGGCTATGATATTACTTCTGCGTTGAATGCCCGTACTGCCGCGGAAGCAATCAGGACACGGCAGTTTGATCTGGTACTGTTGGATGTCAATCTGCCGGACGGGAACGGTTATGATCTGTGCGGACTTATTAAACCGGAACATCCGGATACGCTGGTGATTTTTCTGACGGCTAACGATCAGGAACGGGATCAAGTGCGGGGATATGAAGCCGGTGCGGTGGATTATATCACGAAGCCTTTTTCCATTGTGGCTCTGCAGCATAAGATCAGTGCCATGTTTGCGATGGTGGAACGGCACAATCCTTCTGGGGATATCTACGATGACGGCAGACTGTGTCTTGATTTTGCCCGCCAGACAGGGACGCTCGGAGGAAAAGCGCTTGCGTTATCCGCCATGGAATATCGAACCCTTTCTCTGTTTTGCCGGAATGCGGGGATTGTGCTTACCCGTGGACAGCTTTTGGAAAAGTTATGGGATGTGGATGAGAATTATGTGGACGAGCATACGCTGACGACTACGATCAGCCGCATACGGAGTAAGATTGAAGCGGAGGGAGACCGTTATATTAAGACGGTGTACGGCATGGGGTATCAGTGGACGGGAGAAGAGCAGAGATAAAAGCGCGTAGATATAAGGGGATAAAATCATAGTAGTACAGAGAAGCGTGAAATGCAGTGTATAAGCCGGGATGGAGTAGGGTATGGGAGCGGATGTGTATAAAGAGGAGACGTTAAAAGAAAATAGCGTAAGGTATACGGAGCCGGAGAGAAAACCGATATCGGTCAGGACAATTTATGCCTTAACAATAGCAGGCATGGTCGTTACGATGGCGGCGGTCTGTCTCTGCTTATATCGGATGACCGGAGATGTGCTGATTCCGATATCCGGTATTTTGTTTGCAGTCTGTGCTCTTGTATGGAGCGGGATATTGATGGCGCTTATGAGTAAGAGGCTGTCACTGTTCACGTTAAATCTTTGCCGGTTATTGGATCGCATGATAAACGGAGACGAGAAGTTGAAGTGGGGAGACGACAGCGAAACACTTTTTGCACGGATCAATCATCGGCTTATGCGGCTTTATGAGATCCTGCGTGAGAACAGGCAGCAGGCAGCCGATGAGCGGCAGAAGATACAGACGCTTGTGTCGGACATATCCCATCAGATCAAAACGCCGGTCAGCAACTTGCGGATGGTGACGGATACGCTGTTGACGAAGCCGGTTACGGAGCAGGAGCGGGAAGAGTTTATACAAGGAATCAGTACAGAGACGGACAAGTTAGATTTTCTTTTTCAGGCACTGATTAAGACTTCCAGGCTGGAGAGCGGGGCGATCTGTCTGGAAAAGACCGAGGGGCTGATCTATGATACACTTGCACAGGCGATGAGCGGTATTGTTTACGGTGCGGAGAAAAAGAAGATTGATGTGGCGGTACATTGCCCGGAACATCTGCGCCTGTACCATGACAGGAAATGGACGGCGGAGGCGCTTTTCAATTTCCTGGATAATGCCGTGAAATATACGCCCGAGGGCGGCAGGATTACCGTGTCGGTGGAACAGTGGGAGATATATGTCAAGATCGATGTGTCCGATACCGGAAAAGGGATAGCCGAGAGTCGTCAGGCGACTGTTTTCAGACGTTTTTACAGAGAGGAAGAGGTGCATGACGAGCCGGGCGTCGGTATTGGACTGTATCTGGCACGGGAGATCATTACGAGGCAGGGCGGGTATATCAAGCTCGTGTCAGAAGTTGGGAAGGGATCAACATTTTCGGTGTTTTTGCCGTGTAGGTGAGGTGGAAGGGCAGACTGTTGTGGAATGGAAAAGTTCTCAGCGTCACTTTAATCCGATTCCCTTCAAGATATCAATTGTGGTAATGCCGCTGTAGGTATATACAAGTTCATCTAAGGAGAAAGGCAAGGAGGCTATGTTTCCGAGTTTAATGATTTTATAGTTCGTTTTTAACCGTTCAGTATTTCTGATAATAGATTCTTTTACAGACAGCTTCTTTATATTCTCTGCATTGACGAGGATATTATCGAGAGTACCGAATTCATGGAGCAGAGAAGCCGCTGTTTTTAAGCCAACTTTGTCAGCTCCTTTAATGTTATCTGCGGTGTCACCTGTAAGTGATTTAAAATCTGCATACTGTGTGGGTGTAATGCCATATTTTTCTTTGATGTATTCAGGTGTGCAGATTACCGTATCCTTTCCGCGGTAACGGAGCACGGATACCTGATCGGTTATAAGCTGGAAGAAGTCACTGTCAAATGATGAGATAATGATTTCTGATTCTTTTCCATAAGTCAGCGCATAACCGGCAATGAGGTCATCAGCTTCACAGAAGGTAGTTTCCGCATGTTTTATGCCGATAAAATCAAGAGCGGCGTATACATCATTAAGTTGTGAAAAAGGATTATCTTCTTCGGCTATTTCGCTGTAGTCAATTCGATTTCCCTTGTAATCGGGGTTGAGAGAAGAACGGTCATTTTCATGCTCTCCGTCAAATAATACTGTTATGTGAGTTGGTTCAACTTTTCGGATGATCTTTAACAAGGCACCCACGAAACCAAGGGTGCCTTGAATTGCTTTACCCTGATCATTTACAATTCGCGCCGGCATACCATAAAACATTTGAAACAGCAGATTGTGTCCATCGACGATTAGAAGTCGGTTCATGTCGAATACTCCTTTACATTTTGTTATAACCATTGCAAACTATAAGATGAATATTAGTTGACATTATGTAATATATTGTTATAATAATGATAAAAGGTGCTACCCGTAAAGCAAACGGTCACCTTGGTTAATGGTTATTAATTAAAAAAGCAACCACTACTTTGGAGAGGGGCGGTTGCTTTTTTGATGCTTATGTTTCCCACAGGATTGTCTGATACTGATCAGAGTAACAATAATACTGATGATTGTCACTACAATACCAACGATTCCAATGATCGTTTCCGTCATCATATCTTGTACCTTTCACTCTATTTTCCATTATGTATCACCTCCAAAATACGGGAAGTTCTCAAATGTAATCATTTGGCAAAAGGTGAACCGCTTACCGTTTAGGGTAGCACTTAAATTTAGTATAGTAGAAATGATATGGAGTGTCAATATTTTGTTAAATAAACAATTGCATATTGATAATATGCGAATCAATAGATTCCCTTTGGAGTTAAATGCCTATGTTAGAAATCATGCGGCCTCCATATTCTGAGGAAGCACCAGATTCAAAATAATTGCCACCAGAAATACTACTGCGACACAGTTCTGTGCGAAAACATTCTGAACAACCTGAGGGAAAATTGCAAATATTTCGGGTACTTGTGTAAAGCCGATTCCGGTACTCAAAGACAGGGCAACTATTGTTATATTCCGCTGGGAATAGCCGCAGTTTCCGATCATCCGCAGTCCGCTCACGACGATGCTTCCGAACATCATAATGGTACAGCCGCCCAGTACCGCATCGGGCAGGGTAGCTAACAATGCGCCGAATGCAGGAAAAATACCGGCAATAATCATAATCACGGCGCCTGTGGCGATGGTGAAACGGTTTACAACTTTTGTCATGGCGACCAGTCCTACATTCTGGCTGAAAGATGTAATCGGCAGACAGCCGAACAGGGAGGACAGAGCGCTTATAAAACCGTCACACGTCAATGAGCCGGAAATCTCTTTTGGGGAAGCTTCTCTGTCAAGGCCGGAAGTGGCAAGCGCTGAAGTATCGCCTATCGTTTCTGTTGCGGACACGAGGAAAATCAGGACGACAGAGACAATGGCATTCATATTAAATTCGGGTTTAAAAGGAAGAACGGACGGCAGCGCTACGACGGAAGTCGATTGCAGCGCAGAGAAATCTACCATACCCATACAGAGCGCCACGATGTATCCGACCGCAAGTCCGAAAAGAACGGAAAGCTGCTTCCAGTAAGATTTTGCAAAAATATTAAAAAGAAGACAGCACAAGAGGGTTATTGTTCCGAGAATCCAGTTGGACGCCGAACCAAAGGCTTCGCTTCCGCTTCCGCCGCCGAAGGAAGAAGCGCCTACCGACAACAGGGAAAATCCGATGGCTGTGACGACGCTTGCCGCCACAATAGGCGTAATCAGCTTAGTCCAGTACTTAGCAAATAATCCGAGGATACCTTCAATGATACCGCCCACTAAAATGGCGCCTACAATGGCATTGTAACCATAGGTCGGTCCGATATAACAGAAGACCGAAACAAAGGTAAAGCTGATTCCCATAACAATGGGCAGTCCCGAACCGATTTTCCACAAGGGAAACAGTTGTATGAGGGTTCCGATTCCCGCGATGACCATAGCGCTCTGTATCAGCATGGCGCTTTGGGAAGTGTCCAGTACGCTGGCTCCCGCCACAATAATGATGGGCGCAATATTTGCCACGAACATAGCCAGTATGTGCTGCAGTCCGAACGGAATTGCTTTGCCCAAAGGAACTTTGCCGTCCAGCCGGTAAATATTATCAACATTTGCTTCTTTATTCATTCGTATATTCTGCCTCTCTTATGTATTTTGCAATCAATTGTTATGCATTCTTGTTTCAAGCTTTGGAGCCGCCTGTCAAGCGTTTCCGCCCTGTTCTCTGAAATTAATTTTGCCGGTAGCGGCATCCATGCTCTCCACGATGGCAAGGGACTCCAGATGGTAGCCAAGATTTCTGATCGTACGACCGCCCGACTGAAATCCTTTCTCGACAGCAATGCCAATTCCGGCGAGAGTTGCCCCGGCCTGTGACACGATGGAAATCATTCCCTGCAAAGCGCAGCCGTTTGCCAGAAAGTCGTCTATAATCAGAACATGATCATCGGGACCTAAGAATTTTTTGGAGACGATCACCTGATTTTTACATTTGTGGGTAAAGGATTCCACTTCCGCCGTATACATGCTTCCGTCGATATTGATGCTCTTTGATTTCTTGGCAAAAACAACCGGCACATCAAAGTACTCGGATGCGATACATGCGATGCCGATTCCGGAGGCTTCTATGGTCAGTATTTTGTTGATATATGTACCTTCAAAACGCCGTTTCCATTCCTCGCCCATCTGTCGAAACAGCTTGATATCCATCTGGTGGTTCAGGAAAGTATCAACTTTCAGGACATTACCTTCCTTGACGATGCCGTCTTTTTGAATCCGTTCTTCTAAAAAGTTCATTGTGTTTTCCTCCTGTAGTATGTGTGGTGATGGGATCTATTGTTTCGTAATAACTGCTACCGCGCAGGGCATTCTTCCGTCAACAATGAAATAATCAACATTCGTGTAGCCCGCATTTTCAAAAAACATTTTATACGAATTAATATCAAACTGCCGTTTAAAGTTTGCTCCTGCAAGTTCGAGCAGACGAACGGCCTTTTTATTCACTCCGGTGGACGCGTTAATATATGTCGGAATAATAATCTTACCGCCCGCTTTGCATACCCGTTCCAATTCTTTTATCGCGGCATACGGTTCTTCTAATAAATGAATAACATTTCCTGCGACCACTTTATCGAATCGGTTATCGCGGCATTTTAAGTGCGTCATATCTGCACGCCTTAATTTTATGTTGCTGTACTTCCGACATTTTTTTGCAGTCTGCGTTAGCATTCCTTTGGAAAAATCTGTTGCGATTAACTGTCTGCACTTGGGAGCAATATACTTGCTGATTGCGCCCGTGCCGCAGGCACACTCTAACACAATATCATTTTGCTCGATTATCTCGGACACTTTTTTGCCGAGACCTTGATACACTTTACCATTATATACTGTTTCAAACAGATCGTAAACACCGGATACTTTATCCCAAAACATAAACTCGTTCCTCCGTATACTAGTTTGTTTAACATCATTATCTTAGCATATTCATTGCTGTAAATCTACTTTGCAGTGCATGTATTTCTTTTTATATAGTTTTAGTGTTGGCGCAAACGTTACCCCGCCGGCTAAAAAACATTGTTCATTCGGATTTTGTATGATACTATCAAAAAAACAGGTACTGTGAACGAATAGATGAATTGACCGGAATAGGAGAAGTTATGAGAGTATTATTGACATCAGCAGGTTTAGAAACAGAAGAGATTAAAAAGTATTTTGTGGATATGACAGGTAAAGATATGTCTTTGGTCAAGGCATTATTTATTCCTACGGCAGCAATAAATGTAGGAGCAATCGCAGTGCTGCCGAAATGTATGAATGATTTATTAAAATGCGGTATCCAAGATAAAAATATCAAAGTGCATGATTTACACATCGGAATGGAGACAGAAGAACTGCTGCAATATGATGTGGTATATTTGTGCGGTGGAGACACAAATTATTTGCTAGAAAGAGTGAATGCAACCGGATTTAATAAGCATCTGATGGAGTATATTCAGGCGGATGGTCTGGTAATTGGTGTAAGCGCGGGAAGTCTTATTTTTTGTAATAATTTATCCGGTAATCTGGGGCTGATAGACACAAAATTAGCTGTTCATTGCGCAGAAGGCGACAGGCTAGGGAAAGTTGCATATCCTGTAAAGGATAGTATACGGCTTACCGATACCAGTGCGCTTGCGGTACGGGCTTTTCCGGATGGATTAGAGATAATCGGATAGACCATGTATATTTTGAAATTACGCAAATAGGAGCTGGCGGGATTTGCTTCGCCGAATCAATTGGATGTAAAATATTTTACGGTATCAGTTTATCTAATTCCGCATTTAATAGTGCTTTTAAATTTGCTAATTCTTCCGCATTAGGTTTGTATTTGTCAGAATTTAATTCTTTTTTATCTAATCTCCATACCGGTCCGGATTCAGGTGTATCTCCGGATCGTCTGGGAAAAATATGCCAATGCATATGGACTCCGTTGCCGACACCAAGCAATTCATAGTTAAGCTTATCCGGGTGAAATGCATTATATACAGCTTCTGCAACCAAGGACATTTCTTCTAAGAAATCACGCCTGAAATCCTTTTCCAGAAAATGTAATTCCGTAGCATGTTCTTTGCAAAGAAATAGTGTGTAGCCCTTAAATCTTTGTATGTCGCCTAACACCACATATCCTGTTTTGAGTTCTCGTACAAAGAATGGGTTTTTACCGTTTTTGGTTAATTCTATCCGTTCGCATACTCCACAGTTACACATTAGTTTTCCTCCGCATAATCCGAAATTACTCCCACAATCCGCGGAGAATGCATGTTCTTCGCATTCTCCCAGACATGATTTAGTTATACTTAGGCGGCGTTTTTTGACACCTTAGTATAACTTCATGTCTTATTATAGCATACACCATATCATAATGGCCTGCTGGATTACTAATAAATTCTTTTTGAATTTATATCCGACAAAATATTCTGACTGTATTACGTCCTCAGAAACTTCCTCGCCGCGATAAAGTGGCGGACAATTGTCTCAAATGCTGATATATGATAGCAATATTTGCATTCTTTATGCTATTATAATTTTAATAACCGAAAGTTAAGTACATGGTATTGGTAGATGATAACGGAAGGTCTGGGTGCTTTTGACTTTAAAGAATATTCAGTAGAAGGAGGAGCATTATGGGTAACAAATTGTACGACTATGAGAAGCGGCATCTTTTAAAAATGTGCGCCTATGCGCCGGAATGTATGGTACTGCTTAAGAAAAACGGAGATTTTCCACTGCGGGAGCCGGGCAGTATTGCCATTTACGGCAGCGGTGCGAGGAATACCATCAAAGGCGGAACCGGTTCCGGCGATGTAAATTCCCGCTTTTACATTACCGTGGAGCGGGGACTGGAGAAAGCGGGATTTACAATTACTTCCAAGGCGTGGCTGGACGGATATGACGCTATCCGGAAGAAAGCGCATGAACAGTTCGTGGAAGATATTAAGCGGCAGGCAAGAGAGCAGCATAAAATAGCTGTCATGATGGGTATGGGCGCTGTGATGCCGGAGCCGGACTATACGCTGCCGTTAGATGGTTCAGGCGACACCGCGCTGTACGTTCTGGCACGTGTTTCCGGAGAGGGCAATGACCGTAAACCGGAAGCCGGGGACATCAAACTGAGCAAAACGGAAATACGGGATATTCTGGCAGCAAACAAGAAATACAAGCACTTTATGCTCGTATTGAATGTGGGCGGCGTGGTTGATTTAAGCCCCGTGGCGGAAGTGGATAATATTCTGGTTCTCTCACAGTTAGGAGCAGTGACCGGACGGGCGCTGGCTGATGTGCTGTTAGGGAAAAGCGCACCTTCCGGCAAGCTGACCACAACATGGAGCACATGGGAAAGTTATGCGTCCGTCGGTGATTTTGGCGAGATGGACGATACCTGTTATCGGGAAGGTGTCTATGTTGGTTACCGCTATTTTGACAGTGCGGGTATTCAGGTATTGTATCCGTTTGGGTTTGGCCTGACTTATACGGACTTTGCACTTGGCAAAGCAGAAACCGCATTGGCGGGAACTTCCCTGACAGTTACCGTTCCGGTGACAAATACAGGCTCAATGCCCGGCAAAGAAGTCGTACAAGTCTATGTTTCCGTTCCTTGGGGCAAATTGGATCAGCCTTATCAGACGCTGGCAGGCTTTGCGAAAACCAAAGAGCTGGCACCCGGAGAGACGCAGACGGTGACGGTTTCCTTCCGTTTGGAAAGCCTTGCAGCTTATGATACTGAGGCGGCGGCTTATGTTCTGGAGGCAGGGAAGTATATTGTACGTGTGGGCAACAGCAGCCGGGACACTGTTCCCGCCGCAGTGGTTGAACTGAAAGAAACAGTGAGTGTACGTCAGGTAACGAACGTGGGAGGAAATCCCGGCTTTACCGACTGGAAGCCGGAAACATTAAAGACCGAGGAACTGCCTGCCGGTCTGCCGATACTGGAAGCGGATACCCGCGCATTGAAAACGCTGTCCTGGCCGGAGCGGAAACAGCCTTCTGACAAGGCGAAACAGATCGTGGCAGGATTAAGGGATGACCAGTTGGTTTATCTGTGCATCGGTAACTTCAAAGACGGAGCGGGGATTGCCAGCATCATCGGCAATGCGTCGCAGGGCGTAGCCGGAGCAGCAGGGGAGACCAGCACCCGCGTACCGGGTATACCGTCGTTAGTAATGGCTGACGGTCCTGCAGGACTGCGCCTTTCGAAGCAATACACGAAAGATGAGAAGGGAGCACACTCCGTTGGAAGCACGCTGCCCGCCGGAATGGAGGATTTCTTTGGACCGGTGCAGAAGTCCCTGATGGGGATGCTGCAGAAGAAACCCAAGGGAAAGATTCTTACCCAATACTGTACAGCTATTCCTATCGGAACTGCACTTGCCCAGAGTTGGAACATGGAGCTGTGTGAAAAATGCGGCGCTGTAGTGGGCGAAGAGATGGAATATTTCGGCATTCATCTGTGGCTGGCCCCGGCGTTTAATATCCACCGCAGTCCATTGTGCGGCAGGAATTTTGAATACTATTCTGAAGATCCGTTAATCAGTGGCAGAGTAGGAGCTGCCATTACCAAAGGAGTACAGCAGCATGCAGGGCGGGGAACCACTATCAAGCATTTTTGCTGCAATAATCAGGAGACAAACCGTCTGGTTTCCAACAGTGCGGTCAGTGAACGGGCGTTGCGTGAAATCTATCTGCGGGGATTCCAAATCTGCGTGGAAGAGTCTTCGCCCTGTGCGATTATGACCTCTTATAATTTGTTGAACGGTACCCACACCTCGGAACGAAGCGATTTGCTTAAGACCGTAGTCCGTGGCGAATGGGGTTATGACGGTCTGATTATGACAGACTGGGTGATTTCTGCTGTGGCAGGTAAAGGAAAATACCGTGGGGCAAAGTCCGCGCCTACAATCAAAGCGGGAAATGATGTGTTTATGCCGGGCAGTCCTGCCGATTATAAGACCGCGATGAATGCGCTGCAGGGAAAAGATAAAGAATTTACACTTACCCGCACGGAACTTGTTTATTGTGCCGAGTATGTGGTGGATATGGTACTGAGGCTTACCGGAGTGTGATTTTATAGCGGAAAATGAAAGGACACGATTGAAGGAGAGGCTATGTGGCTGGAAGACTGCGCAAAATGATTTCAGTCAGCTTCTCCGGTGTTTCCGGACAGCCACGATGAATCCACTCACTGAGGACGGAGATGAAACCGGCTTTGAAAAAAGAAAAGTGGTACCACATCTCCGCCTCTTCAATTGAGCCATAATGTTCCTGCATATAAGGTTTGGCGGCATATTCCCATAGTAAGGAGAAACTTTCACTCGCTGCGGCAGTATAGTGAGTTAGGTAAATATCAAAAAAAGTACGATGTTCTTTGACATAGGCAATCATTTGTGTCATGTTTTCAGGCACTAGAAAAAAGTCAATAACACTGTCGGAGTTTTGCATCATTTCTCCGATCTCTGTCATCATTTCCAATCCCATTTTATAAATCAGGTCATGTATATCCAGATAGTGCAGATAGAAAGAAGAGCGATTGATATGGGCCGTTTCACAGATAGCCCGTACAGTCACTTTATGGATATCCTTTTCTTGTGCTAAAGAAAGAAGGGTATTTTGGATTAGTTTTTCAGTATCCTGATACCGCTGGTTATTTTTCGTATTCATAGGAACTCCTTTTACTATTAAAGCAACACATGTCTTTAAAATGATGGCTGACTTTAAGCTTATATCCTATTATAATAAACTCAGATAAACAAAACAAGTGTTGCTTTAAAAGTATGCAATCTTCCATTGATTATTTGTGCCTGCTGATCTAAACTCGCAGGCTGAGAAAGGAGCATGGTTATTAAAATGTCAGAAATGCTATCAGCGAAAATATTTGACAGTCGGATTAAATCTGAGAAAGTGGAGAAAAAGGAAAAGTGGCTGGGTTATTTTATCGGACCGATCAGTGTAATTTTAATGAACTCTATTCTGTCAAACTATCTGAATGTGTATTATACGGATGTATTGGATATCAGCGGTATCTGGGGCGGTTTGTTCATCAGTGCTTTCCCTGTAGTGGCAAAAGTGTTGGATGTGTTGACGTTCATCTATATGGGAGTCATTGTAGACAGAACACGATCCAGACAGGGAAAAGCAAGACCATGGATTTTGTTTTCTGCGCCTCTTTTAACGGTTTGTATGATATTGCTTTTTATAGTGCCGAGAGGAAATGACAATCTGACTGCGATATGGATTTTTGTCAGTTACACTGTGTTCTACGCTGTGGCATATACGATGTACAGCACGGCGCATACGTTGATGGTGCCGCTTTCTACCCATAGTGAGGAAGAAAGAAGTAAACTGTCACTACTTACAAATACGCCGAATATGGTTGCCGGTTCCCTGATTGCAATTTTGTTTCCCTGTATTGTGGTACCTATGATTGGTGTCAACAGAAAGCTGTGGGTAGGCGTTATGTTGGGAGTGGCTGTTGTGGCATTGCCGACGATTCTGTTAGAATATTTTTATACCAGAGAACGGGTAACAGAGCAAAACAGAATGCAGGAAAAGGGGGAAAGCGGGAAAGTTTCCTTGAGAGAGCAGTTTAAGTGCTGCATGAAGAGCCGCAGATGGGTCATCCTAATGCTCTACTTGATTCTGATTCAGACTGTGAACGCGATGTTTAGTGCAGGCACTTTCTATTATTGCAACTGGGTGCTTGGAAGCTATAATGATGGATATACGCAGGCTCTCTTCTACGCACTGGGGCAGGCTCCGCTTGGAATTGGAATTGTGTTGTGCCGTCCGGTCTGCAATAAATTTGGTAAAGAGAAGGCGATGGTAGGAGGTTTTGTTTTGGCATTTCTGGGCGTGCTGGTCTGTCTGATCAATCCCGGGAATCTGGTATTGGTGTTGACAGGACAGGTGGTGAGGACGATAGGATTGATCCCTTCAACATTCATGATTTCCAGTATGCTGGGAGATGCTTTGGATGAGGTGGAACAGGTCAGTGGGAAACGCTGTGATGGATTTTCGTCCTCGGTGATGAACTGTATTACGACTTTGATGGGAGGCATTGCTCTTTGTATTTTTAATTTTGGCATTTCACGGCTGGGGTATCAGGCTCCGACAGAAACGTTGATTCCGGTACAAAATGCAGCGGTGCAAAATTTCATCATCTTTTGTGTGATTGGCGTTCAGGCAGCAGCGTATCCGGTGATTGTATTGCTACAGGCAGCAGCAATGAGTTATACTGATCATAATAAGGTAATATAGTGAAAGCTGCAATGGAAAGAAAAATGCAAGGAAAGCCGGAGCGGAGAATGATGAAAATAAGATATGAGCTACAATTTATTGTTGACCGAATCTGCACAACCTGGGGTATTGCGTGCTATGTGTTAGGAAAGGATGAAGAGCCTATTGTATGCATACCCCATGTGGAAAATGCGCCGATTTTGGATGAGGGAAATCTGGAAATTCGCTATCGGGAGGCGGCGGATGCGATTTCCCGCGTGTGGAATGTGTGTGAAGATCACGCTTTTCCGGTGCTTTTGCGGGAGGGGAAGCAGGTATATTATTTTGCATTCCGGTATGATGAGGATTTGCTGTTTTTGGCAGGACCATTTGCATTTGATGAGATTTCTTTTGAGGAAATCCATCAATTCCGTAAGAGGCACGGTATTAAAAATAGAGAGTATATGATACCAATTATAGAGTTAAAGAAAGTATTGAACTGTATGGTTGTCTCTTTTTATTTATTGACTGGAAGGCAGATTACGGAGGATGAAATCTTGATGGATAAGCTTAACAGTCGTGTCCAGGAAAAGGAGGTGCTTGCCTATGAGATAGGCCGGCAGACAGAAGAAGAAAGCCGGATGTCCTACGAGTATGAGCTGAAATGGCTGGCATCCGTGGAGAATGGAACTGTTGACCCAAGCTACATGTTTTTAAATGAGGAGAATCTACAGAAACTCAAAGGGGTTGGAAATTTGGCAGATAAGGATGGCTATAAGCAGATTGAGTATATGGTAATTACTGCGGTTGCCCTGGCTTGCCGGGCGGCGATCCGTGGTGGAATCAATCCCTATGACGCTTATAATGTAGCGGACCTGTATTTTCAGCAGGTTGCGAAATGTCATACTATTATGGAGATGCTTAACATCTACGCGAATACAATGATGGATTTTTCGGAGCGTGTGCGCAGGGTAAACGAGAACCGGCTAAGCTCTGATGTGGAAAAATGCAAAGATTATATTGCCAGAAACCGTACAAAGAAATTTTCATTAACTGATCTTGCGGAGAACGTGGGGAAAAACCCAAGCTACCTGTCCGATAAATTTTCCCGGGAAACGGGTATGACCTTACAGGAATATACGAAGCGACAGAGACTGGAGGCAGCAGCCAACATGCTGGTCTACTCGGACACCGGGATCGGAGATATTGCGGAGTATCTGCACTTTTCATCCCAGAGCTATTTTGGTGTCTGTTTCAAGAATTACTATCATATGACACCGGCAAAATACAGAGAAAGGCACCGGATCATAGATTTCAAAGAAAAAACAGAATAAAATTAACAAAAACCTAAAATGTTTAATAAAACTAGAGAATCCTCCTGATGTATGCTATAAGCATAAAGACACTAAATTTTCTATGGAGGGCTGGTTATGGCAAAAGAAAAGAGACAGGGCGGTTTTTGGGCGCAGAGTTTTTTGGATTCCCGGGTCAAATCCGCGAACACGGAAGGAAAGGAAAAGGTTTGGGGTTACTTTGTAGGGCCGATGTTTATGATGATGGCATACTATGGAATCGCCGGAACCTATATTACACAATTTTACACAGATGTATTAGGTATTTCAGGCGTGCTGCTTACTATGATGCCGCTTTTTTCAAAGATTTTTGACGCGATTACTAACGTGATTATGGGGCGTATCATTGATAAAACCCGGACGAAGCAGGGAAAAGCAAGGCCCTGGATGCTGGCATCTGGATTTTTCATCACGTTTACTGGGATTCTATTGTATAATGTGCCAAGGGCTGATTACAAGGTACAGATCGTATGGATCATAGTAAGCTACAATCTCTTTTTTGCATTTGCCTATACGATTTATAACATGAGCCATACATTGATGGTTCCATTGTCAACGCGTAACACCAAGCAGAGAGATTCCCTGGCTATGCTGACTTCCATGGGAACTTCCATGATTCCCGGTCTGCTTGTCACAGTCATTATGCCGGTTATAGTTGCGAACATGGGCGTGGGTACCGAAGCGCAGGGGAGATGGGCGCTTGTCATGAGCCTTCTTTCCATCTTTGCGATTCCGGCTGTTTTGGTTGAATATTATTTCACAAAGGAGCGTGTAACAGAGGAAAGTATCAGTGAATCCGGTGAGAATACCATGGAGATTGCGCCGATGATCGATCAGATCCGTGCTTGTCTGTCTAATAAATATTGGTGGATGGTCATGGCATTTTGGGCACTCTTTCAGGTTACACAGTTTTTAAATACCAATATCATGCTTTATTTCTGTAACTGGGTATTGGGAAATTCGGTTGCGTCTGGTGCCACAAACCAGATTTTGGTCAATGCTATTGGTCAGGCGCCTCTGGGATTCGGTATCTTTATCCTGTGGCCTTTAGTACATAAATTTGGTAAGCGCTGGGTGACACAGATTGGTTTTGTGATTGCGGCCATAGGCTGTGTTATGGTACTGCTTAAGCCCACCAATTTGGGAATCGTGCTGGCAGGTATGATGATCAAGTCTATCGGTTGTCTTCCCACCTATGCGATGGCAGCTTTTCTGGCAGAGGCTATGGATCACATTGAGTGGAAGCACGGATATCGGGTTGACGGGTTCACGGCATCCGTCAATACCATAATCGTGACCATTTCTGCCGGTATCGGACAGAGTATTATCCTTGGCGGATTGAACCTTTTTGGATATATTTCGCCGGCTTCTATCGGGGCAACGTCAGAGACAATTATTAATCAGCCGGCCAGTGCGCAGAATTTTATGACTTGGATGTATGTTGGCGTTCCCATGATTGGATATTTGATTATTGGATTGATTTTCAGTCTGTATGATCTGGAGGATAAGATTCCGCAGATTACAAAGGATATTACCGCCCGCCATAAAGCGGAGGCTGAAGCCCGCGGAGAGGTTTACATTACAGCGGAGGAAAAAGAAGCTATGGAAATCGCTGAGCAGGAGAAGAAGGCAGAAATGATCCGCATTAAAGAATTAAAGGAAAAATGTGCGAAGAAGGGATTGAATTTCGAGGAGGAAGAAGCAAAATATCAGGCAAAGATAGGAGAGAAGAAAGCAAAGGAGGAAGCAAAGAGGGCTGCGAAGGAAGCAAAGAAGAAAAAGAGATAAAGTAGCACCTGTTATTCTTACAGGGCAGGCGGACGGTAATGCTGTCCGCCTGTTATGTCAAACAAAGAAAATAGGTTTGGAGGCTTACAATGAAATTGAATGAATATGAAGTTAAACATAATGCGTATCTTCGCGAAAACGGTGCGGAGTGCACGGTGCTTTTGAAAAAGGATGGGAATTTTCCGCTAAAAGGAACAGGGCAGATCGCCCTCTATGGGAGCGGGGCAAGATATACGATCAAGGGCGGCACAGGATCCGGCGAAGTTAATTCCAGATTTTATGTGACAGTTGAGGAAGGGCTTAAAAATGCCGGTTTTACTATTACCTCAGGCAGATGGCTGGATGGATATGATAAAGTGCGTGCAGAAGCAAAACAGCAGTTTATCAAAGATATTAAGGCAGAGGCAAAGGAAAAGCATACACAGGCAGTTATCATCTGTATGGGGCGCTCCATGGCGGAGCCGGAGTATCACCTGCCCATAGACGGAGAGGGAGATACTGCTATTTATGTACTTTCTCGTATTTCCGGAGAAGGGAGTGACAGAGAACCGGTTGCAGGGGAGATTCTACTTTCGGAAACGGAGAAGAGAGATATTTTGTCGTGCAATGCAAAGTATCAGAACTTTATGCTGGTAATCAATTCGGGCGGTGTTGTCGATCTGACCCCGGTAAAGGATGTGAAAAATATTTTAATCCTGTCCCAGCTTGGCGTGGAGACCGGAGATATTCTGGCAGACATTCTTCTTGGAAAAAGCAGTCCATCCGGGAAGCTTACTACTACGTGGAGCGCGTGGGCAGAATATCCGTCTATGGGTGAGTTTGGTGACAAGAACGAGACCAGATATAAGGAAGGTATTTATGTAGGCTACCGCTATTTTGACAGCGTTGGAAAATCACCTCTGTATCCCTTCGGATATGGGCTTTCCTATACTGACTTCTGTTTGGAAAAGGACAGCGTCCGGCTGGACGGAAAGAGGGTTACGGTGACTGCCAATATTAAGAATGTGGGCAAATATACCGGTAAGGAAGTGCTGCAGGTATACCTATCCTCTCCGGAAGGAAAGCTGGATCAGCCATATCAGGCACTGGCAGGCTTTGCAAAAACGAAGTCGCTTGCACCCGGCCAGGAACAAAAGCTTTCGGTGGGCTTTGATCTATCTGATATGGCATCCTACGATGAGGCATCGGCAAGCTATATCCTGGAGGCAGGCGACTATGTTCTACGGGTCGGGAATAGCAGTTCTGACACGACAGTTTATGGTGTGATCCGTGTGGAGGAGGAGATTTGTTGTGTCAAGACCAGAAATGTGATGGGCAGACCGGACTTTACCGATTACAAGCCGGCGGCAGGAGAAAGAAAAAGCAGTTCGTTTTCGGCAGGAGAGCAGGAAGGAACAACAGTGCTGGATCTTGCGAAGGATGCGATTGACACTGTCTGTGTGGATTTTAACCTGACTTGTGAAATTGACGCGGACGTAAAAAAGCTTTCTGATGATCAGCTGATCAAGATGAATCTGGGAGCCTTTGATCCCAAAGGTGGTATGGCCAGTATGATCGGGAATGCAGGCTTTACGGTTGCCGGGGCAGCAGGGCAGACATTTATGGAGGCGAAGGAGTATGGCATCCTGTCCATGGTTATGGCGGACGGTCCGGCTGGACTTCGGATCAGCCGTGAGTATGCCAAAGATAAAAAAGGCATGGCACATACGCTGGGAGCATCTTTCCCAGAGTCCATGATGGATTTTTTACCAAAGATTGCCAAGTTGTTCATAAAGCAAATAGGATATAAGGTGAAGAAAACGGATACTATCGAAAACCAGTATGCAACGGCAATACCGATTGGAACAGCAATTGCCCAAAGCTTTAACATTGACTTTGCGGAAAAATGCGGAGATATTGTAGGATTTGAAATGGAACTGTTTGGCGTGCACTTGTGGCTGGCACCGGCGCTCAACATTCACAGAAGCATCCGCTGTGGAAGGAACTTTGAATATTTTTCCGAGGACCCCGTCATCAGCGGTGAATTTGCTGCTGCCATTACCAGAGGGGTACAGTCACATCCGGGATGTGGAACCACAATCAAGCATTATGCGGCAAATAATCAGGAATTGAACCGTACACAGAATAACAGTCAGGCGAGTGAGCGGGCGCTCCGGGAGATTTATCTGAAAGGATTTGGAATTGCGGTAAGGAAATCACAGCCTAAGGCAGTTATGACGTCCTACAATCTGATCAATGGCATCCACACGTCAGAGCATAAGGGTATGATCAATGATGTACTTAAGTGTGAGTTTGGCTATAAGGGAATTGTTATGACCGACTGGGTAATTGCGAACTATGCCACGGAAAAAGGCTGTATCCACCCTGTTGCAAAGGCACCGAACGTAATCATGGCAGGCGGAGACCTCTTCATGCCGGGCAGCAAGTCAGACTACGAAGATGTAGCAGCTGCCATGAAGGAAGGAAAGGTGACAAGGGAGCAGATGATAGTGAATGCATCACGAACTGCCAGGATGGCCAGGGAATTAGTGAAAGGTAAATAAGAAGTATGGCGTTGGATAAGAGAGCGGCATAGAGACGAGGTAGAATATGAAAAAAATTGATTTTAATGATAACTGGCTGTTTGGGAAGCAGGGAAGCGGAGAGAAGAAGTCTATTACCCTGCCCCATGATGCACAGATCTTCGAGAAGCGGGGGACTGATGTTTCCGATGGCGGCCATGGATATTTCCCTGGTGGTGTGTATGTATACGAAAAGACATTTACCGTTCCGGCGGAATGGAAAGATAAAAAGATTCTGGCGGAGTTCGAGGGTGTTTATAAAAATAGTGTCGTTTCCCTCAACGGTAAAGAAATCGGGGGTCATAAATATGGCTACACCACTTTTACCGTGGAATTGACCGGATTGAGATACGGCGAAGAGAATACCCTGACCGTGGTGGCTGATAACTCAAAGCTGCCAAATTCCAGGTGGTATTCCGGTTCCGGCATTTATCGTCCCGTGTGGCTGTATGTCGGGGAAAAGAATCATATCGCATATCGGGGCGTGAGGATTACTACTTTGTCTGTCAGCCCTGCCAAAGTGAGGGTTGAAACCAAGGCTGTTGCTGGTCAGATTGCCGTTGAAATTCTGGATGGCAGTGAAGTTGTAGCCAGGGGTTCCGGCTCCCTGTGTGAGATTGAAATTCCCAGGGGTAAACCATGGAGTGATGAAACTCCCAATTTGTATACCTGCAGGGTCACCTTGACGGAAGACGGAGCGGTTGTTGACACCGTTTCGGAAACCTTTGGTGTTCGTAATATTACCTGGAGTCCTAAGGGTCTGTTCATCAACGGAAAGGAGACGCTGCTTAGGGGAGGCTGTATCCATCATGACAACGGTATTCTGGGAGCAGCCGCATACGACGAGAGTGAATGGAGGCGTGTCCGTATCTTGAAAGAGGCGGGATTTAACGCACTACGTATGGCTCACAATCCCTGCAGCCGCGCCATGCTGGAGGCATGTGATTACTATGGCATGTATGTGATGGATGAAACCTTTGATATGTGGTACAACCGCAAGACAAAGTTTGACTATGGAAATGATTTTGAAGACTGCTGGAAAGAAGATACTGCGGAAATGGTGGAGCGGGACTACAATCATCCCAGTGTTATCCTTTACTCCATTGGCAACGAAGTTGCGGAGCCATTTGAGGCAAAGGGCGTGGACGCGGGCAAAGCGATGGTGGATCTGATTCACGGCTTGGATATTTCCCGCCCCGTGACCTGCGGTTTGAACCTGATGATTATCAGCCGGGCTGCCAAAGGGCAGGGAATCTACAAAGATGGTGAACAGAGTACCGCAGCATCGGGAAAAGAGCAGAAGGAAGGCGGCAATGCCAGCCTTGCTTTTAATATTATAGCTTCTTTCGTCGGTTCGGGCATGAATAAAGGGGGAAATTCCCCCAAGGTGGATGCCATTGTCACCCCGATTATCAATGCTCTGGACATTGCAGGCTATAATTATGGTTCGGGACGTTATCCATTAGAAGAAAAACAGCATCCGGAACGGATTATCTTTGGTTCTGAGACTTTTCCTCAGGATATTTATAAAAACTGGGAGATGGTAAAGAAATACCCTTATCTGATAGGTGATTTTATGTGGACGGCATGGGATTATCTGGGCGAGGCCGGTATCGGTGCATGGAGTTATACCGGCGGCATGCCATTTAACAGACCATACCCATGGGTGCTGGGAGGCGCCGGCGTGATTGATATTACCGGTGTTCCGGACGGCTCCTGCCGTTATGCATCCACTGTCTGGGGGTTGGAAAAAGCGCCTAGGATTGCCGTCAAGCCTGTGAACCATCCCGGAGTCCGGGTAAGCAAGTCTGTCTGGAGAGGCACGAATGCCATTGAAAGCTGGGCATGGGTAGGCTGCGATGGAAATAAAGCAGAGGTGGAGGTCTATTCTGCTGCCGCGTTTGTGGAGCTGCTGCTGAACGGAAAATCTCTGGGTAAAAAGAGACTTAAGGAATGTAAGGCGATTTTCAAAACGAAATATGCTCCCGGAACTCTGACTGCTGTGGCTTATACGGAAGACAGCAGGGAGCAGGCACGGCGTGAGCTGGTTTCCGCCACCGGGAAAACGGTCATTGCAGTCAAACCGGAAGTGACCGCAGCTAAGGTGGGAGAGGTTGTCTATGTCCCAGTGGAACTTGTGGGTGAGAACGACATTGTGGAATCCAATACAGACCGGAAGCTGATGGTTTCCGTTCAGGGCGGAGAATTGTTAGGCTTTGGCTCCGCTAATCCCTGCCATGAGGAGCAGTATCATACGGGCTCCTTTACCACACATTATGGACGTGCTCTGGCCGTAGTCCGTGTAACTGATGATACCACCGTCAGCGTCACGGATGGAACGTGCAGTGTAAGTGCAGAGATTCTTATAAAGTAATGCAGACAAAACATTTGAAAGAGATAGTGGGCGCAGGGGAATGCTTATGGAAAGCGAGGCGGTAAAAATGAAACAAAACAGTGAAAACAACTTTTGGGTGGGTGCGGCAACAGCAGCCCATCAGGTGGAGGGAAACAATATTTACAGTGATTTTTGGAAGATGGAGCATCTACCACATTCCAGTTTTGTAGAACCCTCAATGGATGCAGTAGATCATTATAATCGTTATGAAGAAGACATCACTCTCCTTAAGAATGCCGGATGCAATGCTTACCGATTTTCTATTGAATGGGCAAGAGTGGAGCCAAAGCAAGGGTATTATGACAAGGATGCGATCAGTCACTATCGAAAAGTATTAGAATTTTGTCATAGCCTTGATATGATTCCGATAGTGACTCTGCATCATTTTTCCAGCCCGGCATGGTTGATATCAAAGGGCGGATGGGGCAAAAAGAATGTGGCAGAGTATTTTGGCGCTTATTGCGGCTTTGTGGCAAAGGAGTTAGGGAGCCTGATGCCTTATATCTGCACCATTAACGAGGCAAATATGGGATATCAGCTACAGAAGGTGGCGCAGGATGTGATGAAAGCCCGACAGAGAGAGGGCGGTGTCCAGGTAGGTGTTAATTTGGACATTAAGGTATTGTTGAAGGGGATGCTTGAGCAGGGTAAAGCGTTCCATTGCAGTCCGTTTGGCGTGAACACTTTCCTGACCCCCAGAAATGAAAAGAAGGAAAAATTTGTCATGCAGGCGCATCAGGCGGGTTGGGCTGCAATCAAGAAAGCTTCTCCCTATTCCAAGGTTGGCTTGACATTGTCGCTATTTGATTATCAACCGGTAGATGGCGGGGAAGAGGCGGTTAAAAAGTTGTGGCATGAAGATTTTGGCTTTTACCTGCCGTATATTATGGAAGATGATTTTCTTGGTGTACAGAATTATTCCCGAAAACTGGTGGGACCCGAAGGTGCCAGAGAGCCGGCTTCTGATATGCCCTGCACCCAGATGGGGTATGAGGATTATCCTGCTTCTATTGGTCATGTGCTGCGGAAAGTGGCAAAGGAATTCCCAAGTGAGCTGATTGTCACAGAAAATGGAATTGGCACGGAAGATGACGACCGCCGTTGCCAGTTTATCCGTGAGGCTTATGAAGGCGTGATGGCTGCGAGAGCGGATGGTGTGCCTGTGAGAGGTTATATTCATTGGAGCCTGCTGGATAATTTTGAATGGCAGGCAGGATATGCAAAGACATTTGGCCTGATTGCAGTGGACAGGAAAACACAGAAACGTTATCCGAAGAAGAGTCTGGATGTANNNGGAGAATTNATACAATGAAAGCAGTCCGTTTAAGAACAGAATATTTAACAGAGCCGATAGGACTTGGCATTCGTAANCCACGCTTTTTCTGGAACTGTGAAGGCGGCATTAAGCAGACCGCNTATCAGATCATTGCAAAACGGGGAGCAGAGATTGTCTGGGANAGTGGGAAAGTAAACTCCGATGNGATGACACATATNCGCTATCAGGGCAAAGAGTTAAGCAGCCGTGANATCATTTCGTGGACGGTCTGTCTGTGGGATGAAGAGGGCANAGCCGGAGAGATNNCGGAAAGCAGNTTTGAGATGGGGCTTTTGGAACCCNCNGACTGGAATGCTNAATGGATTAGNGGAGACTATCAGCCNTCCCGAAAAGAACGGTATCCGGNGGACTGCTTTTGCAGACAGTTTCAGATTNCGGNGAATCTGGTCAAAGCGCGTCTTTATGCCACGGCAAGAGGCNTCTATGACGTGTGGATCGANGGANAACGTCTGGAAGANTTTATTCTGGCGCCGGGGATGACGGATTATCGGAAGCGCATTCAATATCAGGTGTATGATGTGACCGCACTGCTTACTTCAGCGGGAAATGATNTTAAGGAACACCGGATTGAGCTGCGTCTTGCGGATGGGTGGTTCCGAGGCAGTGTGGCGGCGTACGGCGTGACAAATGTGTTCGGNGTGCAGACCNGTCTGATGGCACAATTGGAGCTGACANACGCAGATGGAAATATGCAAAAGATAGTNACGGATGAAAGCTGGAAGTGGAGCAATGATGGTCCGGTTCGTTTCGCTGATTTAAAAGACGGTGAGGTATATGACGCTTCTTATACACCGTCTTACAATGGAAAGGCAAGAGTTGTAAAGAACAGCNATATNACAGANGATTANCGGATTGGGAACAAAGGGCCNCTTCTGNCGGCTTCCGATAATGTTCCGGTACGGGAAANAGAGCGTTTAAAACCGACGCTGTTAGAAAATTCAACAGGAAAAAAAGTACTGGATTTCGGACAGAATATTGCAGGGTATCTGGAATTTAACGTGAAAGGGAAATCAGGGGCACANCTGCGNCTGATTTGCGGAGAAGTGCTGGATAAGAACGGGCATGTTGATCTATCCGGCATTCAGGAGACGAAACCGGTAAAAGGTTGGAATAATCTGAATCNGGTAACGAAACTTCTGGGGAAAGAATTAAAAGGTGATATTACATATACGCCGAAACAGGAAATCTCGTTTTATGCAAGCGGCGGAGAAGATCACTATAAGACCGGTTTTGCGGTTTTTGGATTCCGTTATGTGCAGATAGAAGGTGATCTGGAGATAAAGCCGGAGAATTTTACCGCCATTGCGGTTTATTCAGATATGGAACAGACAGGAAGTTTTGTCTGCTCAAATGAGCAGATTAACCGACTGGTGGAAAATACAAGATGGAGCATGAAAGGCAATTTCCTTGACCTGCCTACGGACTGCCCTACCAGAGAACGCCTTGGATGGACCGGTGACGCGCAGATTTTCTTTCATACAGGAGCGTATCTGATGGATACGGCAGCATTTTTCCGCAAATGGCTGCGGGATATGGAAGACGANCAGTATGATAACGGACTGCTTTCAGCGGTCATTCCGTATCAGGGAGTNGAGATGATGTATAAATCCACGGGTACGTCTGTTGGCTGGGCGGATGCGGTGTATCTGATTCCGTATCGCTATTATAAGCGGTATGATGATTTGGAGCTNTTGAAGAACTGCTGGCCGATGATGAAAAAATATGGTGACTATCTGATGAGTCATTTGGGAATGAGCAGTAAAAAGGCNGCAAAGGATAATCCGTATAACGAATATACTTATGAAAANGGNGTTCANCTNGGAGAATGGNTGGAACCGGAGAAGTTCAGGGACAAAGTTTACGGTGCACAGGCAAAGCACCCGGAAGAATGCACGGCATANCTGTACCTTNCAATGACAACATTGGCGGAGATTGCCGGACTGTTAGAGGAAGTCGATTACCAGAAAAAATGTCAGAAATACGCTGATGGCGCAAGGCAGGCTTATGAGCATCTGTTTGTAAAGACGGGAACACTGGATACTGATCGGCAGGCGAANNTGGTGCGGCCTCTGGCAGCAGGGNTTCTTCAGGGAGAACAGAAAGAAAAGGCGCAGAGGCGTCTGGTGAGAGCTGTGGAAAATTATGACTATTGTGTCGGTACAGGATTTTTATCCACGCCTTTCCTCTTACCGGTGCTGACGGAAGCGGGAGCACTGGAAACTGCCTACCGGATGNTGGAGAATACAAAGAAACCGGGATGGCTTGGGGAAGTACTGGATGGAGCGACTACAGTCTGGGAAAACTGGGAAGGAAATTTAAGCCAGAATCACTATTCGCCGGGCGCAGTGTGCGAATGGCTGTTTGATACAGTTGCAGGTATCCGNNTNGAAGNGAAGAAACTNNCTGACNATTNTNCCGAAGCCGGGCGGAANCCTGACNGATGTCCGNGCNGANTATATGAGCCCGTATGGNAANGTAATCAGCAGTTGGAAAAAAACGGGGGATAATATTACTTATGAAATAGTCATTCCGGCAAATACAGTGGCAAGAGTAATATTGNCANANGNACGAGNGGAGATNGTTGACGNAGGAACACANATTTTTGNGGATTTTTAGGAAAGAAAGGCGTTTATTGGGAGATACCAATGGACGCCTTTGCTTATTCCAAAGCTTATGATATCATGATTTTTATAGAGTGTTTGGATAAATACTGGTCATATAATCAGGTTTTTATTGATATCAAGGGAATATCTGGTAATTGAGGGAGGGAAATGTCTATGGATGAACAGCTGATGAAAAAGATGCAGATGATAACNTCAGAAGANCAGGCNTATTTGGACGANGANCCGCATGTAAAAAAAGANATCTATACAAAAAAGAATGAATTTGAAGTTGACAGTCAGTTGTTTTTGCGGGAAGGAAAACTGATTACGGTGAGGCGTCACAGCCGCTTTGTGGAATTNCCGCTCCATAAGCACAACTATATTGAGATCGTATATGTGTTTGCCGGNGAGNTCACACACTATATTGACGGCAAAGAAATAAGAATGCAGCAAGGTGATATGCTNTTATTGAATCAGCATGTGGAGCATGGTGTAAAATGNGCCGGAGCCGGCGATATAGGAATTAACTTNATTGTCCTGCCGGAATTTTTTGANATACCNCTTCAAATGATGAATAAGGAGAACATTATTGCAAACTTTCTTGTGGGGACGNTCAAACAGAATAATGCGGTTCCGCAGTATCTGAATTTTAGGTTACAAGACCAGAATGCTATTTCGAATCTGATGGAAAACATGATTATTTCTATTATGGACGGAAATAGTAATGANGATGTCATCAATCAGTATTCCATGGGATTGGTTTTTCTGTATTTAATCAATCATATAGACAGGCTGTCGGGGGATTCGTCCCAAAGNTATGAGGATATTGTTATNCAGGCAACTACAAAATATATTGATTCCCATTACAGAACGGCATCCTTAAGTCACATTGCAGGNGATTTTAATCTGTCACTTCCGGCACTGAGCAGAATGATTAAAAAATGCACGGGNCACACCTTTCAGNAACTTNTAATGCGTAAGAGATTTCAAAAGGCGGTAATGTTTCTGATGGAGACAGAGCTTCCGGTGGAAGAGATTGCAATAAATGTAGGGTATGAAAATCAAAGTTATTTTTATCGTCAGTTTAAGGCNCGATATGANATGACNCCGAATCAGTACCGGATNATACATAAGAATGATGATCAGATAGAAATATAGATAGTAACTGTTCAGGTCCTTGTCCTTCACAGTATAGATACATATAACAGTGAAGGACAAGGATCTGAACNGTTACGAATTGAAATATAAGACAGTATTTTTGTTAAATNGGGACATTATAAAANTGTGNCGGAAACTTTATAATAAAATCACTTTATGAATACAAANCCGGATAGCAGTCCTGTCAGCGTGGACTTAAGTCCGGTATTTCANTTGGAGTAGGTTTGGNTTAGGAGGNAAAATATGAGTACATATTATCTGGCTGTAGATATCGGTGCATCCAGCGGCCGGCATATGATTGGAAGCCTGGAGGATGGGAAAATNCATCTCGANGAGGTTTACCGGTTNCCAAACGGTATGAAACGTGTGGACGGAAGCCTGTGCTGGGATGTGGAAGCACTGTTTTATGAGATTAAAGAGGGTCTGAAGCGGTGTAAAGAAATGGGAAANATACCGTCCTTTATGGGAATTGATACCTGGGCNGTGGATTATGTGCTGNTAGATGAGAATGACCGGATACTCGGAAAAACTTACGGATATCGNGATGACAGGACAAACGGGATGGATNCAAAAGTNTATGAGGAGATTTCACTAAAGNATCTCTATGCACGNACCGGAATCCAGAAGCAGATTTTTAACACGATCTATCAGTTGATGGCGGTAAAACAGAAGGAGCCGGAGCTGCTTNCGAAAGCAGAGNGTATGCTGATGATTCCTGATTATTTCCATTTNCTTTTGACCGGAGTGAAGCGGACAGANTACACCAATGCGACCACCACNCAGTTAGTAAGCCCNNTGTCAAAGGATTGGGATTATGAGNTGATTGATATGCTGGGTTATCCAAGGAAGATATTTGGAGAGATCAGCCAGCCGGGNACTTTAGTAGGAAATTTCAGCAAAGAGATTCAGGAAGANGTAGGTTTTGANTGTCAGGTGATCCTGCCTGCTACGCATGACACAGGTTCNGCCGTAGTTGCCATACCGACCACNGAAGATGATGCATTNTATATCAGTTCCGGTACATGGTCGCTTATGGGAACGGAGCTNATGGAGGCTGACTGTTCGACCGAGAGCAGGATGCACAATCTCACGAATGAAGGCGGTTATGAATACCGTTTCCGGTATCTGAAAAATATCATGGGNCTTTGGATGATCCAGTCTATNCGGAAAGAATTTGCAGAAGAGTATTCCTATGGATACATCTGTGAACAGGCGAGGGAGCAGACCATTNCTTCCATTGTAGACTGCAANGATGATATGTTCTTATCACCCTCCAGTATGANNNANGCNGTGAAGANNTTCTGTGAAAAGAGCGGGCAGCAGGTGCCGCAGAACGAATGGGAGATTGCGGCGGTAATCTACAATAGTCTGGGCAAGTGTTATGGAGATACNATCGGGCAGATTGANCAGATGACCGGTAAAAAATACGACTGTNTTTATGTNGTAGGCGGTGGTTCCAATGCAGAGTATCTGAACCAGGTCACNGCAAAATATACCGGNCGCACAGTATATGCAGGACCCGGAGAGGCTACNGCNATCGGTAATCTGTTGGTNCAAATGCTNTATAATCAGANATTCAGGGANTTAAAAGAGGCAAGAGAGTGTGTAAAGAGATCCTTTGAAATAAGAAAATATGAATAGTAACAAGTTTAGCCATGGAATGATTAACAAGCTGTGCGTGGGTGCGTACACACAAAGCATTATGAATGGTAATTACAATTAATATTGACCAAATCAACANAAAAAGGAGGTTTTTCATNATGTTAGTAGATACAAAAGCAAGAATCGGNGTNTTTTCNATTGCTTTNGGAGCATATCTGCCGCAGTTCCCGTCATTGGTNCCTGANTTTGAGTCGCAGTATGACGCGTTCAAGAAGACGNTTCCGGATACGGTAGAAATCGTGGANGGNGGNATNGTTACCACGAAGGAGCTGGCGCAGGCGGCCGGTGACAAGTTCCGTGCAGCGGATGTTGANCTNGTGATNCTGCAGCTTCTGACTTACGCAACNTCTTATAATATGCTTCCGGCAGTCCGGGATCTGGATGTGCCGGTNGTNCTGGTGAACGTTCAGAAGAAGAAAGCGCCTGATTATGAGAATACCGATACGGCAACATGGCTTGGCGANCTGTATGCCTGCGGAGCTGTCGGCGAGATGGTAGCTGANCTNGANCGTGCCGGCAAGCGCCACGCNGTCATAACAGGCGTAGTNGAGGGTGGAGACCCGCAGGTGCAGGCNGAAATTGAGGACTGGTGCCGTGCCGCTCAGGTGCGCCGCCGTTTCCGTGATACCAATCTGGCTCAGATNGGCCGTCCNTATCCNGGTATGATGGATCTGTATATCGATGAAACGAATCTNTANCACAGNATGTTCCTTTACACCAAGCAGTTTGACTGGGAGAAGATGTGGGCNATTGCCGATGANATTACAGATGAGGANGTTATCCGGGCGAANGCGCAGGACATCCTTGANACCTTTGANATNGAGGATGGCGGTACGATNGAAAANGTCTGGGAGATGGCAAAATATGTTGTCGCTTTTGANCAGTGGGTGAAAGANGAGCAGATTGCTTTCGTTGCCTCCCATTATGACGGCTTTGCGCAGGGCAAGGCNGGTGTTCTGGACAGTATGCTGATTCCTGCCTTCTCCATGCTGATCAAGCAGGGAGTTGCCTGTGCTGTGGAAGGTGATATTAAGGTTGCNATGGCAATGAGTATTCTTAAGACGATTTCCGGTATGGGACANTTGTCTGAGATGTATTCCATTGATTTTGAGNAAGANATNTGNATTATCGGTCACAGTGGTTCCGGNGATGCTGATATTTCGTCTAAGAAACCNACCATGAAAATCGTNCCNGTATTCCANGGNAAGACAGGNGGCGGNTATCTGACCCAGTTCTATCCGCATCTGGGGCCNGTTACNTACTTAGGAATCACGCAGGATAAGGACGGACATTTCAAGTTCGTGGTAGCNGAAGGCGTGAATGAGGANGGTCCGATTTTCACATTCGGTGATACNAATATGCGGACACGTTTCAGCTGTGGGGCAAGAGAGTTCTGCAACANATGGAGTGAAGCAGGTCCGACCCACCATATGGCAGCAGCGGCCGGCAGACACATTGANACGATTTTAAAGGTNGCGAAGATTTTTGATGTACCGGTAGATATTGTTACNAGNTAAAAGCGTGAGAAGTACTTCNAAAGACGTCCCGCCATTGGACGGGACGCCAAGAAGTACTAAATCTCACGCGGGAGAATGCCNNAAATACGGGCATTCTCCGNACGNNGNGANCATGAGNTTAGAGTAAGGGAGCGCGAGAAAGAGCGCTTCGGAATGGAGGAAGAGANNATGNNTATNACNGATNTAAANTTTGTTCANGGATTTATNCGTATGTGTAATGATGGATGGGAGCAGGGNTGGCATGAGAGAAACGGCGGCAACCTGTCCTACCGTATGAAGGCGGANGAAGTAGAAGAGGTAAAGGAATATTTAAGCACAGATGGCGAATGGAAACCNATTGGTACGAATGTACCGGGGCTTGCAGGCGAATACTTTATGGTGACGGGAAGCGGGAAATATTTCCGCAATGTCATTCTTGACCCGGAAGACAGCATATGTATTATTGAACTGGATGATAAAGGGGAAAATTACCGTATCTGTTGGGGCCTTGTTAACGGGGGAAGACCGACAAGCGAACTTCCAAGCCATTTGATGAACCATGAGGTGAAAAAGGCGGCATCGAATGGAGCACACAGAGTTATCTATCACGCTCATACAACGAATGTGATCGCACTTACCTTTGTATTGCCTTTGAAAGATGAGGTGTTTACAAGAGAGTTGTGGGAGATGGCTACGGAGTGTCCAGTTGTATTTCCGTCCGGCATCGGTGTTGTAGGCTGGATGGTTCCGGGAGGACGGGATATCGCAGTGGCAACCAGTGAATTGATGAAGCAGTATGATGTTGCAATCTGGGCACATCATGGAATGTTCTGCTCCGGTGAGGATTTTGACTTGACGTTCGGTCTGATGCATACGGTGGAAAAATCAGCGGAAATACTGGTAAAGATGCTGTCCATGCGTCCGGATAAGCTGCAGACCATTACGCCGCAGAACTTCCGGGATCTGGCAGTAGATTTTAAAGTTACACTGCCTGAAAAATTCCTGTACGAAAAATAATGTGAGAAGTACTTCTAATCACTCGCAGCAAGGGCTGCTTCGCGAAGAAGTACTAAATCTCACACGGGAGAATGCCTAAAATATGGGCATTCTCCGCAAGAATTTATGATTCTGTGGGTGGACTGCAGATAGATGTTGTCAATTATTTTATAAGAATGAAGGAGGAACAAGAAAATGGTAAATCGTTTTGTGTTGAATGGAATTTCTTATCATGGAAAAGGAGCGATTCAGGAGGTCCCTGGAATTATTAAGAGTAAGGGCTTTCAGAAGGCATTTATCGCATCCGATCCGGATCTGGTGAAATTCAATGTTACGAAGAAGATCACAGACTTGCTGGATGCTGAGGGAATGGCTTATGAGGTATATTCTGATATCAAGCCTAATCCGACAATTGAAAATGTACAAGCAGGGGTTGCTGCATATAAGGCATCCGGAGCCGATTATATGATTACAGTCGGAGGCGGATCTTCCATGGACACCGGAAAAGCGATTGGTATTATCATCAATAATCCGGAATTTGAAGATGTTCGTTCTTTGGAGGGTGTTGCGCCTACAAAGAATCCGACAGTATTTACGATTGCAGTTCCGACGACTGCCGGAACAGCTGCGGAGGCTACTATCAACTATGTAATTACGGACGTGGAGAAGAAGCGTAAATTTGTCTGCGTAGATACGAATGATATTCCGAATGTTGCAATCGTAGATCCGGATATGATGTCAACTATGCCGAAAGGACTGACTGCGTCAACAGGTATGGATGCACTGACACATGCAATTGAGGGCTACACCACCAAGGCAGCCTGGGCACTGGCTGACTGCCTGAACTTAGAAGCAATCCGTCTGATTGCAAAAAGCCTGCGGGATGCAGTGGAAAATAAACCGGAAGGCCGGGAAGGCATGGCACTTGGCCAGTTTGTAACAGGTATGGCATTCTCTAATGTAGGTCTTGGAATAGCTCATTCTATGGCACATACTCTGGGTGCGGTTTATGATACGCCTCATGGAGTTGCCTGTGCTATGATGCTTCCAATCGTAATGGAGTACAATGCGGAGTGCAGCGGCGAAAAATATCGTGAAATTGCACGCGCCATGAATGTAGCTGATGTAGATAAGATGAGTCAGGAAGAGTACCGCACTGCTGCGATTGAAGCAGTAAAGAAATTATCCGCAGATGTTGGGATTCCTGCAAAACTGGAAGCGTTGAAAGAAGAGGATCTGGATTTCTTAGCCGAATCAGCTTATGCGGATGCCTGCAGACCCGGAAATCCGAAGGATACAAGTGTGGAGGACTTAAAGGAATTGTTCCGTAAACTTATGTAATCAACTTCTATGTAAGTTTCCTATCAATAAAGGTGTATCATGATGAAGTGAAAGCTTCAAAATGATGCACCTTTATTTAGTTTTGCAACAATGATTGGAATGGAAGGCAAAGTATTGACAACTATATCGGCCGCCGTTATAATAACTATATCGGTAGACGATATAACGAATGACGATACAAACGGAGGGGGATAAATTGTCAAATCAAGCGCTGACGGAGGCTGTTTATTATATTTTACTGTCACTCGTTAAACCGCTGCACGGATACGGTATCATGCAGAATGTAGAACAGCTTTCAAACGGCAGAGTCAAATTGGCGGCAGGAACGCTCTATGGCGCAATCAATACACTTTTAGAAAAAGGATGGATCGTTGCACTTGCAGAGGAAAAAGAGAGCAGAAAAAAGGAATATGTGATAACAGATCTGGGAAAACAAATGCTGCGCTGCGAGATCGTCCGGCTTAAGGAATTGATTGAAAACGGTAATCATATTTTGGAGGGAGAAGCATGAGAAAAATTGTTCATAAATTGTTTTGGATGTGGGATTTTGATAAAGAGGAAAAGTGGTTGAATGAGATGGCGTCGAAAGGGCTTGCTTTGACCTCTGTGGGATTTTGCAGATATGAATTTGAGGACTGCGTTCCGGGTGAATATAAGCTTTGTTTAGAGTTTTTAGGAAGAGGGTTAAGCGGAGCGGAAAATGAAAAGTATATCGAATTTCTTGAAGAAACAGGTGCGGAGCATGTCGGAACATTTTCCGGCTGGGTTTATTTCCGTAAAAAGACGTCGGGAGAAAGTTTTCAGTTACTCTCAGATTATAGTTCACGAATCCAATACTTAACGCGGATCATTCGTTTTATTGCCATGCTTGTCGGCTTGAATTTATATATGGGCTGCTACAACCTGTTTTTGTTTTTCTACCATAGTCTTTATGGGAATCTCATTGGGACGATTAACCTTCTTATCGGCGCAATTTGTATGATTGGTATGATGCGCCTTGTTCGGAAAAGAAAGAAATTAAAAGCGGAACAGCGAATTTTTGAGTGAAGTTGTATTGACATTGTGTAAAAGATAGTTATAATAATGTTAAAAGGTGCTACCCGTAGAGCAAACGGTTCACCTTAGTTGATGGTTATTTATTAGAAAAGCAACCAACTACTTTGCTGAGCGGCGGTTGCTTTTCTGATGTTTATGTTTCTCGCAGGATTGCATGATACTGACCAAAGTAACAACAGTACTGATGATTGTTACTACAATACCAATGATTCCTACGACTGTTTCCACTATCATATCTTGTACCTTTCACTTTATTTTCCACTATGTATCACCTCCAAAATACCGGAAGTTCTCAAATGTAATTATTTGGCGAAAGGTGAACCGCTTACCGTTTAGGGTAGCACCTAGGGTTAGTATAGTAGAAGTGAAATGATATGTCGATATTATATTATAATATAAACAGTATAACGATAATGTTGTTATTCCGATTAATGAACCAATATATTATGCCAATGGATATGTAGTTTGCATTATGTAACACAAAGGTGAATTGTCGCAATTTCTTGATCGGTATTCAATTGATGAAATATTTCTGACGCCTTCGGACATTTCTGTAATATTTATGTTTTATGATATAACAAATTTCACAGTTATGATATGAATAGTTACAGCAATATAGCTATGTGACGGAGGACACGTCTATGACATTCCCATTTGAAAATGATACGAACAGTGCCGTCAAGAAACTGGCGGCGCAGCGCATCCGCGCGAATAAAGGAAAGAATATTTTTATTATTCTGGCAATCATATTGACCACAGTATTATTTGCGGCATTATTCGCCATGGCAGGAGGATTCCTCGACCAGAATAAGCAGGTACAGCAGAGGTACCACGGAACTGCGCATGTCTCAATTAAATTCCTGACACAGGAACAATGTGATATATTGAGGGCTTGTGATACGCCGAAAGAAGCTTACTTTACCCATGTTGTTGGAATGGCGGCGAATGAAGAGCTGCGGAAATTAAGCACGGAAGTGCGGTACGCGCAGGACGGTTCCGCCAGAAGTTTTCAGTGTTATCCGTCTACGGGCACTATGCCGCAGGAAGAAGACGAGATCGCGACGAGCACACTGGTGTTGGAGGCGATGGGGATTCCGTGTGATTTAGGGGAGAATATTCATCTGACCATCTCTGTCGATGATGTCATATATGAACAAGATCTGCGGCTGTGCGGTTTCTGGGAAGGATATGAACGGGCGGGCGCCCAGATGGTATGGGTTAGCGAGTCTTTGGCGGACAGGCTTGCACCGGCGGCGCATGTAAGCGTCCATGACAGTGGGAAGTATGGAGGGATTTTCTGCGCGGATATTTATTTTCCAAGCGAATGGAATGTTGAGAGACAGATGAATGAAATGCTTGACGAGTTAGGCAGGGAGTCCGGTATTTGGGAGCTTCCGATCAGCGCCAATCCGTCCTGCGGATTAGGGATATCCGAGGGCGAGATCGACATTACTTTTATCTTGGCGGCGGCAGCTTTATTGGGAATCATTGTGTGGGTGGGATACCTTATTATCTACAATATGTTTGCCATCTCCGTTGCACAGGATGTACAGTTCTTCGGGCTGCTGCGTACCATCGGAGCGAGCGGCAGACAGATTAAAGGTATTGTCAGGAAACAGGCTTTCCGGCTTGCTTTTATGGGACTGCCCTTTGGTCTGGCAGCAGGGTATCTGGTGGGGCTTTTGCTTCTGCCCCATGTGTTGACGTATATTAATATTGACGCTACAGGGGTGTATAGAATCAACCCGTTTGTATTGATCGGAGCCGTTCTTTTTTCATTATTGACGGTGTATATCAGCAGTTTGAAGCCTTGTAGATATGCGGCAAAGATATCGGCAATCGAGGCGGTCAGATATGTCGGAGATGACATTGGTGTCAGAAAAAAGAAGAGAAAGAGCCGCAGGACAACGCCGCTTACCATGGGAATGAGTAACTTGAGGCGAAGCGGAGGAAAAGCGGTGCTGGTGATCGTATCGCTGTCGCTCAGTATGATTTTGTTAAATACTGCTTATACGGCAGTGACGGGGTTTGATCTGGAGAAGTATATCGAGGAGTATGCAGTGGCGGATTTCTGTGTGTCAGATTACTCGGTTTTAAATTGGACAGGAGGAGAGAAGAATCTGAACGGAATCAGCGATGAGCTGATACAGGAGATAAGGAGCATATCGGGGCTGGAAGATTGCGCTTATGTGTATGCGAAGACGATTGATCAGCAAGTTCCCGATGAAGTTATAGAGAGAGTTTTACGGGAAAGAAATTCCCAGACGGCGAAGTTGTTTTCAATGGAGGGTGTAGAGAACCTTTTAATACAATACCGCCAGACAAGTGCGCTTGTATACGGCATAGACGGTGATGTTTCAGATCTTGTAATCATTACAAAAGGAGAACTGGATGAAGCGCTGTGGGAGTCGGGAGAGGGCGTGATCGTGGATGATTTCTATTATCACGGTGCCGAGGGAGCGGAGATTGATTCGCCGTTATATCGGATCGGGGACGAAATCAATCTCACAGATGAACACGGTAACAGCCATACTTATCAGGTCATGGCGGTAGGAAGAATAGAAGGAGATGCGGGTGCGCATTTTTCGCTTGATTTAGGACTTAGTGTCATACTTCCCATGAAGAGTTATCGGGAAGTATACGGCGACACACAGCCCATGACTGCTGTTTATAATGTATCGGACGAGTATCGGGAAGCTGCGGAAAACTGGATAGAAGATTACAACAATAATGTGGAGAAAAATTTAGATTATATCTCCTATCGGACATACGAGAAAGAATTTCGGGAAAGCAAGGCGGCGTATACCGTGATTGGCAGTGTGCTTGGCGGGATTCTGGCGCTTATAGGATTGCTTAATTTCATCAATGTGACAGTCACTTCCATACTGGCAAGACAGAAAGAGATGGCGGTGCTGGGCGCGGCGGGCATGGCACAGAGACAGATGAAACAGATGCTTGCGTGGGAAGGAATTGCATATATCGGGCTGGCTGTTCTTGTTACCTCCACGCTTGGTACAGGAGTCGTCTGGTTTATCTGTGAGGAGATGGTGGGAAATATGTGGGCGTTCAGATATCATTTTACGATGCTGCCTGTAGTGCTTAGTCTGCCTTTCATGTTGGCGGTGGCGGTCTTGGTGCCGCTGGGATTTTATAGGCAGATGAATCGGAAAAGTATTGTGGAGAGACTAAGGACATAAAGTTACACTAAGGCTGTATAATACACAGCCTAAGTGCAACTATGTTATGTCCGGAAGAATGCCGCTGGGAGCGGGCATTCTTCCCAGGCTGAGAGAAGCTATAGTGTATTAAGTGAATAGGTTTCACAGTAACAACAATGAAAATTGTGAAAGGAATGGTAAGTATTATGAGCATATTACAGACAGTGGATTTGAAGAAATATTACGGTGCGGAACCGAATATTACACGTGCGCTGGACGGTGTGAGCTTCAGAGTAGATGAGGGGGAATTTGTGGCGGTAGTGGGAACTTCGGGGAGTGGTAAGTCCACGCTGCTTCATATGATGGGCGGATTGGATACGCCTACATCGGGAAATGTGATCGTGCGGGGTGACGAACTGGCAAAGAAGAATGATGAAGAACTGACGATTTTTAGACGGCGCAATATCGGGTTTGTCTTTCAGAATTATAATCTGGTGCCGATCTTAAATGTATATGAGAATATTGTTTTACCCGTGGAATTGGATGGGGATAAGGCGGATGAGAAATTTTTGGATGATATTGTGCATATGCTTGCACTGGAAGATAAGCTGAATAATATGCCGAATAATTTATCCGGAGGGCAGCAGCAGCGTGTTGCTATTGCCCGTGCACTTATAACAAAGCCAGCCATCATTCTGGCGGATGAACCCACCGGTAATCTGGACAGCAAGACCAGCGCGGATGTGCTGGGGCTCTTGAAGCGTACCGGAACGGAGTTTCATCAGACGATCGTTATGATCACGCATAATAATGAGATCGCGCAGCTTGCCGACCGGATTGTGAGAATTGAGGATGGGAAGATTGTCGCCTGACGTACCCACATACTGCTATTTTTCAAATTACTCGGTACATTGATGGTTTTGATTACAGGTAGTTTACAAATATTTTTATTTCCATTATGATGGACTTGTTAAGAGACATCAACAGAGTAGGGACAAATTATGTATAATTTTACAGTAATGCACCGAAATGAACCGGTGGCGCAAGTTCAGATTTCTGATGATCACATGAATGTCAGAATTGAGAAGATAATTCCTGATTCACTTATTCAGCCTTTTGGCGGAAATGATTTATCCTTAAATCGAGTATATTGCTTTCTTAAAAGTCGGTGTTACGAGGATGATCGGGCAGATCTACAGGAAATTCTGAATCAGGCGGAACTAAAAGAAAATAATCCATGGCAATGGAATCGAATTACTCATGGGGTTACTTGGGAAGATGATTTATGGATCAAATTTGACGGCGAAGAACTTGAGTGGGAGAATGTCAGATGGAGAAAATGACAAATTATATCTTATCTCCGGAAGCTATGGTCATGGTGTCCGGCAGCAGCATAGGTACACAAAAAAAGTATTATGACAGAGGTTACTGGTATAAGCAAAACAGGGTCGGCTACGAGGGCAGAGCAGAATATCTGGCGTCTAAAGTACTCGCCTGTTCTAATATTAATGAGTATGTGGAATATGAGTGCTGTAAAATTAACGGTATGGACGGTTGTCGTTCTGCTAATTTTTTAAAAAATGGCGATTCTTATATCAGTTTACAAAGGCTGTATGATATCTATCATGGAGGACAGTTATCGGAGAGAATCAGACTATATGATAATGTGTCAGAGAGAATTGAGTTTGTTGTAGGATTTGTAGAAAATACAACAGGGATCAATATAAGGGAGTATCTTGGAAAATTATTGACTTTTGACATGTTGATTGTTAATGTGGATCGACACTTTAATAATATAGGAATTGTTGCGAACAGTATGGAAGAACATTACAGACCGGCACCGGTATTTGATAACGGAAATTCTTTATTAAGTGATAATGGCAGATATGATGAAAATGTTTCCCCGGAGACAAATATTGAAAAGGCGGTTGGTCAGCCTTTTTGTGCAAGCCTTGAGCGGCAGGCTATGGAATTGGATTTCGGATTGAGATTAAATTACCAAAAGCTTATAGAACAACTGGAATGTGAGCCAGATTCCAGAGCACTTGAAGTGCTACACATACAGTTGCAGAAATACGAAAGTATTCTTAAGGATGATTCACTTGTAGTAGGGTAAGAATACTTTTCATTTTATGATAGAATCTATTTCAACAAGGAGGTGTCCGGATGCAGAACACCATATATGAAATCATGCATAAGAACAGAAGAACCGCTGACATAGATGCTGCCGGACATTGCAGGATATATTTTAAATCATTTCTGCCCTATAACTTGTATCTGGAAGAAAAGGAAGACATAGATTCTCTGGTAAATAACATAACCAATTTCCATTATTGGTGCGCTTCCAGAGTGTTGACTCTGGACAGGAAGTATGCGAAAGAGATTTTAAACAGTATCGGGATGCCGCAGGCTGTGACCGACAGAGACAGGGCAAGGATTGCGCTGTCCTATCGCTGCACATCTCTGACGGATGTTTTTTGGGTTAGAATAAAGGGAGACAAGACAAGGTATGAAGATATTAACCTGTATGACAATCATCTCGACAAAATATTTATAGATATTGCATTGCGAGGAAAGCAGTATACCGTCGAGAATAAATATCTGGCAAGAGATTTGTCAACAAACGGATGTTTCCCGAAAGCGTGGCAGCGCACTGACGGGGGCTTTAGGCTTTTAAAGGACGGTGATGAAGGTGCCGTGGAGAGAGAACTGCTTGCAAGCCGGATCAGCAGATGCTTTAATGTCTCACAGGTTTTGTACGAAGAAGATTATTTTGACGGTGAGAAAGTTACGGTAAGTGATAATATTACGTCCAAAGATTATTCTATTGAGTCCATGGAAGCCTATGAAATTTTTTTGCAGAATCACGGAAAAGATATTGAAAAGCATATCATAAGGCTCGATAAGCATAATTACTACATGATGAACATTATTGATTATTTAGTGGGAAATACGGACAGGCATTGGGGTAATTGGGGCGTTCTGGTTGACAATGCAAATAACAAGGCAAAATGCCTACACAAGCTGATGGACTTTAATCAGGCGTTTCATGCCTATGATGATTTGGAAGGTGCCAATTGTCAGACGGTGTTTCGCTCGGGCGTGACGCAACAAGAAGCGGCTGTTCTGGCGGTGAAAGAGATTGGCCTGAACCAGATAAAAGAAGTAAAGCAGGAAGTGTTTGTAAATCTGCCGCAGTATTATGAAATGTATAGGCGGAGACTGGAATTGCTAAAAGCAGCGGCGAGTGTGTGATCCGACGCTAGTATGTTTTAACGTCTATGTGCTAAAAATGAATGTATATAGAAATAAAAACAAAAGCATGTTATAATAATCGCACAACAAAACATTTTCTTTTATATGAGGAGGTGAAGTGGTATGCCTGCATATGAAAAGGAATACAATGGCTATTTATTTGATCAGTTAACTATTTTAGATGATCTGCAAGAAGTGGCAGAAAAAGAAAATGCGACGGAAACATTAAAATTAATCAGCAAAAAGCGTAAACAGGTAGAGCGTAAACTTTACCAACAACCGCCACTTAAAAGTGAATAGAAATTATCAAGTGAGAGGGTGTCAGGCGACATCCTCTTTTAGATACTTCTTTTGATTTATTTTTCTGACAACCGGTTTGAACAAAATGATAAACTGTTAGGCGGGTATGTGACCCGCCGCTTATACGATGACATTATACAACTGCTATTTGTCAATGTGGGAGGATTACAGAAACATCGTCATATACAGCGGCAGATACATAACGCCGTCTTCTTCTTTCAGGTCTTTGGTATGAAGTACGTATGGTGTTGCAGTCTGCTCTGCATATTTTTTGCGGAATTTGTTGAGTGATGAAAGCGTGTAGCGTTCTCCTGATTTTACCTCGATAGGAGAAATATTGTGTTTGCCTGTTACTTTGCTTTTGGCAATAAGGAAATCGATCTCCATTCTGTCCGCGGCATTTTCGCGTGAGTTTTTCGAGAAAAAGTATAGTTTATGCCCTGCGGCAGCAAGCATTTGCGAAACAATATTTTCCATGAGCATTCCACTGTTTACGGAAAGCTTATCAAACAGCAGTTTTTTATATATCTCTTCGGAGACAATACCGTTTTCATCAAAGGCATGGCTGACCAATAACCCGGTATCAGCCATATAGCATTTTAATGTTTTTCGTTCCATATTGAGCTTTAATCCGATGTTGGGTTCAGTTGAATTAAAGCATGGATTTACGATCATGGCGTCCGCCAGCCAGAAAAATGACTGCTTGTAATCTCTGGAACGTGCTCCTTTTTTGAGATCACCGATTTTGAATTTTTTTTCATGTTTTGAGAGCTGCGCGGGCACTTCGTCAAAAACAGCTTCGATTTCAAATTCATTGCCATCGGAATGTTTCATGATATCCTGCCTGTAAAGAGTTAAAATATCACGTTTTACACGGTCTACAGCTTCAAAATCTTTTGTCTCGGCATATAAACTGACAGCCTGCGGCATTCCGCCAACGATCATATATTGACGGAAATAATCCATAGCTTTCCGATGCAGAACCTGTCCCATAGGGCGTTTCTTTTCAAAACAGTCCCTTGTGGTCGGAATCAGGGTGTCATTGCCTAAAGCCCACAGAAATTCCTCAAAATCCATGGGATACATATTAATATGGCGTTCTTCCGAAGGAATCATGATATCTTTCACATTTTTCTTAATCGACATCAGTGAACCGGTTTCGATATAATCATATCTGCCGTCTGCAACGAGATATTTGATGGCAGCTCTGGCACGGGGGAATAGCTGTACTTCATCAAAAATAATCAGAGAATCACCTTTGACAAGCTTCCGGTTGTAATATGCGGAAAGATACATGAACAGGCTGTCAAGGTCGTCAAGATAATTTACAAAAAGGTCGGTAACTTCCTTTCCGACACGGTTAAAGTCGATCAGGATGTATGAAGCGTAATTTTCCATAGCAAATTTTTCGACGATGTAACTCTTGCCGACACGTCTGGCACCGTCAATTAACAGTGCTGTACTGCCACTTGATGTCTGTTTCCATTCGAGAAGATTATCATATATTTTTCGTTTCATTATTTACCTCATTTCTTCATTGCTCTCTTATACCCGTCCTAAAACAAGAATATTGATAGTAGAATTATAACACATATTCAAGAATATTATAAATAGATTTTCACACAAAAACAAGATTAATATGTTTCTTATATAACATAATAGTGGATAAGAAGAATACACGCTATAATAAATTATGGCATTTTTGTGTAAGTTTTATATGACATTTTTGCCATTCATAAGTGGTGGTTTTTATCTAAATGTTCATGTATGTTATATTTATTGGATATCACAATAGTTATGCATTGTATTTTCTCTCATGGAAAAGTGAACTCATGAAATGATAGGAGATGCAAGAACCACATTTTGTTTTTTGTGGTTATGTTTTAAAAGAAAGGAAGGAGCAGGATTACCAACATGCAATTACACGAAAAATTACAATTACTGAGAAAACAAAACGGTCTCTCGCAGGAAGAATTAGCAGATAAACTTGGCATTGCAAGGCAGACCGTCAGCAAATGGGAGACTGGTCAGGCGGTACCGGAGGTAAGCGGACTGATTCTGTTAAGTGAACTATATGGCGTTACGATCGATCGTATGGTTAAGGAAGACGATGAGTGCAACCTTACCCTGAGTGCGAAGACGGAGTTAGATTATGCTGAGATCATTCCCTTCCTTATCCGTGCAAAGAAAAATACTTATGCCGGGAAAGCGCACGAGATCAAGGCGTCAAGAACGCAGTCCCATGATTTCTGCTATGAAGAAAACGAATATTCGTATTATGACACTTACCTCGGCGGAGAAAAATTTGCGGGAGAGGAAGCTGTCTGGCATCATGGGGAACCGGTTTGGAGTATGAATTATGTCGGCAGGGTGATCGGGGAACATTTCAGCGGAGATTTTTTGAAAGAAGTCCTGAGTCATGTTCCGATGGAGCGGCCTTTCCGCGGACCGGATATCTATACCAACGGGGATTACCGCTATCATTGTAAGACTGAAGGCGAATTCACATGGTATCAGGGTTATGAGGAAATTTTCTATATGGAAGAGCGGATCTATGAGTGCTATTTTCATGGCGGGATGATTCAGGCATGAGAAATGTTTGTTAATCTGCTGCTATTGTGCTGCAGCCAAAGATCAAATAACAATCCCCTTCCTCCGATATTCGGTCGGCGTCATGTGCATTTGTTTCTTAAAAATGCGAATAAAATGTTCTGTTGTTTCATAGCCGATCTGATTGGCGATATTTGCCACAGATAAGTTTGTATCCTGGAGCAGTACCTGGGCTCTCTCCAGACGGACCTGCTGTAGAATCTGCGTAAAGGATCTTCCTGTGGTGGACTTAAACAAGCGGGAAGTATATTCCGGGGTATAGTGAAATTTTTCAGCGACCTGATTTAAGGTTATAGTCGAGAAATTATCTTGAACATATTGCAGTAAAGCAAAGCGTTGAACATCTGTCTTTTGCATAAAGGTAGGTAATTCAATGCTTTTTTCGTAATTACGAATCAATGTTCCAAATATCAGCATCAGCATATAGGAAATCATCTGATCCCAATAGAGAGTTTTCTCCAGAGATTCTTTATACATATATATTACTCCGCGATGAATTTCATAATCATTACCTGTATGGAAAATGATATAATCATTTCCATTTTCGGAATAAATATTATTGATGAAGAAAGCGGATAGGATGTTTGGATTGTTCAAAAAGTTAAAAAAGATATTATGCAGGGTGCTTTTGCGTATAAGACAGTTAAAAACGATACTGTCGTCAAATACGCCGATAGAATGTTTGATTCCAGGCGGAATAATGCAGACATCACCCATAGACAGATTTTTCTTGTTGTTGCTGATCACCTGCTCGCATACTCCCTCATAGACATAAATCAATTCAAAAAAGGTATGATCGTGTATAATTGCCGGACTGTATCTGTTATGACGCAGGGTGATCAGAGAAGCACGCTTGTCCGCATCAAGATAAAATGAATCCTCAAAGCGGGGAGGAATCGTGTTCGGTATTTCCGGTATCAAATAATGTTTTTCATATACTTTCGACATGTCCAACTCTGTAAGGAATTTGTTAAGAGAATATTCCTGCTGTCTGGCATAATAATATTTCCTATAAAAAACTTCATCTTCATTCAGTTTATATATTTCACTCTTCAGTGTTTCATAATCCATGAATAATTCCCCTCTTATAAATTGATATGATAATAAAAATCACCAGGAATTTATAAATGTCAAAAAAAGATAGTTGATTATGCGGATTATAACATTAATATCAAAAATAGTCAATAAATCTGGTTTTTTATAACCATTGGAAAAGAAATCTAGCAAATTATAATGTAAGTATAACAGAAAGGGAGAGCCAACATGAAGAAAAAAATATTGATGAATTCTTCAAAGCGATTGATCGGTGTTAAGGAAGATATCACGAAGATCGTAGGCTTTATGGGGCAGCGATAAAAGAAGAAAGGACATGGGCATATGGGAAAAGAAGTCATTGTTGAAGTAAAGCATATGGATAAGCGGTTCGGATCCACAATTGCGCTGAATGATGTCAGCATTGAAGTAAGGCGCGGAGAGATTCAGGGACTGATCGGCGAAAACGGATCGGGGAAATCTACCGTAACATCCATTATATCCGGTATGCAGAAAGCTGATAGCGGAGAAATGGCCTATAAGGGAGAGAAGTGGGAACCGGTTTCTATGCTCTGGGCGTTGGAAAAGGGTATCGGCATGATCGTACAGGAAAACGGAACAGTTCCGGGAATCAGCGTTGCAGAGAACATCTTTCTTGGCGAGACCAATCGATTCAAGTCTTTTGGAAATGAAGGGAAGAGATGGGGAACAGTTAACAGGAAAGAAATGATGAAGGAAGCGCAGAAAGCGCTGGATGCAATCGGGGCTTCTCACATTAAGGCGGGACAGATTACAGCGAGTCTGGATATGCAGGATCGGAAATTGGTTGAGATTGCAAAGATCATGATCAAGAATCCGGAAGTCCTGGTGGTAGACGAAACAACGACGGCATTATCCCAGATCGGCCGTGACATCATCTACAAGATTATGAATCGGATGAAAGAAGAAAATAAGGCAGTGATCTTTATCTCCCATGATCTGGATGAAATCATGAATGTCTGCGATTCGCTCACGGTACTTAGGGACGGCAAGATCATCATAACCTTCGCCAAGGAAGAGTTTGATGAGGAACTGATTAAGACCAGCATGATAGGACGGGAAATGCAAGGCGATTATTATCGCAGCGATTATGACGGAAGCTACGGCACTGAAGTTGTATTAGAAGTAAAGGATGCGAATCTGGGAGATCAGTTAAAGAACTTTAATTTACAGATCCATAAGGGTGAAATACTCGGGATCGGCGGACTGTCTCACTGTGGAATGCATACACTTGGCAAGATTCTGTTCGGAGCATGTAAGCCGGCGACCGGCAGGGTGCTGATAAGAGGTCGGGAGCTGAGAGGTGAAGCGGATGCCATGAAAGAGCAGATCGGATATGCAGCCAAAGACAGAGACGTCGAGTCCTTGTGTTTAAATGCAAGTATTCGCGACAACATTGCAATTGGAGGTCTGGACCGCTTTGCATTACATAATTTCCTGATTCTGCCCGGAAGAGAAAAGAAATATGTACAAAAGCAAATCAATGATTTGAGTGTGAAATGTGCAGAAATGAATCAATATGTATCTGCACTGTCCGGAGGAAATAAACAGAAGGTTGTTTTCGGTAAATGGATCGGAAGAGGAAGTGAGATATTGATTCTGGATTGTCCGACCAGAGGCGTTGACATCGGTGTAAAACAGGCAATGTACCAACTGATGTATCGAATGAAAAAAGAAGGAAAGTCCATCATTATCATTTCCGAGGAAATGACGGAGTTAATAGGAATGGCTGACCGCTTGATCGTCATGAAAGACGGGGAGATCAAGAAGGAATTTCCAAGAAGTGAAACTCTAAGTGAATCGGATATCATTCAATACATGATTTAGGAGGAAAGCAAAATGAGTAAAAACAAAATAAAAAAATACATTATGAATTTGACTCCTCTGTTCGGATTAATTGCATTGTTTGCCGCTTTTCTGATCATTGGTACGATGCGGGATATCAATGTTTCCTATGGACTGAAAAGTATTATCAATCAATCCGTTGTGGTGGCAGTTGTTGCGACAGGCGCCATATTCATATACACGCTGGGGTCTTTTGATATCAGCCTCGGAGCTTCTACTGCTGTAAGCGCACTGATCGGTGGAATGGTATATATCAAAACCGAGAATCTGTTTCTTATGACGCTTGTCTGTGTCGGGGTTGCGGTTTTGGTCGGATTGTTTAATTCGGTGCTTGCCTCGGTATTTAATCTGCCGGTATTCGTCACGACAATTGCAATGCTGAGTGTGCTCAATGCGCTGGTATTGGTTTTGATCAGTGTAAACGGAACAGGTTCGGAAATTGCAGTGCCGGCAGCGGCGGTGAAACCGTTAAACAATACGGCGTTTAAGATAGTTGTTCTCCTGGCTTTTGTTCTTCTCAGTATCTTTATTTTCAGCTTTACGAAAATCGGCAGAATGCAGAAGTTTCAAGGTGGTAATCCGGTCTGTGCAAAGCTGAGCGGAATTTCGGAAAAGAAAATGGCGATCATCGCATTTGTAATGTCGGGCATCGGCGTGGGACTCGGAGCATTTCTGTCCATCATATATGCGCCTACGCTGACGAGAAACACTGCTTCCAGTGTAGGTATGGATGTTATTATCGCTATCGTGTTCGGCGGCATGCCGGTTTCCGGTGGGGCAAGAAGTAAGATTTATGCGGCAGTGATCGGCGCTTTTTCCATGACGCTGCTGAGCCAGATTATGGTGATGTTCAACCTGAATTCAGGAATCGGACAAATGGTAAAGGCGGCAATCTTCATTCTGGTTGTATTCTTGGCAACCAGCGATCAGAGAGGAAATATGCTGCCGAGATAATGGGTTGGTATTTCGTGGGGACACTTAATACATAAAAATGACAAATAAGGAGGAAATATCTATGAAAAAGTTTTGGGCATTATTGCTTACGGCGGCTATGACAGTATCAATGTTAGCAGGCTGTGGTAACAACAATTCAGACACAGGAAGTAACACAAGCAGCACGGGAAGTGAGGCACAGGAGGATCAATCCGCAGATTCAGCGGCATCGGATGACAGTGTTAGCGCAGCGGCAGATCTCGATATGAGCAAGACCGTTAAAATAGGTATTCTGGTGTCAGATGCGACATCGGCGGAAGCGCTTGCGTTCCGTAACTATTACACAGAGTATATTCAGAAACAGTACAATGTTGAGATGATCTATTCTGATGAGCTTACGGATGCAGCCGGCGAAACTTCGGCGATCGATACATTTATTACAAATAATTGTAAAGCCATCATCTCATTTTCATCTTTTGACCGTGCAGCGCAGCTTGAACAGTGTGATGAGGCAGGTGTGTACTACGCGGTTGCAACAGGTACTCTGACAGAGGAGGAGTATGAAACCTATAAGGGATATGAGCATTATGTAGGCGCGATCGGGCCCTCTCTTGATGTAGAGTTTGAGACCGGCTATAACATGGCGAAACATTATCTGGATCAGGGTATGAAGAACTTTGCTATCTTCGGCGGCGCAATTCCTTACTATACCGAAATGCATATTTATCGTGCGGCCGGTATGTTAACCGCAATGGTGGAAGCAGGCGGTGACGGTGCAAACTATCAGGGAGCAACTGATCAGGGAGCTATTCTCGGACAGATATTTGCAGACGGTGAAGTGAAGACGGGTGCTATCGGAGATGTTAATATCTTAGGCTATGTCGGCGGATATGATATGGATGACGCTTGGTTCGGAAAATGTGCGCAGATGGCGCAGACAGCAGATTTGGAAGTAATTCTTGCAGTAGGAAACGGCTCGGATTTCTTTGGAACGGCTATTTCGGGCACCGATGTTAAGATTGCCAGTGTGGATGCTTATGCGAGCAGCTATGGCGAGGCAATGGAAGCCGGAATGCTTGATTATCTTGCAGGAAAGTTTTCCGCCAGCATTGGACCGATCTTTATTGCAACATACAGAGCAGCTTTAGGCTCACCGATTCGCACAACAGACGGAAATGCACTTGCTTTAAGTCAGGGTTATTGGGTAGCAACGGGTGCAGATGAGTTTAACACATACTATGCGGTAGACAGCAGCGTTGAGGCACCGGCTTATACGAAGGATATGCTGGACACTTTACTGACAGCAGACTATGCAACATTCGAGAACTTTGTAAGCAAGTACAGTTTTGAAGAGATTCAGGGTATGTAACCATTGGAAGCAAAGGAAGTTACGCAGGAGGCGGGTGGACAATTTGTCCACCGCTGCCCTGCAGCATAATAACAATAATAAGGATTGATGATATGAAAACGAATAATATGAATATTTATAAAAAAATAGCAGGGACAGCGGCAATTCCCGTAGCGACCTTTCTGATTGTACTCATACTGTGCAGTGCAAAAGGCGTGAAATTATTTGAAACAGAAGGAAATTGGGTATTGTTTTTCAGGGCAACAGCATCCGTAATGCTCACAACGTTTGCTCTGTCACTCAATCTCAACAGCGGCAGATTTGATTTTTCTATTGGTTCGGTGTCATTGTTATCGTCAGTAATCAGCGCATCCATATGCACATCACTTGGATTGCCTACGGTACCGATGCTTATCATTTCTATTATAGCAGGAGCAGTACTTGGGCTGGTGTCAGGATTGATTTATGTTATTGTGAAACTTCCGCCTATCATCGTATCTCTCGGTGTGGCACTGTTTTATGAAGGTCTGGCGTTTGCGATTACATCCGGATACGGCGTATCGTTTGTGGCTAATACGGAACTGACAAGTTTCCCCAGTGTTTTAAATTATGCACTTGTAATTATATTCGGATTGTTAATATTTATCTTTCTTTTTGATCATACGCAGTTTGGTTATGAATATAAGTCTCTTGTCTCCGGTCAGAAGGTATCGGTGAATACGGGAATCAAAGAGGTTCCCAATGCAGTCGGCTGCTATACGATTGCCGGAGCGCTGATGGGCGTGGTTGGATTTATCAGTGCAACCAATACGGGAACCATACAGATGGCTTTGAACTTCGGATCGATCGGAGTAATGTTTACGGCGTTTCTTCCGATGTTCATCGG
>JAAUZX010000006.1 GCA_014804365.1 Lachnospiraceae bacterium
CCACTGGAATATGCTCGTCTTTACCTTGAGGGTAATATGCAGATGTGGATAGATGCAGAGGATTCTCTAGAATTATGGTAGTAAGCAAAACTTAAGGGATAGTCCCCCATTTTATAATTCAGAGGGGCGGTAGCACTTTTGACTGTCGCCCCTTGATTACACACCAGTAAAACCGGACAGAACCGTAAGCGGTGGCACAAAGCGGCATTCATTTTACCGTTGACTGGTCTGGCTGGCTTTGCTATTTTTTTGAAATGATAAGATTAATCAAACCATAATGATTTATTGCTTTTTACCGCTATGTTAATGAAAAATATTTAGTTTTTAGATTATTTATAATCAGTTCTTTTGAGTCCTCTCAGATATAGAATCACTCCAAGTATACAGAGAAATCCACCAAAGCACATTGCAGAGCTTAAATTAAATTCAGCCAATTTTCCGAAAACAAGATTTGTAAAGACTGCCAGTAAATCCATAATCAAAGTACTCATACTAAGTGCAGTCGCACGGTCAATCGTTGTAATCGCTTTATTTTGCAGTTCTGTTCCCAACGGGGACATCAAGCTGAAACAGACACGGATGAGCAAAATGCCAAGAACCGAAACAAATGGATTTTCTGTAAAGACCAACATAAAACAGGAACAACTACAAACAACGAAGAGCATTGCTCCAAAGAATCGTGGCTTCAGCTTTTTCGTGAGGGGTGCGGAAAACACACTTACCAAGCCTGAAAGTGTCATCAGAATATAAACACCGGAAATCAGTCTAACCGACATACCTGCTTTTGTATATTGAAGTTGATTGAAAAATACGGTTATCGTTTGATTTACTTCACGTAGAAGTGCAACACCCGCAATCAGGAAAAGCAGACTCCGGTTAAAAAGTGTTTCCTTTAAAATAGTAAGTGACTGTCCAAAAGACATTCTTTCGCCCTTTTGAGCAGACTTTACCTCCTTCAGCCCCAAGCTGAGAATTGCCGCTATGCCATAACTGATGACCGTCAAAAAACCGGCTGCCCGATAGTTTTCTTCAATAAATACCATATAAATTGCGGCAGCAGACAGAAGTCCAGATGTGCCGAGACCTTCATAAATACCGAAGGCGCGCTGGGAATCATCATCGCCGCATGATAAATATAGAATACTTGTATCCACACCCGAAAGGCCGGAAATGACTATAGCTATGAGCACTCTCTCCAAAAGAAAATCAGCAAAATTCTGCGACTTCCAGAAAATGATCTTGGAGATAAAAAATAATGTGTTACAAACAAGCATTGTACGCTTGTAACCAATGCGATCTGCCAAGACGCCCCAAGGGATTTCAAAGGCAAAAGAAAGCACCAAGGAAATGCTTTCTATCATAGTGATCTGAAAGATAGAAAGCCCGGCGGCCTGACGATATAATGTTGCGATTGACGAATAAAAAACCATACCCTGAAAAAAGGATATGGCATACATAAAGTAAAGATTTCTTTTCATGAGTACCACCCTTTGAATTATATTTTGAGTACGACAACAAGACCATGGAATTTTTTCAATCTCCACGGTAAATAAAACCTTTTGCACGTAATCAAATAGGATGGCGCATGAATTTACCTCGCATTTCAAATATTTAAAATATAATTATAGATTATACGCTAAAATTGTCAACAGTTTTAATGCCTTATCCGGTAAGTTAAAAATGTATGGACAGCAAGGTATCTTTTGCTGCATATAAATATGTTTTTCTACAGATTAAAATGAGAGGCGATAGTAGTCATCTCGCCCCTCTGTCATTTCTATGTGTAGTCTGCTCTGTATGCCGTGCAGATTCCTCTCTTTGATAACTCTGTATTCTGTCATGCACAGTATCACTCTTTGACTCTGTTCCATAAGTTTCTTCCCACTTGGCAACTTTATCCTGATAGTCTGCATATACACACGCAACAAGGGAGGCAAAGCGGGAATCTGCAAAACTCTTGGATAAGGTTGTGGGAACGAATTAGGAATTAAAACTGAATAAGAAAAACTTTCCCTTGTAACTTGCCCATAAGGGCAAAAACAAGGGAAAAGGATACATATCTTGAGGCTGGCATGGCGCAAAGCTTTGAAAAATAGGGGAAACTTATGGAAAAAGCTTACAAACCGGAATTTAATCGCCTAAATTTCTCGCCAATTCATAAACGCTTGCAGAAAATCTACCGATTCTTTCCAATCTGTTTTGATCATTTCCATAACCTCTGGTCATTTGATCAAATACATATACTTCACATTTCTTTGCACGATTTCTGATACGATCTCCATCCATAACTGTTTTCATCGCCTCCAGCTGAGTTTTTCGTATCTCATCCTCCAACGATCCACCCATAGTAACCAGAAACACTGCCTTTTCCAGAATTTTCATAGAAGGGTTATCTCCATAGGCAAATCCGTAAGTCCACACTCTCTGAAACCAACCTTCCAGCATAGCCGGTGAAGCCGTCCAAAAATCCGGATAAATAAATACAATAGCATCCGCCGCATTAATCTTTTCCTGTTCTTTTAATACATCAGCCGCAACCGGCATATCCAGATTATAAAATCCTTCTCTTACATATTCCTCTTCGGACATAACCGGATTAAATCCTTCTGCATACAAATCAGATACCACATATTTGTGACCTGTTTCCCTGAGTCCCCTGATAAATGATTCCTTTATCTCATAGGTAAAACTGTTTTTACTCGGATGACAATAGACTATAAATACATTCATTTTTTACTCCACTATATGCATTATTTTGAAAGGTCATCAATCAAATCCATCAACACACGCGCAAACTCTTCCGGATTTTCCTGCGGAACTGTATGTCCCCATCCCTCAATCAGCTCCATTTGTTTATTTGGTGCTTCAATAGCATCGTAATAATCTTTCGTACGATCAACAGGCGTTATCCAATCACAGGATCCTGATATGAAACCAACAGGAATCTGGAATTCTGTTCCATAATCATATACATCTTCCTCGTTAATATAATCAAACAAAGAACTATTTAGCCGGACAAACTTTTCAAGATTAAGCTGAAGCAGATACCATCTGATATCATCAACTCCCATATATGGTGAAATGTAAGCATCTAAAATATAGTTCCTCGTCATTGGCACCTGATGATATAAATCTGCCAGCGAACGTATAGCTAACATATTTTCAACAGTAGGATCTTTCAGATATACACTTAGAGCCTGCTCTATTTCAGTGGTATCTGCTCCTTGCTCAACTGCTTTTTCCAACGCATCATTGTATGCGTATAGATCAGATCCCAGCGCTCCCATCTGCCCTACGCCAATATATTTTGACACCTTCTCCGGATGCGTGATGGCATACTTACTTCCCACCATTGTTCCAAAAGAATGTCCCACAATAATTACCTTGTCCTGTCCCAGACGCTCTCTGGTATAATCCACTAACTCATCCAGATCCTCCTGAATCTGCTGAAAAGTAGCAGTATCGTTATCTGGATCCTTATCTTTATTTTTGAAATAAGTTCTTCCGCATCCACGTTGATTCCATGCAACTACCGTATAATTTTCTTTCAAATAATTCGAAAAATAAAATGTTTCCATAGTGTCCGGGCTTGCCGGACCGCCATGGATCCAGATTATTACCGGATTACTTCTGTCCTCACCCCGCATCACATAATACTGCTCCTGACCGCCTAATTCAATGTATCCTTCTTCTTCAATACCATTCTCACTTTTTACAGAATGCATGATCCAATGATAGTTTTTGGCTCCAATCGTAACTGAGATCACAACAAAGATCAGAACCAACACGAAAAGAATAACTCCACGCAACAGTCGTATTAATACACTTTTCTTCTGAGATAAATATACCTCTTTACGATGTCCAAGGTGAATTCCTATATGGCCAATCCCCAAAATAGTTACCGCAATTATCATGAAAAGATTGCAGCCGTATATTCCAAGGAACAAAAAAGCAAGTACCGGCAAAGTCGCCCCCGCAACAGAAACCCCGCAAAAAGAAGAATAAAAATCCTTCATACTCTTCTCGCTCTTAAAATACCGGACCCAGTAGCATTCATATCCTATCATTGCAATAAAAGCAAGCACCAGCCAGACCGACCAAATATTTAACGGGCGAAGATTGAAATCAGAAAAAATTAAAGCTATTCCACAAACAAGCACTTCGCCTGTTCTTTCCAGATACAATAATATTTTATTTTCATTTTTGACATATATATCGTAATTTTGGGGCTTGTTTTTTGTCCAATAAAAATTGGGGATAAACAGCATCAGCAAAAATATAAATCCAACATATGAAAACCCAAAATGTAACATAGAAACTGCCCTTTCTCCCTCACTATTCTTCTATGAAAATACCTGTATACTTCGGCACATTAAATCTACTTGTAAATAATTCACATTTACATAAAAAAGCATAAAAAATATGCCTGCCGCATTGACTAAGCGATTCATAATTTCCCTGACCTTTTGCCAGGATCACATCTGCATTATCTACAATTTGTTTTACATGCTCAGGCAGCATAGCATATATTGTTCCGGCAATGGGAAAACCATTTGAAATTATCTCTGCATGATCATCTATGCCAACATATTTTGCATCCTCTTCTGTCACATCATTCAGAACTTCCCCGCCACGAACCAAAACCCGCATCTTAAGATGCGGAAACCTTCTGCTCAGTTGCTGCAAAAAGAGCTTATCCAATACAATCTCGCCACAATTATCCGCAAGCAGCAAAAAATTATCTGCCGTTTCACATTGCTTTAAGAACGAATTCATCACATCAATATCTCTGTCATAGATTTCTGCCTTATCCAAAAGAGAAAGCAGTCTCTCTTCTTCTATCTCGTTCAGTGCGCCAAAGTCTATATAATTACCGGCACGTGCATAGGCCAAAGCCTGCATCAGCGGGTTTTCAGAAGCTTCTATGTTATTTCTAATAGCATCTTCCATGGACAGCACCAGATCATTATATTTTTTTCTCTCTTCACGAAAAGAAGCCTGTTTGCCAAAATACTTTTCATAGACCTGATTAAATAAATAAACCATATATGGTGAGGTATCATCTTCTTTTCTCTTTTCCAAAAGACTTTTTACCTCATCAAGATATCTCTCATTATCTGTTAATCTCTTCTGTTTATTGTATAAGCATTCCGCACAGCTCTCTGGTATTCTCATCACTGAATTTCCTCACATAATACTATTTTTCGCACTGTTCCTTTATCCAGCCTGTTAAGCCCTTTGGGAAACGCTCATCGTATGGCGTTCCGTCTATGTACATGAGATTTGCCTGTGCCTGATTGATCAAACAATGCTGTCCCATTTCAAATCCAAAATTGAGGGATGCCACACCGCCGTCTCCATTTTTTACCCATTCCGGGAAATACAGCGTACAATTTTTCATGCTTTTAAGATCTTCTATTCTGGGAGTTACATGCTCTTCAAAGCTGCATAACTCATCTCTTTTTCCATGCATGACTAAAGTGATCACCCCTGCATCTGCTATTCGATCCAGTTCATTTTTTGCAGGAATATATCCCGATGCAATTGGAACGCAGATATCAAATAATTCCGTAAATTTTTCTGTCATGATCCATGTCATCCATCCGCCGGATGAGCCGCCGGAAATGAGTGTTTTTGAGATATTATCTTTGTGTACAGACTGAATTTCTCTAATCATATTTGCAAGCGGTTCAAAGTAATCCTCTGACCAGGAACCCTGCATTTCGCCATCTACCCATTTTTCATTTGCAAGAGGTACAAGAATAAATGCACCGCCGCCCAGGGCCTCCTGATAGCCCGGTGTAGCAAACTGTTCTCCTCCGCTATGGCCTACCGCATTTATTCCATCTGCACAGTTAAATCCATGAATCCAGATAAGAAGCGGATATTTGCCATCCGGCTTTGCACCATGCTTCAAGGGATCGTACAGATAATAAGTAATGTCGCCTGTTTTCTCACTTGGATACACACACTTATCAAATTGCAATCTCTCTTTTCCTCCTACATAAGAAGGTGCATAGCTCACAAAATCGCCTTGTTCCAGTTCGTCTTCCCAGGGTGCCTTTACATGATCTACCTTTGTTTCTTCGTTAAATACCATTTCTTTTATTTCTGCCATTTGTTTTCCTCCCTGAGGCTTTTCCGCTAAAAAGCGGATACCTTTTTATATAAAATATCACAGAATTATATATTCGCCAATATAATGTCCCATGTTCCAGAGACTTTCATTTATATATTTTTCTGTTGTATCTACATTTTGGATAGTTGCTGCAACCCATAAAACTCCCATAAGGACCTCTACGCTCATGCAGCTTACCGCCACATTCCGGACAGATAGCGGAATCATATTTCTTTCTAATCATTGCATTTTCTTTCTCTGTTTTTTCTTTTACTGCAGGATTATAAGCCAGGCACTCTCTACAAGTTCCAAGATTGATATGTCCGACTCCACCATAGGATGAAAATTCTTTTTCCATGGCTATCTTTCCACAAAATTCACATTTGATCCAACGATTGCCTTCTGCATCTCTTATCGGAGTTTCCTGTTGAGAGAAATTTGACTCCATATTACGCTTGAAATTTTCATCTAATTGTTGCTTTTCGGCTTGATGCTTCTCCTCTTTGGCACGCCTTTTTTCTTCTTGCTGCCTGTGATACTCTTCTTGCAGACGTTCCTGTTCCTCTTGAATTCTTTTCAGTTCTTCCATTCTGCGTTTTTTCTCGTCGGCACGCTTTATCCTCTCTTTTTCAAGATCGGCAAGAAATTTCGTTTTTGCAATTTCCAACATTTCATCAAGGCTATGTCCTGAATAAATTACCATCCCCCCGGCATTGATATCAAAATTCTTCAACAGCCCTACGGCAATAGGAATTTCCTTCCATAATCCATCTATATCCTGAGCATAAAATACAGCTTCAAGCTCCGCTTTACTATAATCAGATCCTTCAATGGAAAGCAGCAAACAATACCCCTGTTTATTCTGAACCTTCATAAGTCCCTCAGGATACTGACCGACACTGCCGCCATTCATTGAATCAACAACATAGATAATATGTATGTTTTGACTGTTCTTTTCCAAAATGCTTAACTTTTCATCTGATAAATTTACTCTCTCATGGCAATAACTAAGCGCAATTTTCTTATCACGTGACAAGAAAGAAAATTCATATTTTCGATTAATATCGTCCACTGCTTGAATAGGTACACGTGTTTCCATATCTGCTGCCGCGATCTTATCATCCAGCCAGCATTTAAGTACGATTTTCGAATCAACAGAAATCTTGCCTTCTGTTATCACATGACATTCCTGATTAAACCCATTATCCTTAATTCTAAAATGCTGTTCACGAAGATTCTTATCACCTGCAACTAAAATTAAATTAGCTCCGCATCCACATGGACAAAACAGTTCATTACGTTAGCTCTTCACTCTGAGTTTTTTTAATTCCTCCGGAATATTTATCTGCCGGCCGTTGATGACTGTATAGATTGTTTCAATTCCAATATATTTTCCATTACAAAGTGCAACTGTTCTCTGGGCCATATGATCATCACCTTTACTGTTTTATTAAATACTTTACCGGTACTTTTTTAGTAAGCCATACTCCATTCTTCGACAAATAAAACTTATATCCGTCTTTATACATTTCATTTGCTTTTACGATGTAAAGAACTGATTTCCCATGACGTTTACCAACCTTCGCCGCAGTTTCCTGATCTTTTGACAAATGCACATATAACCTGCTCTTAGGTATAAGCCCCTGTTCATCAATAGAAGATACATATTTTTCACCTGTTCCGTGCCATAGCTTTACCGGCGGCTCCACCTCGTCAAGCTCCACATCAACTGGTATGGAATGACCTTGATTAGCTCTTATCAATGTCTTATCTTCATTAAAAGAATATCTCTGTTTCTCATCCGTATCGACAATCTCTTCCAGAATATCCATATTGATCTCTTGGGTTTTTGCAATTCCTGCGATCAGCTCATCTACATTAGCCCAGCCATGTTCATCCAAATTGATACCTATTGTCTCCGGCTTATGACGCAGGATCAAACTTATGAATTTGCTTGTTTCTGTTAAACTCAAAATATCACCCTCCTAATCCGTATATTTGCGAATGATCCGCTTGGTCTTTTCAATTTCCATACTTCTCAAATGTTGTAAATATAAGCTATGCTCCTTGTTTAGCTTGAACACCATATTTTCAATATATTTACATTATACCTTTTTCTATAACAGGTAAAGAAGAATATATGTAAAAACAAAGGCCAGTAGCTTATTCCATTGTTAGCCCAAGCAAATTCAGAAAACTATCTAATTTGAAAGCCAAAAAGCGGCTGGCTCCAGTGATGCCCTGAATCCATCCAACCTTTTACGTCCCTTCTTCCACAATTATCTAAAATTTCTATTGCTTCTTCAATGAGTTTGTCATACACTACAATTGAAGAAATCAATGATTTCATTTGGGCTGGTCATAAGACCCAGGCCCATCAATGGCGGGGAAGTTCCCCGCCATTTTTTTACAAACCCGCCATTTCAAAGTTGAACCAGGAGCTTTCCTATCTGAATCTTGATAGTGACGGTCATGCAATTTGCAAGAGTTCTAAATCTTACGCAGGTATCGTTTTAATAAAACACAGATCCATGTGATCAATAAAACAAAAGCAGGCAGCATATAAAACGACGCATTCTCGCAAATTGATTTTCCAATCCAAAAAGAAGGCAGCAAAGACAGTACATATTGTACATCGCGTTTGATGAAAAATGGGATAGCTGCGCCGGTAATCAAAAGCGCAGACAATTTTGATATCGCCATACCCTCCAGTTTATTTGATGAAAATGTTAATATCAGCAAGGCGCTGATAATGCCTTGCAGTGTTCCTCCTGCCGCAAGTAATATAATATCAGCCGCAGAAAGAGAAGTCAGCTTGAATACAGGCAGCAGGACAACGGTTACAAGAAAAGCAACAGCAGAAGGAATACATAACCTTGCAGCCAGATAGCCGTTTCTCCCTAAAGGTGTAACAAATAG
>JAAUZX010000007.1:0-2379 GCA_014804365.1 Lachnospiraceae bacterium
GCATCCTGGGGCTGTAGCAGGTCCCAAGGGTTGGGCTGTTCGCCCATTAAAGCGGTACGCGAGCTGGGTTCAGAACGTCGTGAGACAGTTCGGTCCCTATCCGGCGCAGGCGCAGGATATCTGAGAGGAGCTGTCCTTAGTACGAGAGGACCGGGATGGACGGACCGCCGGTGTACCTGTTGGCGACCAACGCCATGGCAGGGTAGCCGAGTCCGGCAGGGATAAACGCTGAAGGCATCTAAGCGTGAAGCCCCCCTCAAGATGAGATATCCCAGTTAAGTAAGACCCCTTGGAGACTACGAGGTAGATAGGCTTAAGGTGTAAGTGCAGCAATGTATTAAGCTGATAAGTACTAATCGGTCGAGGGCTTAACCATNAACNAAGAGAAGTTCTAAGGCGACAAAGGACGCCGCCTAAGAACANCTANAGCTTNGTTNGGAAGAATCNTAAANGATTCTTCCGNANANAANNCGGCAGGATNNNNTCCAAGGATAGGAANCATTGTTATANNAGATTTTCAGGTTCGGTTTTGAGGGTATGTCCCTCACATGCAGAACAGGTTAGGCGTATGGTTAATCTGTGAAGCAGGCAAAAAGNTTCCGTAAAGCCAGTGGGAAGAATTACGGAGTAATTCTTCAGCAATTAATTTGCGGAGCAGTGCAGAACGGGTTAGCCAATGCAGAGAATTACGAAGTAATTCTCGTATAGTTAATCTGCGAAGCAGATTTACTATTTTCCTCGATAGCTCAATGGTAGAGCACGCGGCTGTTAACCGCGGGGTTGTAGGTTCGAGCCCTACTCGGGGAGTTTCAGCGTAACAGGGAAAGAGCTGAATGTTTTAATTAGGCTCCATGGTCAAGCGGTTAAGACATCGCCCTTTCACGGCGGTAACACGGGTTCGATTCCCGTTGGAGTCATTTGCTTTTAAGAAGCAAATTTTTTTGTATTATATCATATAATATAATAGAGGTATANATGGTGACTTAGCCAAGTGGTAAGGCCCCGGTCTGCAACACCGTTATCGCCGGTTCAAATCCGGCAGTCACCTTAATAAAAAAGATTCTGAAATTTTTTCAGAATCTTTTTTAATGTATATTTTGTGGCTTGTTTCGCAGATTAATGACAGTAAAGAACCGCACAATATATTTGAGTCTATATTCCAATTAGTTGAATTAATGGGATATAGACCATAATTAATATCCAGCTTTCTGCATCTCTGTGGTAAAGGCACTCTCTGTCATAGATGCTCTTGCGGCAGCGTCTTTGATGGAGAGCAGACCGTCATGTACGAGATCATAGAGAGTTGTTAGTTTGCCTTCATGCAGACCTTCTTCTCTTGCATCTTCCCATATTTCATCAAATACATTTCCCATATTCTTTTCCATCCTTTCTGAGTGAGGTATCATTGTCTTTAGTTTTGTTGTGTTTACCAAGATTCTCAGCGCCCAGTATGTTTCTGCGTCCATATGTCTGCATTCATCGTGCTCTTCTACATATTGGGTGAAGGCTGTCTTGTCTTTTCTGCGGTCATAAAGTTCGAAGAGTGTCCTTAACTCTGTTTTGTAGTGGCTGTAATTATGTACTTCTGACAAATTTAGAAAATGAAGCGGATATTCCGGTACGAGTTGCTTCATTTCCTGTGCCAGAACAGAATCAGCTCCAAAGTCCAGAATATCATGCAGACTTTTAGCACCATGCCATGGCTCATCGCCCCAATATACAACAAGAGTAATGACGGGGTGTAAGCGGTCTTCTGACAAAAATTTTGAGAGAAATTCTCCCGAGCCGGTTTGATTGCCGGACGACTGGTTGCTGCGTTTAATTTCTTTCACCTGTCTGTCATAAGAGAGAGCGTCCTGTAGCATCACGCGGGCAGGCATACTGTAATCAATATACTGCTGATTAGCCACAGTCCAGACGGCAAACAGGCTTCCGTCCTTTGTTTGTTTNATGGTGATGTCATTGATGCGNTCCATGATNGTTTGTTCGTCTGANTTAGATTGTACNGTGTCAGTATCCATGAGTTCGTCTGCATCAATGATCTGNCTGCCNTGAAAGATACTGCCGTTTANCAGATCGGCGTANCGTTTNGGTTCAGACAGNTAGTCCTTGAGAGTAANGTCNTTCTTACCCATTNGTNAATACCTCCTTNTTGCAGAAGGTACTGTTTCCTGACAAAACCTTCTGCTTTATTCATTTTGATTTGGAATAAAAGCATGATTTCNTCAAGATACCCATACGGGTAAGATTNCTGTCNGACGGACAGAAAGTGATAATGTGATTAGAAATATATGCTTTAGNGAAAGTATAACATCGNNGAGACNGTTTGTCATTATTTTTTTNGAAANANTTANAATTTTTATTAACGNAATANCGTAA
>JAAUZX010000007.1:2385-20095 GCA_014804365.1 Lachnospiraceae bacterium
TGATNNNNGATGATNCAAATACATTTTTANCNTATGTATGNGAAAAGCGGCTGCTCCTNTCTTANNAGCTGATTTATGTAGANNAATCGCACGTTTGGAGANGTACTANGTACATTTTATAGAGGCAAATTGCATTTCCTGGAATTNCAAAAGNGTCTTTGNTGGTTNGGGCTAATTNGCAGACAGACTNGAAATTATTTCTCAACATATAAGAGATAAAAATAAAGCGCNGATATTCTTACGGATATTGCCCGAAATATAACGGAGGAAAATACATCCGGTACCTTCCTCCGATGAAATAAAACTGCCGCAGCAATTTGTTATACATATTATTTTGTCTGTTAAACCGAGACATCCAGATTAACATCTCCGTTCTGCGTATTGCTACCTCTGTCGGCTGCACCGGAAGATGAATAAAACACCGGATGGTCGGGGAGAACGGATACTTTACTACTGTACGAATGATTTGACATCGTGAGTCCTTCAGAGCTGATTTCTATAGTATCCGCCTTCGGTGGGATCGAATTAGTATTACCAGAAAAATTTGTGTTACTAGGAGAGTTGTACACAGTTTCACCACTGGTCGTTTCTGCTGACGCTGTATTTATATTTCGTTCGTTCTTCGTCGTATTCGTATCCTGCTCTTTTTGTGCTTCGATTCGTTCCTGTTCCCTTTGTGCTTTCAATTCTTTGCATTCTTCGCGGCTTTTTTCGATTCTTTCTTCAAGCTCCTTTTTTCTCTTTTCTCTGGCCTCTTCGGCCTCTTCTTTCATACCTTCCTCAGCCGTATCTTTATATTGATAGGCATGGGTCTCGAAATCATTAACATATCCCATAGCCCGTTCCATGGTGGCGGTATCGCCTCTGCGCCGGGCTTCCTTATATACTCTCATCGGTACATTTGTCATATTAATATTGGTACGTGCNCCGATAAGACCTTCCATTGTCTTGGTATGCATATAGTACCTCCTTTATTTTTATATTTGTCAAATACTTTGACGTGAAGCGGGAGTATTATTTCTCTGGTCTAAACTTTGTTTCGACAAAGCTGAAAAGGGAAATTAGCTATATGTATCATATAGACAGTTTGAGGTCATATACGGCGATGTAGGATCGTTACTGCTTAGATTATTTAGATCATTCAAATCATACAGATCATATCACGTATTTGGAANATGANATTGGATCANTGNCNNGCTTTCTTAAGTTACGTAAGAGCACANGGCAGNAAGACGGAGACGCAAAAGNCNCGATCNNTTANATCTATNTTCANTGTACCGTCATATTTNGCNGTCGTATCTTTNACATTTCTCAGACCGATACCGCATGNGNTGTNTGTTTGCNCNGNTTTTNATGNGNGNGCCGTGCTGTTGANAATCTCTANCAGAAAGCAGCGTTTGATCNTATGAGCCTGAATCCTGATANAGCGATCATCTTGGNGCGGCATTNTNTGACANGCATTTAGGGCGTTATCNAGCAGNTTNCCGAAGATTACGCANAGATCAAAATCGTCAATCGGGCATTCAGGCGGGATATGCACATCGCATTCCCAGCGAATCTGNGCCTGNGCNGCCTGATTGTGTTTNTAGTAGAGTATGGCATCNACNATACCNTTTCCGGTCATGTCGTCGGAGCAGTCGAANCCGCCNGTATCGGCCATTCTATGCAGNTAATCAGANAGTTGTGCCCATTCGTGGTTGTCGATAAGCTGCTGCAGTCCGATGATATGGTTTTTCATGTCATGGCGGAGNCGTTCCAGACTGCGGTACTGTTCTTCCAACATTTGATACAAGGCGACTTGTGAGTGATATTGTTCTTTTTGCCGCTGTTCGGTATCGATCCGATCCATGCCAAATATATAGAAACCGGCNCCGCACATGCAAAGGGCTGACAGGACACAGAGTCCGGCCTGACTGTAAANTTCATTATAGTATTGATTCAGATGATCGCCGCCGCGCAGTAATATGCCGTGTTCGGCAATAAAACCAATGAAATCCCACAAAAGCACGATACCAAACAGTGGGACGGACANCATAACATACCANCGGGGCAGCCGGTCAGCAAAGAATCCTGTCATGCGTTTTGCAAGAAGGNCTATCGNTCNTATGGTACAGNCNGAGNTAATGCAGCANACCAGATGNCCNAACCAGTAAGAAAGAAGNATGGTATATTCTATATGTGCTGNATGNAGAATGAACAGANTNAGGCAGCACAGAAAGGCTTCGATAAAGTTTGTCAACAGTGTGATCGTGGTGAGCAGGAAANCTGCNGCCAATATTTTCTGCGCTGTTTTACCCTGATACAGTCGAAGAATACAGAAAACCAGCAGGCACTGCCAGANCAGAGGCAGTACCGTCAGGTAAGATGGTGTAGAATAGCACAGAAGAATCCAGTCTTGCAAAGGCAGACGAGAGATCTCGACAGTGGGGCTGNGGAGAATGTTCGACAGACGCAGNCCGATTGCGATGGATGGGATTNCTGCCAGTAGAACAAGTAAAACATTCCNGTGNTGCTTTATGCAGGTAAAATGGCTTGTACNGAAACGNTGTATTGCCCATGTATAACCTGCNCTGCATAGCAGGGCGAGGGCTGATTCAANATATAGTAACNTNTCCGGTGTCATGATGTTGTGATTCCTCCNCTTCTTCGCATNTANTCAAGGATTGCAGCGCAGAAGGCTTCNTATCTGCGCTTGGCNATCATAATCGTCTCACCNTTNTCNAGGGTGACTTCTGACTTATTGTAGAGCTCCACGTANTTTAAATTGATCAGATAACTTTTGTGACAACGGAANAAGTCTTTNCCGGACAGNGNGGCTTCCAANGCGCTGATCTGCTCGTACCATGAGAAGNTNGGATTTTTGCCGTGAGCTTCGATGNGTCTTCCGCGTATTTCAAAATATCTGATTTCATTCAGAAAAAGTTTTCTGGTCTGCCGGTCTTTGGAAACAATAATAAAATCTTCGGAGTGCCGACCGATTCTGGCAATGCACCTTTGCAGCGCCGCACGGAGTTTACAGTCGTTTATGGGCTTGACAAGATAGTCAAATGCTTCTACGGCAAAAGAGTCGAANACATACTGTCTGCTGGAAGAAACAAAAATCAGAAGCTTATCGGAGAAATTCCGNCGAAATAATTCGGCAGTCTGNATGCCGTCCATACCGCACATAATAATATCAAGGAAAATAATATCGAATTCTTCCGGGGCTTGTAATAGCTGCCTGCCGCTGTTATATTGTTTAATTATGCATGAGATATTTGTTTCTGCCAGTATTGTTTGGATTTGTCTGCTAATATAAAGAGCATCCCGCATTTCGTCGTCACAGACTGCGATCATGAGCATTTGATTCACCTGCTTTCTTTTTTCATTTTTGGGGATATTTCTATTTTGAGATAGCTGAGTGTAAGCAAAAATATTCAGTAATAGTATCGGGGCATATAGCTTGTTTTATATATCGGATGATGGGAGGAGAAGGTTGATTTGGTGTTATGAGCGGGCAGTTTTATGGAGTGTGCGGAAATTTTTATTAAGTGTCGGGGCGATTGAAAAAAGTGGAATGCCGTTGTGTCCTGAAGCCAGTCCGCTTTATATCCTCTGCTCTGCAATACATGCGTGTACTTTATANGCATGAATATTGAAATGCGCATAAAAAAGGCGTATAATACATAATATAAGGAGAAAACAAAATGACAGTTCGGGAAATACTAAAGGAACTTCGGAAAGATGGCTGGTATATTACCAANCAAGAGGGTTCCCACATAAGCCTAAAGCACCCAACAAAGCCTGGAAAGGTCACNGTAGCAAACCACAGCGGCGACTTAAGACCGGGAACGCTAAACAGCATTTACAAGCAGNCGGGGCTCAAATAGCTTTACTGCCCGCGGTTCTAANAGAAAGGAGCATTACTTATGCAGAATTTAACTTATCTTGCAGTTTTTGAACCATCAACAGACGGTGCATATAGCATTTACTTTCCTGATTTACCCGGGTGTATCAGCTTTGGGAACAATCTGGAAGAAGCTTCACGCATGGCAGCAGAAGCCGCAAGCCTTCATGTGTACAGTATGGAATGTGATAATGAGGAAATCCCTACGCCATCCGTGAATCTGTCCAAGGAAGATACAGAGGGAAATGTTATAATGCCAGTTACTATTCATCCTGATTTATTCCGCATGAAAAAAGATAATGAACGCATTAAAACAAACATCACTCTCCCNGCATGGCTGAAAAGGATTGCAGAGGAACAAAAGGTAAACTATTCCCGGCTTTTGGAAACTGCCNTGATTGATTATCTGCAAATACCTATGTCTGGCAGACAATAGGATCTTGCCCGGTTTGCCGNCCTAAGCAAAGTATACAGTAACAGATGGCTTGTTTTAGTCACCTAAATACAAAAAAGCGTACTGTTTTAGAAAAGGAGGCAAAAAAGCATGTTAGCAGTTAAATCTGTCAACGTTCGTGATCACTTCAAAGAATGGCGTGATACAAATAAGCATGGGAGAAACCGTTGTTATATCAAGACCGCGAAACCAAAACATATACATGATAAACGAAACGGAATATAATGCCTTACAGAAAGCAAAGCGAAACGCTGAATATCTTGCAATGATTGAAGAAAGCGAGGAACAGTTTAGAAAAGGCGATACCATTTCTTTTACACTGGAANAATTAAAAGAAATGGAAGCTGAGGACTGGAAGCCCAGCGAGCGAATACTGGAATTTGAAAAAAAGCATGGGATACAAAGGCAGGGTTAAAATAGATAGCATGAAGTAAAAGAGTGGTGTGAAAGTACCGCAATCTTAGTAATCTAAGGTTGCGGTACNTTTATTTACATACTATGATTATAATGATAAAATAAAGCACAACAGCACATAGTATGGAAAGAAAGAGGATTAAAATGGAACGTTACTTCAACACAGAAGGAATTTGCTGGCCGGATATGCATTATATGGTGCCGCTTGATGAAAGACTTGAGAAGATCAAAGGGCTTTTTGTGGACAGAGGTAAATATTTTATCATTAACAGAGGGAGGCAGTATGGAAAGACTACAACGCTTCAAGCNCTTGCAGTATATCTGAAGAATGATTATANCGTTATTGCATTGGATTTCNAGGAANTGAGNACTTCNAATTTTGAGANTGAAGAGAANTTTGTNGCCTCTTTTATCAGNATTTTTATAAGTGCAATNAAGACGATNATAGACAANNNTGAGAGTCATGAGTTACAAGAAGTTTTGACATTGTTCTCAGATGTGCGGGTGGACANGGGAGAGATGTTTGTCAATATAAGCAGAGTATGTGAGATGTCAAAAAAGCCTGTTGTATTGATGATCGATGAAGTAGACAGTGCNTCAAACAATCANGTGTTTNTTGATTTTCTTGCGATGCTTCGGCGGTATTATCTNGANCGGAANAATAAGCCGNTATTNCATTCTGTGATTCTTGCCGGAGTGTATGATATTAAGAATCTTAAATTAAAAATTCGTCCGGATGAAGAACATCAGTACAATAGCCCATGGAATNTTGCNGNNAAATTCNATATTGATATGAGNTTTCAGNCGGAGCAGATCGCTGTTATGCTACAAGAATATGAAGAAGACAAGCATACGGGAATGGATGTGTCTGCGATTTCGAAGTGTATTTATGATTATACATCCGGTTATCCCTATTTTGTATCGGCAGTCTGCAAGATCATTGACGAGGAGCTTCCGGAAACGGAACGGTTTGCGGATGGGAAAAACGCATGGACGAAAGAGGGGATTGCGGGGGCTGTTAAGGTTATATTGATGGAGAAAGCAACGCTATTTGACAGTATGGCAAAGCAGTTGGATGTATATAGTGATCTAAGGGGAATGTTAGAAGAGATTATATATCAGGGAAAGCGGATTCCGTATAGTACACTTGTCAGATCTGTCAATTTAGGATTAATGTTTGGGTATGTAAAGGCAGATGACGGGTATATTACAGTGGCGAACCGTATTTTTGAAATGGCGCTCCTTGATATGTTTATGGCAGAGGAAGCTTGTCAGAGTGAGGCATACCGCTATGGACAGCGTGACAGGAACCAATTCGTTTCTAACGGACGGCTGAACATGGACTTGGAGCTTGAAAAGTTCGTGGAGCATTATAACGATATCTATGGTGAAAGTGATGAGAAGTTTATAGAGGAATACGGGAGAAAGTTTTTCCTGCTGTATCTAAAACCGATTATTAACGGCACGGGAAATTACTATTTGGAAGCTCGTACAAGGGACGCAAGGCGGACTGATGTGATAGTGGACTATCTGGGAGAGCAGTTCATTGTGGAACTAAAGATATGGCATGGGAATGAATATAATGAGAGGGGAGAAGCGCAGCTTACCGGTTATCTGGATTACTACCATCAGCAAAAAGGGTATATGCTCAGCTTTAATTTCAATAAAAGAAAGGAAGTCGGAATAAAAGAAATACAAATAGGTGACAAGATAATTATGGAAGCGGTTGTCTGACGTGTAAACAAAATACAGAAAGAAATCTCGAGGGACTGCCGGTTAATGCCGATTTTTGGTTCCTTCATCTAAAAACAGGAATCTCCTGTAGAATCCGGCGCTTTTTATTGGCTGGTTTTCTGCGGGAGATTTTTTTGGTTTTTATATAAGGTATTTTTGATAGCAAAAATACCTTGATCTTATATAGATATCGGATGGAAGGGATAAAAGTTTGATTGGTGTTAAGAACTGATGGTTTAAGGTTGCAAACAGGAGAGACTGTGTTTCTTGAGAATTACTTGAGATTTGTAGAGTATAATATGTGAGGTATATGGTGAGGTGGATATGAGGCAGAAATTATTGATCGTGGATGATGAGCAGGGTATTGTGGATATGATGAAAAGTTATTTTGAGCCGTACTATGATGTGTTGACGGCTTACAGCGGAAGGGAAGCGCTTGGCAAAGCGGCGGGGAATCCGGATCTGATTCTGCTTGACATTAATATGCCGGAGATGGACGGGCTTACGGTATGTCAGAGGATCAGGGAGTATGTGACGTGCCCGATTCTTTTTTTGACAGCGCGGGTGGAATCTGCGGATAAGATCATCGGATTTCAGGCAGGGGCGGATGATTATATTGTGAAGCCTTTTGACTTAGATGAGCTGGCGGCACGGGTAGCGGCACATTTGCGTCGGGAGAAGCGCCGGCAGGAGAATGGGAACGTTCGCTTTTTTGGCGAATTGGCAATTGATTACTTAGGGCGTTCGGTCAAGGTTGGCGGGGAAGAACTTTTTCTGTCCAGAAAAGAGTTTGATATCGTGGAACTGCTTTCTTTAAATGCAGGACAGGTGTTTGACAGGGAAAGGATCTACGAGCGGGTGTGGGGGATAGACGGCGACGGAAACAGCGATACGGTCATGGAGCATATTCGGAAGATTCGTGCGAAGCTGGCAAGGTATACGATGCACAGCTATATTGATACGGTCTGGGGGTGCGGATACAAATGGAATGGGTGAAGAATATGGGGTTAAAGAAATCCTTTTTCCTACTGTCGGTGTTTAGTATGATGGCGGCGCTATTGGTGATTGGTATGGTTTTTCTGATCAGTAATAAAATCACGGAGGACTATCCGACAGGTGGTATTGTATATATGCCTGATGGTATCGTGAGGGAATTGGAGCAACCTACAAGAGAGCAGATGCTGGTCTTGGAGGCAACAGGGTGGATTGAAGTTCTTTCGTGTGTTCTTGTTCCGGTGGGTTGCGTAGGGATTGCCAGTCTTTTATTTTATCGTTATAAACTTAAAAAACCGATTGCGGTTCTTCAGATGGGGACGGAGCGTATCAGGGAGCATGACCTTGATTTTGAGATTCCGGAGGTTTCGGGAGATGAATTGGGGCAGGTCTGTGCTGCCTTCGAGACGATGCGTGCGGAACTGTTGCAGACCAATCAGGAACTGTGGCGGCAGGCGGAGGAACGCAAGCGGCTGAATGCAGCGTTTTCCCATGATCTACGCAATCCTGTTACAGTGTTAAAGGGGACGGTGAAGCAGTTGCGGCAGGGGACTGCTGATGAACATGCATTGGAGAGGCTGGAGATTTATGTGTTGCGGTTGGAACGGTATGTGGAGGCTATGAGCAGCATACAGCGGCTGGAACAGATGCCGGTGCAGAAGAAGAAAATGGAACTATGTATACTGCGGGACGAGCTGGAGGAGACGGCGAGGCTGTTGGCTCCGGATGTGGAGACGCAGGTATGCGTGGAAGATAGGGCGGCGGTACAAGTATGTGTGGAAGATATGGTAACACATGGCGGCGATGGAAGACTATTATGTGATGCAGATGCAGAAGAAACTAGCGGTGGGAAAAACGAACAAATTTATAAAGCAGGGATTTCAAAAGAGGGGATTTTAGGAGCAGGGATATCAAAAACAGGGATCTCAAGAGAAGGTTCAGCGGGCTTGGTATTGGATCATGGGCTATTTCTCACGGTTGCTGAGAATTTGATCGGGAATGCGGCGAGATATGCACAGAGCAGGATCGACATACAGTTGTCGATCCGAACAGATACGCAATATTTTGATGGTGAAATGGATGAGAGAAGAAATGTGGCGGATGAGCAGGAAGTTTTCAAAACAGGGATGAAGAATCAGCAGTTTTTTGTGATAACTGTAACCGATGACGGGTGCGGATATCCTGCAAAGCTGATCAAGGATGGCCCGAGACCTTTTGGCAGGATGGAGGAAGACTCATTGCATTTCGGGATGGGGCTGTATACCAGTCAGATGTTGTGCGTGAAGCATGGCGGGAGGCTCGTACTGGAAAATGATAATGGTATAAATGGGGGAGCGAAGGCGACGGCGGTATTTGAGACGGGTTTTTAAGATACTGCATATCCCGAAAAATTTGTTTGCGAACCTGTATTTTGCAGGGAAATTAACAGAATCATAAAATATACACAAAATCTTGAGTATTCCTTGAGATTTGCAAATTACACTCTTTTTATATTGAAGGGTAACTGTCTTTTCCGTAATATGAGTTGTTATGCGGAGACAGTTATTCCCGCGAGCAAAGAGACAAGTGACTGCTTGCAGGCATTTGGCGACTGCCGCGAGGGGAAAATATAAGGAGAGGGTGCATATGAATATCAAAGCAAAAGAGTTATCAAAAATCTACGGCAGCGGCGAAAATAAAATTATTGCGCTGGACAAGGCGGACATGGAAATACGGTCGGGTGATTTTATTTCCATTATGGGGCCGTCGGGCAGCGGCAAGAGTACATTGCTGCATCTTTTATCAGGATTGGATCATCCCACATCGGGAAATCTCACTTATGACGGGAAAGATATCTATAGGATGAGCGATAAAGAGTTGTCGGCCTTTCGCCGGCAGCGCATTGGATTTATTTTTCAGCAGTTTAATCTGCTGCCTGTACTGACGGCGCAGGAAAATATTGCCATGCCTATGCTTCTGGATGGCAGACAGCCGGATCAGAAGTATTTGGAGAAACTGGCGAAGCTGCTGGGGATCGGCGAACGGCTGACGCATTTGCCGCATGAGCTGTCCGGCGGTCAGCAACAGAGGGTGGCCATTGCCAGAGCGCTTATCGCAAAGCCGGATATTATTTTTGCGGACGAACCCACAGGGAATCTGGACAGCAAGAGCGGCGGAGAGGTTATGGAAATGTTGGAGAGTATTCGCATGAAGCTGGGAAAGACACTCGTCATTATCACCCATGACAACAGGATCGCACGCAAGGCAGACAGGCAGTTTATGATTATGGACGGCTTGGTTACAGAAATGAGGTGACAAACTATGAAATCATATTTATCTCTTGCATGGAAAGAATTAAAGGCGCAGAAGGTGACTTCTGTCCTGATCTTACTTGCAGTTATATTATCAACCATTGCGACTACTGCCGTAGGACAGTCCGTCGGGATTTTACAGTCGATGCGTGTTGAACAGGCGGCAGGGTTGAACGGTAACCGCTATGCTACATTTCATCAGTTGACGAAGGAGCAGAGTGATATGCTGCATGAAGATCCACGACTGAAAGATGTGGGAAGCCTCATGACGGTAGGAGTGAAAGAACTGGAAAACAGCAGTTTAAGACTCTTCCTGCGGGAATATTATGGAGATGCATTAAAGGCTTATCCGGAAATCAGCAAAGTCAAAGAAGGGCGTCTTCCGGATGCAGAGGGAGAGGTCGCACTGTCTGAAGATGCGATACACTATTTGGGAATCGAGGGAAAGATCGGGGAGAAGATCACACTTCCGCTTAAATGCAGTCTGCTGATGGATGACCGGCCTGACTATGAATATACGGCGAATTTTATTCTCACGGGAATTCTTGAAAGTAGTTATCTTGGGTATGCCACCGGAATTGTGGATGGTATTGTGGGCGAGGGGACAGCGCAGTCTCTGCTTCCGGAACGGTATTTGCGCTATTCCACGGATTTTAAGACGGTGAACACGAAGGGCTTCCAGTCTGCTGTGGATGACTTGGTACGAAAGCTGGGCATCGTAGAGCGGCAGGTGCAGTACAACTGGGTCTTACTGGATGCGTTAGGAGTGGAGTATAAGGACAAAGAAGGGATGACAGATACGAACATCGGATTTCCTTTTATGATGGCTGCCTGTGTGATGGTAGGTGCACTGATTCTGCTGGCAGCAGGATTAGTTATCTATAATATTTTGAAAGTGGCTGTTACAAAGCGCATACGTGAGTATGGTACACTGCGGGCCATCGGAGGGGAGGGCAGACAGCTCTATGCATTGGTCACGGTACAGATCATGTTGTTGAGCGTCATAGGGCTGCCGATCGGAATGCTTTTCGGAGTCCTGTCTGCAAAAGGGATTCTCATAGCGGCGACGGGGCTTCTTAATCCGGATATGTTTATGGCAGATACTACGCAGCAATTGAATGAGATGATTGTAGGAAGCGGTACGGGAGGAGCATTGCCTCTGTTGGTAAGTGTGGCGGTCACCCTGCTGTTTGCCGTGTCGGCAGCATATCCTTCAGCCATATATGCGTCCCGCGTTTCTCCTACGGTAGCCATGAGCGGGCAGGCGGTCAAGGTAAAACGTCGTAACCGTAAGGCAAAAAGAATCCGGAATTTTGAGGCTTTCTACGCACGATTGAATTTGAAACGGAACCGTGCCAGAACCACCATCACGATTCTTTCGATCGTAATGAGCATCACGGTCTTCGTGGCACTGCAGAGTTTCAGCGGTCTGTTGGATACAAGCCGGAGCGTACAGGAAATGCACATGGGAGATTATTCCGTGACAAATGAAACGGTGGGAATTTCACCGGAAGAAGTAAGCAAAGTGGAACAGCATGAGTCCGTCACGGAGCTGGCCACCACGAAACTTACCGTCTATGAGTCGGATGAAAACGGTGACATGCCGGTGAAACTGGGTTTTAGTTTGAAACCGGGAGAGACATTTCATATTGCGGCTGTCAATGAGGCGCGGATAGACAGTTATGAACTGCAGGGTGAGCTTACGAAGGAGGACAGTGACGCGATTGCAAGGGGTGAAGCGTGTCTGGTTATGAATCCGATTCCGTTTTCTTTTGAGGGACAGGAGGTGGAGCGCACACAGTTGCAGAAAGGAGATATGATTGAGGTCAATGGGCAAAAACTCCGCGTGGCAGGTATTACGTATAATCCGGTAAGTATTAATAATAGCGGTTTTCTTAATGGAGTGCAGGTTATCATCACGGATTCGCTCTATGATGTGCTGACAGGGGATAACAGGTATTCCGAAATATATCCGACGCTTGATGAAAATGCCAATCCGGAAGAGTTTGAGGAATGGCTGGATGAATGGTGCAGGAATAATCCCGGGGCGCACTGGCTGTCCTATCGCCAGTCGGATGCACAGATGGCGGAGAGTTTTGAGCAGATCCGGCTGCTATGCTGGGGGTTGATCTTATTTATTGGGCTGATCGGCATTCTGAATATTATTAATACGGTTTACACGAATATTCATACCCGTGTAAATGAGATTGGGATGCAGAGGGCCATCGGCATGAGTAATGTAAGTCTTTACAAGACATTTCTGTGGGAGGGGGCCTACTACGGGCTGATTGCTTCCGGTATCGGCGCGGTCTGCGGATATATATGCAGTATTTTCGTGGAAGCGGCGGCAAACGACAGTATGCAGCTTAGTGCGGTTCCTGTCGGGCCTATTCTGGAGGCAGCAGTGATATCTGTGGCAGCCTGCCTGATTGCCACGGCGATCCCACTCAGAGGGATCGGCAAACTGAGTATCGTGGAGTCGATCGAGACGGTGGAATAGAGAAAAGTATATTCATAAGTGAAAAAAAGACGGGTAAGAAAGTTATAAATCTTACCCGTTCTTTGATATTCGGTTATATACTAATTTGTAGAACCGATTTTCTCGTCATCTACTAAGAAGGAATCGCCGTCTTCCACAATACATACCATGGTCTTACCGGTATTTAACTCGATCTCGTTACCGCTGTCGTCATAGTATCTTGTAGCGCCGTAATCGGAAGTCTTCTTCCAGGTTACATGAATACCTTTGCCGTTGGTAAAGAACCATCCGTCTCTTGTGGTGTCGTGACACTGGAATGCAAGATAGCCTTTCTGGTCACGAACCTCATAATATGTATTCTGGATCAGGATGTTCTTAAATGCAAGCTGTTTGCCGTTCGCCTTATCTACGTGAGGACCGTCCGCCTCGCCGGATAAATGCTGGAATCTGTCATACAGCCCGGTTTCTGAATTATATATGAAGTAGCAGTTCGTCACCGGATAGGTAGGAGACATGTCCACCTTATTGGCAGTGATGGCGTTGCTGTATTGATCCAATGTATTAGGCTCGCCCGAGGGAGCAAATTTATAATGCTGCTCATCCGAATAACCGGAACGATATTCCAGATCATAACCAAGCTTATTGATATCAGCCATAAGACCCTTTGTATCCACATAAGCATTGTCGGTAGAGTTGTTTGTATCGTTTGCACGCCAGAAATTACTGCTGGACAGACCGTCGATGTCTTCCGTGTCTTTGCGGTTGATAACTTCGTCTATGTAGAACGGACCGCCGAAGTGAACATAGAAAGCGTCCCACTCGAATGACCAATACACATAGTAGTCACGGCAACTTCTGACATTGCCTAATCTGTCAAAATTACTCCAGTCCTGAAAAAGCGCCATCAGTCTGGTAATGCTGCCCTCAACGTTACACTCGTACAGCACGTCCGCCTGAGAGATCCCGTACTGCGCTGCAGTTTTCGTGTTAGGGATCATCACAGTGATCGGTCTTGTATTATTTACTTCTTCTGTTACCCATTCATTTGTAATACGACTGCGGACCATTCCGGCTTCCGGCGGAACATCCTCATCGGTCTCTTCTGGCTCTTCTTCTGGCTCTTCTTCAACTTCCGGTACGACTATGTCATCGATAACTTGTTCAACAACAGGTTCTGCGACCTCTTTTTCTTTTCCACAACCAAACAGAAGAGTAGAAGACAGGGCTACAAGTAAAAGCACTTGTAATCTTTTCATCTCTAATCCTCTCTTTCTTTTACTATAGGGAATAACCCAACTGTTCCTAGTATATCATAAGCAAATGGGAGAGTCACTAGAAAAAAATTGAAAAAATCCACAAAATGTTAAGAAATTATTACAGAAAGTTTGGGAATATGCATAGTCACCTTTTGCGGATTATTAGCGCTGTATGAGATTATGATTTGCATAATTTTACCATTGGTTGTATGATAAATGATAAGTGAATCTGCTCACGGAATCATAAAAAAGACAGCGGAAGTTTGTGCCTTATGGCGGTAAGCTTGCAGGCTGTGAGAAAGGCATGGTTATAAATTTATGAAAAAGATCATTGTGACAGGCGCAGGCGGACAGTTGGGACGTGCCATCAATTTACAGTATGCGGGTAACACGGAGTATGAACTGATCAATACGGATGTGGGGGAACTGGATATTACCAAGGTAGACAAGGTTATGGAATTTGTGCGGGGAATACAGCCCTATGCGATCATCAACTGCGCGGCGTATACGGCGGTGGAGGCGTGCGAGAATGAAGAGGATCTTGCTTTCCGGATCAATGCCATCGGACCGAGAAATCTTAGCATTGCAGCTACGGAGACGGGAGCGAAGTTGATGCACGTTTCCACAGATTATGTGTTTGACGGCAACGGCGTAAGACCATACAGGGAGACAGATCCTGTGGGACCTCAGGGAGCGTATGGCAGAACCAAGCTTGCGGGAGAAAATTTCGTGAAAGAATTCAGTGACAGGCATTATATTGTGCGTACTGCGTGGCTGTATGGTGACGGTAAGAACTTTGTCAAGACCATGCTTCGTCTGTCAGAGTCGAATGATAAGGTGAGGGTTGTGAAGGATCAGGTAGGGTCACCTACCAGTGCGGCGGAACTGGCAAAAGCGATTGCTTATCTGCTTCCCACGGATAATTACGGACTGTTTCACGGAACCTGTGAAGGGGATTGCAGCTGGGCGCAGTTTACGGAGGAGATTTTCAGAATCGCCGGTAAAGATACGGTGGTGGAGGGCATCACATCGGAAGAGTACGGCGCTGCCGTGAAGAGACCCGCATACTCGATTCTGGAAAACTATATGTTCAAGATGACTACCGATTTCATGTTTGCAGACTGGCACGATGCGATTGCGGAGTATCTGAAACAGTAAGGTTTTAGCTTTACACGGCGGCGTATATATGAGAGAATGTAGCTGGCTAGGATGTGCTTATGCGGATGTGAAGGATTATGGCAGATGAAATGGCAATAACGTGATGGGCCATCAGATATATATACGTAAATATGTTGCAATAGAAAGGAATAAGTTACGATATGCAGAAAATAGCGTTAATTACGGGAATAACGGGGCAGGATGGTTCTTATCTTGCGGAGTTTTTGTTGGAGAAGGGATATGAAGTGCATGGTTTAATTCGCAGGCACAGTATCTCCAATACGGCGAGGATCGATCATCTGATCCGATCAGATTATCACAAGGTAAAATTCTTCCTGCATTTTGCAGATACGACGGATTCCAGTAACCTTATGCGGCTGATTGCGGAGATTCGCCCGACGGAAGTATATAATCTGGCGGCACAGTCTCACGTGGGTGTATCTTTTGAAGTGCCGGAGTACACGGCGGAAGCTACCGGTGTGAGCACGCTGAAACTGCTTGAGGCGATTCGCGTTAACGGTGGGACATGCAGATTTTATCAGGCTTCCACATCCGAACTGTTCGGCGGGATTCCGGAGACGGCGCCTCAGAGTGAGAAGACTCCTTTTTATCCGAAGAGCCCTTACGGTGCGGCGAAGCTGTACTCTTATTGGATCACGGTAAATTACAGGGAATCTTATAATATGTATGCCTGCAATGGTATTCTCTTTAATCATGAGTCACCGAGACGCGGGGAGAATTTCGTGACGAGGAAGATCACGCTGGCGATTGCGAATATCGTTGCGGGTAAGCAGGATAAATTGTCTCTTGGAAATATGAATGCGAAGCGTGACTGGGGATTTGCCGGCGATTATGTGAAGGGTATGTGGCTTATGTTACAGCAGGACAAGGCCGACGATTATGTGTTGGCCACGAATGAGACGCATACGGTCAGAGAATTTGTGGAGGCGGCATTCGGTGAGCTTGGCATCGCGATCCGCTGGGAAGGAAGCGGCGTGAATGAAAAAGGGTACGACGCAGCGAGCGGAAAACTGCTGGTAGATGTGAATCCCGAATTTTACCGGCCGGCGGAAGTGGAATTCCTCTGGGGAAATTGCGAGAAGGCGGAGAGGGAGCTTGGCTGGAAGAGAGAAATAGATTTTAAGCAGCTTGTTGCCATGATGATGGAAGCGGACTTGCAGGAGATCGCGGGGATGAGCTGTGCGGAGTACAAGAGCAATCATAAAACACATTAAAGCAGTACGCCAAAGGGTGATAACAGAGCGCCGGGATAACGTAAGCACCGGTAAGAGAGAGGCAGATCGTTATGCTGTCAGTAATCATAATATGGATTTACATGTTTTTCACCACATTTCTGATAGGATATGGGATTATGTGTGCAGTGACGCGGTGTGAGCCGTACCGGGTCAGGCATATGGATTCCTATCTGATCTGCGGTCTGGCGGGCGTTACAGTGTATGCGCAATTTTTTAGTTTGTTTGGGCGCGTGGGACTGGCAGCTAACTTGCTGCTGTGCATGGCATGTATGGCAATCGCATGGTGTCTTAGGCATCAGCTTGGCAGCATGTTGTCGGAAACATGGAATAATATACGGAAAAATCGATTAGGAGAAAGAGGGAAAATATTAGGCATACTGTTCCTCTTTTTCCTATTTGCATATGGTGCGTCAAGGGGAATTATTCATTATGATACGGGGCTGTATCATGCGCAGAGTATCAGATGGCTGGAGGAATACGGCGTGGTGAAGGGGCTTGGCAATCTGCATTGCCGGCTGGCCTATAACAGTTCCTCGTTTGCCCTGTCGGCTCTGTACAGCATGGCGTTCCTGGGCGGACAGTCCTATCATTGCGCGGCGGGTTTCCTTGCATGGATATTGGCGAAAGTCTGTCTGGAAGTGATTGGTGCCCTGCGGAAGAGAAGACTGCATACCGGTGATTTTGCGAGAGTGATGGGGATTTATTATCTGGTTAACATCTTCGATGAAATGGTATCTCCAGCCTCCGATTATTTCATGGTATTGCTGGCATTCTATATTGTGATCCGTTTTCTGGAACTGGCGGAGTGTGAGGTTAAGGAGATACTGCCTTACGCATTGCTGTGTGTTCTGGGAGTCTTCCTCATGACCGTAAAACTGTCGGCGGCATTGATCTTACTGCTGGTGATCTATCCGGCGTATTACCTGATTCGGGGTAACAGATGGAAAGAAACGACGGTATATCTGGCGCTGGGGATCGTGACGGCACTGCCGTTTTTTATCAGAAATGTATTGCTGTCGGGCTGGCTTGTCTATCCGTTTACACAGATTGATCTGTTTCGTGTGGCGTGGAAGATTCCGAAAGGCATGGCGGATTACGATGCAAAAGAGATTCAGGTCTGGGGCAGGGGATATACGGATGTGACGCGGTATGACATTTCCGTGAGAGAATGGCTGCCCGATTGGTTCCGTTCACTGGCGGGCAGTGATAAGCTACTGGTGGCGGCAGCGGTGGTGTCGCTTTCCGTATTGTTTGTGTACGGGCTTGGGATGCTGTGTGGATGGTGGCACAGACGCCCGGGGATTCTGATTGTACAGGTGACAGTGGCGGCATCCTTTGTCTTCTGGCTGTTTACTTCTCCTCTGATTCGTTACGGCTGCGTTTATGTGTATCTGACATCGGCAGTCGTGTTTGGTGGTGTGTATGACGCGGTTTTGTCTGCTGGTGAGACGGCGGCAAAGGGAAAAGGGTCTGATGTGGCAGTTCGATTCAGGGAAAAGCAGCAGACGAAGAGTGCAGCGGAACCGGTCAGTGCGAAGGTGTTCAGACTGTGCGGCATGATAGCAGTAATGTTTCTTTTGATATATAAATGTGCTGCGCTGGGCAAAGAGATTGTTGTCTCTTACAGAAACGATTATTGGATCGCACAAAAAGATTATGAGAACTACGAGACACAGTCATATGAAATAAACGGAGTAACATTCTATTATCCTGTAATCGGGGATCAGGTGGGATATGAGGCGTTCCCGTCGGCACCCGCAAAGACGGATGTCCGGTTTCTGGGAGAAGG
>JAAUZX010000008.1 GCA_014804365.1 Lachnospiraceae bacterium
ATCAGCCGGCATTGGAACTGACTGTCATCGTTTATAACATCAACTTGGGGCATAATCAGGAGCTTCTGGAAACTTGCAGCCTGTTAAAAGAATATGCCCAGTATGTGGAGCAGGTCAGGGCTTATGCAAAAGAAATGGCCTTCCCGGAAGCGGTGGAGCAGGCGGTGGAGCATTGTATCAGAAACGGAATACTTGCGGATTTTTTATCCGAGAATCGGGCGGAGGCGATAGCGGTGAGTATCTTTGAGTACGATGAGGAGAAGCATATACGGAGTGAGCGGAAGGAATGGCGCGAGATCGGTCATGCCGAGGGCCTTGAGGAAGGCCATAAAAAAGGTCTTGCCGAAGGGCATAAAGAAGGGCTTGCTGAAGGCGAGAGCAGAGCCCTACAATTGATTCAGAAGCTTACGGAGTCCGGTAAGGCGGAGGAAATGACACGCGCCTTGTCAGATCCGGCGTATCGGGAGCAGTTGTATCGGGAATATGGCCTATCAAAAAAGTAAATTGCTCCGCAGTTAACTTTAAGTAAATTGCTCCGCAATTAACAAAGCGAACAAGTTCGCTTGCGAGATTCGCTTCGCAAACTCGTGCATGAACGTAGGAATTTCCTATAGCATAAGAAAACGGCAGCACCGCGCCCGATCACGTGGTCTCTGCCGTCTTCCCTTCTATTCCCATCGGAGTATTACTCCGCTTCTTCCGCACCCGCTATATGTCTGATTAATGCAATATCTGCACACAGTTCCATGTCCTCGCTCAGGTTCTTTATATAGAAATAATGCCTACCGTTCATCACGATATCAAACTGCTGTGATGTCGAACCGGATCCAAGCACATACCACATGATACAATCCGGATCTTTGATACCCATCTCATATTCGATATCTGCAGGATCTCCCACTACAGATAAATATAGGAAATCACCCTCACTCTGTCTAAACCCAGAAGACACATAGGTCTTCCCGGCAGGAATTTTCCATGTAGAAGTATAGAACAGTCCATAAAGTTCAATGCCGTCATCACCCATCATGACCACATCCTCAGGATCTATATCATACTCTCTCGAGAGGATCTGTCTTATCTCCTCGTCCGCAGCATCCTCTGTCGCCGCAATGTCCGTTATGCTGTCCGGACTGATCTCTGCCACGAAATCCATCATACCGTCCGGACTGATCTCCGTCATGCTGTCCACTGTACTGTCCGCACTATTATTCTCATATGTATTCTTTATGCTTGACCAATCTGCGATTTTCTCATATATACTCAACACACCGTTTCCTGCCGCTAACGATGTCGTACTACTGCCTAACAGGAAACATGCGCTCAATGTGATTGCTGTCACTCTCTTCAATCTGCCGTGTTTCTGATATTCGCTCATGTATTCCACTCTCCTCTCACAATCTGATCTTCCCTCTGCCAGCGTGAACAACTGGTACCTGTTCCGCTTACCGTCCTCGGAAGATAAATTCAGGATAACCTGAAAATATTCCGAGTCGGTAAACATATGTGTTCCCTTTTCACACGCCACCCTGTCGCAATACTTCTCGCAGTCTACCTTCATCTGCTTAAACAGATAATGCGCCGCAGGATTAAACACATGCAACAAAGTAACAATACTGCCAATCGTTTTGATGATAAGATCACCGTTGCGGAAATGACATAGCTCGTGGTAGAAAATAACTCTCGCTTCTTCCTCCGTATACCGCCATAGCGGCATGACCACGGTATAACCATGATCATAAGTAATACACGGCATAGTAACGGAATCATTCATACACACGGACATCCGGCCTTTAATCCCGAGTTCGGCACAGACATCCCGAAACACCTTGAAAACAACCTCGTCTTCCTCCGGAATATTGCCTCTGCATATCCATTTCCATCGAAAGCACCGCACCAGCCTGCGGGCTAAAAGCACAAGGAACAACCCGATCCATATAAAACCGCCGAGTGTATTTAAGAACTGTGCCAACGGCGTTTGATAGAACAGATTGACCTTTTCCTCGCTTCCTGCCATACTGAACCACCTGCCCGCATACAACACGAAATAGACAATCGGCATAAGATATGCGCCCAATGAAACCATTGTCAGAAAACGCGTAAATCTTGCATCCAACTTCGTCCATTTTCTCAGCAGCAGTTCCGCCAGAAAGAATATGGTTCCTGTGATATCAGTCAGCAGCAATACAAGGAATAAATTATTTACCCAATCCATCGATCATCGTTTGTATCCTTTCGACCTCATCCTGTCGTAAGGGTCTTCCCTGCGCCAGCGCGCACAGGAATTCATCCGCATTATCATGATTCCAGAAATTGACGTAGTCATTTGTCAACTGACCCTTATACTCGTCAAGCGGAACCAGGATCTGGTAGAAGAACACACGTCCCTGGCGATAATGCCTTAAATACCCTTTTCTTACGAGACGTGCCAGAAATGTAGACACTGTCTGCGGCTTCCATTCCTTATGGTACTTATCATTTACTCTCTGCATGATCTCCATAAGGCTGAGCTCTTCATCAGCATCCCATACTGTCTTCATTACTAACTGTTCACAATCTGTTAAGTTTTCAAGTGTCATATTCTGCCTCCGTAGTCTCTACACGCTACAATTAGCATTGTAGTTATAGTATTAGAAATATTGTTATATTTCAATAGTATTTTATTATTCGTAGAATATCAAGCAGAAAATGACCTCAAAAGCCCCAAAAATAAACGGTTAGTGTAGTTATACCGACAGAATTCGACATATTTTGCGGAGTGAATAAGACACGTCCCTATTTTAACCCACCGAAACTAACATGCCTTAGTTCCCTATCTCCACAGTTCAATTTTAATGGAAATATATGGATATTGGAATATACTTTCTCATATTAAAGTCATGCTGTAATTTGTACTACAATATATTGTACATTGGTTCCTTATTCGAGGACTTCCTACTATATTGCAACGTACTCCCTATGTGTGACGCGCAGTAAAATGGCGCAGTCTAGAACTGCGCCATAAGCCTTTTGACATTTTCTGTAATATCTCCCTTAAAGACCGCAGACCCGGCAACGATCACATTCGCACCGGCGTCAAGGACTACCTTCACATTATCCTGCGTGATCCCGCCGTCTACCTGAATATCCAGCTCCGTCTCCAATTCGTCGGCCATCTCTCTGACCTGTCTGATCCGTTCCGTGGATTCGGGTATATATTTCTGCCCGCCAAACCCCGGTTCTACCGTCATCACCAACAGCATATCCAGTTTCTTAAGGTACTTTCTGACCGCTTCCACAGGCGTCTGGGGCTTGATCGACATACCCGCTTTACAGCCCAGACCATGAATCTGATCGATCAGTTCATCGGCATCCTCCGCCGCCTCCAGATGAAAAGTGATGCTGTCCGCACCGCACTGCGCAAATTCCTTCACATAGCGTTCCGGCCCCACGATCATCAAGTGTACGTCGAATATACTGTTCGTTACCTTACGCAACGATCTCACCACCGGAATCCCGAAGGAAATCGACGGCACGAACACGCCATCCATCACATCAATATGAAGATATTCCGCACCTGCCTTCGCCGCCTGCGTAATCTGTTCTCCCAGTCTGGCGAAATCCGCTGCCAGTATCGAAGGAGACAAGATATTCTTTCTCTTAGCGTTTTCGGACATTTATATGACCATGCCTTTCTGCAATGTACTGCCGCACATACACATTTTCACATATGCACATGCCGGTTCCGACCATCGCTCTTACGACCGACAGCCGGAACCGGCTGTATTACTTCACAAAATTTTTTACCGAAGCGTATATACCCTTGCCATCCAGTCCATATTTCTCCACAAGCGCATTCGCCGAACCTGACTCGCCGAACACATCCTGCATACCGATCTTAAGAACCTGCGTCGGACATTTTGCAGACAGACAGTCACACACCGCGCTGCCTAAGCCGCCGATCACGGAATGTTCTTCCGCCGTCACTACCTTGCCGGTCTTCTTAGCGGAGGTCAGAATCAGTTCCTCATCCAGAGGTTTGATCGTGTGGATATTGATTACTTCCGCGCTGATCCCGTCAGCCGCCAGCATATCAGCTGCTTCCAATGCAGACGCAACCGTAATGCCGCTGGCAACGATCGTCACGTCCGTACCTTCACGAAGCAGAACTCCCTTGCCGATCTCGAACTTATAATCCGGCGTATCGTTGATCACAGGAACCGCCGCACGTCCGAAACGCAGATATACCGGTCCTTCTAATTCTATCGCCGCTCTCACGGCCGCCTTAGCTTCTACATCATCGGAAGGCACGATAACGGTCATGCCCGGAATCGTCCTCATAAGAGCCACGTCCTCATTACACTGATGGGTCGCGCCATCCTCTCCTACCGTAATACCGGCATGGGTCGCACCGATCTTTACATTCAGATGTGGATAGCCGATGGAGTTACGAACCTGCTCGAAGTTACGTCCCGCCGCAAACATGGCGAAAGAACTGACAAAAGGAATCTTGCCGCAGGTAGCAAGCCCCGCCGCAATACCTGTCATATTACACTCTGCAATGCCGCAGTCAATATGACGGTCCGGATATGCTTTCTGAAATACGCCTGTCTTGGTTGCTCCCGCAAGGTCAGCATCCAGAACGACCAGATTCGGGAAATCGGCACCGCACTCGGCAAGTGCATTGCCATAACTTTCACGGGTAGCAATTTTCTTAACGTCTGCCATTAGTTCGCACCTCCTAATTCTTCTCCGATCTTCTCAAGATCCGCCATTGCCGTCGCATATTCCGCATCGTTAGGCGCTTTGCCGTGCCATCCCGCATTGTTCTCCATGAAGGATACGCCTTTGCCCTTAACAGTCTTACAGATGATCGCCGTGGGCATGCCTTTCGTTGCCCTGGCCTCTTTAAAGGCCGCGTCGATCTGATCGAAGTCATTGCCGTCAATATTGATTACATGGAAATTAAAAGCCTCGAACTTCTTATCGATCGGGTAAGGTGAGCATACATCGTCGATCTTACCGTCGATCTGCAGTCCGTTGTTATCCACGATCACTACCAGATTATCCAGCTTCCGGTGTCCGGCAAACATCGCCGCCTCCCACACCTGACCTTCCTGAATCTCACCGTCGCCTAACAGTGTATAAGTTCTGTAATCTTTACCGTCCATCTTAGCCGCCAGCGCCATGCCTACTGCCGCCGAGATTCCCTGTCCGAGAGACCCGGAAGACATATCCACGCCGGGCGTCTCCTGCATACAGGGGTGTCCCTGCAGATAGGAGCCCAGATGACGCAGAGTCTTTAAATCTTCCACCGGAAAATATCCTCTGTTGGCAAGCGCGGAATACAATCCCGGAGCCGTGTGCCCCTTGGATAATACGAAGCGATCTCTGTCCGCCTTCTTAGGATCCTTCGGATCGATATTCATTTCCTCGAAATAAAGATATGTAAAAACATCCGCCGCAGACAAAGAACCTCCCGGGTGTCCCGCCTTCGCACCGTGCACCGCGGTTATGATTCCTTTACGGACTTCATTAGCTGCTCTTTGTAACTCTAATTTATTCATCGCCGACCTCCGTACCGTTTTTTATAAAAAGATTCTGATTTTACAACGCTTTCCGCCGCCCGCTCATGCGGGCAGAGGCATTTCACTAAATCATCATAGCACAAACTATACAAATCTACTAGCCAAAATTTGTGAATATTTAATAACTGTTTGGTAACTGTTCAGAACCCTGTTCTTCACAGTTACGAAGATGCACAGAAATTATGCATTCTGCATAATTTCGCGCATGTCTACCTCGGGTTTTCTGTGACTTCCGCTTACGCTTCACTCACAAAAAACACCTCGCGTAAGCATCTCCTGAATAGTTACACTGTTTGATCCTCGTTATTTTCCCTGCCCGTAATATGCATTTGCACCATGTTTTCTGTAATAGTGCTTATCCTGCAGTTCCTGGGGCGCAGGCTGAATCCGTGCATTGATCGTCTCCGCGCGGTAAGCCATCTTCGCCACTTCTTCCAGAACAACCGCATTGTGCACCGCTTCATGAGCATCCTTGCCCCATGCAAAAGGTCCGTGATTCTTGCACAGCACCGCCGGAACAGCCATGGGGTCTTTCTCCATTCTCTTAAACTCACCAACGATCAAAAGCCCCGTGTTCTTCTCGTAAGCATCCGCGATCTCGTCCGCGTTCAGGCAGCGCAGACACGGAATCTCTCCATAGAAATAATCAGCGTGTGTCGTTCCGTAGCACGGAATGCTCCTGCCCGCCTGAGCCCAGCTTGTGGCGTAGGACGAATGAGTATGCACCACGCCGCCGATCTCCGGATATGCCTTGTACAGCTCCACATGGGTCGCCGTATCAGAAGAAGGATTGTACTTACCCTCCACCTTATTGCCTTCCAGATCCACCAATACCATATCATCGGGCGTCAATTTATCGTAGTCCACACCGCTCGGCTTGATCGCAAAGGTCCCGCTCTCCGCGTCGATCTCGCTGACATTTCCCCATGTAAAAGTAACCAGCCCGTATTTCGGCAGAAGCATATTCGCCTCGTAGACCCGTTTCTTCAACTCCTCTAACATCTTCTCTGATCACACCTTTCTTTATATATCTTCATAATATCTTGCATTTCTCACTCAACCCGGAAGAATGCACGCACCGCGGCATTCTTCCAGACATGACTTAGTTATACTTAGGCTGTGTTCTTTACAGCCTTAGTATAACTTCATGTCTTAGTATATCTTCATGTCTTTTTATATATTTTCGACTGCCGCTCTCTCAATTGCAAGCCCCGCGCCGTACAGTTTCATGAATTCATTGAAGCCTTGCACGTCCGCTGCCTTCGGATCCATCTTCTCGCCCTTCTGTCCGGCAAATACTTTGCTGTCTAAGAACGCCGCAAGACTCTCGTCCGCACCCTTATTGATCATATAGGAAGCCAGAAGCGCGATTCCCCATGCGCCGCCTTCGCCTGCAGTCTCCATAACGCTCACTGGTGCGTCGATGGCTGCCGCCAGAATGCTCTGTCCCACGCCTTTGGTCTTAAAGAGTCCGCCGTGTCCGAGGATCTCATCCACCTGCACGCCTTCCTCTTTCAGCAGAATGTCCAGACCAGTCTTTAATGCGCCCAGAGAGGTAAACAAGTGTACTCTCATAAAGTTCGCCAGATTAAACTTCGCATCGGGTCTGCGCACAAACAGAGGTCGTCCCTCGTTGAATCCGGTCACATGCTCACCGGAGAAATAATTGTACGCAAGCAGACCGCCACAGTCGTCGTCGCCCTCTAACGCTTTGCGGTACAGATTGCCGTACAGCTCGTTCATATCCACTTTCATGCCCATCAGATCCGAATATTCTTTGAACAGATTCACCCACGCATTCAGATCGGAAGTACAGTTGTTACAATGCACCATAGCTACCAGACTGCCGTCGGGCGTAGTCACCAGATCGATCGCATCGTATACTTTAGAGAGTTCTTTCTCCAGTACGATCATGCCGAACACGCTTGTTCCGGCAGATACATTACCCGTGCGCTGTGCAACACTGTTGGTTGCCGCCATGCCTGTTCCCGCATCACCTTCCGGCGGGCAGAACGGCACGCCTGCCTGCAATGTGCCGGTAGGATCTAACAGTTTTGCGCCTTCTTCCGTCAGTGCGCCGGCCTGCTGTCCTGCCGTGTATACGGCGGGCAGTACATCACGCAGCTTCCATGCAAAACCTTTATCCGCCACAGCCCCATCAAACTGATCGATCATCCGCTCGTTAAACTGTCCGGTCTCTATGTCGATGGGGAACATACCGGAAGCTTCCCCGACGCCGACGATCTTCTCGCCTGTAAGCTTCCACTGAATATATCCTGCCAGCGTAATAACAAATTTTAAATCCGCCACATGCTCTTCCCCGTTTAAGATCGCCTGATACAGATGCGCGATCGTCCACCTCTGAGGAATGTGATAATTGAAAAGTTCCGTCAGTTTCACGGAAGCCTCCTCCGTAATCGTATTTCTCCATGTACGGAAAGGCACCATCAACTCGTCCTTCTCATTGAATGCCATATACCCATGCATCATGGCGCTGAATCCGATAGCGCCGATCTTCGTCAGTTTCTCACCATACTGCGCCTGTACATCCTCTGTCAGCTTCTGATAACAATCCTGTAATCCCGTCCAGATATCATCCAGACTGTACGTCCAGATGCCGTTCTCCAGCCTGTTCTCCCAGTCATGCGCGCCCGACGCGATCGGCTGATTCGATTCATCCACCAGAACTGCCTTGATTCTTGTCGAGCCGAACTCAATCCCCAACACCGTCTTACCGCTTGCGATACACTCTTTTGCTCCCATTTAATACCTCCTACACTTTCATGTTTTTGCAGCCTTAATATATCTTTATGCCTTTCTATTTATACGCCGCCTCATTCCATCTCAGTTCATTCTTAAAGTTACGGATGGTCGTATCCTTATCGATCACAACGCTCTCAATTCCCATTGCAGCCGCCCAGTCAACCATCTGATCTACCGTCAGGTCATAGGAGAATGCGGTATGATGCGCTCCTCCTGCAAGAATCCATGCTGTCGCACCCACTTCCAGATTCGGCTGCGGCATCCAGAACGCCGTACCTACCGGCAGCTTCGGCATAGGCTTCTCTACCTTCTTACAGTCAACCGCATTGATCAGCAGTCTGAATCTTGTGCCAAGGTCTACAAGAGAACATGCCACTGCCGGACCGGTCTTGGATGTAAATACGAGACGGGCAGGATCTTCTCTGTTACCCATAGACAGCGGACATACTCTGATACCGATCTCACCGTCTGCTACGGAAGGACATACCTCCAGCATATGCGCCTGCAGGATACCCTCCTTGCCCGGAACGAGATTGTAGGTATAGTCTTCCATCATGGAAGTTCCCTTAGCATCCTTGATATCGGCGGTCATCAGTTTCATCATACGCACCATAGCGGCAACTTTCCAGTCGCCCTCAGCGCCAAAGCCGTAGCCTTTCTCCATCAGTCTCTGAATCGCCAGACCCGGAAGCTGTTTTAATCCGCCCAGCATGCCGAAATGGGTAACTACGGCATGATAATCGTTATCGGTTAAAAACTTCTCGATACCGATCTCCTGCTGTGCCTGCACGGCTACATGCTGTCTGAACTCAGCGGCATCACGGCCGTCGTCGATGATCTTGTACTTGCTGTAATATTCTTCTACCAACGCATCTACATCACCCTGCGGAACCGCATTGACATAGTCTACCAGATCATTGACGCAATAGTGATCGATCTCCCAGCCGAACTTGATCTGTGCCTCTACCTTATCGCCCTCGGTTACCGCTACATTATTCATGTTATCACCGAAACGGCACACGCGGATATGAGAACACTCTACCACGCCCAGCGCCGTTCTCATCCAGCTTCCGAGCTGTTCCTGCACGCTCGGGTTCGCCCAGTGTCCTACGATGATCTTTCTCTCAATACCCATACGGCTCACGATATGACCGTACTCTCTGTCGCCGTGCGCGGACTGGTTCTCGTTCATGAAATCCATGTCTATCGTGTCATACGGAAGCTCTTCGTTAAACTGCGTGTGCAGATGGCAGAGCGGTTTCCGGAATTCTTTTAATCCCAGAATCCACATCTTCGCCGGTGAGAATGTATGCATCCATGTGATTACACCCGCACAGTCGGGATCGTTATTCGCATCGTTAAAGGTCTGTCTGATCGAGGCCTGACTGATGAGCGTAGGCTTCAGTACCACCTCAAAGGGCAGCTTGCCGGAAGCATTCAGCCCTTCTACGATCTTAGCGGAATGGTCCGCTACCTTTCTGAGACATTCATCTCCGTATAAATCCTGTGAACCCGTGCAAAACCAAAATTTGTAATTTTTTACTGCTTTCATATTAACCTTACCTCCATTCCGAAGCGTTTCACGCCTGAAACGCTTTTAAGTGAAATGATAAGAGACGCGCATGCTATGCGCATCTGCACAGAATATGCACGTCTCTCATATGTATAAAGCGCTTACATTTATGCCTTTTTGCTCTCTTTAACCTTAGCCAGAATTGCCTGTAATACGATAAAGAAGCACAACAGGATAGCCGTTACAATGTTAGCCCACGAGCTGACCAGTTTACCGTGTGATTTCACCAGTGTGGAAATTGTGCCATTGATCAGCACGCCGACTAAAGAGCCGCCCACGTTACCGACACCGCCGGTCAAGAGCGTACCGCCGATAACGGCAGAAGAAATCGCATCCATTTCCAGACCGGAAGCCTGTGTGGTCGTACCGCACATGGTATTCAGACAGTAGCAGATGCCGCCGATGGAAGCTAAGAAGCTGGCAAGAACATACGTCTTCATCTTCGTCTTGCGCACATCCAGTCCCATCAGTGTCGCAGACTGGCTGTTGCCACCTACCGCATAGATGCTTCTTCCGAACTTTGTATATTTCAGCATTAAGAAGATCAGCAATACAACAAGAAGTGCGATTACAACTGTTATTCTCACATAAGGCACCTGCAGAATACCTTTTTTATTCTCGTATGCTCCGATATTAAAAGGTATATTCAGCTTCATGGTGGAAAGCTTTACAAAAAGAGCATCCGATACAATACTTACCTGATCCGTACAGATCACTGCCGTCATACCTCTTGCAAAGAACATACCCGCCATGGTTACGATGAAGGGCTGTATTTCCAGATATGCAATACAGTAACCCTGCACTACGCCGAACACGATACCAATCAGAAGCACAAGTATCATCAGTACCGGGCTCTTCATGCCCCACTCTTCCATGCCTACTGCCAGAAACATACAATCCATAGCTACTACAGAGCCTACGGAAATATCAATACCGCCCGTCAGCATAACACATGTCATGCCCGCCGTGATACAGATCAGACCCGCATTGTTGATCAAGATATTCAGGAATGTCTGTAAATGAGTGAATCCCTTATTTGCATACACGACACAGCCCGCTGCATACATCACAACAAACAGGATGACGGTGATAAGTAATAAGATACTGTTGCCGTTCAACTTTTTCTTCATACTTACGCCTCCTTTGCAGCCGCTTTTTTAGCCGACAATTTTTTAAAGTATTCTCTTACGGGTTCCGCCTGGATAACCACGATCAGGATAACCACGATCGCCTTGAATACCGGCGCCTGTGCGGAAGACACTCCAAGTGCATACAGTGTCGTCGTAATCGCCTGGATCGTGTACGCACCGATAATGGAGCCTGCCAGATTGAATTTACCGCCGCCCAGGCTGTTACCGCCGAGGGCTACTGCCAGGATCGCATCCAATTCCATATTCAGACCGATATTGTTCGTGTCCGCCGAATAGATACGGGAAGTTGCCGTGATACCTGCAATACCTGCGCACAAACCGCAGATCGCATAACACATCAGAATGATCTTCGCGGAATTAAATCCTGATATTCTCGCCGCCTTCTTATTGATACCCACACTCTGTACAAACGTACCGAGCGCGGTAAACTTAAGCAGCAATGCCATGATCAGAACACAGACCGCCGCAATCAGAATCGGTGTCGGAAGGAATCCCACGTAAGAACCGAAAACCTGGAACGAAGGTACACGCACATACACGATCGCGCTGTTACACAGAAGCAATCCGATCGCACGACCCGCAGACCATAAAATCAATGTCGCAACCATCGGCTGAATATTTAAATATGCCACCAGAAATCCATTGAACAGACCGCAGACAACCGCTACTAAGATACCTGCGCCGATGCCGACCCAGAGGGGACGCGCATATTCGGAAACATTGGTCACTCCGTATCCTGCCAGAAGCATACAGCACATACCGCCTGACAAGCTCATAACAGAGCCGACTGAGATATCGGTTCCGGCGGAAGCGGATACAACGAGCGTCATACCGATTGCCAGAATGGCTACCTCACTGCCTCGATTCAAGATATCGATCAGACGTCCGTATAGAATCGTATTGCCGGATGAAGTAACCTGTGTGCTGATCGAGAAGAAACCAAACGGTGCATTACCGCTTGCAAGATCATAGATTACATTTACCAGCATTACTAAAATCATACTGAATATCGGCAGGAACAACTGCATTTTTGTTATTTTCTTAATATTACTCATGTGCCGCACCTCCTGCAATCGCGTGCATTACGCCTTCCTGTGTCATGTCATCGCCGTCGATCTCTCCAACCTTAGCGCCGTCACGAAGAACAGCCATTCGGTTACAGGTACGCAGCATCTCTTCGATCTCAGACGAAATAAAGATCAGGCTCTTACCTTCCTGCGCGAGTTTGATAACCAGTTTCTGAATCTCTGTCTTTGTACCGATATCAATACCACGAGTGGGCTCATCGAGAATCAGGAAATCCGGATTGGTTGCAAGCCATCTCGCCAGAATCGCCTTCTGCTGGTTACCGCCCGACAGTCTCTTGATAAGCGTCTCCCTGCTCGCCGTCTTGATCTGCAGCATCTCTATGTACTTATCAGCGATCTCAACCTGTTTCGCCATAGGTATCTTCTTAAAAATACCTGCCTTAGCCTGCATGGCAAGAATAATGTTCTCACGCACTGACAGATCACCGATGATACCTTCTGCTTTTCTGTCATCGGGAAGAAGTCCCATACCAAGATTCATGGCATCGATCGGGCTCTTCACCTTCGCCTCCTGTCCGGCAACCTTGAGAGTACCGGTCTGCGCCCTGTCCGCGCCGTAAATCGCGCGCGCCAGCTCGCTTCGTCCGCTTCCCAACAGTCCGGTAAGCCCTACTACCTCACCCTTATGTATCTCTAAATCAAACGGTTTAATCGTTCCCGCATGGCTTAAGCCCTTCGCATCGATCTCAAGAGGAGCATTCGAGAAATCCATTGTGCCTTCCGGCTTAATGGAAGCAAGATCATCGAAATCCTTACCCATCATCGCCGCTACCAGCTTCACTCTCGGAAGTTCTTCCACTGTATACTCGCCGACCAGCGTACCGTTACGAAGTACGGTGATGCCGTCACAGACTGCATATACCTGTTCCAGGAAGTGCGTTACGAATATGATGCCGACACCCTGATCTCTCAGTCTCTTCATCATACCGAACAGCTTCTCCACCTCATTGTCATCCAGAGAGGAAGTAGGCTCGTCAAGAATCAGAACTTTGCTCTCCATATCCACCGCACGGGCAATCGCAATCATCTGCTGCAACGCCAATGAATATTCTTCCAGATTCTTCGTGACTTCGATGTCCAGATCCAGATCTTTCATCAACTGTGCCGCCATCTGATTCATCTTGCGGCGGTTAACCGTGCCGATTTTCGTAAGCGGTTCGCGTCCGATGTAAAGATTCTCTGCCACCGAAAGATTCGGACACAGATTTACTTCCTGGTAAACTGTCGAGATTCCCTTGTGTTGGGCATCCATCGTATCTTTATTGACGATCGGACCCTCAATACCGTCTACATGAATCTCTCCGGCTTCAAACTTGTTGACCCCCGTCAGACATTTAATCAGTGTGGATTTTCCTGCCCCATTCTCACCCATCAGTGCACGGATCTCACCTTTTTTCAAGGTAAAATCCACATGGTCAAGCGCCTTAACCCCCGGGAATGTCATACAGATGCCTCGCATTGTCAAAGCAATATTGCTATCCATATTTATCCTCCATTCTTGCTCAGCCTGCGAATACGGGCATAAGCACAAATTGACGTTTAAAAAATCTATAGATTTTTCAAACTAATACCTTCTTCTGTCGTAGATTCCACGTTATTCCTCTGGAATTTTCCGACAATTATTATGTATATCTCTAATTATACACTAAATTTAAAAAAGGAAAAGGGAGAGAAATATAATTTCTCTCCCTATTCTATTCTCAATATTCTGTTCAGATATGGATCCTAGTATGCACGACCATCAAGTACTTCCTGTGTCATTGTTACTGCGTACTGGGATGTAATACCAGGTGCTACGAAAGCTTCATCCGTAACGATTGTCTGAGCGTCGATTGCTTCGCCAGCCTGTAATTTCCGGATAACATCTGCTGCAAAACCAGCCTGCAGAGGGTTACACTCTACGTTACAGTTGATCTTGCCGTCCAGTGTATACTGTAAGCCGTCATGTGTAGCGTCGAAGGAGATGATGATAACATCGCCGTCTACACCGTATGTGATACCTGCTGCATCCATTGCGTCCATTGCGCCGTATGCTTCGTTATCGTTCTGGCAAACTACTACGTTGAAATCGCTGTAAGATTTGATGAAGGACTCCATAACTTCCTGCCCGCCTGCCTGTGTGAAATCACCGGACTGAGAATCAAGGATCTCCCACTCGCTGTGCTGTGCTGCGATATTATTGAAGCCTTCTGTACGTCCGAGTGTTGCGGATGCACCAACGGAACCTTCGATTACAAGAATCTTAGCGTCAGCGCCATCTAAGTACTCGCCTAACCAGTTACCTGCTGTCTCACCTTCTGCAACCATGTCGCAACCGATCTGTGTTTCATACAAGGAAGCATCTGCATCTACGGAACGGTCAACGATCAGTACCGGAATACCTGCGTCCTGTGCCTCCTGAAGAACTGTGTCCCAACCTGCTGTCTCGATCGGAGCGATACAGATGTAATCCATCTCCTGCTGGATGAAGTTACGAACTGCCTCTAACTGAACTGCATTGTCATTGTCAGCATCCACGAAGGATAACTCATATCCGTTTGCCTCTGAAAACGTATCCTGATAGTTCTGTGTGTTAGCTGCACGCCAGTCGGACTCATGGCCTACCTGTGCGAAACCAACGCTGATTGTGTCACCGCTTGCTGCGGGTGCCTCTGCTGCGTCATCTGCGGGTGCCTCCTCTTCAACTTCTGCCTCGGGTTCTGCCGTATCTTCTGCTGCGGGCTCTGCTGCCGGAGCATCGTTTGTTGCCGGAGCTGCGTCATTACCACCGCATGCTACAAGGCTTGCCATTACCATTGTGCCTGCAAGTAAAACTGCTAATTTCTTTTTCATTATAAATTCCTCCTCCTATAAAATATGTTTGCTTGGAATTTTGAAACGCAAGCGCTGATGTCTCGCTGTTTCTGTTATCACTGTAACAAATCATCTTCTGTCAATCAATACGGAAATCTTTGCCGTTTTTTATTTTAGATGAGTTGTACAATACAAATTATATGCTATACTATCTGTATTAAATACAAATTTTTATTTTATGCGATTATTTAATATTTTTACGGAAGTTAAGTAGAATATTTTATGATTTGCACAACTGACAGGTACATTTTTCCTATAAATATATATTACATTTACGATATTTCTTCTACAGCGAGGTTGAATTTTTATCATAAAGTTAAAATATTTATGAATAAATATTGGACGTATTATGAACAAATTATGAATAAGATGGGGATTTTTCTCTGAATCTATATGAATGGCACAAAAAATAAACGTGGAGAGCTGCAATTTATGACAAAATATGAAACATTGGCAAATATACTAACTGAACGGATCAACCGCAATCTGCAAAACGGCATCTCAAAACTGCCTACTGAATCGCAGCTGTGTCAGGACTACAATGTCAGCCGTCAAACCGTGCGCGCCGCGCTGGCATTGCTCCATAAGCAAGGTATCATCACCAGCAGACAGGGGAGCGGATCTTACGCCACCGGCTTATCCGCAGACAGCAATCGCAATATCATTCCGGTTCTTGTTGCCAGTCAGCAGGAATACATCTATCCTCAGCTTCTGTCCGATATACGGGCAGCCCTGGCGGAGTATGATTATCAACTGCAGATTTATTCTACCGATAACGACACATTCGTAGAGCGGTCACACCTTCTGACACTGTTAGACAATCCTCCCTGCGGCATGATCGTGGAAGGCTGTAAGAGCACGCTTCCTAATCCTAATCTGGATCTTTATGAACATCTGCACGAGAACGGTACCTTCACTCTGTTCCTTCATAATCATTATCCGACTCTTCAGGACAGCATCTATGTCAAGGACGATAACTATTACGGCGGCTGCCTGCTGGCGGAGCACCTCGTTTCGCTGGGACATACTCGGATTGCCGGTCTGTTTAAAATGGATGATGCACAAGGTCCGGAGCGCTACCACGGTATGGCATCCCGTCTGCGCGATTTGGGCTGTCCGCTGGCCGACCGCCATGTGGGATGGTATACTTCCCCGGATATCACCGCGCTGGAAACAAGGCAGGACACCCGTTTCCTGACGAATTTCATACAGGAGTGTCTGTTTAATTGTTCTGCCGTAGTCTGTTATAACGACGAAGTTGCGTACTGGCTGATTAAGGAATTGTCTTACGCCGGCATTCTTGTGCCGCAGGATATTTCCGTAGTATGTTTTGACAACAGCTACTTAAGCGAATTAAGCAGCGTACGTATCACCAGCCTGACACACGCACCGCATGAGATCGGAGAATGCGTCGCCGACTGTATGATCAAACGGCTGCGCGGCATACCCGTAGTCTCTCATACGATTCCATGGCAGCTTGTCCGCCGCGAAAGCGATGCCCCCTGCCATTCTAATCCTTGGCCGCAGACCGGTATTCCCGCGGCGTACAGCCCTGCGTCTTCTTAAACACAAAACTGAAATAATGGGGATCCCTATATCCTACTTCCAGCGCGATGTCTCCGGAATGTTTCTCCGTCTGGCGCAGTAATTTCTTGGCTTTCTCCATACGCTTCTGTGTCACATACTCGACGAAGGTTACATCCATTGCCTGACTGAATATTGCACTGAAATAGTTTGCACTGACACCGACTTCACCGGCCACCGTGTTGAGCGACAGAGTCTCCTGCATATAGTTTTCTTCTATATATTCAAGCGCTCTTTTCAGCACCTTCCTGCCCCGGTTGTCCGACTCGCGATCGCGCAGTTCCATGGCTTTCTCCAAAATATTACATATATATTGTGAAAACTCTTCCGGTCCCAGATTCACTTCCTGTATCTGCTCCTCCCCCAACAGCTCCAGAAACTGCTTCTTGTCATAGCCGATAGACTCCACATAAGCCATGGTAACAAAATGAATATGAAATACAAGGTAGTTCTGAAAAAGTCTGGATTTCAACGCCTCCTGTATACTGTGCATCCAACCGTCCACAAATTCCGCAATCTCGGCATGACTGCCCTGCTGTAAGAAATCTTTGATCAGTTCGGGCTCTATCTTTGCATAATCGATATCCCCGATCTTACCACTCGCCACAAGCGGTATATAATTATCCGTCACCTGACTCGTAAAGATATGCACCGACGGCATCAGGAAGCGGTAAGCAAAGAGATGGTTTACTTTACCGTAGCACTCCGCCAGCATGCTCAGACGTTCCACCGGCTCTCCTGCTGCCGCATACCAATCGAAATCTTCCTCCGCCGGCTTACAGATGCGCTCCAGATTCTCAAGACATCTCTCCGTCAATTCCTTCATCTGCTCCGGGTTACCCTTAATCAGTACGCCGTAGGTGTTGACATTCCACCGAAAAACAAGATGTTCCGGATATCGCACGAAATAACGGAGGATCTCTTCTCTTTTTCTTGCAAAAGTCTCCGATTCGAAACCACCGTTTTCGCCACCGAGCTTTTCCGTCAAAGAAAACATCAACAGATTATAACAGGGAGCATTAATCTTTAACGACAGCTTCGCCGCCTCTTCATATATATCCTGAACGGACATTCTGCCCTCGAACACTTTCACGAAGAAATTCGTTCTGGAGAACTGCTCATATGCCCTCGTCTCATTCTGATACTTCTCCTGATAGTTTCTCTGCTCCCGCTCCGCCTCGATCTTAGTCTTTAACTGGGCCAATACTTTCTGGAGATTCGCTCTCGTAATCGGTTTGAGCAGATACTGTTCCACCCCTACCGCAATCGCCTGTCTGGCATATTCAAAGTCATCGTAACCACTGATAATAATAATTTTCATATCCGGAAATTCCTGATGTACAATACGGCTCAAGGATAATCCGTCCATAAACGGCATCTTAATATCCGTGAACAGTACATCCGGTTTCAGTTTCTGGATCAGCGGCAGCGCCATCTCTCCGTCGCTTGCTTCCCCTACAAACTGATACCCCCACTGCTGCCATGGAATATTGTCTCTCAATCCCTCCCTGACAATGCTTTCATCCTCAACGAGAAATACTTTCAGCATTCTTATCTCCCTTCTGCTCCTTCTGTCAAACACCCCACGCTATAGGTGGGCATATCGTTGTCAATAAGTTCTGCCGTCCAGAACTTCCTGTGTTACATTTTCCATAGTAAAAACATCTTCTTCCACATAATATCTTTTCTCAACTTCCTGCCCGCTCTCGAGCAGGCGGATAACCTCTGAAACATACTCCCCCTGATCGGGATTACATTCTATATCTACATTAATCACGCCTTCTGCTACCATCTCCAGCGCATCGTGAACCGCATCAAAAGATATGATCGTTATATCACCGTTTACTCCCACAGTCTTGCCGGATTCCCGGATTGCTTCAATCGCTCCGAATGTCATATCGTCATTCTGGGATACCACCACATCGATATCCTTATACTTTTTCAGCAAATCCTTCATTACTTCTTTTCCTTTATATATTGTGAAGTCCCCGTACTGCTGTTCCAGAATATGCCAGTTATCATGCTCTCCGGCTATCATGGAAAACCCGGCTGTCCTTCCGATCTGTGCCGATGCGCCTTCCGTCCCCTTTAATACTACTATATTAATATCCCGATCGGACATCCGTTTCTTTATCAGATATTCTTCCAGCCATCGTCCCGCTTTCCTGCCCTCTTCCACAGAATCCGTTCCTACGAGAGCAGTATAAAGGCTTTGATCCTCCACCTCCACGCTTCTGTCCATCAGAATCACCGGAATACCCGCTTGTTTCGCCTCCTGCAGCACAGTCTCCCATCCGCTCTCCACCACCGGCGCAAGCACGATATAATCCACCCTCTGGGAAATAAAATTTCTGATTGCCTTGATCTGATTCTCCTGCTTCTGTCTGGCATTATTATAAATCAGAAAAAAACCGTTCTCCTTAGAAATGGCTCTTTGAATGGATTCCGTATTCGCAGTTCTCCATCCCGATTCACTGCCAAGCTGCGACACCCCTACCACAATCTGATTGGAAGTCTCGCTGATATACGGTTCTTCTTCTATTTCCGTAAAAAGGCCCAGCCCCCAGCCAAGCATAAACATGAGAAGAACCATCACCGGAAGCAGTACCAGCCATATTCCTCTCATATGCCTGTTCAGTCTGCTCTTTTTCACTCCGCTTCGCGCCTCTGTATCCATATCTGTATTCCGCTCCGTTCTCCGTTTGTATCGCGGCTACAGTGAAATCGCCGCACCTTCCCGATCTTCCATTTGTTCCGTCTGTTCATAGGGCACTGCCGGAATTACGATCTCCACGCAGGTTCCTTTTCCCCGCTTAGAATCAATCGTCATGCTGTACTCAGCTCCGAAGTTCATGCGAATCCGTTCATTGACATTGGCAAGTCCGAAGCCTTTCCCCGTGTCCTTACAAGGTTTCATAATCTCTCTGCGCAGATTGGCAAGCTCCTCCTCTTCCATCCCGACGCCGTCATCCTCTACTTTAAAATGTATATTCCCTTCCGCCATAGTTCCTGTGACAGTAATGTTTCCTTTTGCGCGTTTATATTTAATGCCATGATATAAAGAGTTTTCCACCAGCGGCTGCAATGTCAATTTCAAAATTTTATATTGATACAGCTCAGGTGCAATCCGAATCTCGTAATCCATTATATCCCGATAGCGCACCTGCTGGATCTCCAAATAGCTTCTAATGTGCATCTCCTCTTCCTGTATCGTAATATACTCCCTGCCTTTGCTGAGTACCAGCCGGAAGAACTCCGACAGCGACATAACCATACTCACCGCCTTATCCGGATCGTTCCCCTCAATCAGCCATACGATCGTATCCAGTGTATTATACAGAAAATGCGGATTGATCTGCTCCTGTAAAAGCCGTAGATCCGCACGGCGCATCTTTCGTTCATCTTCTTTGATCTTGCTGACAAACCTCTCAATACTCTCCGTCATGATATTGACACCGTCCGCCAGTACCGCCACCTCATCGTTTGTATCCACTTGCACGCGAACCGAGAAATCTCCCTTAGAAATTTTCTCCGTTGCCTGAGACAATTCCTGAATCGGCTTGATAATCCCCGTCACGATCATAACGGTCAGCATGATGACAATGAGCAGGATAACACCCAGCAGAATCGCGCAGTATATCGTGAAAGTATTTACTCTCTCATTTAACTGTTTCGTCAGATGGTCCATGCTCTGCGTCTGATAATAAATATAATATTGAATATTATCCTGTATCAGTTCCGTCATAATATAGATGTTGTTATCCAGCATTTCTATATTTGCGTCATAGCTGTTCTCCGCCTCCAGATTCGCACTGATATCCCCTACTCTGTCCTCCAGCGTGTCTATATTGCGCAACAGTATCTGCAGCCATATCCGGCTCTCTCCATCCGTTGTAATGCGCATCAGTTTATTAAAATCATTCCGGAGTTCTTCGATGAGCACATAGGGGTCCTCCAGACTGGTATCATCTTTAATCGATTCAAAGGTAGTTGCTCCGACTACCAGCTTGTACAGGCTCTCGTCCATCTCCTCCTTAAAATTCAGATTATAAGTATTCGCGACCGTCATATTGCTCACAATCGTATCATATGCCGCGCTGTAATTATGCAGCGCATAAATCAGATAGACCACCATGATCAGAAAAGGAACCGCCACCACGACGGACAGCAGCATCAATTTATTCTTAATAGAATATTTCACTTGTCCCAAGCGCATTACAGACTCCTTCTCAGTTCAATTTATTTTCGTAACTGTTCAGAACCTTGTTCTTCACAGTTACTCATTTTCATTGTATCAATTCCCGTATAAAAATTACAGTAAATCGCAATTCCAAAATTGCGGAATTGCATAATATTTATAGATGATGTATGATACTTATAATAATCATTATAAAGTATTTACGTTAAAGCGCAATCTGAGATTGTAAATTTACTTGAATGTGTTTATCAATCTCATACCTTCTGTAAAGGATCGATAAACGGCATGAAAGAAACGAATGTCTTACATAAAATATATCAGTATATCTGTAAAGATACCGGCGACCGCAATGAGTCCGCGAAGCTTATCGTAGTCGTTCGTCTGCTGCTCCTTACCATGATCGTCTACTCTCTGGTCAACGGCGGACTGTTACTGTTCTTTTCCAATATAAGCGGAACGGAAATCTGTCTTATATCTACGGCATTGTTTGTGGCAACTTTTATTCTGTCTTATTACCGCGGCACTTTCATCTCGTTCTGTATCCTGAATATCTCAGTTCTCGTGTGGATCGTATTCAATATTGTCATGTTCGGCTGGAACATCGGTGTACAGCACTTTATTATCGTGCTGCTCATCTCCTGTTTCTTCGCCAANTACAGACANGAGGCAGCAAANGTGAGCTATGCGNTTGCCCTGTGNGNGNTGCGTCTGTACCTGTTTTTCTATTGTCGTNTCAATGACCCTAAAGTCATTCTCNCCGCTGAACTTAATAATACTCTGCAATTNATAAATACTGTCGCTATCTTCTGGTCGCTCTCGATGATCGCCTATATCTTCAGCACGGATACACAGGCGCTGGAGGGCAAGCTGATCGAATATAACGAACAGTTAAAGGCNCAGGCAAACATCGACCCTCTGACCGGNCTGTATAACAGAAGACGAACGGTGGAATATCTGGATANTCTNTTAAAAGCACCNGNNNANCAGATCAGCCTCTGTATCTGTGACATTGACTTCTTNAANCNTGTCAANGACACTTACGGNCACGATGTNGGAGATCTTGTACTNAAGAAGATTGCCGAGANGTTTCNGAANNCTCTGCCCNCNNNTACGTTTGTCGCCAGATGGGGCGGCGAAGANTTTCTGCTGATTTTCCCGAAGTTCAACGGCGACGAAGCATATGCTGCTCTGGAAGCACTCCGGNANNAGATCAAGGCGATCGTNTTCGANGGCNGCAGCGAAACTTTCTCCGTATCTTTAACTTTTGGTCTGGTAGAATATGATTTCCAAAGCGATCTGAACACTCTGATCAAGCAGGCGGACGAAAAACTATATATCGGCAAAGAAAGCGGACGCGACCGGATCATCTTTTGATCCGGTCTTTTCCTGTCTTCCTCTCATGATTTNNCAGNAAGGTTCATATATTAATATCAATATNAATCNATCCGGCAGGTACTCTCTTGAAACATGTCCTATCTCCCAAACAGTGGGCTGCCGCCCTGATCCTCTTTACAGGCTTTAGCCTNGCNACCCTCTTCGGGTATGTACATAATCACGCGGACGCGGAATTCGAATCTTTCACGGAAGAATTCTTCTTAAANGAACTGCAGACAAATCCGATTCATTTCCACTATTCCGTAGATGATCCGGATACTTATCGGATCGATGAATCTTTGCTTAAAATGCCCGTATACCACGAAGGCGAGGCCGCAAATGACATCTACGCNTTNTCTCTTCTGCAAGGNCANCTGGCAAAATACGATAACCGGAANCTTTCGTCCAAAAACCGGTATCTTTGCAATCTGNTGCAATCCTACATAGACNCGCTNAGCCGCACTGCCGCATANCCGTATTTCTCCGAACCGCTCTCCCCCTCGTCGGGAGCGCCCTCCGANCTGCCGATCCTGTTGGCGGAATACCGGCTTGACAACNTAAATGATATAGAATTNTATTTATCNATCCTGACACAGATNCCGGATTATTTCGACGGACTTATCGTGTATGAGCGGGAAAAGGCGGCCGCCGGACTCTTCATGTCCGATTCGACTGTNNCNAAAGTNATCCGTCAGTGCAGCGCCCTCATGGANCCCGAACAGTTAAATAACAATACNCACTTNCTGGAAGTCACCTTCGATACNCGNCTGCAGGAGCTGATCNGCCGTGGGGCGCTGACCGAGGAAGAAGCGCTCTCCTATCAGTCAGAAAATAACNGGCTGCTGACCACTGTTGTAGCTCCCGCTTATGAACGTCTCGCCGACGAGCTTACGCTGCTTNGCGGAAGCGGCGANGAGCTGTGNGGATTGGCNCANCGCCCCGGCGGCCGGGAGTATTACGAAGCGCTCCTGCGNCTGCAGACCGGTTCCTGCCGCGATATNGATGAGATCAAGCATCTTCTCTATAGTGATCTGTCATCCAACTATGCCGCNTTAGGGCATCTGCTTCAGAGTNATAGTTCCATTCGGGATAAACTCACNGAAGATACCGCCCTGCTTCCCGAGATGTCCCCGNAAGACATCCTCGGCTATCTGAAGACATCCATACAGCAGGACTACCCNTCGATNCCNGAAGATGCGGGCGGNAATGCGATCGACTGNACCGTCAAATATGTGGATGACAGTCTGGAANCCTANACGGCTCCTGCTTTCTACATGACGCCGCCCATCGATAATGTACTGAACAATACCATCTATATCAATGCACTGGACACTTCCGATGCGCTTTCACTATTCACAACGCTGGCTCACGAGGGTTATCCCGGGCATCTCTATCAGACCGTATACAGTCAGCGCTTCCGAAATCAGTCCGGTACAACACCGCTGCGCAGCGTACTTTACTACGGCGGATATATAGAGGGTTGGGCAATCTATGCCGAAATGTCTTCCTACGATTATGCAATACAGCTTGCCGCTAGGTCCTATCCGGAAGCGGAAGGATATTACCGCGCCTGCCGCCTGGATCGTCAGATACAGCTCTGCCTGTACTCGCTGCTTGATATTGCCATCCATTATGACGGCGCCTCCTATGAAGATGTGCGGAATATCTTCGCCTCCTTCGGCTCCCTGGATGACTCTACCATAGCCGCAATCTACGCCTACATAGCCGAAGAGCCCTGTAATTACCCAAAATACTATCTCGGCTATCTGGAAATCATGGAATTAAAAAAACAGGCTGCCGTAGTCTGGTATAATGCACGTCAGACTGATGGCGCCCGTCATGATACAATAAACGGCTCCGTGATGAATGATCACGAATTCCTGTACTATTTTCACAGTTTCCTGCTGGAAAACGGCCCTGCGGATTTCGGGACGCTGTCGGAATTATTAACCGGCAGCAACAGTCCGCAGGCTGTCAGGTAACCCGAAAGAAATGATACAGCTTTGCAAGGGCTTTCGTCAGAATCCGCTGCTCTTCCTCCGTCAGTTCCTCTACCACGGATTCAATCATCTGCTCATGAAATCTACGGTGATGAAGATATGCCCGTCTGCCCTTTTCAGACAGGGAAATCAGCACGACCCGCCTGTCCTCTTCGCTCCGCACCCTGTCTACATAACCCTTCTTAACCAGGCTGTTGATCGCGATGGTGAGCGTTCCTGTCGTGACTTCCAAGGAACGGGCCACACTGGTCATGTTCCTCGCCCCCTCCATGCCGACCGCCTCGATCACATGCATATCGTTGGTCGTCACATCCTTATATTCTTCGGTGCGCATCGCACGTTCCTCTATCGCATTAACATTGCGGAACAGTTTGACCAGCACATCATTCAGCGTACTGTTGATATTCATAACCTTTTCCATTCTGAAACCTCCGCATATTATAACAGCGTTCTTACATCTATCGGACACCGCTCATCAATACTCTGCATTTGGTTTTACTATTTTATCAAAATATAGTTTGATAGTCAAATTAATTTTTCTATAGTTAACGCCATCCGTTTACTATATCTATTAATCTTATGCAAATTATAAAATTTATTTTATAAATTATTTCTTTTTTCTTTCGATATTTGACACATCCCATTCACAATTATGCCTTATAGTATTAATTGTAGTTGGGGAATACATAATGAAATGATTCTAATCTACACTTTATAGGAGCCGCCGGTGCTGTTTCGGTGCTGACCGGCTTCGACTAAACATAACAGAGATGTCCCCTAATTGGCATCCTGTTGACATATACTGAGTTTACACATTTCTATCCTTCTCACACATAAGAAACGGCACTCCTTACGGATGTGCCGTTTCTTACATATTATTTTATTTATAAATCTTCTCAATATACGGTGCCAGCGTATCCATACCGGTCATTCAAATACCGTCCGTCCTTACACCATAATTCCCGCCAGCACAATACTTGCGATCACACCTGCCAGCGTAGCTAAAAGTGCGCCTGTCAGCGTATAACGGGTCTTCGTCACTTTCGCCGCCAGAAAATAGACAGACATTGTGTAGAAGATCGTTTCCGTACAGCTCATCATAATCGAAGTCGTCAACCCGATCAGCGAATCCGGACCATGATTCTTAAAGATATCCAGTACCAGCCCTGTCGCCGCAGAAGAAGAAAACATCTTGATCAGGATCAGCGGAACCAGTTCGGAGGAGAATCCCATTCTTGCCGTTATGCCGGCGAATAATCCGCCCACGAAATCCAGAAATCCCGATGCACGGAGCACCCCCACCGCTACCATTAACCCGATCAGCGTAGGCATGATCTGAATGACCGTATGAAAACCATCTTTTGCCCCTTTAATGAAATCCTCATACACATTACTGCGTGCGGCGAGTCCGTACGCTACGATATAAAAGATGATGACGGGAATAATGATGTTGGAAATATTAGATAATGCTGCAACCATGGATGACGCCTCATTGAAATACGAGCATTCCCTTATCTGATTTTTATTATATCGGAAATTTCCTATAATGATTCAGATGCCAAAAGGTACATTTGAATCCTATAATACAAAAATAAAGGACTGCATAGATTATTAATATAATTTATGCAGTCCTTCTATATCATATGTCTTCATCTTGTCTTATGTACTTCCCTGCCGCAACATATCATTCCCGCATTCCTGCCGCCGCATTGCTCTTCTTACCTATTGCCGGTAATATTCCTCGCCACATACACACCGCTCGCAGACGCATGGGACAGGGAATGAGTCACGCCGCTGCCGTCGCCGATAATATAAAGCCCTTTATATTTCGTCTCAAGGTGTTCATTGATCTCCACTTCCATATTGTAGAACTTCACTTCCACGCCATACAGCAGCGTATCGTCATTTGCTGTCCCTGGGGCAATCTTATCAAGGGCATAGATCATTTCGATAATACCGTCCAGAATACGCTTCGGAAGCACCAGACTTAAGTCACCCGGAGTCGCCGACAAAGTAGGCTCCACCAACCCCTCCGCAATACGCTTCGAGTTGCTGCGTCTTCCTCTCACCAGATCGCCGAACCGCTGCACGATCACGCCGCCGCCCAGCATGTTGGACAGTCTGGCAATGCTTTCACCGTAACCGTTACTGTCCTTGAAAGGCTCGGAGAAATGCTTCGCTACAAGCAGTGCAAAGTTGGTGTTGTTCGTCTGTTTATCCGCACCCTCATAGCTGTGTCCGTTCACCGTCACAATACCGTTCGTGTTCTCGTTGACCACGATCCCGTGAGGATTCATGCAGAAAGTCCGCACCCGGTCCTCGAACTTCTCTGTACGGTAGACGATCTTGCTCTCATACAGCTCATCCGTCAGATGGGAAAAGATCACCGCCGGGAGCTCCACCCTGACTCCGATATCTACCCGGTTGGACTTCGTCTCAATATCCAGTTTCTCACAGACCGTTTCCATCCATTTACTGCCGCTGCGTCCTACAGAAATGACACATTTGTCACATTCATAAGTTTCATTCTCACATACGATTCGATAGCCCTCACCCATAGTCTCTACTGCCCGAACCGGCGTATCGAAATGAAAGTCTACTTTATCTTTTAACAATGCATAGAGATTTTCCAGCACAACATAGTTGATATCGGTTCCGAGATGACGCACGGACGCATCCAATAAGTTCAACTTATTCTGCAGACACAATTTCTTAAAATGACTTCCGGCCGTAGTGTACAGCTTCGTACCCTCTCCGCCGTATTTCATGTTGATCTCATCCACATATTTCATCAGGTCAATGGCCTGTTTCTTTCCTACATGCTCATATAATGTACCGCCGAAATCGTTGGTGATATTGTATTTACCGTCGGAAAAAGCACCCGCGCCGCCGAAGCCGCTCATGATGGAACAGCTCTTACAATGCACACAGCTTTTGACCTTATCCCCGTCAATCGGACAATGTCTTGCCTCCAGCGCATGTCCCGATTCAAACACTGCGATCTTTAAATCTTTCTCCTGATGTACCAGTTCATATGCCGTGAAAATACCTCCCGGACCTGCACCAATAATAATTACATCGTATTTCATAGAAAACCCTCCTGACTGTCAAAAATCAATTCGTACTTTCCACACATCCCGTATGCGGCCTCGTGTTAACAGTTCACATGATCATCTGTATCTTTTGCAGATAATCTACAATCCGTCTGACCGACTCATCAAAAGCATCATCCGCAAACCCATGTTCCGCACCGTCGATCACATAATACTCCACATCTTCATACGTTGACGCCGCCCTCTCAGAATAAGATATCGGAACAACCGTGTCCTTATTGCCGTGCAACAGCAGAACCTTTTTCTTATAGTTGCCGATCTCCTTATAGACATCATAATCCCACATATCTTCTGCATAAGGTCGCCCCGCCGTAATCCAGTGAAAAGGGAAAGTGTCCGGTATCTCTTGCCGGGACGGAAACATCTCATGAACAATATCGCTGATAACAAATCCCGGATACATCAATACAAGCCCTGCAATATCCTGCACATGCCTCGCCGCCGTGATCGCCGCAACGGCAGCTCCCTGACTGGTGCCCAGCAGCGCAATACGCCCGGTATCTACGAAATCCCACTGCATAGCCGACTCTATGACCGCCTCTAAATCTGCTACTTCTGTCATGACGGACATCTGTGTGGTTTCCCCATCACTTTCGGTTCCGCCGCCGCCACGGAAATCAAAACAGTAGACCGCCACGCCGCAGGGCGCTAACTGTCTTGCATAATGGGAGGTACTGGAACTATGAGAACCGCCTAATCCATGGGCGCATATGATAAGCGGTACACGCTCCCTGCCGGTGTCCGGGATATGAGCAATGCCGTATATTTTCTGTCCCTTGTTATATACGCAGATCTCTTTCTGTTTATACTCGTAAGACGGCAGGTTTTCGATCACCATCCCCTGTCCTTTTTCTCTCCCGATCTTCTCCGGTATGGTCTGCTGCATTGCAGATGCCTCCTGTTCTTTGATGCCTTAGTATAACTTTATGTCTTATTATACAACACTTAAGTTAATTAAAAAACACAGTTTTTCACCCGTTCAAAAAACTACCGGAATGCATTAAGGACAGTTTACTCGGTGTATTCCGACTCGGTTGTTACCGAGTAATGTTTGACTGTTATTTATGGTCATGATATACTATATTGTAAAGAATTGGATCGAAAGGAACTCCGTGCATGAAATTTTTCGGGAGAATTGCAGAAAAAAAACGCCTCCATCATTTTTTGGAACAGAATAATCAGTCAGTATCTTTGATCTATGGACGCCGACGTGTCGGAAAAAGCGAGTTGATCAAGCAGCTTTTAAAAGAATCTGACATCTCCGCCATTTATTATGAATGCAAGCAGACAACAGAATTAAATAATGTGGAAAGCTTGTCCTTACTGATATCCGAAAAATTTGGATTACCCAGACTTGCTTTTCAAAGTATTGAAGATACATTGGATTATTTATTTCAAAAAGCCACACACGAAAAACTAATTCTTGTGTTAGATGAATATTCCTATTTGCGCGATTCTGTCACTGGAATGGACAGCATCCTTCAGTCGTTGATCGACAAGTATAATGACGCTTCCCAAATAAAATTGATCCTGTGCGGTTCCTTCGTTGATGTGATGAAATCACTTTTACTTAGTGAAAATCCATTATATGGCCGTGTTGATCTGACGCTCAATCTCAAACCGATGGATTATTATGAGTCCGCCCTATTTTATCCGGATTTTTCTAATGAAGATAAAATCAGGCTGTATAGCGTATTTGGCGGAATCCCGTATTTTAATAAATGTATCGATTCTTCTTTAACAGTAAGAGAAAATATTATAGATCTGATTGCTTCCCCGGGTGCACGTTTTGAAAATGAGGTTTCTATGTATTTGAAATCTGAAATTTCAAAAATTACGAATGCGAATGAAGTATTTGAAGCCCTGGCACGCGGCTTTTCCAGATATAGTGATATTTTATCGCAATCACATGTATCCAGTGCCCCGACCATGGTGGATGTTCTGGATAAACTAATTCGTATGGAAGTTGTTCAGAGGCTGACACCGATCAATGATGAGAATAATAAACGAAAGGCCGGCTATTATATAATCGATAATCTTTCGTTGTTTTATTATCGTTACATCTTTCGTTATTCTTCTCAGCTTAATATAATGGAACCGGAAATATTCTATGACCGGTATATTAAAAGTGATTTTGAAACTGCATATGTTCCGCATATCTTCGAAACAATTTGTAAGCAGTATCTGATTCGCCAAAACCGCCTTGGTATGATGGAAGTACCTTTTGAAAAAATCGGCAAATATTATTACGACGATCCGATCCGCAAAAAAAATGGAGAATTTGATATCGTCACCCAAGATCCACACGGTTACATTTTCTATGAGGCTAAATTTCGAAAAGAGCCTGTCTCTTCACAGATGATCGAAAACGAAATAAGCCAAGTAAACTCAACGATACTAAACTGCTATAAATATGGATTTTTCAGCAGATCCGGATTTACTGCAAAATCTGACGGGAATTTGATATTAATCTCTCTGGATGACCTTTATGCCTAATTCAACATGGCTTTAATTCCCCGGATATAATGTCCGTTTGCCATTTCCAGAAGCCCCTGTGCCAGTGAGTCGGACATAGCTCCGCCGCCACTGATTATGACCGCCCGTAAAGGACAATCGGTGGCGCATACCATCATCATCTTAAAAGCCGGATCAGAATAATCCTTTTTCCCGCTTCCTGCCAGCTAATCCGGAACTTTCAAGGTCTGCCCTGAGGGTGAAATGTTAAAATTGTCAGTTGAAGAATTTTCAAGAATACAACGCTATATGATGTTAGCCGAAAAAGATTCTGAAGTATATAAGGCAATGAAAGAAAAGCACATTGATTTAAAAGTTATCCTTTCTTCCTCAAGGGTTAACATGACAGAGCTAGACAGAATCAAAGTGTATAGAATGCCAATATGACCCGAATTATTTCTGCGGTTATCCGCATTTTTATTACGAGTCATATTGGCCGCATCACATATACTATATTTCTATGCTTTGCACGACACCCGAAGTCAAAGACCCCGACGCAAGCAGTCACTTGGCTCGCTGCCCGCGGAAATAAACGGCTGTCCTAATTACATCCCAATCAGGGAACTAAACTCCTTCATCATCTCAGATATCTTGATCTGTTGCGGGCAAACCTGCTCGCATCCTCTGCAGCCTACACAGTTAGCGGGCCGCTGTTCCTCAGGCATACTGCCCACTGCCATCGGCGCGATAAAACCGCCGCCCGTAAGTTTATGCTCATTATACAGCGCAATCAGTTCCGGAATCGGAAGTTTCTTCGGGCAATGGCTGGTACAATAATGACAAGCCGTACAGGGAAGTCCGCCCTTTACAACTTCCTCATCCACGCGTTTCACCAAAGTATCAAATTCTTCCTCGCTTAAAGGCTCATCTGTTTCATATGTAGCAATATTAGCCTTTAACTGCTCCATATCGGACATGCCGGACAAAACCATAGTCACACCCGGAACGCTCTGCAGGAAACGGAATGCCCACCCGGGAACTGTTTCCTCCGGACGCATGGACTTCAGTGCAGCAGATAATTCCTCCGAGGCTTTTGCCAGCTTTCCGCCCCGCAGCGGTTCCATAACCCAGATAGGGATACCCGCTTTCTGTATCATGGCCGCTTTTTCCTGTGCATTCTGAAAATGCCAGTCCATATAGTTGAGCTGAAGCTGGCAGAATTCCATATGCTGACCATAGGCATCCAGAAAACTCTGAATCACTTCTGTACTGCCATGTGCCGAAAAGCCAAGATGCCGGATACGTCCATTTTCTTTCTGTTTTAACAGATATTCCATAATTCCATATTTCGGATCAAGGTACTCATTGATATTCCCTTCATAAACATTATGGAACAAGTAGAAATCAAAATACGGCGTCTGACATTTCTCAAGCTGTTTCTCAAATATTTCTTCCACCTTATCCATATTGGAAACGTCATAGCCGGGAAATTTAGTTGCAAGATAATAACTCTCCCGCGGATATGCCAAGAGACACTTTCCCGCAACCAGCTCCGAATTACCGTTATGATAGCCCCATGCCGTATCAAAGTAATTGATTCCGTTCTTGTAAGCATAGTCGATCATCTCTGCGGCTGCTGCCTCATCCACTACCCCATCATTGCCATCCACCACAGGCAGGCGCATCATGCCAAGCCCCAGACCGGATAATTCAATGTTCTGAAATTCTCTGTAAATCATATACGTTCTCCTCTCTCAATTCTTCTACATCCATATTATCAATTTTCCCTATGGTCGTCAAACTCCGCGGCGTTGTTCTGCAGTAGTCAGGCACAGCTACACATTTTGCAAAACTCATCGCCCTTTTTCTGCCCGTGGATCACAACCTCACCTTTTGCCTCCACATCATCCATGATCAGTTCTTCCAAGAACATCCATTGAGATCAATATATAATAAGCGGGATCGAAAATAATGGGGCTGTTGCAGCAGCCCCGTTTCACAAATAATCCCTGTTTGATTTATCTGTTTATACCCTAAAATTGGTCAGCCAATGCAGCCGCCTGCTTACATCCGTCTGTTTTTTCAATATCTCCCACATTCAAAACTCCCGGAACAAGGACTTCTCCTACCATCTTCCATTTCAATAATGCAGCGGAACGCTCCACCGGAATACGAACCCCATCCATAACAGACATATCATCCTCTTCGCAGCATGTGATCAGTGCACACTCTTTTCCTGCCACATCTTTTCCTGCTACACAGAACGAAAACAGCCTGTCAATAACGCCCTTAATCTGTGCCGGAATGGAGTACCAATAGACCGGCATCGTAAATACAACGGCATCTGCCTCCAAAATAGCCGGAGCAATTTCATTAAAGTCATCATCAAAAGAACATGCTTTACCGGTCTTATAGCAGGTTTCGCACGCATGGCATCCGCCTACTTTTTTCATGGCAGCATCAAAACGTGTCACCGTATGTCCCTTGCTTTCTGCTGCTTTGATAAACGCATCTGTCATTGCAAAACTGTTTCCGCTTTTTCTCGGACTTCCTGTGATTACAACAATCTTTTTACTCATAAATATGCTCTCCTTTGCTTTTCCATCTTCTACTGCCTTGACTTGTTCTGCAGCTCATACTATGATACTAGCACAAACTAAATCAAAAACAAGTACGTACATTTAGGTGCGATACTTGCATTAAAGTTATATACTTACTAAAAGGAGAGTGTAAGATGGAAGGTCGCTGTATCTCTCAGGAATGCTTAAACGACACAGGATTTAGCTATACCTTATCCCTGATTAACGGGAAATATAAAATGACGATTCTTTACACCTTAATGGAGTTCGGAATCGTCCGTTTCAATGAAATGAAAAAGTATATCGGTAATATTTCTTATAAAACATTAAGTTCCACCTTAAAGGAACTGGAAGCTGACAGACTGATTCATCGGGAGGAGTACCCGCAGATTCCCCCGAAAGTGGAGTACAGTCTCACCGAGCGCGGAAAATCTCTGATTCCTATATTGGACGGGATGTGCGAATGGGGTGCCCGGAACAGAATCTGAGGGTATTATGCTGCCGAATATGTTCTGCCCCTTTTTTAACAACCATCCGCACATGCTCATCCACTAAAGTATAAAACATCATTTTTCCATCCCTGCGCCGCCTCACCAGCTTATTTGACTTCAAAAGGTTTAACTGGTGGGACACCGCAGACTGCGTCATTCCAAGCTGCTCCGCCAGATCACCGACGCAGGAATCCTGATATTCTGCCAAAAGAACCCCTCCTTCCTTACAGTTTCTTCACGAACAAACAGCGAATCGCATTCAACACCGCAAGGATCATTACGCCTACGTCCGCAAAAATTGCCAGATACATATTCGCAATTCCCACAGCCCCTAGTGCAAGGCAGGCAAATTTAACCGCCAGTGCAAATACGATATTCTGATATACAATCCGCAGACATTTCCTGGAAATCTTGATTGCCTTTGCAATCTTGAGCGGGTCATCATCCATCAAAACAATGTCTGCCGCTTCGATTGCCGCATCTGATCCCATTGCGCCCATAGCAATACCGATGTCCGCTCTGGAAAGCACCGGTGCGTCATTGATACCGTCGCCTACAAACGCAAGCTTTGCCTTGCCCGGTTTCATCCGCAGAAGTTCTTCCACTTTTTCTACCTTACCGGCCGGAAGAAGCTCACTATAAACCTCATCAATCCCGAGGGTGGCTGCAACCTGATCCGCCACTTTCTTTGCATCCCCGGTCAGCATGACAGTTTTATCCGCTCCTGCTTTCTTTAATTCTGCAATGGCTGCTTTGGCATGAGGCTTTATAATATCGGAGATTACGATATGCCCTGCATATTTTCCGTCTATTGCCATGTGAATGATTGTTCCGGTCGAGTGACAGTCCTGATAGGGAATGTTCAAGTGCTTCATCAATTTATCATTTCCGGCAGCCACTTCTTTGCCATCCACTTTTGCCGTCACACCATTTCCGCTGATTTCCTGTATATCTGATACACGGCTTCTGTCAATTTCCTTTCCGTATGACCACTGTAAGCTCTTGCTGATGGGGTGGGAAGATGCACTCTCTGCCAGAGCCGCATATTCAATCAGCTTCTCATTTTCTATGGTAGAATGATGAATCCCATTTACCTCAAAAACACCTTTTGTCATGGTTCCGGTTTTGTCAAAGACAACATACTTGGTCTGGGAAAGGGTTTCCAGATAATTAGAACCTTTCACCAGCACACCTTCTTTGCTCGCACCTCCGATTCCCGCAAAGAAACTCAAAGGAATACTGATCACCAGCGCACAAGGGCAGCTTATAACAAGGAAGGTCAATGCCCGGTAGATCCAGACACCCCAATCCGCAGACACTCCCATTATCAGCATGCGGACGATCTGCGGAAGGAACGCCAGCGCCAGTGCAGCGTAGCAGACAGCCGGAGTATAATATTTCGCAAACTTTGAGATAAAATCCTCTGATTTTGATTTGCGGGAACTTGCATTTTCCACCAGATCCAATATCTTGGAAACCGTGGATTCCCCAAACTCTTTCGTTGTCTGTACCTTCAATACACCTGTCATACTGATACATCCGCTGATCACTTCATCACCGGGTTCTACCTCTCTCGGAAGGCTTTCCCCTGTCAATGCGCTGGTATTCAGGCTGGATGTGCCCTCAACAATAATTCCGTCAATCGGCACTTTTTCTCCCGGCTGTACAACGATTACGCTGCCAATCTCCACTTCATCCGGATCTATCTGCTCCAGCCTGCCATTTCTCTCAACATTCGCATAATCAGGACGGATATCCATCAGGTTGCTAATGTTGCGGCGGCTCTTGCCCACTGCATATCCCTGGAACCATTCGCCGATCTGATAAAACAGCATAACGGCAATCGCTTCCAGATACTCACCATTCTCATAAATAGCCAGCGCCATTGCTCCGACGGTAGCCACTGCCATCAGAAAACTCTCGTCAAATACCTGACGGTTTTTAATTCCCTTTGCTGCTTTCCTTAAAATGTCATATCCAATGATAAAGTAATCGATCAGATAACACGCCAAACGAATCCACCGCCCCGCAGACGGGAATAAATAACTGTCAACAACATCAAATGCCTCTGCGGAAATAAACTGGAGCGCCAGTAATATTACGGAAGCGATCAAAATCTGGGTCATCATTACTCTCTGCTTTTTGGTCATACCGTCTTTGCGGCTGCCGACAAAAACCAGAAGGGCAGCAGCCATTATGATAACAACTGTCAGCAGTATGGTTACGATTAATTCTTGCATGGTAAAATCTCCTTTCAATAATTAAGTAATTGTTTATTTATTTGTGATAGAAAAGACACCCTAAAACTGCCGAAGTGCATTTTTAAGGGTGCCCATCCATTCCGCTGCCCTGCATTACAAGGCATGGCAGTTCTGATTAAAGAAAAATTTCGCAGTCAGGCTCTACCTTTTTACAAGCCTTCAGCACATCCTCCATCACAGCTTTCGGCTCATACCCGTCGGCAAATTCCACGTTCATCTTCAGGGTCATAAAGTTAACTGTTGCATTCTGCACACCTGCAGTCTTGCGGGCCGCATCCTCCATCAGATTTGCGCAGTTGGCGCAGTCTACTTCAATTTTGTAAGTCTTTTTCATTGTAAAAGTCCTCCTCGTTAAATATTTATAATTTTATGATTAAGTACTTGTTTAATCATCTTGGTTGCAGTATAATACAACCAGAAACAGAAATCAATGCCTTAGAATCACACCCTGCCAAATAGGCGAAAAACATTTCCAATCGGGCGAAAACGGAGGAAACTATATGTTAAAAAAAGAACTGCCACACCACCATGCAGAAGGAACTGATACATCCTATATACAGGAACAGCTAAGTAATATTGACGATTTTCAGACGATTGCAGAAATCTTCAAACAGCTTGGAGACACCACCAGAGTCCGCATCTTCTTTCTGTTGTGCCACAGTGAAGAGTGCGTGATCAATATTTCCGCCCTGCTGGACATGTCCAGCCCTGCGGTATCCCATCACCTGCGGCCGCTACGCAACAGCGGACTGATTGTCAGCCGCCGTGAAGGGAAGGAAGTCTACTATCGGGCAGCGGACACACCGCAAAGCCGGCTTCTGCACCAGATGATCGAACAGGTTATGGAAATCGCCTGCCCCAAGTAAAAAAACGAGCAGAGCTCGTTTGCGAGATTTGTTCGCTTACGCTTCACAAACTCGTGGAAATCCGAGTAATTTCCTATAGTATAAAGGAAGGTATCAAAATGATAAATGAATTGACAGACATCCGCAACTCCCATAGCAGGAGCCATAGTTCGGACCATATAAATGCTATTGAATTATACCCCGGCATTGAATTGACCTACCTCACCCTGACAACAGACCATTTCTCTGTACACCATGCCACCCTCGACCATATACTTGAGATCAATTACTGTCATTCGGGACGCATTGGCTGGAAAATGGGAAATGGAAACAGCGTTTATCTCGGACAGAAGGATTTTTCCCTGCACACCATGAAAACCTGTGCTGATTCCGTAATATCCCTGCCAAACGGAGATTATGAGGGGCTTACCATCAGCATTGACTTACGGGAACTTACAGATAATCCGCCCGAGGTACTCTCCGGGACAGGAATTACAGGGATGTTTCTGTATGACAAATTCTGCAAAAACAGTCCCATTACCTCACTTGCGGGAAACGAACAGACAGAAAGCATTTTTTCCGCATTCTACGGCCAGCCGGAACATTTGCAGCTTTCCTGGCAAATAATAAAAGTACTGGAACTCCTGCTGTATCTTGGCGGGTTAAAAGTTGACTCAAAAAACTGCCTGACGGAATATCAGTCGGAGCAGATTGAAATTATCAGGAAGATTCATGAACAGCTCACAGAACATATGGAACAAAGGTTTACCATTGAAACACTGTCAAAACAGTATCTGATAAACCCTACCACATTAAAAACTATGTTCAGATCCGTCTATGGAACCTCGATTGCCGCCCACATAAAAGAGCACCGCATGGAGAAGGCTGCAAAACTGCTCCGTGAAACCAGTCTAAGCATTGCTGAAATTGCAGAAAGTGTAGGATATGACAGCCAGAGTAGATTTACGGCAGCATTTAAAGAATACAGCGGAAAGCTCCCCAAGGACTATCGGAACAATTGACTGTCCAGTATATACCCTTAGCGTATAGCTGACCCTCTTCGCACTCTATTCGTCGTCCTCCGCTATCAGTTCCACAATACTTACCCGCGACAGTCTTGCGGAATAGAACCACGCAGACAAAGCAAACAGAACCGGTATTACAACAAGCGGCACAACATTTCCCAACATGCTGAAACCCGCNNCGAACTCACCAATTCCGAAACTCTTAAANACAGTTCCAATCAATGGATCCGCCAGAATNCCTGCTGCCANGAATCCTAAGACAGCNCCGCCAAATACTACAATAAGAAANCGCAGAGCNAAAGAAATCCGAAGTTTTCCCGTATGCAGTCCAAGACTCTTGTANATCGCCATATTACTCTTTTCCGATTGAAGAAGTTTCNCTGCAACGAGCGCTACCGNAATCAGGATAATGNCTGCCGTCACAACATACAGNANAACAATCAGCATATGCATGACGAANACGATTCCGCTAAGTCCCGACCAACTATTGGTGTGGANATCAATCCCTCTGTAATGCTCCTCCAGATAGTCGTACACATAATCGCGNGCGNTGCCATCCTCTAAGATGTAATGTCTNCACCAGATATANCCNGTAATGTCATCNATNTTGGCATATCCTCCNATGCTCATTCCGATATTGGTTCCCATNCCGTTAGCNCACTGATAAATTCCGGNCACNTCATATTCGCCTGTCNTNCCGNTTGCCGACACCCTGACTGCGTCTCCGATNTGCAGATTCATTTCCCGGGCAACGGTATCTGTTATGAGGATGCTGTTATCATCACANACATTNCCGCTNAACATNTGAAACCATTTNGTATCNTCCAATANATTTGCAGTGTATTCCTGTCCGTTTACCGTCACACTCTGCATGGCAAGCTCATACTGTTCTACCACCGGAGAATACCAGTTGATGACCCGCTCGATCTCGTCCATGGGTACTGTCTGGTTGAANGGCTGTACGCCCAGATCATGCTCCGCCACACTGAAGGAATTCATAAGACCTTCTCCGTTTGGTCCGAGCCACNCTCCCATATGNCCGATCACNGAAAGAAAAACGGTAAGNATCATCGCAACCAGACACANCGAAATATATNTGCTCCGGTTCGCCAGAACTTCCCTNACAGCAATATGAATCAACAAGTAACGTCTGGAAAAAGGCGATTGCACCTTTGCCGCGCTCTTTGTCTCCCGAAGAATCTGCATCGGCGCAATACGAAGAATCCTGTCGGTCTGCGNGAAAACAGCCGTCGCCAAAACCAACATACATATCACAAATACACCAGCCAAAAGACCAAGCGGCNTCCTCACTTNCACAAGCATTCCGGTGGAAGTCACCATTCCCCGCGCAATATTCTTTGCTACGGTTTTACAAAANACAGCNCCCAAAANCACTCCGACAAANCCGCNTCCTCCATAAAGNGTCACATAGATACTGCGCAGAATACTTCCCGTNAGTCCCATCGTCCGAAGGATCGCCATNTCNNCCTTTTCCTGTTCNATCACAAGCGTCAGGCTGTGTTTCATCATNATCAGNCNAATCNCAAAGAGNACCACNGAAAAAATTATCAGAAATCCCGNTACAATATTTTGCANTAAAAGCATATAACTTAAAATGGAATCTTTTCTGTAAGTAAAATCAATGTACCTTGCAAGTTCCGTTTGCTCCTGCAGTTCTTCATAAAACTCCGTATCNGATAAGGCGCTTGANGGGTCTTTAGAAATATGAANCATTGCTCCGCTTCGCCCTAATACATCTATCNCTGCCGNATCNGCCATGATCTGAAGCACTNCCTCATAATCCGCACTATTTACGAGAAAACTTTTCATATCNATCATGGAACTTCCCATAAATGCATCTTCAAAATATCCGGCTACCGTAAACGNCTTTCTCCCGTTTGTACGGGACAGATTAAACTGAATCGTATCGCCGATNNGNACATCAAACATNCTTTCCATNGCAGGGGATATATAAATACTTCCCACAGGAATTTCCGCCAGNTCCACGTTCTCTCCGTTCCGGTCTATAAAATGATAGGGAATCGTANCGTCATACGAGATCAACTGCCCCTCATTGTCGGAATAATTCCCATTTACTTCATATCCGGCGTAAANNAGCTCCTGCTGAACCNCNCTTTNCACATCTGCTGTCTGCCNGATCTCCGCAANCANGCTTTCCGGCTGTCCGCTCACCCATACCGTGAAGTCGCCGAATCCAAGCCTGTCCATCTCNCTTTCCACAGTTGTTGTTCCGCTTGTATACAACGTNATAGCAGAAAACAGACACAGCGCAGCAANNACNATCATTACAAATATAGCAAGAACAGTAAACNTTTGCCGTTTCCATGCCGCCTTAAGCAGCATCTTATATTTGCCCATATNACCANCCCAGCCCTTCCAGCCACGCNGCCAGTNTCTTNTCCCGGTCATCATTNGTATACAAATTNTTTNTATCGTCCGAACGTCCATACAAGTCGNTNCCGCGGCCGGAANCGCCAGANGGNAGTTTACTATATTCCGATANCATAAGTTCAGAGATNANCCTGCCGTCCTCAATATAAAGAATACGGTTNCCTCNCAGTGCCGCTTCCTTATCATGTGTCACAAGGAGAATNGTCTGTCCTTTTTCGTGAAGCCCGGTNAGCAGATTCAATACTTCCTTTGTATTGGCTTTGTTCAATGCTCCGGTNGGNTCNTCNGCAAACAGAACAGCCGGGCTTCCCATAACAGCTCTCGCNACCGCCGCCCTCTGTGCTTCTCCGCCGGAGGTCTGCGAGGGCAGTCTGTCCACTGCATCTTGCAGATTCATTTGCGATGCCAGTTCCTTTGCCCGCTCCCTCACTTCCTTTTCACCAAGCCTGCTGCCGATCAGTCCTGCCATCACAATATTCTCATAGAGCGTCAGATTGCTGACCAGATGCGTCTTTTGAAATACAAAGCCAAACTCATCCGCCCGAAGTTTGGTCAGCTCTTTCTCCGATGCCCCTGTAATATTCCGGTCGCCGTATAGAATCGTCCCCTCTGTCGCCTGCTCCATTCCGCTGATGCAGTATAGTAAAGTGGATTTGCCAGAACCGGAAGTGCCCATGATCACGGTAAAATCACCATCGTAAATCTCAATATTGATTTCATTTAAGACTTTTGACTCCCCGAAAATTTTTACTATGTTTTTCCCTGAAATAATAGGAGTTTTCACCTTTTTATTATTCATGACCATGCGCTCCTTTGTTTCTATGCACCCCAAATAGGGGTTTTCTGCTATACGCCTGATATTGCCACCCATCTCTAATGCTGTTACTTATTTGTACTGCATATCACTTTCAATGCATTTAATCATCAATAAGCTTGAAAGCATAACTTTTACTGTAATCTTCCCTGTGATAATACTCTGCGGTAAGTGCAGACTGGTCGAATACCACGCTCCACTCCGTTGACTCAAACTCTCCGAAATTCCCCTTGCTGACACTGCTCAGGGCATCCCGTACCTGTCCGCTGTCCATGACAGAGATCTCTTCCAGTACATCTTCCAATATTTCAAATCTTGTATGGGACTGGCTGGTTCCGATTCCGTTTTTCTCACCCTCAGACAAATAGAAATTAGTGAGAATCGGTGTTTCGATCACGTTCATCTCGTTATTTATATATTCAACGGCTACGCTTTTACCGGTGTTGTCTGCGATAGCAAAGTGTATCATATAACCCATAGATGCATGAAAATCATACTGCTCTAACAACTCTATCGCCTCATCCACATCAGCCGCCTGATTAAGCAGCATCCGTATTGCCGTCGTCGTGGTGATATCCGGTTTTTCTGTACTCTGGGAAATGGTATCTCCATCCTGGATCATATTCACCGATACACAAAGCCCCTTTTCATTCATCCCATCCAACGGTGCATAAAGCGCAGCCACAGTCAGCATTTCATCGCTTAAGAAGTGTGAAGCAAATCCAGCGCCTTGACGAATAAAATCCACGTTCACAGTCGAGAAAGAGTCGTATCCGCTTGACGGATAGGAAACCACCATCATTGCATCGCACTTATTCCAGTCAAAGTTGCGTCCGAAATAATAACCTCCCTCAGTATTTTCCACTGACATCGTGCTGCAGCCGAATGCACCTTCCTCAAAGGAGAGTCCTTCTGCACTGTCGAGCATTGTATCTGTCAGAAACTGCAACACTTCCCGGTCTGACTCTGCACCACCCTGATTTAAAAAAATCTCAAAGCCATCGTTACTCTCAAAACGGACTACGAAGAACCCGGATTCTAACTTTGTAATCGAGCTGCTGACATCTATATATTCCACTGTTTCTTGTTCCGCCCTCTGTGACTGAACTGCTGTATCGACTCTATTGACAGATGCGTGACGATCTCCACAACCTGTCATTAATGACACAGATATCAAAATTCCAATCCACAGCTTCGCTCTTACCATATTACTTCCTTTCCTTCAGCTCCCTATTCAAGAGACAGCGTCACCGTAACGTCGCCGGTTCCCAACGCCTCTTGGAGCTCTTCCGCATCCACATCGTCGATCTTTCCAATAGGTGTCAGACTCCACGAATTTGTATCATAATAAATAGTAAGTGTCCTGCCCTGATACAGAATAATATCGCCTGCCTGCGTATTCATCTGCTCATTGTTCTGCGGCAGCGTAACCCCTAAATCCGCTGTTTTCTCCATATTGGCATAATCACTCATATTCAGGGTAAGCGGTCCGTCCGCCATCAGCTCCCTCAACGCATCCACGGAAGAATTATCCGCCAGCGTTGCTGTAAAAACACTCTCTCCAATCTGCACTTTCATCTTCATCTCTGCTACCTCCTGCTCTGCATTCTCCTGGACTTCTTCTGTTGGATGTGCCTCTGTTTGGGTTTCATTTTGCTGTACTGTCTCTGTTTGCGGCTCGCCAGCGGTGACCAGGACAATTTTGTTCCCCCAGCCTTCCAGCACCGGATTATCTATAACCGCCTGTGCAAACTCATCCGTATAGTCAAAATATCCTACCGGCGTGTACTCTGCACTCACCTCGGCATCTTGATAAAACAGAATGATCCGATTCGGTTCCGAATAGTAAACCGTACCCGCTTTTTCCTCTGTAATTTGTTCCGGCGCAGACGGAATCTCATATCGGCTCGGAATATCGTAATACTGCATCACTTCCCAATTATCGAAGTCATCGTAATGATAGATCGGAAGCCGCCA
>JAAUZX010000009.1 GCA_014804365.1 Lachnospiraceae bacterium
AGGGAAATCACCCACACTGTAAATATGTTTAACGATATGGGCGATATTGTGAGGCTCTATTCCAAAAATCCCGAAACAGCCACCGTAAGGCTTGCAAATCTTCTTTCTATGGTATCGGGGGAAGAATCCGGATCGGTATAGTGGAACAATCGGAGTTATGATATACTTACACGCAGAAAGCATTTCATCAGTTCCGATTGCCCGTTATCGAAAGGAGAACGGATTATGGCAAAAGGATCAGTACGGAAGAAAGGCAAGAAATGGTACTACCGCTTCTATGTGGAGGATGCAAGCGGGAACTTGGTACAGAAAGAGTGTGCAGGAACAGAAAGCAAGAGCGAAACGGAAAAGCTGTTAAGGCAGGCAATGGAGGATTACGAAAACAAGAAATTCATTGCAAAAGCGGACAATATCACTCTCGGACAGCTGCTTGACACATGGGCGGAGGAAGAATTAAAGACAGGCACACTCAGCAATGGCACTGTCGGTACTTATCTTCAGGCGATCAACCGTATTAAACAGCACCCTGTAAGCAGACGAAAACTTAAAACGGTTACTTCGGGACATTTACAGCAGTTCATGGATATCCTGTCTTTTGGAGGCACTATAGAAGATTTTGTTTCCAAAGGATATTCCAAAGACTATGTAAAGTCATTTTCCGCAGTATTACAGCAGTCATTCCGCTTTGCGGTGTTCCCAAAACAGTACATTACATTCAATCCCATGCAGTATGTGGTCATGAGGCATAAAAAGGACGATATGGATTTATTTGCGGAAGAAACGGACACCGACAACGGCAAGGTCAAGCCACTGTCATTTGAGCAGTACCAAAAGCTGATTGTACAGCTTGGCAAGCGGAGCAAAGATGCAATCCTGCCCGTACAGATAGCCTATTTCACAGGTCTCAGGCTTGGGGAAGTGGCAGGGCTGACTTGGCAGGATATCAACTTTGAGGAACAATGCCTGACAGTCCGCAGAAGCGTCCGCTACAACGGTGCTACCCATAAGCACGAAATCGGCTCGACAAAAAGGAAGAAAGTCCGGATCGTTGATTTTGGCAATGCCCTCGCTGACATCTTGAAGAAAGCAAGGAAACAGCAGCTTAAAAACCGTATGCAGTATGGCGAACTCTACCACAGGAATTTCTACAGGGAAGTTACAGAGAAAAATCGGGTACATTATGAGTATTACAACTTGGGAATGACAGAGAATGCGCCGGAGGATTATACGGAAATCTCCTTTGTATGTCTGAGGGAAGATGGCTGTCTTGAACTTCCTGCCACCGTAGAAACAGCCTGCCGGACAGCAGCAAGGAAAGTACCGGAGTTGGAGGGTTTCCACTTCCACACATTGAGGCACACCTACACAACGAACCTGTTATCAAACGGGGCACAGCCAAAAGATGTGCAGGAACTTTTAGGACACTCAGACGTAAGCACAACCATGAATGTTTATGCACACGCTACAAGAGAGGCAAAACGGGATTCCGCCAATGCAAAGCTCAATCATTAAATTGCTTGACGCGAAAGTCCATGCCACCAATCTGCTCTCTGCGTTCGGTTGCAAAGGGCTGCATATCCTTCCGCACGGTAACAATACTTAACCGATCATAACCAAGGCGGTGATAGAGCCGCAGCGCAGGAATATTGTCTGGAACTACATCCATACAGATCCCCTCCACGCCCCGCTTTTGCAATACTTCTTCCACAAGGCCAATGACTTTGGAGGCAATACCCTGCCTGCGCAAACTTTCTTCCACAAAGATATCCTCGATCCAGCAGACCGTTGCCCCACGCCAGTTGAGATGGACAAATCCTACAGGGGTCCCATCGCCGAGAACGTCGTAAAGTTCGTGATCTTCTTTTGTCCAACTGGCAAGATCTTCCCGAGCCTGTGCCTCATCGACCTGCGAATGATGCACACGGAAAAAAGCACTTATGAAGCGAAGCATTGTTTTTTCACTGGTGCCGTCATACGGCTTGAGTATAATTTCCATTTGATATACCTCTTCGATTTCCGTTTTTTTGTTTTAAATTATATCGTATCTAAATAGAAAAATCAAAACTGTTCAAAATCCAATCATAAAATCAGAATTTTTGCAGGGCACGAAGATTTTACCACAACGGAAAAATATTATGAGTTTCCGACAAGTTCCATGAACAAAAACAGGGAAGCCTTAGTAAAATCAAGGTTTCCCATACTTTATACCACTGCGGAAGATGGGGCTTGAAGTATTATCACTTTTAAAAATACTGATAGAAGGGGCTTTCTGACACATCATCTTCTAAGTGTAACTAACATTCTTTCTTTTGTATTGAGAGTAAAACAGAGGTTGTTAGATAATATTTTCTAACAATCTCTGTTTATATATCTTCTCGACAAATATGAATTTTACTGCTTGCTTAACCTAAACTCTCTATCAAATGTACTCACTATATCGCGATTAAGCTCATCGTTATAAATATCTGATTCGAAATATTTCCCACCGTAAATATCCTTTAAGTATCCTTCTTTCAATTCCATAGCCATAAACGAAGGATAATTATAACCCTCAGAATCAGATATACCATAAACTGCTGCTTCTTTAAACCCAAACTGCGGGTAGTATTCTGGTCTGCCAAAAAATAAAATTGCGCCGTAATCGAGCCTTTTTGCCCGCTCTATCATTGCTCGAACAAGTGCTTTTCCAACGCTTCGATGCTGATATTCGGGCAACACACTTAAAGGGCCAAAATTGAGAACAGGAAGCACCTGATTGTCCTTTTTGACAACAGCATTACTGCAAATTATGTGCCCAATAATAGTTCTGTTTTCTAATTGAGCGACCAAACTTAGTTCAGGAATACCGTCACGGAGCCTCAACTCATGAACCATCCAATGTTCATAAGGACAACCAATCTTCCCTCGCTTGATTCTGTCGGGGTAACTGAATGCGGCTCTCGTTATCTCCTCTACTATTCGATAATCTTTTTCTTCTTCAAGCCTGATATTTATATCCATGCTATCCTCCACAAATCCCAATTTATAAAACGGTTCTTACTTTTTCAATAAAATTTTCTGTTATATACTTTATGGAAGGTACATGGAAGAAGATCACATGATAATTGAATTTCCTTAACATATACCAATAGGCCTCATTACATAAGGACTGCGTGGGCGTATTCCCTATATTAACAATAATTCCGTTTTTATTCAATTTCATAGCAATTGAATTATAATCCATATCCGAATCTAAGCATACATCACCTCTTTGGGCAAGGCAATCTATTCTTACATTTCCTTTTAAACTTTTATCTAACCCAAACATATAGACAAAATCATATGTACCATTGATATTATCAATATCCTTCTTTAATCCACTATATGAATTCGTCAAAAACACTTTATCGCCGCTAAGGTTTCTCACGATTTTATTAGCGGAATTGCCATTTCCCTTAAAAGCAACGTATAATACTGACATATATTAACCCCTGTAAACACTAATTTATAACTCATAAAATTACTTCTTACATAGAATGAATACTTTTTAACCACCTAACCGCCTTTGCCCAATCAGAATGAATGCTTTCCATTTTTCCGTCACCTTCCGTATATTTTGCATATTCATAGCAAGTTGCTTCTAAAGAAATATTCAATGCCTCTGACATCTGTTCATAATAAGGCGGATATCCACCAATACTCCAATCCAGCTTATCTGCAATAAATAATGCCATTTGGTACTGTGATGCATTCTCACATAAAGAAGTATGAAATGCTATTGCTTTTAATATGTCACAATCAGTTATATAAAAGTCTTCACGTGCAATTACCTCTGAAATTCGTTGATGCAATAGAAATGGATGTGTTATTTCGGCATCACACAATCTCCAATTATTATCCTTTGCATAAAGAAGCATATCCTCCCATTTTATCAAAGTACTTATATCATGCAACATTGCAGAAATACGGCACTTTTCTCTATCCAATCCATACTGTATGGCAATCGAATCAATTCGTTTTGTAACCGAGCAGATATGTTCATACCTCTTTTGTTGGTTATTTAATAAGAATAACAATTTTATCTTTTGGGCAATATCACTATCATAGCATACGTGATTTATATAAGTATATTTATCCAGCATCTTTTTCCACCACAAATCCAACTTTATAGAATTTCGTTTTAGCAACGTTCTTGAATAAGAACATGAAATATGCTGTATTATAAGCACATAAGGGAAGCAACCGCCCACAAGGTGGTTGACCATTGGTAAAAGATAGAAACTCCACCCTCGCAACTGTCTAAGTATACAAGGGTGGGTTTTCTATGCCTATCGCTAGGACTTGAAAAACGCTACTGACTTATCAAAGCGATCATATTCTCAATTCTACAAACCGGAATTTAATTTTGTGTCAGCTTTATATACTCTGCAACAAAAAAATAATTTTTCAAATCTTCTTCATCTAATCCACGATATGCAAATAAATCATCATGTATTGCTATGCTCTTATTTATATCTTCACTCTCAACATGAAACTCTCCACTAACTAAATCAATTCCTATAAGAACATCATCTATTCTATAGCTTTTGATATTTGGTTTCGTCTCATTTTTCAACTTATCACGAGAATGTTCATTTTCTACGATGTTGAGCTCAACTACCTGTTTGAATTTAGCATTGTTATATACTTGATAAGGATATTTGCTCCTAAAATAACTGTCAACTTCACAACCTTTTTTTCTGTTGGGTAGTATTGACGAATGATAGATTTCAAATATTCTTTTCCAATCCTTAACCAGTTCTGGAGTTGGCTCTTTCGTTAGCATATTTCTTTCCTCCATAAATTGTGATCTCTTTTCGTGATGTCTCCAAGCAGCTTATAAAGAATCTTTCAAACCAAATAACTCCTTGGGAAATTGATGGCGGCTTCCTTCTTGGACAGCAAACTCCACATGAATACCTTCCCTGTTTGTTATTTCATATAATTGCTTTGCCATTGGAAGGCAATCTTCGTCACATGCGCCGCAAAAAATTTTTAGTTCAATGTTTTTTTGCTTGACAGCGATCACCAAATCTTCTGCATGGTCATTCAGTATTGGAATCCACGGACTCTGCAAAATCAACATATCGCAGCGTGCAGGTGCAAATATGATGGCTCGCAGGAGCATATCACATCCTGCTGAAAAACCACCGCAAATAATCTTTTGATAGCCTTCGTTTTGCACTTTTTCTATTGCTTTTGCCACTGGTACAAAGGACACCATATCATAGCTCCAGCGATACGTCCCATATCCGTCTGGTTCAGCACTTTGTATTGTTTCCAGTTGACACTGAGTATTATCTCTTAATATCGGTTCCCAATCAGCTCTTGCAATCTGTCCATTCTGGGTATTTCCGTGAACAGCCAGAAACAATTTTTCAGCATTCTTCCTTTCCCAAGTAAATATCGCTTTCGCTCTTGACACGGCATCTGCATAACGATTATCAGAAACGGATTTCAACGAAATAAACGCAAAGTTGTTGTTTAGCGACGCAAGATCATCATCTTCCAACACTTCCGGGCGATACCACCATCCCTTTTCATGAATGGCCGTTGTCAGCCATTCCAATGCTTTTTCCGGCAGATTGGCCCCACCTGCTAAGCAAGCAAGAAAATATAGTGTTTGTGGTCCATAATTTTCAGGATTCTTTTCATATTCTTCCAGTAAAAATTGATATGCTGCAGCATATCCGTTCTCAGCGATTGACAATGTTTCCTCTAATAAATCATTTTCTTTTTTCATGTACAATGAAAACTCCTTTTTTAATAGTTAGAGGATAATATTATATGTGCATCCTCCAATCACATCTTTTTCTCATAATACATCACCCTTTCCTTCCTAAATATATTTATGAAAATGTATAGAACTATCAAACCAATTTCGATTTTTCCAACTCTGCAAATCAAATCTGGCATTTTTCTTCAAATTGAATTTACCAACGCGTCATATTCTTTTAAAACTTTGTAGTGTATGCCTGTTTTAATTCATCAGCAGATATTCCATAACATAGCATAACATCGTTGTAATACATAAGAACATCGGCCATTTCTTCAACAAGATTTTTTCTTAATTCAACCTCATTAGCTGCCTTTATGTCTCCGTGTTTTTTGACAATATCAATCACTTCGCCAATTTCGCCTATCATCCAAAGCAGCTTGTGTTTACCTGCTTCGGGAGAAATCTTTTCCCATTTATCTTTGTATTTATTCTGGAGTCTTTTTTGCATATCTAACATTTCATTTATACTAAAATCAGTCATAAATATTTCCCCTTCTAATCCAGAATTCTGATAAGACATAATTTATGGCATTTATTAACTGTTATATCTTATCTTCAAAGAGTCCGCAAACCCTTGAAAATGCTAAATTTATAGCAAGTGAGTTTGCCCTTAGACATTCCCTTGTGTTATATCCTTTTCCCTCATATTACGGACGCTCATAAGGGCAAAAATAAGGGCACAAGATGTCCGGTGGACATCTGCTCTGTGCCGACCGAAGCGGAGCGTAGACAAGAAAAACCTATAACAAATTATAACATGAAATGAACAGGGCAGGAAGAACTGATTGAAATGCTTTCTTAATTTCTCCCCAAATTTAATTAACAAAAGAAGGACAGATAAGATATGAGATTTATATATGCAGAATACAATATGTACCACAACAGCGTTGATGTAACCACTTTTGACGGATATATCCTACGGATTGACTGTAATGTAGAGGAAGATGGATTAAGGACTACTCCTTGCTACGAATGTGGGGAGATGCGGAGGATAGCTTGGAACTGTAGTAAAATCAGATAGAACAATATAAAAATTTATGATATAATGTGTTTGCGTACGGATAGATATGTACATGCAAACATTTATAGACACATATATGTATTGTTGTCAAAGGAAAATTGAAAGGAGCAATGCTCTATGAATAGAAAAATGCGAGTATTATATCAAAATGGTCTTAAGAGCACCTTTGCCCATGCAGAATAGCAGACATATAGAAATCTGCATGGGCGAATAAAACTATATGTTCTGCTGTGTCTGCACTTTATTTATAAAAAGATAAATAAGGAGCGGTAAGAATGAAATATATAAATGCAGCAGAAATACTTCCAGAGAAATTATTAAGGGAGATTCAGACGTATATTGATGGAGATGTGTTATATATCCCCAAGACATCAGCCAAAAAGGTATGGGGTTCCGTTAGTGGTTCACGCGAGTTTTATCAAAAAAGAAATAAGGAAATACAGTTTCTTTTTAAAAATGGATATTCCATAGAAGACCTGTCGCAACGATACGGATTGGCACATAGCACACTGAAAAAAATAATATATGGATAATTAAGGGGCGCTTGCGTAAGCAGGCGTCTTTTTGTGGTAATATTGATTATAGCTATTCTTGCCACTTGTTTATACATAATACTTTTTTTATAATAACGTATATTATGTATGAGGAGGCTGCATTTATGACTAAAATAATTTCAAGAAACTTTAGAGTTTTATGTGATTTTATGGATGTTTATCAATTTATGATTGAAATCTATGAAAAAGACTGGAGAAATGGTGTTCCTGCTCCATTTTTGGAGTATGCGCTTTCTAGTGATTGGATGGATAAATCCTTGGTACATCGCTGGAAAATTTGGGAGGATAATGGACGCATAGTAGGTCTTGTTTTCTACGAAAATCCTGTAAATGATGTGTATTTCAGTCTGCGCCCGGGCTATGAGAAGTTGGCGGATGAGATGGTTGCGTATGCAGTTTCATCAATGCCACGTGTGGATGGTTATCTCAAATTTGTGATTTTTGATGGGCAAAATGCAATTAAACAAGCAGCAGCAAAAATTGGTTTCCAACAATCTTTTGGCTATATAGAGAAAGTCTTCGACTTTGAACAATCACTTAATTATTCGTTGCCAGATGGATTTCATTTCGTGGAGTCTAAAAAGCTCTCTGTAGAAAAAATAGCGGAATGCTGTTGGAAAGGTTTTGACCATGAAAAAGAGGAAGGTCCTTGGGATGGCGATGCTGAGCATGGATATTATACATTAATGGCACCGCACATGAATCCGGAGGATTCGATTGTCATTGAAAATGACGAGGGGGAGTATGTCTGTTATGCGGGTATGTGGTGGACGCCAGAAAATCACCTCGCTTATATGGAACCACTATGCACTATTCCAAAATATCGAAAGAAAGGCTTGGCAGCAGCGGCACTTTCAGAGCATTACCGCAGGCTTAAACCCTTAGGCGCAACACATATGACTGGTGGTGATAATACATTTTATGAAAAGATAGGTTTCAAGCCTTTGATTCATTGGACTTTTTGGGAAAAAGCTGATTAAGAAATATGATGATTTGTCAAGAGGAGAAGAAGAGGGGCTTTATTATCTTGCCCCTCTGTCATTGCTCTTGCCTGTCTTTTGCTGTTGGTACTCTGTTGTTACCTTTGGAGGATTCTTTAACCGCTCAAGTATGTGTTGCACTTCCTTATGTAGTCTTGGCAGATCAGCTAGTTAGTACATCGTGGTTTTCAGAACAGGAGAAATTTACGGAACTTTTTTGAGACAAATAAGCGCATGACCCAATGGCTTATCACTATTTTTGATGAATTAAAGCTTAATTAGATTCTAAAAACGCTCTGCCTGTTTTAGAAACACGATTCTAAATTTAATGGAGGAATTTTAAATGAGCAAAAATATAATTAAGGATTATAGCAGAAAAATATCTGAACGTATGTGGAATCTGCCTGAAAAGGGTGAACTTGAGAGTCATCGTGAGGAAACTTATATTGATGATATTATTCAGAACAGTCATATAGAGAGAAAACTCCTTGATAATTTAGAGGGTATAAATACCGTTTTTGACGCTGGTGCGGGTTGTGGACGATTTTTAATCCTTCTTGCAAAACATGGTTGCAAGGTTACACATTTTGACATTTCTCAGCCTATGATAGACAAAGCAAAGGAACTGGCAGAGCAAGCTGGTGTTATTGACAAAATAACTTTTGCAAAAGGTGCACTGGAGGATTTGAGTGATTATACAAATAAATCCTTTGATATGGTTGTTTCTTTTGATGCACCGATTTCATATACCTATCCGAATCAGGAACACGTTATCGGTGAACTTGTACGCATAAAAAACGTATTATAATAAGTGTAACAAGCCGTCTGGGTAGTTTGCCATATCTTGCCAATCCGATTCAGAAAAATCAATTTATACTGGATGAACATTCTGACGATCCTTTTGTACAATGGTGTATATCAAACAGACAAAATGCAATAGATACGTTTTATTTTAAAAAAAGTAAGATAGAAAAACTGATGGCAGACGGACTCATGGGAGGAGAAAACGAAATAGCCGAATATGAAAAAGGAGGCGCTCCGTGGTGTATAACATATACTTTTATGCCAAATGAATTAGAAGGTTTGCTCCGTAGCTTTGGAGTGAAAAATATTGAGATGGCAGGTCCCGGGGCATACGCAAGGACGATTCCGCATGAATTACTTGTAAAAATAATGAATAATCCAAAACAGCGTTCGGATTTTTTGGATATCTGCTATAAATATGATTCAAATCCATATGTCTGTGGTATGGGTAAAGATAATTTGTTGGCAAAAGGCGATTTATTTACTATAATTTCCATCACCGGTTGTTCTCGGACCGAATAAAACCTCGTATCCATCATTTTTGAGTATTTGTGTTAATTCATCCACTTTTTCCTTTGAGCCAACGCTGAAGGCTATATGAATAAGCCCCGTTCTTCTAATTCCTTTTTCTACATCCTGCATATCAGGATGATACATCAATTCAAGTCTCGCACCATCATCAAACGTCAGAAAATAAGAGCGAAAGTTTGTGGTTTTATTATGATAACCATCATTCGCTGTCGCATTAAAGTATTTAATAAAGAAATCCCTTGCTTTTTCGAGGTCATTTACATACATTGCTATATGTTCTACTCTCATTACATACCTCCTGCACTTCACACTGTTTTTCACGTTCCCGTCCCCGAATACTTCCCCGCACCAAACATCCAGAACTTATACGACAGATAGAAAAAGAAAATCCCAAATGCCGGTGCAATCCAGGTAAGCACCGGAATCTCGTCCGGCCGCATAATCACAAGACTTGGATAATATGCAATAAACGCGATTGGTATGATAAAGGTAAAAATGAAACGGAATACCCCATGGAATATCGTAATCGGATATTTCGCATAATCCCTGAATTTATTCATTGTACCAATCAGGAACCCGGTATTTACCAGGAAAAAGCTGACGGCTGCCGAAAAATTCATAATCGCAATGAAAAATAAGGATGCTGACATAAGCGCAACCAAAAGCTCCAGTAAAATCAGCGGGGATACCGGCAGGCTTAACTTGTTCCATGCATAGACAAGGGTTCCTATTCCTATGGCAAGCTGTCCCAGACCTTTGATGTCAAATATCTCCGATATATAGTAAAAGAAAATATTAATCGGACGGAAACAGTATTTTATAAAATCCCCCCGGTGGACATTACGGCTCAAATTCCAGTTATTTTCAAACAGACACTGCATCGGGGTCAGTGCCACCAGTGAAAATCCATACAAAAACAGCATTTCAAAATAAGACCAGCCGCATACACTGGGGAAATTTAAAAACATAACATAAAATGCTGCCAGTTCCGCTGCATTTGTGAATACCATTCCAATCATGGATATAATAAAATCTGAGCGGTAACTCATCCTGCTCTTTATATCCTGACCGAGAATTTTAAAATATATCTTTATGTAAAACTTTAATTTCTCCATTTTTCAACCTCCATTCACGGTAATCACTCTTTCCGATACCTTCCAAAATGCCTTTGCAAGGATAAACACAATAACGACCCACACAAACTGGACAAACAGCATCCCGGCTACTTCTTCTGGCGGCAGATCATTATGAATCAGCAGGGTAAGCGGTGTATTATAAATGGCATGGAACGGAAGGAACATGACAATCTTATGTAATGTTTCCGGGAAAAATGCCAGCGGCACCGTAGCACCGGAAAGGAACGTGACAAGCACCTCCTTCATAATGTTGATTCCCCAGATGGACTGGGTGTACAGGCATATGGTTCCTACAAAATAGTCCACCGCAAAATTAATCAGGGAGCCAAAGATTACCGACACCAGATAGTACAGGATATTTATGCCAATCGGAACCGCACCCTTCGTAATAATTTCCACTATGATAAAGGTTGGAATAAATGTAACCACAAAATTAAAAATATTCCCGCCTGCTGTGTAAAACAGCTGATAGGTATCATAGGACATTGGCCGGATTAACTGGACAATGATACTTCCGTCCTGTACACTCCTTCCCATTTCCCACACAAGATAAGCCTCCATAAATGCAAACTGTGCCGAAGCAAGCACCAGATAAATCATGGTGTCTGTAAATGTCATGCCATTTACTGTCGGAGTATCCACCGATGCATAAATTGCCCTCCAAAGGTTATAGATTACCACAAGATAAACCATGTTTCCAAACAGCATGACAATTGCGCTCATCCGAAATTGCAGCATTTCCATAACCCCTGAGCGCATGAGGGAACCATATGCTTTTAAATTAATTCTGCTTTTTTCTTTCTTTTTCATTGTTTTCATATATTTTCTTGATCACACTTTCTGTTGAGATTTCTTCCAAACGGACATCGTTTATTTTTACATTTTCCTGTAAATAATTCAAAACTTTCATAAGCGGAACCCGTGATTCATCAATCAGAATACTAATCCAGTTATCCTCTGTATCATAGGTAAACGGAATACCGGAAAATTGTTCCGACAGCAGTTTCTCCACCGTATGAAGCTGCTCCGCTTTCATTTCCTCCGTAATTTCCCCCTTGTTCATGTTCACTTTAAGCGTTCTGTATGCACCAAAGAAACTGCGGAGATTTTCGATATCGTTATCGTAAAGCATAGTACCTTTATCAATAATCACAATCCGTCTGCACAGTGCATCCACATCTCCCATGTCATGTGTGGTGAGGATGACCGTCGTATTCTTCTCCTGATTGAGGGAGCTGACCAGATTACGGATTTTTGCCTTCATGGACACATCCAGACCGATTGTCGGTTCATCCAGAAATACAACCGCCGGGTTATGTAAAAATGCTGCAAGGATATCACTAAGTGTCCTCTGCCCCAAAGACATCTGCCTTACCGGTTTGGAATATAAATCCCCCAAATCAATCAGTGAATCATAAAGGTCAAGCATATCCCGGTAGTCCTTGTCACTAATCCGGTAAATGTCCTTTAATATCTTAAAGGATTCCACAAGCGGCAATGCCCACCAGAGCTGGGAACGCTGGCCGAATACCACTCCGATATTCTGGGCATTTCCCTCCCGGTTCTTATACGGGATTTTGCCGTTGACAAAAATTTCACCGCTTGTAGGCTCCAACACCCCGGTCATCATCTTGATCGTTGTGGATTTACCTGCGCCGTTGGGTCCTAAATAACCGACAATCTCTCCTGATGCGATATCCAGTGAAACATGGTTCACCGCTGTTATAATCTTGTAATCTCTGGAAAATAAATCCTGCAGGCTTCCTTTTAACCCTTCATGCCGGTTTAATATTTTAAATTCTTTCATTACATCCTTAAGCCGGATGATACTTTCACTGTTTCCCATTGTTACCTCCCTCTTTTGA
>JAAUZX010000010.1 GCA_014804365.1 Lachnospiraceae bacterium
GTAAAAAGGCAAAAGGCGTGTCTGAATGAAGAATACTTAGAAAAAATCATATTTGGATAAATTTAAAAAGGTGAAGGGCAATTATAGTCATAGGATAGGGGTTCATGCGTTTTCCGTGTGTGAACCGGCTGCGGTACTGGAAAGAAATAGAAAAATATGCTACAATATCTAATATTGTGTAAAAAGAATTTATTCGGGCAAAATAAAATATCGTAAACTGGAGGGAATAGCAATGGTTTATCATCCACAGGGAGTATGCTCTAAGGAGATTGACTTGGAGGTAGAAGATGGCGTGATTAAGTCTGTTGAATTCACGGGAGGATGTAACGGCAATCTGCAAGGCATTTCCAGATTGGTGTCGGGAATGAAGATTGAGGATGCAATCGAGAGACTGCGTGGTATTAAGTGCGGATTTAAAAACACTTCCTGCCCTGACCAACTGGCATGTGCGCTACAGGAAATCCTAGATAATTGAGGAGGTTTCTTCCATAATGAGTAAGAAGATCGTACTTACCGGCGGCGGAACCGCCGGACATGTGACCCCTAATATGGCGCTTATTCCGAAGCTGCGAGAACTGCAGTATGAGATAGCCTATATGGGTTCCTATGACGGTATTGAGAAGAAGTTAATGGAAGACTTTAATATTCCATATTTCGGTATTGCCACAGGTAAATTCAGAAGATATTTTGATCCTAAGAATTTTTCGGATCCGTTTCGCGTACTTAAGGGAATGTCCGAGGCAAGGAAGTATCTCAAAGAGATAAAACCGGACGTGGTTTTCTCCAAAGGCGGTTTTGTCAGCGTACCGGTAGTGCGTGCGGCGGCATCGCTTGGAATTCCGTGCATCATACATGAGTCGGATATGACGCCCGGTCTCGCCAACAAATTATGCATTCCGGTGGCGAAGAAGGTATGTTGTAATTTTCCCGAGACATTTCGTATGCTGCCGGAGAGTAAGGCGGTTCTGACAGGTTCTCCGATCAGAAAGGAACTTACCATGGGCAATAAGGAAGCCGGCTATCGCCTGTGCGGTTTCGATGCCTCTAAACCGGTCATCATGGTAGTGGGCGGCAGTCTGGGGTCCGCGGCGGTGAATCAGGCAGTCAGAGACGTGCTTCCGGAGCTGTTGAAAGATTTTCAGGTGGTGCATTTGTGCGGGAAGGAGAAGATGGATAACCTGCTTCTCACTACGCCCGGATATAAACAGTTCGAGTATATCCGTTCCGAGATGAAGGATATCTTTGCCATGGCGGATCTGGTTATCTCCAGAGCCGGTGCGAACGCGATCAGTGAGCTGTTGGCGCTTCGTAAGCCTAACATTCTGATTCCGCTTCCGGCGACCAGCAGCAGAGGGGATCAGATTTTGAATGCGGAATCTTTTGAGTCGCAGGGGTTCAGTATCGTGATCGACGAAGATGATCTGACGAACAAATTATTGTTGGAGAAGATACAGGAGCTGTATTTCAACAGATTCAGTTATATCGAAGCGATGACGAAGAGCAATCAGCGGGATGCGATCGGAACGATAATCGGATTGATTGAGGATGCGGTTAACCAGAAACAGTAGGACGGCTTATGCAACAGCGCAGGAAGATAGTGGTAAAAAAGTAAAATCTTGAAAAACCATGTTTGCAATGTTACACTTATGTGTAGTGGCAGATAGAAGACAAATTGGATCGTCAGGTTGCGAATGGCAGTCAGACGTTTCGGAATGGAGGACAAAATGAGTAAAGTTACATTTGACTATTCTAAGGCGGCATCTTTTATCGGGGACAATGAAGTAGAGTCCATGAAGAAGTTGGCGCTCGATGCGAAAGAGCTGCTGGTGAGCAAGACCGGAGCAGGGAATGATTTCCTTGGATGGATCGACCTGCCGGTTGATTATGATAAGGAAGAGTTTGCGCGGATCAAACAGGTAGCTGCTAAGATTCAGAATGATTCCGAGGTACTTGTCGTGATCGGTATCGGCGGTTCCTATCTGGGAGCGAGAGCGGCGATCGAATTCCTGCGTCACAGCTTTTACAATGTAGTGGATAAATCCATCAGAAAGACACCGGAAATCTATTTTGTAGGAAACTCTATCAGTTCTACTTATATCAAACATCTGATTGATGTGATCGGTGACAGGGACTTCTCTATTAACATGATCTCCAAATCCGGCACAACTACGGAGCCGGCGATCGCGTTCCGTGTATTTAAAGAGATGGCTGAGAAGAAATACGGTAAAGACGGCGCGGCAAAGAGAATCTATGCCACTACCGATAAGGCGAGAGGATCCCTTAAGAACCTTGCCAATGAAGAGGGATATGAGAGCTTTGTTGTACCGGATGATGTAGGCGGGCGTTTTTCCGTGCTGACGGCTGTAGGATTGCTTCCGATCGCGGTGTCCGGCGCGGATATCGATAAATTGATGGAAGGTGCGGCGGAAGGCAGGAAGATGGCGCTTAACGCTCCTTTTGAGGAAAACGATGCAGTGAAATATGCTGCCCTTCGTAATATTCTGCTTAGAAAAGGTAAAGGCATCGAGATTCTTGCTAACTATGAGCCCAGTGCACACTATGTGTCCGAGTGGTGGAAACAGCTCTACGGCGAGTCCGAGGGTAAAGATCAGAAAGGTATTTTCCCGGCAAGTGTAGATCTTACAACGGATTTACATTCCATGGGACAGTTTATTCAGGACGGTGCCAGAACGATGTTTGAGACAGTCCTCAATATCGAGACGAGCAGAGAAGAGATTATCATCGGTGAGGAGCCGGTAGATTTGGATGGTCTGAATTATCTGGCGGGTAAGAATGTTGATTTCGTCAACAAGAGCGCTATGAACGGCACGATCCTGGCACATACGGACGGACAGGTTCCTAACTTCATGATCAATGTTCCCGAGGTAAATGAATTCTATCTTGGTGAATTGTTCTACTTCTTTGAATTTGCCTGTGGTGTCAGCGGATACCTTCTGGGTGTGAATCCGTTTAACCAGCCGGGTGTGGAGAGCTATAAGAAGAACATGTTCGCTCTTCTCGGAAAGCCGGGTTATGAGGCACAGAGAGAGGAACTGCTCAAGAGACTGTAGAAAAATCGAACAAGTTCGATTGCGAGATTCGCTTCGCGAACTCGTGAATGGACGGAGCGATTATTTTAAAAAGCCGCCACATTTCTGTGACGGCTTTTGTGCTGGCATTTATTTTTTCTTGAAATAATAGAAGCCGTAAGCGGGTATATTGACATCCCCGAGTTTCGTTGAGGTTCCTGTGATCAAGTCCATGTATTCATCATCCGAAGCCCCCAAGTTCACTGTTTTATCAAATTCGCTGAAATTAAATACACCAATCAATGTTTCGTTGTCGAAATATCTGCCGATGCACAAGACTGATTGGTCGTTTGTTTCAATCGTCCATGTATCTGCATTGGAGACAAATACCTTTTCCGCTTTACGGATCTGCTCTAATTGTTTTAATCCTTGGAAGATTCTGCCCTGTACGGTGTTCGTATCTTGTATATTAGCGGCAAGTTTCCAATTCATCACGCCGCGGTGAATATAGCGGGAGTCAGCCGCCTTATCGGGATCTTCTTTATAGGTATAGTCGTTGAGCTGTCCGATCTCATCTCCGCTGTACAGCACAGGGATACCCGATTGCATAAACATATATGCGTGAAGCATCAGATCGAGTTGAACTGCCCGATCTATAGCCGCTTCATCCTGCTCTGCGCAGGCCTTTTCAACGCCGCACATAGAGGCGGTAGTTCCGCAGAAACGTGCGTCGCCGGTAATCGGATCTGCATTATATAACTCGCCGCGGCTGTTGCTGTTCCCGGTATAGCCCTGAAAGTAGTCATTCAGATATTGCTTGTGACTCCTTTCTCCGAATCCTTCCGCCTGCAGAGTGCCGTAATCCAGTCCCCAACCGATGTCGTCGTGGCAGCGGAGATAATTCAGGAATGTATAGTCCTTTGGCAATGCATTGACGATATCAAGCTGCCTTTTCAACAATCTGACGTCTCTTGTAGCTACGGTATGCCAGGTGGTAGCCATAGTAGTGACATTGTAGAGCATATGGCATTCCGGTTTCTCCACGGTGCCGAAATAAGGAGTTACTTTCTCCGGCTCCATGACCACCTCACCTAACAGCAGAATGCCGGGGCAGACGATCTCGCTGATCATACGCATCATACGCACAATAGTATGAACCTGCATAAGATTACGGCAGGATGTGTTTAACTCTTTCCAGATATAGGGCACGGCATCTATACGAATAATATCAATCCCTCTGTTTGCCAGATATAGGAAATTGTACATCATCTCGTTAAATACCCGGGGGTTCTTATAATTTAGATCCCACTGATAAGGGTAGAAGGAAGTCATCACATATTTGCCGGTATCCGCAAGCCATGTGAAATTTCCCGGGGCGGTGGTCGGGAATACCTGCGGCACAGTTCTTTCATACATGTCGGTTTCTTCCGTCGTGTCATAGAAGAAGTAGCGGCTCATATATTCGCCGACTCCCTGTCTGGCTTTCTTCGCCCACTCATGATCTTCCGATGTGTGGTTCATGACAAAATCCATGCAGACATTGATCCCTTTCCGATGACAGGCGGACGTCAGACTGTCCAGATCCTCCATCGTTCCCAGTTTCGGCTGTACTTTACGGAAGTCTGAAACAGCGTAGCCGCCGTCGGAACGTCCCTTAGGGGTGTCGAGGAAAGGCATAAGATGAATATAGTTGACATTACACTGTTCGATATAATCCAGCTTGGATTCTACACCCTTCATATTTCCGGCAAAATTGTCTATGTAGAACATCATGCCCAGCATATCATTATGTTTGTACCATTCCTGATCTGTCTCTCGATTGAGGTCCCGGGTTTTCAGTTCCTGATTTCTCTGCAGATAAAACTGCCGCATGTTATCGCATAGCTCCGCGAACATGGAACCATTATCGTACAACTCCATATACAGCCATCGCAGTTCATCGTGATGTCGCTGTAGTCTCTCTTGAAAGATTTTGTCATCTGCGGTGATTTGTCCGGCAGGATCAATTGAACGGACAGTCTGTTTTTTGGCTGATGTTTTCTTCATGAAAGTACCTCCCTGTTGTCGCTTTTATGGCAGTTATTAACTTTATCATATCATATATCAGGGATTTTATTAAATCAAAATGTATCTTTTGTGAGCGGTTTATTAAAATATGAAAAAAAGATATTGACATGTGAGTTAGATTATGCTAACTTAATATTAAAAGATAGTTAGCATATGCTAACTAATCTGCAACGGAAACATCATGACAGCAGAATGGTGTGTATAAGGTGAAAAGTTCAGAGAAGAAGAGCTTGGTGAGAGGAGATGAATGTGATGCCGTTGACATTTGCAAAAGAGGGAGAACCCATTTCCATTAAAAAGATCGGTGGTAAAGAAGATACGAGACAGTTTCTTGAGAATCTGGGATTCGTGACAGGAGCTGCAGTGACGGTGATTTCCACGGTAGGCGGTAATCTCATAGTAAATGTTAAGGATTCCCGAATTGCCATTGGGAAGGACATGGCGAATCGGATTATGGTGTGATTAAGATGGGTTTTATTTCATAAAAGTGCGTAGATCGTGCTTTTGTTTTTGTCTGGAGGTAAGCCGTGACTAACTTGAAATATAGCATATGGGGCCCGGTATATTTGAGGGCGGCTGCGTATTCATTTGCTAAATTTATATTCGTATAAAATATAGATTCAGGAGGAGGAAGAGATGAAAACATTAAGAGAAGTGTCCTGTGGGGAAACAGTGACAGTTAAGAAGTTGTCGGGTGAGGGACCTGTCAAGAGACGGATCATGGATATGGGAATCACGAAGGGTGTTCCCGTATATGTACGCAAGGTAGCGCCCCTCGGCGATCCGGTGGAGATTACCGTGCGCGGGTATGAGTTGTCGCTGCGCAAAGCGGATGCGGAAATGATAGAGGTTGAGTAAGAAAAAGACATGAAGTAATACTAAGGCTGTAAAGAACACAGCCTAAGTATTACTAAATCATGTCTAAGAGAATGCGAAAAGCACGCATTCTCATATGCTCTGGAAATTATATTAAAAAGTTATAGAAGTTATAGGAGGAGGAAAAATGTCAGTAAAAATTGCACTCGCAGGAAACCCTAACTGCGGTAAGACAACACTTTTTAACGCTCTGACAGGATCTAACCAGTTCGTGGGAAACTGGCCGGGCGTTACGGTGGAGAAGAAAGAGGGTAAATTAAAGGGAAATAAAGATGTGATTATTATGGATCTGCCGGGGATCTATTCTCTGTCACCATATACATTGGAAGAGGTAGTGGCAAGAAATTACCTAATCAGTGAAAGACCCGATGCGATTATTAATATCGTGGACGGCACGAATATCGAGCGTAATCTGTATCTGTCCACACAGTTGATGGAACTGGGTATCCCGGTGGTGATGGCAGTCAACATGATGGATCTTGTCAATAAAAACGGGGATAAGATCTCTCCGGAAAAGCTGAGCGCTGCTTTAGGCTGTGAGGTGGTGGAGATTTCTGCACTGAAAGGTACGGGCATACAGCAGGCGGCGGATAAGGCAGTGGCTCTTGCGGGCAGAAAAGCACAGCCCATCGTGCATAAATTCGATGAGAGAGTGGAAGATGCCATTGCGTCCGTGACTGCTATGTTAAAGGGTGTTGCGGAGGATCAGAAGAGATTCTTTGCCATCAAATTATTGGAGAAAGACTCTAAGATCAAAGAGCAGATGAGCAGCGTACCGGATGTGAGCAGAGAGATTGCCGATCTGGAGAAAGCGTTCGACGATGATACAGAGAGTATTATCACGAACGAGCGTTATATCTATATTGCATCCATTATTAAGGATTGTGTTGTGAAGAATAAAAAGAATGTCATGACAACTTCCGATAAGATTGATAAAGTCGTAACAAACAGGTGGCTGGCGCTTCCGATTTTTGCTCTTGTTATGTTTATTGTATATTATATATCCGTAACAACAATCGGCGGAATTCTGACAGATTGGACGAACGATGTGTTGTTCGGAGAGATCATACCGCCTGCCATTGAGAGCCTGCTTGTAAGTATAGGCTGTGCGGACTGGCTGCAGGGTTTGATCTTAGACGGTATTGTGGCAGGTGTAGGTGCGGTTCTCGGATTTGTTCCGCAGATGCTTGTACTGTTCATTTTCCTTGCATTTCTGGAGTCCTGCGGATATATGGCGCGTGTTGCGTTTATCATGGATCGTATTTTCCGTAAGTTTGGTCTGTCAGGCAAGTCATTTATTCCGATTCTTATCGGTACGGGCTGCGGTGTGCCGGGTATCATGGCGTCCCGTACAATTGAAAATGACAGGGATCGCAAGATGACGATTATGACGACTACCTTTATTCCCTGTGGTGCGAAACTTCCTATTATCGCTTTGATTGCAGGTGCGTTCTTCGATAATTCAGGTGCGGTTGCATGGGGTGCATGGCTGATCGGTATCGCAGCGATCATCTGTTCCGGTATTATCTTAAAAAAGACAAAGATGTTCGCAGGAGATCCGGCACCGTTCGTTATGGAGCTTCCGGCATATCATATGCCTACCGTGAGTGCGGTCTTAAGAAGTATGTGGGAGCGCGGATGGTCCTTTATCAAAAAGGCCGGAACGATCATTCTTCTGGCTACCATCGTACTTTGGTTCCTGATGAGCTTCGGATGGGCTGACGGCAGTTTCGGTATGTTAGAGGCGGAACAGCTTGATTCCAGTATTCTGGCGAAGATCGGAAGTGCCATCGCCTGGATCTTCACACCGCTCGGATGGACACAGGCGGGCGAAGGCTGGAAGATGGCAGTGGCAGCAGTTACCGGTTTAATCGCAAAAGAGAATGTGGTGGCAACTTTCGGTATGCTGTTCGGCTTTGCGGAAGTGGCAGAGGACGGTGCGGAAGTATGGGGCAATCTGGCAGCGGTTATGACACCCGTTGCGGCATTCGGTTTCCTCGCATTCAATCTGCTGTGTGCGCCTTGTTTCGCGGCGATGGGTGCGATCAAGAGAGAGATGAACAATGCCAAGTGGTTCTGGTTTGCCATCGGTTATCAGAGTGTATTGGCATATATCGTGGCTATGTGCATTTATCAGCTTGGAACCTTCTTTGCGGGCGGCGGTTTTGGAATCGGAACAGTGGTAGCAATTCTTCTTGTGATCGGGTTCCTGTATCTGTTGTTCAGACCTTATAAAGAGGCGGATGACCTGAAGGTGGATACGACAAAGTTTGCAAAAGCGGCGAAATAGAGGTAAAGTAAGATAAGGCATATTATGAATATAATATTACAAAGGCAGAAGGAGCCGGTTACATGGGAACAGCAATTGTATTATTGATCGTGGCGGGCGCGGCGGCGCTTGCAATAAGGAGTATGATTAAAGATAAAAAAGCGGGCAAGTCGCTTCAGTGCGGCGGAGATTGTACACGCTGCGGTGGGGGATGCCATTAGCAGTTATTATTAATAGTGACGCCTGAACAGATAGAGAATTCTCCGTCGGCCCGCTTTCGCTCCTTTCACAGCGCAGCAGACACTAAGCTCGAAAGTTGCTTCGCAACTTTTAACCTCGCTAAGTGCTGGCGCTGTTCTAGGGCCTCCTTGAGAATTCTCTATCCGTTCAGGCTGGTTATTGGTTTGTACTATAGCATCGTATCATCCCGCAGGACCTCGGCCAGATTGATCTTACGTATATTACGCCAACCAAGATAATATGCTAACACGATAAATCCAATAACAGTCAGCATGAAGATAACAATCGGAATCAGAGGTGCTTCTGCCAGGAACTCTCCCACTTCAAGGTAGCTCATACGTAACATGAACCATACTGTGATCGCAGCCAATGGAAGGGTGATTAGAAAAGGGCGGCCTGCTATGACAAATGCCTCGATCCAGAACATCTTTCCGATTTCTTCCGGTGTCAGGCCGACGGACATATATCGTGCGAATTCTCTTTTTCTCTGGCGCACGAAACCCTGCGTGTTAGAAAATACATTGCCGATCCCGATGACGGCAAGCAGAACACAGAAGGCGCTGAATACTGCCCGCATTCCCAGTAATTGTTTATTGTTGGTTTCATATTCCTGGATTCGGTTCTCGCTTTCCGATAGATAAGCCGGATCAATAAGTTGATGAAGCTCATTTTGTATTGCATGCAATTCTTCCAATGTCACATTTTCCTTGCCAAGAACACGAATATTGAGATCTTTTTCCGTTCCCTCGATCTGTCCCTTGATTTCTTTCCATAAAGACACCGGAATAAAATGCACGAGCTCATAATAATCAAGTGTTGCATACTCTTCCCTTAAGACGGGCACTTCCGTCGTATAAGACAGGACAGGAATTTCTGCGGTTATTTCCGCATTCCCCGACTGCCTCAGAATACTTGTCATGTGCTCTCCGGTGTCGGTGGCGTTTACATAGGGCATAAATTCAGGGTGCCTGAAATCAGGATTGGTCACATCACGAATCTGATTTAATACCACTGCTCCGTCAAGCTGCGGCGTAATGTCAAGCTGTTCACAATAAGCTAAGAAGCTGTTATCATCCAGTATCATGATCGGAACGTTTACCAGCCATCCATCATTGACCTTCGTCACATAATGATCGGAAGCATGGGAAAAACCGCCGAAGGATTTCATATCCTCGCTCATTTCTTCTTCCGTGATGATTCTTTTGGCCGCTGCCTTCTGGTATACGATGGCGCTTTCTACACCTGTAAGCTCTTGAATTGCTTCTGTTTTATCGAATAGATCCGCGTCCGTATTCTTAACCGTGACCATGATGTCCCAGGCATCCTGATACCTTTCAAAATAAGTCTCTCTTGTACTGATTTCTGAAGTGGCGAAGAAGCATTGCATGAGCGTAAACGCCATGGAGGATAATATCAGGGACAGAGATGCCGTCCGTAAAGCTTTCCTCTGCGCTTTCAAAGCATTTCCGGCAAGTTCCCCTTTCACACCGAATAAAGCAGTGAGTATCCGGGAGTTCTTCTTACGTTTTAACTGCAATTCCCCCGTGTTCTTAATTGCCTCAAGCGGTGTCATCCTGCTTAATTTGATCGCCGGAAGCCATGCGGAGATCCAGATCGTGATCACCGTTACAATAAGCGTCAGGACAAGAACCAGCGGATGATATCCGGGAACTGCCTTATGTCGTCCCGGAATATCGTTTCCTAACACAATATTTGACAGTTCTATCAGTCCTATGCTGCCGGCGATGCCAAGCAGATTTCCGATTACGATCGGTGCGGCACAAAGAGTGAACGCTTCCTGCAAAAGGCATGTCCGAATCTGTTTCGGCGTGGCTCCGATACTTGAAAAAATGCCGAACTGGTGAATCCTTGCGTTCATGGATACGGCAAAAGAATTGTGTATAATCACAATCAGCGAAAAAGATGCCAGCACCATGATCAGAATAAACATCGGGAACAGCAGCCTTGGCGCGGTATCTTTTTCGTCACGAATCAGATACATTGCCAAAAGCGGATAGTTATAAATAACTTTTTCCGGAGAAGCCCCGACAAGTTCTGCGATGCGGGGTGTATCGGAAAGAACCGTTTTGTAATCATCAAAATAAAGATCGATTACCGTTTCTGCTGTGGTGCTTTCCTTTTCATTTACCGCCACGTCTTTTATATGGGCAAAATTTCTGATGAGTTCGATATCTTCAGCACTAATTTCCCCGGCGATCCGGCTTTGCCAGCTTCCTTCTTCCAGTTCGATTCTCTCAACCTCGTACTTCCACAGATTATAAAATATTCCGCATAACAAGGATAAAAGCAGAGCGGAAATAAATGCCGCTGTCATAACGGCCAGACCCGAGGAACGGTTGTTTTTGATATAGCCTGATGAATAATCTTTCCACATATCCGATTGCTGTCATGCATTCTATGACAACGAGTTCACCTCCCGCCGTTTATCACTGATAATGCGCCCGTCTTCTATGGTGATAATGCGTTCCGCTTCCAGAGCCACCTTCTCATCATGAGTAATCAGCAGTATGGTCTGTTCCAAATTGCGGTTAGACAGCTTCAACAGATCAATGATTTCTTTAGAGTTCTTCTGGTCCAGATTACCGGTGGGCTCGTCCGCAAGAAGCAGCGCCGGGCGGTAGATCAGGGAGCGTGCAATAGCAACTCTCTGCTGTTGTCCGCCGGAGAGCTGGTTCGGCAAAGCATCAAATTTGTCGGAGATACCGAGTGAAGCGGTAATTTTCTCAAAATATTCCTGATTGGGCTTCTTTCGGTCAAGCGCAAGGGGCATAAGTATGTTTTTCCGCACGGTGAGTGTGGGAATCAGGTTGTAAAACTGATACACCAGACCGACTTTCCGACGTCGGAAAATTGCAGACTGTGTCCGGTTTAATCCGGAAAGGTCTGTTCCGTCCACGATCACCTTCCCGCTTGTGGGCTTATCTACGCTGCCGAGAATATGCAGCAGAGTAGATTTACCGGAACCGGATGCTCCGATTATTGCGACAAATTCACCTTTGTTGATTGTCAGGTCGATGCCGTTCAGTGCCACGACCTGATTACTGCCGGCGCCGTAAACCTTTCGGACGCCTTCACATTTTAAAATTTCCATTTTGTCAACTCCTTTCCTGTTGCAAACAGTATAGCAAAGGAAAATTACAACTCAGTGACAGTAGAAACGAATTTCAAAAAGGGCACCGCCGGCAGGCATGTTTCCGGCACGGATCGTACCGTTCTGGCGTTCAATGATCTCTTTTGACAGGGCTAATCCGATTCCAATCCCGCCTTCATGTGCATTTTGTCCCCGATAGAACCGTTCAAAAAGATGCGGTAAGTCCTCACGTGCAAATCCTGTCCCATCGTCCCAAATAAGAATTTCAGTGTATAACGGGTTCTGTGTATAGGAACAATGGATATTTCCTCCACGGCTGTGCTCGATGCAGTTTTTCATCAGATTCATAACCGCTTCCATTGTCCATTCCGGATCGATAGTGACTGCCATTTCACCAAGTTCCGGAATGTCAACGGAAGTACCGGATTCAGCAAGTAGTTCCTGCAGATTGTCTGCCGCAAGGACAAGCAGGGTAAAGACATCCGTTTCCGTTTTCTGCAGCGGCAGAGTTCCGGCATCAAGCCGCGATAATATAAGCAGGGATTCCTCCAGATGAGTGATTCGCAGAAGTTGTTTTTCTACCTTTTCCAGATGCCTGGTGTCGAAATTTTGCTTCATCATCTGTAACGATAAAGAAATGGCAGTAATTGGTGTTTTGATCTGATGTGCAATGTTGGATAGGTTTTGCGCGAAATCTTTTTTGGCCTGTACTGCCGAATCTTTTGTCTGATAGAGATAGGTCACGGTCTTATAGATTTCATCTTCCAGCTTTGCAAAATTATCTTCCCCGGAGGCGGAAAGGATAACGGCTTTTCCCATATTAACCTGTTCCAGATAATCGGCCAGCGCCCGGATACGCAAGGCCTCTTTATGGTTTCGATACAGAAAGGTAAGGATAAAAAGCAGGATTCCTGTTAAGAATCCTGTTGATATAAACAAAATATTCTGTCTGTAATCGGGAGCAGTCAGATCAGATATGCGGTAGCCTAAAGAAGATAAAATATCAGTCTCTGCGTTGATGTCAGTTTCCTGACGGGAATATTCCTTAAGTGTGGCGGCGATTATTGGCTTTGTTTCCGGTTCCTGCGCCAGTATTTCCCCGCAAATAGTATTTAGCAGGTCAAATTGTACCCGGCTGTAGTGATCAGAGGCAAGCATGGCCGTAAGGGCGGAAGCAATCAGGCTGACGGATAGTACGAATCCAAAGGTTACTAATATATTTTTCCATCCATTCATATCGTATCCTCCATGCGGTATCCCATGCTTCTGATTGTTTTAAGACAGGCCGGCCGATGCAACTTATCCCGCAGCCTCTTCATCGTGACAGTCAGAGTGTTGTCATTCACATAGTTGCCGTGCACGTCCCATATCTGTGCAAGAATCTGCTCTCTTGTAACAGTCTTTCCTTTATTCTGCATCAGATACAAAAGCAGTTGATACTCCGCCGCACTTAAAAGAATCTCTTCTGCATGGCAGGAAACACTCTTGCGGTCTAAGTCGATCATGATGCCGCCGCAGGAGAGATATGGCCTCTCTACGCTGCCGGTCCTGCGCAGAAGTGCTTGAATGCGCGAATACAATACTTCCAATTCGAAAGGTTTTACCACATAATCATCCGCGCCGCTTTGAAAACCCGAAACGATATCCGGGGAATCTCCCCGAACCGTAAGAAAAATAATCGGCACTTCCTGCCGGTTAAGGCGAATCCATTGACACAGGCTGTCTCCGTGGCCGTCCGGCATATTCCAGTCCAGCAAAATGCACATGGGAACATGTGCCTGTAAAGCCCGCTTTGCCTGCAGCAGCGTATTGCATATTGTTACGCGAAAACCCCGCTGTTCCAGATACTCCTTCACAGTCTGTGCAATGTCAGGATCATCCTCCACATAATACAAATCAATCATAGCCGTTTCCCGCCTTGTGCTTTTATATTATTTCAGTCACTTTTCTCTTAAACTCGCAAACCCGCGCTTTCGCGCTCTCTGTCCGATTTCATCGGACGTTTGCTCGTTAACGCCGCAAGAAAAACAAATGTCTGCTTCGCAGCCGCTTGTTTTTCTTTTGCGGCTATTATATCATATAAAAGTTACAGTTTCGTGACAGGTTCCGAAAAGCTTGTCATCCATTTCCTGCGTCTGAAAATAATGAGTGACATAAGCAGACGCACCAACTCTTCCTGAGAGAGAATAAAATATACCCATACCACCGGAAGGTGAAACAGGAAAGCGGTGATCAGTCCCAGTGGTGCGCCCACGAGCCATGTGCCGATCATGTCAATCACCATGATATAGGTAGTCTTACCGCCACTTCGGATGATGCCGCCGCCAAGGATCATGTTAGCGACTTTAACCGGTGCCAGAACCGCAAAGGCCATTAGCAGCCCACTAGAGACTGCCCGTATCTCCGGTTCTACTTTATAGAGCAGTACATAAGGTTCCCGGAGCAGTATGAGCAAAAATGAAAGCACCAAAGAGCCTGCTAATCCATACCATAGCAGCTTCTTGGATTCCTGATATGCCTGATCATATTCCCGTGCCCCGAGACGTTTACCAATCAGGATACCGGCGGCCTGTGAGACACCGCTTAATGCGCCGATGAAAAGACCCTGAATAGGACCGGTCATGGACATAGCGGCGAGATCGCCTTTCTCAAGATGTCCGTAAATAAAAGTATTTACGTTCTGCCCCACGCTCCATAGGAATTCATTGATCAGGATAGGAAGCAGCATCAGGAGAAACTGACGGTAGCCGTTCTTGCCCAGCATCAGGGAGAAATGCAGGCCGCCTCTGCTGCGAACCCGGATGCGGTAGAACATGATCAGGATAAGCAGCAGATTGACGAGCTGCGATATTACACTGGCTACGGCCGCGCCGGTTACACCCAGAGCAGGGAAGCCAAAGTGTCCGAAGATCAGTACATAATTCAGCGTTGTATTAACCACGGCGGCGGTGATGCTGGCATAAAGCGGGCAGACCGCCCGATCCATGCAGCGAATCATAACAGCCAGAATCGAGGAGATTCCCATGGGCAGATAAGTCCAGACGATACGCACAAGATAGTCAGTCCCGACACTGAGCACTGCCGGATCATCTTTGATATAGATGTCAACGATCTGTCCCGGCAGCAACAGACAGAGTACCGTAAACAGTACCGCCAGCGCTATAGCTGCCAGCAGATTCACATACAGGCTTCGATCAGCCATGTCCTCGTCTTTCATGCCCAGATATTGAGAGATCATGATTCCCGCAATGGCAGAGACGGCACCCAGAACGACGGAGTAGATAAATGCCGGACGTCCGGCCACCTCCACTGCGGTCACAGCGGTGCTCCCGAGCTGTCCCACCATCAACTGGTCGATCATTGCAAAGGAGGACTGCAGCATGGATTGAAGTCCTACCGGGACTGCGATGCCGATTACGGCGTATAAGAAATTTTTTCTTTTCTTCATTGTTATTATGAGCTCCTTTATCTGATAGAATTAGATTCAAAGGTTTTGCAGATCAGTTGTTTTTTAATCCTTGTATCTGCCAGAATCATAATGGATATAAAAGTGGATTGCAATGGTTAAATGCGTAACCCATGGGGTTAAGTGTATAACCCTGCAACTGTCAGTTGACAAATTTCCAAGTGTTCTCTATAGTCATTCGTGGGATTTTATTTTACTATTTAGGCAGATCAGAAGCGGTTTCATGTTGTTGTAGAAACAGTTTATGCATAAGGCCGCCGAAAGATCAAGATAGCTATCTATATGAAAAAAACACAGTAAGGAGACTATCATATGACACTTGGAGAAAAGATATACAGACTCAGAAGCGAACGGGGAATGTCGCAAGAGGCTTTTGGGGAGGCGCTGGGAGTGAGCAGACAATCGGTATCCAAATGGGAGACGGACCAGTCGCTTCCGGAGCTGGATAAAATCGTGGCGATCAGCGAGATATTTGCGATCAGTACGGACTACCTTCTTAAGGAAACAGCAAAGAAGCGGGAAGGACAAGGAACATCTCCGGATGCACCGTACACAGATGAAAGGTTTACTGATCAAGAGAATGTTTATACCGAAGAAACCCGTGTTATCATACAGAGGCCCTCTTTTCATTATGAATATAAGAGTAAAAGGACTCTCATGGGATTGCCCCTTGTGCATATCAATATCGGATTGAAGCCGGCGCGAGCGAAAGGCATTATAGCGATTGGCAATGTAGCGCAGGGCATCATTGCAATCGGAATCGCGGGGGTGGGAGTAATTACATTGGCACCGGCAGGGATAGGGCTTCTTCTGGCAATCGGCTGCGTTGTGGTAGGAGGCGTGGCGCTGGGGTCTCTCGCGGTCGGTGTGATTGCGATGGGCGCGGTATGCTGCGGTATCTTTACCATGGGTGCAGTTGCGATAGGACAATTCAGTTATGGTGCGCTTGCTTTGGGGAGTCAGATTGCTGTCGGAGATGTAGCGCACGGTAACATTGCGCTGGGACTCAGCGAGGCGGCAGGCAATATATATGAAGAAGTCAGAGCTGTGGACGGCAGTTTCGATTATCAGGCGGTGATTGCGGCGATCGATGCCAATGTGCCCGGATATTGGCACATTTTTACGAACTGGATGAAAACGATTATACGGATGATGGTTACGTCCGGACGGATCATGCCGTAAGGTATCCGATGATTCATAACATAATAGGCAGCGCTGTAAGCATGCGGCGCGGTTGAAAAATGACGGCGGAAATAGTAAGATAAGAGCGAAATAGTTGCAGAAGGAGTAATGGCTATGTCTCTTGGATTTCGATTATCTGTCGTCATTTTTGTTTATATTCTCATGGGTTTGGGGATGTTCTGGCTGAGTGTGGGTATCGTGGGAAAGAAAGTAAGAATTAAGCCTTTCCTTATTTATGCGGTCTGTTTCGGTGCTGCATATCTTCTGAGCATGCTGGCCTCATTCTGGCTGTTTGGTGAGGAAACAGTTTTTAATGGGTGGTACAATGTGGTACATTCACTGATATGCTATACGATCGAGGCGGCAGCGCTGGGAGTGGTGATCCGGCAATGCTATGACATACCTTATGTGCAGGGACTGACGGCATCCATGCTCAGCCATTTTATTATCTATACGGCAGATGAGGTGGTGGGAGAGGCGGCGGCTACTTACAGTCCCCTTTTTGACAGAATGTACATCTACACATTTGTGACCATCATCATTCCGAAGCTATGGGCATTTTTCATTGCTTTTCTGGCGGCGTATGTTTTGCGAAAGAGCGGATTCTACCGCTATTTTGCGGTCCTGTTCTCCGGAGGATTGAAAACTCTTCTGATCGTGTCTGCCAGTTATCTTCTGATGTTTGTATGGACGGCCATTGATTATTTCTATCCGAATGCCGAACCGAATGCATTGTATGCCGTTTTCTTTTTCTCCTTGATTACGGTAGTCTTATTGTGGGTGCAGTTTATGGCGATGTACACTGCAGGACAGGAAAAGATACATGTACAGGAAGAGACCATTGCCCAGCAGCAGGCGCATATGGAATTGTTAGAGGAGCTGCAGCAGGAGATTCGCGCTTTCCGGCACGATGTGACGAATCTTTTCTCAGGACTGACATTGCAGGCACAGGAAGGTGATCTGCACGGTATACAGGAATTCATGAGAAAGACGAGCAGCTATTTTGATGAAAAGCTGGGTAATGAGATCAAGCAGATGGATTGTCTGAACAATATACGGATTTATCCGATTCGCAGTCTGCTTACCACAAAGCTGGCGGCGATGCGCCAGAGGCATATGCAGGGAGTATTGGAGGTACTCTATCCGGTACGGGAGAGCCAGATGATGGAGACGGCGGATATGCTGCGCGGTCTGGGCATTTTGATTGATAATGCCATGGAAGCTGTTCCGGAAAAGGATGGACAGATCCGTCTTGTCATGCTGCAGGAAGAGAGAGAACTTTATATAGCGGTTGCCAATAATTATGAAGCGGAACCTGACCTGAATGCATTGTCCGAGAAAGGGTATACCACGAAGGGAAGCGGTCACGGCACAGGACTGTCCAGCTATCGTAAGATCTTATCCCGCTATCCCGGTTTTGTTGCAAGGACATACTTAAAAGATGGATTTTTTGTACAGGAACTGCGGATGCCTATGCGTACGGCATGAGAAGAAGGGGCAAAAAAGGGTTGTTGTGCATAATAATTAGGAGTGGAGAGAAAGATTATGATCCCCGTGTATATATGTGATGATGAGCAGGCCATCAGTGAACGTCTTAAGAAAATCATATCAGACCAGATCATGATTCTGGATGGCGACATGGGACCGGTGCGTGTGGCGGATGCCCCAGCAGAACTGCTTAAGTTGCAGAAGCAGGATACGGTACCGGCAATTTATTTTCTGGATATCGATTTTCCGGGGCAGATGAGCGGCCTTGCGCTGGCACAGGAACTGAGGAGATATGATCCCAGAGGATTTATTGTGTTTATCACGGCGCATGGCGATCTGGCTTTTGAGACATTCCGTCTGCGGTTGGAGGCTTTGGATTATATCGTAAAGAGCGATTACAACGAAATGTCCGTGCGGGTGCGAGACTGTCTGGTCAGTATTCAGGAGCGTCTGCGCGACGAACCTTCCGGGCAGGGCAGGTACTGTACGTTAAAATTATTTGATACGGTGCGGCATATTCCGGTGGAGGATATCTTATATTTTGAGGCATTGGGATACAAGCATACGCTGCGGCTGCATATGATAAATGAATTGTTGGAGTTTAACAGCAGTCTCGATCATTTCGGGGAGCAGCTGGGAGAAGGATTCTGGCGGTGTCATAGAGGATTTCTGGTGAATCGTGATCATGTCCGGATGGTGCATATGAAAGAACAGATCGTAGAGCTGGATACGGGGGATCAGTGTCCCTTGTCTCGCAAGGCGAAGGTAGAATATAGAGAAAAAATGTAAGAGCTGATTTTAAATATGGGTGCTGAATATCAGCAGGGTTTTGGACTAAAAGTCCAATGAAAAAGTAATTGGTTTGTAATATCCTTTTAGTAGAATCAGCTGTTGTCAACAGGAGGCATTCCCATGTACCAGACAATCGATCAGGAAAAAACCGGTATTAAGTTAAAGACTATGTTAAAGGTAGCGGGGTATGATGTGAGATTTATTCAGGAGTACCTCCATTTGGCCTGCCCACAACCGATTTACAGGTGGTTTAAAGGAAAGGTGCTGCCGTCTGTAGAGAATTTATGTGCTATTAGTAAATTATTGGGCGTGCATATGGAGGAACTGTTAGTATTGCATGGGCAGCCTGCTGATGACAGGGACAATGAAACGGCAAGTGATACGACGAGAGTGACAAGGGTACTTTCTTATGTAAGGTATCTTCAGGAAATTGCTTAGAAGTCATCTGCGAAGGAGAGTTTTCTATGTTGTTTCTAATTGATTATGAAAATGTAGGAAACGCGGGAATGAAAGGTTGCAATTGTTTAAACACACAGGATCATGTGATAGTTTTTTACAGCGAAGCCAAAAAACATATGGAGCAGAGAGCTCTGGAGGCGGTTTCTGGTTCCGGGTGTACATTTGAAATATGTAAGCTTTGTAAAACTGGCAAAAATGCTTTGGATTTTTATATGGCCACCAGACTGGGCGAATTATTTGGGGAAGGATATGAAGGTATTGCTGTTATTGTCAGTAATGACGGTGGATTTCAGGCAGTTCGTGATTATTGGGAGAAAAGGGCAGCCCATAAAAGGAAGATCATCTTATCCAATTGTGTTGAAGACGGTATTGTAAGCGGAAATGAAAATAATGAGCGTACGAGAGAGTTGCGGCGACTGCGTGAAAAACTTGCGATTGGCGAATATTATTCTGCATATACAGAAAGAATGAGGATCAAAACAGTTTTGCAAAAGATCTTTGAAGGTACACAGTATGAGAGTAAGATAGGAGAAATTCAAGGCATGCTTGACGGAAAAGAAAAGAACTCAAAGATAATTTATCTTGACAGCCTGCATTTGTTTGGAAGAAAAGGGGGATTGGAGGTTTATAATAAAATTAAAGCATGTAATGAACTACTATAAGTCCAGGGTGCATTACTTGTGGTGAAACAATAGGATCTGCGGTAACAAATGCGCTGGATGCAAAGAAGGCATGGATTGAAGCAGCGCTTGAAGAAGGTATTGATATTCATGAGCCCGATAATTTAGAAGACTATTCCGGACAGTTTAAATTAAGAATACCTCGTAGCTTGCACCGATTATTGGCGGAGCATTCCAAAAGGGAGGGTATCAGTATGAACCAGTATTGCGTGTATCTTCTTTCCAGAAATGATGCTGTATATTCAAAATGAGGATTACGATAAAATGCTGAAAATAAGATTCAGACTTTCTTAAGAGTATTTAGAGCTTTCTTAAAGACAGATTTGGTAAAATTGATTTCAATCGGCAGAAGTAAAGTAGGAATAGCTGATTAGAGTCTTGTAAGAGAGAGGAGAACAAAATGAAAAAAAGAGTAAGAAAGCTGATTCTATTGATGGGAATGTTATGTGCGATGAGCCTTGCGGTATGTGCCTGCGGAGACACAAAAGGAGAGTCGGCGGATGTAGCTGATCTGGAAGCGCAGTCACAGGATGAGGATGAATCTGTTCCGGAGGAAACAGAGACTGATGGGGAAAATCCAGCTGAAGAAACGAAAAGCAGTAAAGATAAGACCGGCGCAGATGAGGAAAGCGTATCCGGCACATGGATAGACAGTACTCCTAATCTGGAAGGAGATATAAAAGATATCCAGACTGGGCAGTTTACGGTTATAGAGGCTATTACAGGAAAATCAGATAATGGAGGGGAGATCATTGCACTTCCCAGCGATGGAGATGATTCAGAATTTAACAAGGTTATTGTTACATATGATGAAAATACTCTGTTTGCAGTAAAAACGATTTACGATGGCGGAGCAAGGTCAGAGATGACGGAAGCGACATCTTCGTCTTTGGCTGCAGATCAGCTGGTAGAAGTGTGGGGAGATCCACAGGGCAGCGAATTGAAAGCAGCCCAGATCTGTATTGTGAAGGTGTTATAAAGGTTCGGTAAGGGCAATAGTGCGGAAAATGAATACCCTCTTTTGATAAGGGCAAAAGTCTTTATCAGAAGAGGGTTTTCTTTTGATAGATTTGCTTCTTTTTTTTATGAGTATATTTTAATATGAAAATGTAAAAGCAACATAAAGTTGCGCAATTGCTACGGCGGAATGATAGACATTCTTTGCGTCTTTGCTATGATAAACAGTAGTTGGAGGGAGAGCATATGACATTTGGAGAAAAGTTATATAGGTTAAGAAAAGCACATGGGTTTTCACAGGAAGCATTGGCGGAAAAGTTAAATACCAGCAGACAGGCAGTAAGCAAATGGGAAAACAATAATGGGTATCCCGAAACGGAAAAAATTATTTTAATCAGCAAAATATTTCAGGTAAAACTAGATGATTTGCTTATTGATGATAGGGAGATTGTTTCTGAGAAAGAGAAATATTTGCCGGAAGAGCCCCAGGGATTTTATGTGAGCAGAGAGACCGCTAATGGTTTTCTGCTCTATTATAAAAGAAAATTTCTATTGCTGGCCGTGGCGTGTGGAATCACATTAGGTTGTAATTCAGTATCTTATACTTCTACAGAATATTATTTTTTTGCTTCCAATGTTGCACCGGTACTTACGACTGTATCGATTATGCTGCTGCTTGCTATTGTTATTTATATTGCCTTGAAACAAAATCCTTATCGTGTACTTAGAAAAAAAGAACTTGTCTTTGCAGAAGAAGTACAAAAAGAAATACAGGATGAATTTTTAAAGATGAAGAAAATGCTGGTTGGTGGTATTGCTCTTGGGCTTGTGATGTTAGGAATAAGTAATAGCGGCTGTGGACTTTCGGTGTTTGAGAATATGAATTATATGGATATTATCTTTTACATTGTATTCTCTATGGTTCTGACAGGTATCAGTAGCTTTATTACTTTTTTCTGTATAGGTGTCTACTGGTCTTATTCCATATTGCTCCGAAATAAGTGCGAAGAAAGGTTCGAAAGGTAATGCGCTATGACAGAACATCATTATATCGAGGTTAAAAATCTTGTAAAAGATTATGAAACAGGGAACATGACAGTAAATGCTGTCGATCATGTGAATTTCTTTGTAGATAAAGGTGAATTTATCGGAATTATGGGTGCTTCCGGTTCCGGAAAAACAACAATATTGAATATTCTTTCTACCATAGATAAGATGTCGGATGGGCAGATTTTTTATGACGGGGCTGATATTTCGAGGATGAATGAAGATGAATTAGCTGATTTCCGACAGAAAAACCTCGGATTTGTTTTTCAGGACTACAATCTTTTAGATATATTAAACATAAAAGAAAACATAATGCTTCCTATGGTTCTTTACAGGAATAAAACGAGCGGATGCCTGAAAAGCCAACAAGTTTGTTTAAAAGAGGAAATAGATGGCAGAGTAAAAAGTATTTCGGAAACCTTACATATCTGCGATATTTTAAGCAAATTCCCATATGAAGTGTCTGGCGGGCAAAAACAACGGGCGGCCTGCGCAAGAGCACTTGTCAATAATCCCAAATTGATTCTTGCAGACGAACCGACAGGAGCCTTAGACTCAAAGTCATCTGCGATGCTGCTTCAGACTTTTCAGATCATGAAAATGAATTTAGGCGCAACGATTCTAATGGTAACGCATGATGTATTTTCAGCCTGTTATTGTGACAGAATCTTATTTTTGAGTGACGGTAAAATATGTTCCGAATTAGAGCGTGGAAATATGAGTAAAAGAGAATATCTGAACAGTATTCTTGATATACAGTCCCAAATTGGAGATGGAAGTTATTGTGAAGAATAAATTTTTAAAAGACGAGATTGTCTGTCGAATATTGTGGTTCAGCTCAAATTTGTGAACTTAGCAAGAAGGGAGAGTTACCATGCTGAATAAGATTGCCTTACGAAGTGCCTGCAAATTATGGAAAGAATATCTGAATTATTTTCTGACCTTGTGTATGATAACGGCGTTGATGTTCGCATTTCATTCCTTGCTTTTTTCCAAAGACATTTATGAAATGACTCATTACGGAAATAATGGAGAATTATCTACGGCAGGAACCATGCTGATCACTTTTATGTCGGTTTCCATTGCAGTAATCCTTATCATTGTAGCCTGGCTGATCAATTATATGACACGTTTTATTTTGGAAAAAAGGAGCCGGGAATTTGCTGTTTATCTCTTGTCGGGGATGAAGAAGAAACAGATAGCAGCTCTTTATATGAAAGAAAATTTTTATCTTGGAACGTGCGCCTTTTTTGTCGGGATGCTTTTGGGCAGCGGATTGCAACGGGCGTTGCTCTTTATTTTCTATAAAAGTATTGGAAAAAATTATAATTTTGCAAAGCAAAGTCAGCAAACGGGTATATACGTTTTCTTATTGACAATGATCATGTATGGAGCGTGTTTTTTTGTTGCCCTTTTTCGGAATAAGAAACAATTTTCCCGGTTGGAAATTATTGGGCTGATCAATATGGATAAGCAGAATGAAACGGTGAATGAAAAAAGGAATACCATGTGGAAATGGCTATTCTTTCTGTCTGTTGGAAATATATTGTTACTATATTTTCTTATTTTTACCGGCAGAGTAACAAAGATAACCATGATATCGGAAATGATTGCTCTTTCCCTCACATTTTACTTTTTCTTCTTGGGACTTTCTGCTTTTCTGATGAAATATACAGCAAACAATTATAGTTTGATTTACAAAAGGGAATATTTGTTTTTAATGAGGCAGTTTTCCTCAAAAATGCGAAATACATGTTTTGTGCTTGGGACATTGAGCCTTTTATTTATGTTTGCTTTGGTAGGAAGTTCATTTGCATTTATGTTGAGTGATTATCAGAACAAGCAATTAGATGTGGAATATCCTTTTGATGTTATTATCATTAGTGATGACACTGAGAATGATTTTTCCAAAGAAGAAGCATTGATCAATGACAGCACAACGATACAGAGGCTGCAGAAATACTCAGTTTATCAAAATGGAACAAGTGATGTGGGTGATTTTTTATATAAGAATTTAAGGATATTCTCTGACAGGGATAGCGACCCTGTTATGGCAGAGGGAAAGCGGGCTGTTGCTTATTATGATTATGATGTGTATATGGGGATCAGCGATTATAATAATTTGCGGGAAATGCTTGGTTTAGCGCCTTTTACTTTGCAGAATAATCAATATTTACTCCATGTACCAAACCGGGTATATCAGGAAATTAAAGATAGGGGTAGGGAGTTAGAAAACAGTTTGAACATAGGGCTTGATTTTGCCGGATTTAGAACAGAGGGCTTTGCACAAAACGGACATAACGGGGCTGACTATTTACTGGTTGTGCCGGATCATAAACTTGCGGAAATGGAAAAATATTTTACACTTATGGCAGCTATGACGAAGGGAAATGTGCCGGAATATTTATCGGAATCGTTGTATAAGTTGGCAAGAAAAACAAGAGGATATGATGAATTGGCTGATTATATTAAAATCGGGAGTGAAGAACTTTTTTTAATGCCGGCTACGATACAGGTCAAAAGCAGGGAGGTGCTAGAATTAAGGTTTTTAATGAGTACCCTGTCATTTCCGCTATTTTATATCGGACTGGTATTTTTGTGTGTATCTTTAACTGTCCTTTCGGTTCAGCAGATAAGTGACTCCAATAAATACAAATTCCGGTATCAGATTCTGAACAAACTTGGATTGGGGAAGAAAAAGATCAGAGTGGTGGTGGCCAAGCAGCTTTTCTTCTATTACATGTGCCCTGTGATACTTTCGGTTATCATCAGTGCGGTATTTATATTATATATAGGACGGCAATTTGTTATTTACACAGGAATACGCACGGAGGGATTTTTATATTTTGGGATTTCATTAAGTGGATTTCTTGGGATATATGTTGTATATTTTATGCTGACGTATTTTCAGTTTGATAAAAATATTGGACTAAATAAATAGATTGCCCACACTTGCATAGCAAATACCTTTACAAATATTATCAAATAAGGCATGCCATAGATAACTTAAAGAAAGAAGTGATATGATGGCGCAAATGGAGACAACTGGCGGCACTGTACATGAGGTTGATTTGGATGAGTAACTGGAAAGCACGTTTGATCGCATATGTTGACTCGCTTGATGAAAGCATATTGATTGATGAAGCAGATAAGCTGATTCACGATGAGTTGACGCGCATAAAAGAAGAATGCTCTGCAGAATCACTGGAACTATCGAACAAGAATAGTAAAGCAGATAACTATGACCGATTAGATAAGTCGATGGAGATGCCGGAACTTATAGCACTATATAGGGATCTGTTTTATGGAAGGCAAGACGTATTTGCGGTTCGATGGGAGAATGAAAAAGCCGGCACGCACGGATATGCGCCTAAATGTAAGAACGAATGGGATAGAAATATCTGCGGGAAGTCACATAGGATTAAAGGCGCATGTAAGAAATGTGCATATAGAGAAAATCAGGAGATCACGGATAAGCTGATACAACAGCACTTTACCGGAACAGGAAGGAATGCTCTTGTTATGGGAGGGTATCCTTTGCTTGAAGATGAGACATGCAGATTTCTTGCAATAGATTTCGATAAAGGTAACTGGCAGGACGAGATTTTGCTGGCAAGATCAATTTTTACAGAGTATGGAATTGAGAGTTATATAGAGAGATCGCGTTCTGGAAATGGAGGACATCTATGGGTGTTTTTCAGTGAACGGGTAGAAGCGCATCTTGCGAGGAAACTTGGGATAAAAGTGCTTGAAACTGCGATGAACAGAACCGGCAGTTCAGAGTTTGACTCTTTTGACCGCTTATTTCCGAATCAGGATCATATGCCGAAAGGCGGCTATGGAAATCTTATTGCATTGCCGTTGCAGAGGCAGGCGGTAGAAAAGGGCAATAATGTGTTTGTGAATGAGGCATTTCAAATGTATGCAAGCCAGACAGCCGTTCTGCAGAATGTTAGACGATATAGCAGAGTGGAGATAGTTAATATATTAAAAATGTTTCCGGATGTTATTCTCAAAGATGTCAATGAAAGAGAGATTGAGGAAGAGGATAGAGCGCTGCCTTGGGAAAAGAAAAAGGAAGAGAAAATACCGACAGATTTGCCGGACAGTATAGATATAGTGCTTTATGATAAAATATATGTTCCTAAAGCCGGGTTACACCCGTTTTTAAAGAAAAAATTTATTGGTATGACGGTGTTTCACAATCCGGAATATTACTTGGCGCGTAACTTGAGAAAGAGCGTTCAGGACATTCCGATGTGGATTCAATGTTTTGATGAAGATGCGGATTATCTGATGCTCCCGATTGGACTGGAAACAACTCTTAAAGAGATATGTGAAAACTATGATGTAAAGGTACTAAGTGTAGATAAGCGTTTTGGCGGACAGCATGTCGATGTAATGTTTCATGGGGATTTAAGAGAAAAACAGATTAAGGCTGTGGAAGAAATGCTGGCAGTTTCTAATGGGATTTTGCATGCAAATACTGCTTTTGGAAAAACAGTAGCAGCGATTGCATTAATTGCTGAGAGGCAGGTAAACACGCTGATTATTGTAGACAGAGTTAGCCTGCTAAACCAATGGTGTGAACGATTGGCGGTATTTTTGAATATTCCGAAAAAGGAAATAGGTGTTATCGGTGGCGGAAAGAAAAATCCTAATGGGAAAATTGATGTGGCTGTAAGTCAAAGTCTATATCGGGATAATAAAGTTTCCGATCTTGTAAAAGGGTACGGGCAGATCATATGTGACGAATGCCATCATGTGTCGGCAGTGGGATTTGAGCAGATACTAAAGAATAGTCCTGCCAAGTACAAGTATGGGCTGACTGCTACGCTGAAGCGCAAGGATGGTAAAGAAAGAATTGTGCTTATGCAGCTTGGCCCGGTGTGCTATAAGGATCTGTCAAAAGTTACAAGCGAACTGGAACATAAAGTTTATGTGCAGGAAACAGGGATTGCACCGGATCGTCTCAAGGATGAGCATACGACCAATGAACTGTATGATTACTTATATATTAATCCAGTCCGAAATATGCAGATAGTGATGGATGTCAGAAATTGTCTCGATGAGAAGCGATATCCCATCGTTCTGACTGAGCGAAAGGAGCATATCGAGCTACTCGAAAAAGCACTTTCTCCGTATGCGAAAGTTTACAGGCTGTATGGAGGACTGAAAAAGAAGGAAAGGGAAGCAGTTATGGACGAACTGCAGAATCTTTCCGAGGATACGCGCAGAGTTATTATTGCAACAAGCAAATATGTCGGGGAGGGGTTTGATTATCCTATTTTAGATACACTGTTTTTAACATTACCGATATCATGGAGCGGGCGGGTAAAGCAGTATGCAGGCCGGCTGCATAGAGATTATCATGAGAAGAAAGAAGTGCGTATTTATGATTATCTCGACTCACAGATTGATGATGCAATGAAAATGTATGGTAAGCGAAGTAAAGGGTATCGGAGTATGGGATATGAAATAATAGAGGATATAGAGGGTAATAAACGATAGTATGTCGGTAAGTAAATTGGTAAAGTTACAATGGGAATGCAAAAATTTAGTGTAACTTTTCGTTACTACCCTATTTTAGATGAAAATAATGCAAAATTTTGATCGTAATCATTCGGGTCTCGGAAGATATTCATACTCTTTCGGAAGCTTAATTTTTGTCCAATCAATTTTCTTTGCTTTATATACAACTTCATAATACTGATCATCTTTCCTATTCTTTCGATATGTAGCAATAATTCTTAAACGATTAGTAATATTATCTCGCATATCTATATTCAATACTGTATTAGGTACATAACATTTTCTTGACTGATCATATACAAATCCTACACATGCTCGAATACCGCCTACTAATTTTTCAGTAAATAAAGCAGGCTTTCTGGCATTATAATCACCAATCATATTTGCGGATAAATTTGCAGACGTAACAATGGGTAAAAGTACAGAAAGTTTCTGATCCGTTGTACCATCCTCAGCAAGTTCAAAATCTTTCATTGCAAGACGTTTTGCCAGACACCATGTATAAAAAGTGTCTGGTGGTATTCGTTTTCCTTCTTGAAATTTTACACCTGTCAAATGCAAAAAATTTTTAGGTTCAAATTGCATTTCCATTGCAATAATTTTATTCATACTATTATTTGCGCAAATTAATAGCAGTTTATTATATTCCAAATTTTTATGATATTGTTCTGCACATTGGAATAATATTTTTAATGCTTCTTTTTTATCCATTTATGTATCCTTTTTATCACAAATTTAAAAGGAGACACACAGCACCGCGGTGTTGCGAGTCTCCCTTAGTGACTGATTTTATCGTTGTCCGCCAACTCACAGGTCATAAGTCCTGCATCTCTTTCGGATTTTATCGTTGTCCGCCAACTCACAGACCCTAAGTTCTGCATCTCTTTCGGATTATAGATGTCAGTCCCATCAGCAGATTGAAGTCTGCTTACCTATTTATATTATATTCAAAATACAATGTTTTATCAATTACTTTTTATTAAAATATCCTAACTATTTGAAATTAATGTTATTTTTCCATTCGCGAAACGAAATAAACAGTTTACGAAAGAAATGTGTTGCCGGAAAGAAGCGTTGCTATAATGAGTTCAACATCAAACAAAGGAGCGTGACCATTATGGCAAACACAAAAAGAATAAACCAGGTTTTAGAAAAAACAGGATTTGAACCGGAGGAAGGTAAAGCGATTGTTGTCTCATATGCACCGGAGAATTTGAGTGACAGGATAAAAAGACTTCTGTTCTTTACAAATTTCTATGCACTTTCTTTCTGCAAAGAGTCCATCGTACTGCTTCCGTTTTCCACCGGCTGGGCGGATGTCAAGAAAGAAGTGGTTCTTAAGAAGGAGGGGATTCTGGAAATACCATATTCCTCAATCTGCGCCGTGGATGTATCAGAGTCGGGATTAAGTTATCGCATTGATATCCGGCTTGAGGATGAGATTATTTCATTGATGGCACAGCAGGCGGAATTAAGTGCATTTCGTATGTCGGGGATGTACAGTATAGAGGATTGGACTTTTATTAATAACTGGCATGCGAACAATCTGAAGGGGACGCTGAAAGCGTTAAAAGAGCTCGGGAACGCATAAAGCGTTCCCTTTTTTGACCTTATAGTACGCCGTTATTTTGATATTTCAAAAAGTTCGCAAACCGTTGAAAATACTACTGCAATAATATCTTTCAGACATTCCTTGTATATGTACAGCCCGGGTAGCTCATGCATCCCCAGAACTCTCCATATCTTCCTTTTCGTCTCCGAAGAATGTTACCGCACTTAGGACATTTCTTAACGCTTTTGGCATCTTCTGACGGATTGGCCATCTCCTTTGCCAATTGCTCGAATACGATCTGGTTCATCCGACAGTCGTTCAGTGCTCTATGGGCCCCGGTTGTAGAAATTCCATAATACTTTGCCAGATCCACAAGTTTATAATGCGATAACTGCGGCAGATAAATTCTGGAAACCTGTAACGTATCAATATAATCATTTCCTATAGTCTCACCCCAGAATCTCTCTGCGTCACGATACAGGAACTTCATGTCAAAAGTGTGGATGTTGTGACCAACCAACACCGAATCACCGACGAATTCCAGAAAATTGAATAAGGCTTCTTCAAAAAACGGACTGTCCTTCACCATATCATCCGTGATGCCGTTCACTTCACTGGCATGATATGGTATCGGGCGCCCGGGATTAACAAGCGTGGTAAATTCATCAACTACCTCTCCGCCTATAACCTTGATGGCTGATATTTCCACCACCTCATCAGAGTTGCAGGAAACACCAGTCGTCTCAAGATCAAAGACCACGTAATCCGAGACATATTTATTCAGTTTTTTACCGGGTTTTCTTGAAAGCATACTTCACATCCTCTCTGCATCTTTTGCCCATATGCGTTTACGAATCCCCATAAGAACAAAATAGGGAAAGAAAAACCTGTAACAAAGTATAACATAAAATAAATCCGACAGGAAGAAATGATTGAAATGCTTTCTTAATAGCAGGCATAAGAATAATTTGAAGGGAACGCATAAAGCGTTTCCCTTTTTGACTTTGGAGGTTATATTGTACCGGGTATTCCTAATTGACAGAGCGGTTTTGGCAAATATATTGGGGTTTATAGCTTTTTTTGTGAGGGAATATTGACATAAGATAAATATTGTATTATTTTATACTTAGTATTACAAAGTATATAGCATTAAAATATAAAATGTAAGCCTATATCCGTGCATGTTTACAGAGTTTAATCTATTACAGTTTATATCAGGGATAAATCGGCAAAGCCAAGGAGAGTAACAGCCAATGCGGGAGAAGTATGAGCGGCAGATGAAAAAAGGGGTTCTGGATATGTTAGTTCTGCAGCTTCTCACGAAAGAGAAGAAGTATGGATATCAGTTGATTATGGAGCTGCGGGAAAAAAGTGGTGATATTTTTTGTCTGAAAGAGGGTACACTTTATCCGATTCTGTACCGGCTTGAGGATGAAGGGCTGGTGGAGAGCAGATGGTCCGAGGCGGAGAATAAGCAGTTACCCAGAAAGTATTACCTCATGACGGATAAAGGCCGACAGGCACTGGAAGAAGTATATCTAAGCTGGCGGCAGATTGCAGACGGTGTAGAGCGGGTTATGGAAGAATAAATTAATAATGAATCCGGTTGAGAGATGAGGTTGTAGAGAATCCGGAAATATATAACGGAGAACATATAAGGGGGACGGTTAAGATGAGTGCGGAAAAATATGTCAAAGATATCGTCAGCAACATAAAGTGCAGCGGGGCAAAAAGAAAAGAGATCGAAACGCAGCTCCTTTCGGATATTTCCATGCGTATGGAACAGGGCGAGTCATTGGAGCAGATTATGGAAAGCATGGGAACAGCGCAGGAGATCGCAGAAGCATTCAGCCAGGATATGCCGGAGGCAGAGCGCAAAACATATCGGAAAAAGAGGACAGGAATCATTGTTGCCGCGATTATTGTCGGAGTGGTACTGCTTGGTTTCTATGTATGGTGGATTTTTCCGAAGCCGTATAACATAGAGGACAATGACCAGCTTACGGAAGAGGCGATTGATGCGCAGGTGGAGACGGTGGTTACGCTGCTTGATGAGAATGACTTTGAGTCGCTGCGGGCAATGTCCGTTGATAAATTGCATAGCGCATTGACACAGGAAGTAATTGATAAGGCGAGAAACATGATCTCAGATGATTGGGGAGAGAGGCAGAAGATCGGTTCCACATATGCACAAGGTATGAAGCAGAGTGGCAGAATATATGTCGTTACACAGACGGACGTCATGTATGAGAATGTCGGCGCAGTCTATACGATTACTTTTGATGAGAATTTGATGATGACGGGTATTTATATGCGGTGATGGGGAGTGATAACATGGAGTTTTGGTGGTTTATGCTAGTTTTTGATTTATTGATTCCGATTATAATGATTATGTGTGGAAGGATGATGTGGAAGCATCCGCCTAAGAGTATCAATGGGATCGTTGGTTACCGGACAAGGCGCTCTATGATAAACAGTAATACATGGCAATATGCACAGGAATACTGTGGAAGGCTGTGGTGGAAAATCGGATGGGTTATGTTGCTTCCCTCTGTCCTATTACATATTCCTTTTTATGGCAGTTCTGAGAATGCTGTAGGAGTGATGGGTTGTATTTTATGCATGATACAATGTATTGCGCTGATCGCACCGATTTACGTAACCGAGAGCGCTTTAAAGAAGAACTTCACTGACAAGGGAATAAGAAAATAAACTCTGCGTCATAAGAATTATGAAGCAAATGTAGGTAGCTAGAAGCAGATAAGGAAGGGAGAGAAGACACATGCTTGCTTTTATTATATGGCTGGCGGTAAGCCTGGCAATGGTTGCGTTAGGAATTTATGCAATACTGGCAAAGAAAGAGGTCGCATTTGGTTTCTGGGCTAATGCGGAAATGTTTCCGGTGAAAGACGTTAAGAGATATAATCATGCCGTTGGAAAACTCTGGTGCGTATTCGGAAGCGTGTTTGCACTTCTGGGAATTCCGCTCTTGCCGGGACAGAATACAGGATATATTATCATTTCTATTTTAGGGTGTATGGTGGAAGCGATAGCCGCAATGGTTGTTTATGTAACTGTTATTGAAAAGAAATACCGCCGGAACAAATGAAGTATAATTCACGGAGAATGCACGCTTTTCGCATTCTCCATAAAATTGGGATTTATGAGTAGAAATTTTTTGTATTTAGTAAATCACTATTGGTAGTAAATACAACATATAGTTTGATTTATATGTTATAGTTTAACTTTATACTATATTTTGTGTTGTGCACATTGCCGTATCTTGTCTTTTACAATAATTTTATATAGAAAATATACGTGACAGACAGATTTTAGAATGTTATACTTTATCTCAAAGCATATATTTCATAATTCTATAACATTTCTGATCGCTATAACATATAGTGACTACTATAGCCTATAAGGTGTCGAACGAAATCGTGCTTTTATTCAACTTACTAAATGAATATGGCGGGAGATTTCGTAAAGATAGAAAAAGGTAGGGCATTTACATACCAGAGAAAGATTATTTTGCGCGTTTCCCGCAAAGGAGGGAAACGTGGGAAAGAAGGATATCGGATTAAAATCGTATCTGCAAAATACCGTAAGATATGCAGACTTGTGGAATGGTGCGGTGTTTCAAGGGAAGCAGATGGTCAAGGCGGAAGAACTGCAGGAAATCACGCCGGTGCATTCTAAATCAGATCCTGAGGCTGTGCTGGAGAGAACCGGGGATCTGGTCATGAAGCAGAACCATGAGGGGCAAAGGTTTGTTATTCTTGCATTGGAGAATCAGGCAGAGATTGACTATGGAATGCCCGTGCGCATTATGCTACAAGAGGCGTTGGAGTATGACCGACAATTAAAAGTAATTAAGCAAAGAAACGAGAAGGAATACAAAGAGCTTTGCGAAAACAATGCCAGTGTGTCAAAAGCTGAATTTTATAAAAATAGGGGAGGGAGAAAGGTATGTGCAAAGCAATTGAGGATTTAAAGAATGATGCAAAAGCAGAAGGAAAAGCGGAGTATATAATTGAATTATTGAAAGAAAACGGAACAATATCCGACAAAGTAAAGTCAAAGATTTTAAAACAGACAGATTTACAAGTCTTGAATGAATGGTTTAAGTTAGCGATTCATACAAAAAGTGTTGATGAATTTATGCGACTGAGTCATTTAGAGCAATATGCGCAATGAGGAAGCCAAGCATCAGCATAAAGGATCGGATGATCTGCACATGGTTTTTGGGCGGACCTACCAGTGTGGGAATAGGAAGAGGTCAAAATGCAGACACAACAAATAAAAATTGCAGATTATACATGTAGCCTGTTTCTTCCGAAGGATTATAATGAGAGCGGCAGAAATTATCCGGTAATCTATATTAACGGAGATGTGCCCATAGAAGAAATCGTAAATGAAATCCGAAAGTCCGGANNTGAAGNGGANNTTATCTTACTTTCCATTCAACCGGAGAGNTGGAATGATGATTTNACACCTTGGGGTGNGCCGGCTTTTCGCAAAGGAGAAGANGCNCCGGCGGGAAGAGCGGATGTATATATTTCCCGANTAACAAGNGANATTAAACCNTATATGGACNNTAACTACCNCACAAAACCGGANCCGGAATACACAGCNCTATTCGGGTATTCTTTNGGCGGNTTGACAGCNGTTTATGCGATGTACAAGACGGATTTGTTCGGNNCAGNNGCCAGCCTGTCCGGNTCTCTCTGGTATGACGGATTTGGTGAGTTTATGGAGAAAGAACGACCCGNCAGAAAAGACATGAAGGTGTACCTGTCNCTTGGAAAAAAGGAAAGCTTAAGCAGAAACCCTCGNATGTGCAAGGTGGCNGAATGNACGGAGAGGGCAAAGGATATACTGACAAAACAGNCAGAAGCNGTCTGTTTTGAGTGGAATGAAGGCGGACANTTTCATGATATTCCGAAGCGGTTTGCGAAAGCTGTCGNATGGTGGAGATCATTGCCTATTGCAACATAGTTTTATTAAAATATATAGAAATGGAGCTAAGAGCNGCTCTATTCTNTTCCGTACCGTGCCANCTCATAATTCCTGTGNAATTCTTTGATATCTTCACGATCTGCGATTCCCGCATTCGTCTCNATTTCATCGGGTGATTCATAGGCGGCAGGGCGATCCTTACGATGCCGTCGTATGGTCTTGCGGTATTCTTTCCGGATACGCTCGCGNTCTGACAGTTTGCGGCGGCGCGNNGGCAGCGTTATTCTTTTTGCTTCTTCGGTNTCCTCTAATTCTTCCACGATATCACCGTTTTCATCNGCNGCGGCACGAAAAGCGTGNAAGGTAGAAATAATACTTTTTACCAGCAGTATAATGATAAACAAAAATACAAGCGCTTCCATAATATAAGAGAGGGCGATCAGCCACTTCGGGGTGGGTTTCGGCTCTCCGTACTCTGCCATCAGGAGAGCCATCGGGTCTTCTTCNGTACTTTCTTCCATGNGCTCGGTCGGCAGTTCGGTGAAATCAATGTCTATCGGGGCGGTCCATTTCCTNAGATCGCGGTAATGGCGGCTGGANATGGTGAACAGAGCCGGCAGNAGGATNAGCAGGAACAAAAGCAGGAAAAGAGCAAGCATACCGTTTCCGATGCCGTAGATTCTTTTGGACGGAAGATTGCAGGTTCTTTTATTCAGGGCAAGNTAGTTCTCTGTCTCACANATNTAATGATAGAGAAATGTGACGGGTGTATACAGTNCGGCGCTNAANAGAGCAGCATTGCATACNGNAGGGTTATCCAGATTCAGTGCGACGACATAGGCTGCCAGAAAAAAGGCCAGAACCGGAAAAGCGGGCTCCCGNAGGGCATCGTACGCCGGACGCCAGGAAGGATCTTCGCCGCGGGCGGCNTCTTTTTCTTCTTTTTTNTGAAGACGGNTGATGATGCGNNAGATGATCACAAATGCCGTTTCGCCCANGAGTAACAGCATATANCCCCAGANCATAACGCTGTCGCGGATCGNTCCGGCGATGNNCCATCCGATCATGCCGGTGGCGGCAAANGTTAAAATGNTTATGATGAGATAGGAGAAAANNCCCCGGCACCTTTCTATGGCGAGGTCGGTTATGANAATGGGAAATGCAATNAGGAGGCATTTCAGATATAAAGTTTGNCCGATTGCATCCTGCCGCTCNGCGCCGAGAGCGTAGAGCAGGGGAGTNATAATNGCCATAATNAGGGTGGAGTGAAGCCATCCCGCTGTTTTTTTNNTTNNNTTTCTCAAGTTGACCTCCGGTTTTGGNATGTCAGATTGCGCTGACTTCCCGTTTGCATATATGNATGTTATTNGATTTTGTNATATTACAGGTTTCGCCTCTCGTATAGGGAATCACCCAGACGGCCTGCTGNCTTCCGCCTGCAAATTGTTCGATCGCGGCCTTATTCTGCAAAGCATTTTTAGAGATAAAAATAACNATCGCGTCTTCCGGCGGTGCAGGAAATGCAGGTNTCNCGTCGNCGGNTTGAATAGNGNGTGTNNCCTNNNCNGTNTGNGGNGCNAGAAGNGTCGTAAAGGGNAGAACATTNCCTTCACTTTTACAGCAGGAAAGAGTNCGTTCGATATCGGTAAGATGTTTNCNNCCGGTGGATGGTNCNANNTANGTGAANGAGGTTTGGNTATTTANACANAGNCCCACTTCCATNCCGCGTCCGANCANTTTCTGTGNAAGAGAAGCGGCGACNGAGACGGANTCTTCNGTCAGATGNTCGTATTTCAGGATACCGCNGTCCTCCATATCCAGATAGATCATGACTTTTTCCGTCAGAGTCGATTCAAACGTGTTGACCATCAGCTCACCNGTGCGNGCGCTGGCNTTCCAGTTGATCGTGTTCATAGGGTCNGTGACCGTGTANTCCCGAATAGAGGAGAAGGCAAAAGGGTCTTCGTACAGACGCTTTGCGCACTGTAAACTTCCCATAAGGCGTTCACATGCCACGAGAATGTCAGAGACATCCGTTCTTGCGGCATATACGTATAGTTCCGTGGATGCCGGACATTCTATGGAGAGCCGCCGCCTGTGAAGCATGGAAAAAGTGGTCAGATCAGACTTGTCGATTCGGTAGTATCCTCTTTTCCTGCAGTCCAGAGACAGTTTCCGGATGACGCGCTGCCTGCCGAGCAGGGCGAAGATATCTCTCTTATAGGTGAAATCGCTGACGCTTGTATTTTCACAGTCATAAAAAGAGAGATTTTTATCCATATGAAAACCGACTTCCAATATGGGAAGCATCATTTTTTTCCTGTTTTCAATCTGCTCCGTCATCTCCACCCGTTCTCCCGTGTAGGCACAATTTTGTAAGAAATCGAGAGAAACAACCAGATTCGCTGCCCAATGCTTTGCGTAATACAGATTCCAGAGGCTGGTCAGGAGCAGGAGTCCGATAAAAAATAAACTGATCATGGTTTCGTCCAATCTTCCGTGGGGAGCGCGATGCTTCCTAAAAGTCCGTGAATGAGAGATTCCTTCTGCTGTGCATAGGCGGAGTCCGCAATCATTCGATGTGCAAGTACCGGCACAGCTATCGTCTTGATATCTTCGGGTGTCACAAAATCCCGTCCCTGTACCATCGCATAGCCTTGTGCGGCGCGCAGAAGCGCCAAGGTTCCTCTTGGGCTGACACCTTCCGCAATGGTACGGCCTGCGCCGGAAGAAGCGCCGTATTTCCGGGTTCCCTGTACGAGGCTTACGATATAATTTCTCAGATCTGCATGGACATAGATATTGCGGCACTCATCCTGCAGGGCGGCAACTTCATTGAGGGAACAGACCGGTTCAATCGTCTCTAAGGGTGAGTCGCTGATGAAGCGGTCGATCATCTGACGTTCCTCTTCCTCGCTTAGATTTCCCATGCTGATCCGCATCAGGAAACGGTCCATCTGGGCTTCCGGTAGCGGATAACAGCCGAGTGTTTCTACAGGATTCTGTGTTGCGAGAACGAAAAAGGGTGTGCCAAGCGGTCTGGTCACGCCGTCCACCGTTACCTGTCTCTCGCCCATGCATTCCAACAGGCTGGACTGAGTTCTCGGCGTGGCGCGGTTGATCTCGTCAGCCAGCAGGAGATTGGTAAAAACGGGTCCCTCTTTGAAAACAAAGGTGCCTTTTTCCTGATTATAATATGACAGACCGGTCACATCACTTGGCAGCAGATCAGGTGTAAACTGGATTCTGCCAAAGGAAAGATCCATTGATTTTGCCAGTGATTTCGCAAGAACTGTCTTACCGGTGCCCGGCACGTCCTCCAAGAGCACATGCCCTCCCGCGGCGAGGGCAGTCAAAAGCAGCTCCGTCACCTGCTCCTTGCCGATGATTACTTTTGATACGTTGTCCTTGATTCTTGAGAGTAAGTCGTTCATATGTATGTTCCCTTCTTATCAGATTCATAGCGTGGACTTGATTAGATTCACTTAGGTTGTGTATTTTGCAGCCTTAGAGAATCTTCCGGACTTGATTAGATTCACTTAGGCTGCGTATTTTGCGGCCTTAGAGAATCTTCAAGTCTTATTCAAAACAGATTCATAGCATGGGAAGAATGCGCTTTATGCATTCTTCCGGACTTGATTAGATTCACTTAGGCTGCGTATTTTGCGGCCTTAGAGAATCTTCAAGTCCTATTATACATCATTATTGTGTCGGTATAAAGGGGAGATGAAAGAAACGGTCGCTCAGAGCGGAGTTAATATCTGCGTCACCGCGCTCTCGCTCCGTAAAAAGCGTAGCGGACACTAGACTCGTGAAATACCTCGTCAAGTGCCGACGCTTTTTAAGGGGTTCCTTCAGATACTAACTCCACTCTGAGCTTAGTCTGTGGCGTTGGCATGAAAAAGTAATCAAAATTGTACCGAAGAGATTAATTTTCGAACATAAGGTTGACATATGTAACCCTAAATGATATATTAAAATTAGGGTTACATGAGTCGACCTCTTTATATGTATAGGGAGAATTTAATATTTTGTTCGCAACCTAAACGTAAAACATTTCAGAACGGAGAAAGATATGGAAGAAAAAGTAATCAGTTTATCAAACAGTGAATGGCATATTATGGAGAACCTGTGGGAGCAGTCTCCGAAGACAGCGACACAGCTTATAAAAGCGATGGAGTCAGAGACGGGATGGGCGAAGAGTACCACGAAGACTGTTCTGAAACGGATGGAGCAGAAGGGCTGTATCGCGTATCGGGAAGGAGAAAAAGCGCGGGAATATTATCCGCTTTTGAAGCGGGATGAGGTAGTGGAGTCGGAGACGAGCAGTTTTATCAATCGAATCTATAACGGGAGTCTGGGACTGATGGTAAATACACTGGTTAAGAAGCAGGAAATTTCGGATGAAGAGATGGAAGAACTCTATCGGATCATCAAGAACGCAAGGAAGAAGAAATAATAACATAGAGAGATGACGATTGGTAATTTGGATCAGAGCCACGGTAAGCGTGCAATGAACCGGCTCTGAAGGAGGGACTGTTATGTTAGGTGTTATGATACAGGCGGCATTTCTGGTGATTGCGATACTTGCGGTGCAGAAATTACTTGGAGAGAAATTACATGCATACGTGCGATACGGATTATGGCTGATCGTTGTGATACGGCTTATGGTTCCGGTCAATTTGATACAGAGTCCGTTCAGTATGCTGCGTATCGCGGACAAAGTGATGACGCGGTACGTGCGGGCAGATGAAGACACTACTTATATATATGATATAGAGAAAACCGAGAATATATCAGAGATAGAGAATGCAGAACAGACTGAGAATGTATCAGAGATAGAGAATGCAGAACAGACCGCGAATGCATCAAGGAAAGAGAATCCAGAGCAGACCGGTAAAGAGGAACGTGCCGATCTTGGATGGCAAGTAGATGAAAAAATCGGAATAGATCAAAATGTCATAACAGATGCGGATGAGAGATATGTGCACAATCAAGAAAAAGGTGAACTCGGTGCAACGCAGGCCGGGAATAAACAAGATGTGTACAGCGCAATAACGGATGAAAACAGTTCAGAGAGACAGACGGACAGCAAAGCGGGTATAGCGCATCGCTTATCGGTATCTTTCGCAAACATAGTGCGGGCGGTCTGGCTTACAGGCAGTCTGCTTACAGGAGGGTTCTTTGGCTTGTCATATTTGCTATTCCGGCGCAGGCTGCGTAAGACGCGGATAGCTTATCAGGGAGACTGTGAGGGTGCGTCGCAGGAAAGGTGCGTACCGATTTATCTGGTAAAAGGTCTGGAATCCCCCTGCCTTGCGGGATTTCTGTGGCCGGCCGTTTACATCGGGACAGAGGTGGATACGGATTCAGATACATTCCGATATGCTGTGATTCATGAACAGGTGCATTATCTGCACGGGGATCACCTGTGGGCGCTGCTGAGGATGGTGTTGGTCAGCATGTATTGGTTTAATCCCTTCGTGTGGATTGCGGCGGCAGCTTCTGCAAGGGATGGCGAGATCGCCTGCGATTACGGGACGACACGGAAAATCGGGCAGGAGGAACGGTTTGCCTACAGTGAGATGCTGTTGACATTTTCCCGAATAAAAAGGGGAAAAAGAGTGTACTCCTACGGAACAATGCTTCGACCGGGGAAATCTGAATTAAAGGAAAGAATCCTGCGGTTGACGGAAGCAAAGCATAGCAGAACGTGGGCAGGCATTCTGGCAGTCGCATGTATGATTCTCATAGCAGGGTGCACGCTGACCGGTGCAACGACAGAAAATGCGGAGGGACAGGATCACAGGGAATCAGTGAATTTTGTTGGGGACAGTGCAAACGATAGTCTGGCACCTACAGATTCCGCGGAAGGCAGGACGGGGAAGTCCGGAGAGAATGGAACCAGCGATCTGACCGGAATAAAAGTCGGTGAAGTGAATGATAAGTTGAATAGCGAAACAGTCGGGTTTGATGAAGGATTGTCTCAGGATGAAATTTCCGCAGAAAAAGGTAATCCTAAAGAGACGATTTCCGAAGCCAAGCAGATCGAAGCGAAGGCGGCGGAACTGTCGGAAGAGACGATTTTCGGTGCAGACGGACCGACGCTGGATTTTGCAGGGGGTCTCGGAACGGGCAAAGAGAATGTCATTATTTTCCATGACTATTTCGGACTGATTGTATATGATCTGATGAACAGAAAGGTCGTGAGAAGCCTTGCTCTTGAACCGATCGGCTGCCATATGACACAGGGTGACGATGCCTGCCAGGTAGCGGTATCAGCGAACGGCAATACCGTGTGGCTGCATCCGGGATCGAAGCAGTATAAATACCGCTATGACGTGGAGAATAACCTGCTCTGGCAGGAGCCTCTGGTCAAGACTTTTGACATAGATTTGGAGGGCGAGGACCTTTTTAGCCGATACTTGGTGACGGAAGAGACTACACAGAAGTATGTGGGTTGGCGATCCAATTATCTGTATGAGGACTATAAGGACGAACGGGGACTGCAGAGGGCGTATATCTATCTCTATGTTCCTGATGCAGAGGAGGGGAAGCTGGGAAATCTGCAATGTACATGGGATGATATGGTTTTTATTTTAGAGTGGGACCATTCTGACGAATTGGACGCTCTAACGGCGGAAGATGTTGTGTTTCCCTATCGTTATGACGGAATCGTAAATGAGGTGCAGATTATTTTCGATAAGCCCTGCAATTATTCCCGTATTGCTGATACTTATACAAGCAGAGTGCATCCCGTCACACAGGAAGTGATGTGGCATGAAGGCATCGATTATGTGGCAGAGACAGGATCAGATGTCTATGCGGCAGCAGCGGGTATTGTATATGAGACGGGATATTCGGCAAAATACGGTAATTACGTGGTATTGCTTCACATAAACGGGGAGATGACATATTACTGCCACTGCCAGAAGATACTCGTGGAGAAAGATGATCAGGTGGAGCGGGGCAGCACCATTGCCACGGTAGGCAGCACCGGCATGTCCACAGGAGCGCACCTGCATTTCGCCATCAGTTCACATGGAGAGTTTGTCGATCCGCAGGAGGAAATGTGGGAGATGCAGGATCTGGATTGATCTTTTCTTGCCTTAAATCTGTTATTTCTTATATAAAGACAGATTACGTGAACAGTATGTAACGTGGAGGGCAGGCATGAGATTATACAAGCTGGAGCTGTTGAAACTGACAGGGAGAAGATTTACGCAGATTATGACCGGACTGTTTCTGGCGATGTTGGTGCTTCAACTATGGGTGGAGAGCACGCAGGCAGTCGCATGGAAAGCGGAAAATGATTTTGGGCAGTTAATCGGATATGTGCGGTTTATAGATTTGTTACAGTATTATGTCTTGTACGGGATGATCTGGCTGACGGCCGTGCTGACACCTTTCTATTGTGAGGACAGGCAGAGTAAGACGGATGTGCTGATTATGACATCAGCCAAAGGTAAAGTTTCCGATTTCACCGCAAGACTTGCCGTAGCGTTTACATTGGCTGTTGCTGCAATTATTCTTGCGTTGGGAGCAGCTTATTGGGGCTGCTATGTACTATACGGGTATCATGACGGAAATATTTCCGCGAGAGAAATATATTTGTGGATAGGTGAGACAACATCTGTGCTGTTAGATGGCAGTATATATGCTTTTATAAGATATTACCTGATTCTTGTGTTGTGCGCGGTTCTTATGCTGACCGGAATCATCGTATGGGTTTCTGCGAAGAGCAGCAAAACGGTACACTCTCTGATTGCGGTTTCCGGCATATTCTGGTTTCCGGTTATGCTGGAGAGCGGCCTAAACCCAAGGGGGATCGGGTTCTTGCTGATAACGGGACAACCAATCTATCTCATTATAGTGAGATATCTATGTGAAAATTGGTCGCTGTACTGGCAGCATATTTTTCTGGCGCTTCTTGTGGCGGCAGTGGGAAGTATATGCGGCGGCAGACGATGGTGCCTGTCGCGCAGGCAGTAAAAAAATGAGTCCTGTCCGGTTGCGGACAGGACTCGTAATATGTCAGGTAAATTTTACGGATTCACAACATTTCGGTCTTCTCCGTCCAGATAGGCCGCTATATTCTTACACACTTCTTCTACGAGGTTCATCCGTGATTCCGTGCTGGCCCATGACATATGAGGTGTAATGATCAGTTTTGTGCTGTCCTGAATTTTGCCTAACGGATTGTCTCTTGTCATAGGTTCTTTTTCCAGAACATCCAGTCCGGCAGCCGCGATCTGATCGGTTATCAGGGCATCGTAGAGTGCCTGGGTATCTACTACGGGACCTCTTGCGACGTTGATCAGGATTGCGTTTTTTTTCATTTGTCCGAACGCTTCTTTATTTATCAGTCCTCTTGTCCTGTCGCTGAGAGGGCAGTGCAGGGACAGAATGTCGGATTCTTTTAATAAGGTATCAAATTCTACACGCTCATAATCAGTGCAGGAGCTCTTGCCGGATGCGGAGTAGAAGATTATTTTACAGCCGAATGCCTGCGCCAGCTGTGCTACTCTGCGGCCGATTGTGCCCATGCCGACGATACCCCATGTTTTTCCGGCCAGATCATTAAAAGGTCTGTCGAAGTTGGAGAAGCGATCCTGTGCGCTGTAGGTTCCCGACTTGACATAACTGTCATAGAAAGCGATTTTCTCGGTCAGCATAAGCGCCAGCAAAAGAGTATGCTGCGCAACTGCCGGAGTACAGTAATTTACCACATTAGCAACCTTGATTCCGCGGCTTTTGCAGTAGACCAGATCTACATTGTCGAAGCCTGTCGCGAACAGACAGATCAGCTTTACGTTGGGGGCATCTTTTAAGGTAGTTTCGTTCAGAGGCGCCTTGTTTGCGATAATGATGTCCGCGTCCTTTACGCGCTCGGCGGTGTTTTCCGCGACCGTATTCGGGTAATAGGTCACTTCACCGAATTTTTCAAAGCAGGATACGTCAATATCGGTTCCCACACTGTTTCTTTCTATAACGACCAGTTTCATATCTGTCCTCCGTTTCCGGCCTCTGCTTATCCTCAAAACTATGTTTAGGAGAAAAGAAGACCATGTTTCTTGAAATATGAGATTATTGGTAACTGTTCAGAAGGTGTTTCCGCGAGGAACGGGGTTCTGAACAGTTACGATTATTGTAACATAGCGGCAGAGGTTTTCCCAGCATTTTGGGATAAAAGAATCTAATAGTATTTTATCATGGAATTATGGAACATAATTTGATATAATAGAAAGAGATTACATAAAGATACGGCAATAACCGTGAAAAACCGAAAGGAGACTACAATAATGCTTGCAACATTGATACCATTTTTTGATAAAGACATGAAGGTATGTGCCTATTCGTTGTTTTCACAGAAGGAGAATTACCTGCTCAACCCGGAACTGCAGGGATCGGCTATACTGAACGGTTCGGGCAGGGTGAGCGGTCTTGAGATCATAGAGAATATCGGTATCGACACACTCTCGCCGGGGACGAAGGTTTTTCTTCCTGTGGGACCGATCAATATATTTGCAGATATTGAAGGACAGTCAGCTGAGATGCGGGACAGACTGGTGCTTCTGTGTGATAATACCATTACCAACACGGATGCGTATCGCAAAAGGCTTAAACAGCTTAAACAGGGCGGTTATAAACTGGCAATCTTTAAGCTTCCGGTAGCGCAGTTTGAGAATTATAAAGAGATTTTGAAGTTGATGGATTACATTATTCTGGACTGCAAGAAAATAGATGTAATGAAAGCGAAGATCTATTTTGCACACCAGTATCCGAGACTTAAGATCTGTGTCGGTAATGTGGAGAATCAGGAGTTGTTCGACCGGGTGAAACAGGATAAGGCATTCCATCTCTTTGAAGGCAGATTTTATCGTATTCCGGTTACCAAAGGAAAGACGGCGATCGAGCCGCTTAAGGTTAACTATCTGGAGTTAATGAACACGGTGAATGATGAGGATTATGAATTGACGCAGGCGGCGGATATCATCGGCCGTGATACGGCGCTTGTTTTGTCATTGTTGGAGATGGTAAACCGGATTTCCGTTAATTCACAGATTACTTCTATCCGTCATGCGGCGGCGATCCTCGGACAGAAAGAGCTGAAGAAATGGATCAATACCGTGATCACGAAAGAATTGTGTGCGGACAGACCCAATGAGATCACCAGAATTTCCCTGCTTAGGGCGAAATTCGCAGAGTGTCTGGCACCGTCCTTCGGGCTGGAGCTGAAAGCCTCGGAACTATTCTTAATGGGGTTATTCTCGGTTCTGGATATTATTCTGAATGTACCGTTAGAGGAAGGACTTGCCCGGGTAAATGTATCGAAAGATATTTCGGACGCGCTGGTCAGCCATAAGGGTGATTTGGCGGATGTGTATGATTTTATACTTGCCTATGAGAATGCGGATTGGCAGGAAGCATGCAGATGGCTGGTTGTGAAGGATATTAGTATGGATACGGTATATCAGGCGTACATAGAGGCGGTATGCTGGTATCGGGAAGTGTTCTTTTAGTAAATGACATAACAGATTTCTGCTTCCGGTTCTTGCCAAAGCCAAAAGCTTTTGCAAAATCGAAAGCGAAATTATTAATGTCGTTTACTATAGATAAATCAAGTGATGATAGGACAGACGACCATCACTATAATAAAAATTCGGCTGATTAATTTTAAGGAGGAAACTATCAATGAGTAGCGAAATCAGAGACATTAATCTTGCCGAATCCGGTGAGAGAAAGATCGAGTGGGTCAAGAGAAATTGTGATCTGCTCCGGACATTGGAGAAGGAATTCTCAGAGAGCAAGCCCTTTGCGGGCAAGAAAATTACCTTGTCGGTGCATTTGGAGGCGAAGACGGCGTATCTGTGTCTGGTGCTGGCAGCAGGCGGCGCCGAGATGTATGTGACGGGTTCTAATCCGCTGTCCACTCAGGATGATGTGGCGGCAGCGCTTGTGAAGGCAGGGCTGGAAGTTCACGCATGGTATGATGCAACGCAGGAAGAATATGAGACACATATCCGTCACGTGCTGGAAGCGGGTCCAAATATTATTATCGACGACGGCGGCGATCTGGTTACCATGGTGCATAAAGAGATGCCGCATCTGATTCCGAATATTATCGGTGGCTGTGAGGAGACGACTACAGGTATTATCCGTCTGGAAGCTATGAATAAGGCAGGAGAATTGAAGTTTCCCATGGTGCGTGTCAACAATGCGGCATGTAAGCATTTCTTCGATAACAGATACGGTACGGGACAGTCCGTATGGGATGGTATCAACAGAACGACGAACCTGATCGTTGCAGGTAAGATCGTGGTCGTTGCGGGTTATGGCTGGTGCGGTAAAGGTACGGCAATGAGAGCGAAAGGCTTAGGCGCGCGTGTTATCGTTACGGAGATCGATCCCATCAAGGCGATCGAGGCAGTGATGGACGGATTTGATGTAATGCCGATGAAAGAAGCAGCTAAAGTTGGCGATTTCTTCATTACGGTGACAGGATGTGACGGTGTTATCGATAAAGAAGATTTTGCGGAGATGAAAGAAGGCGCGATCCTCTGTAATGCAGGACACTTCGACTGTGAGATCGACATGGCATGGCTTAAAGCGAATGCGGTGGAGAAGAAGGAACAGCGTAAGAACATTATGGGATATAAGCTTCCTACAGGTCAGTGGATATTCGTGCTGGCGGAAGGTCGTCTTGTGAATCTGGCAGCGGGCGACGGACATCCAGCGGAGATCATGGATATGAGCTTTGCGATTCAGGCTTTATCTGCGAAATATCTTGTGGAGCACGGCAGTGAATTACAGGAGAAATTGATTGACGTGCCGGAAGAGGTAGATAAGGATGTGGCGAAGCGGAAGCTGGCATTCTTAGGGAAAGAGATTGACGTGCTGACACCGGAGCAGGAGAAGTATTTGAATAGTTATACGGTGTAGATACGGTCATAGGTGAAAGAATAAGAGACAGAACTGCCGCGAAGCGGGTGAGAGATTGCCGGCGGAAGGGTGGTTCTGTTTTTTTGTGGTAAAAAGAGGAATTGCCGGACAAGATTATTTTATTTAGCTAAGAGGGGTTGACATTATATGTCTACGCATGTAAACTGTATATAAAGTCTACAGACGTAAACAACAATGAAATGTGTAATGTACGAGAACGGAGGAGTTATGGCAGACAAGAAAATATCGGATGCGGAATTGGAAATATTGGAAGTGCTCTGGGCGGCAGGGGAGGCATTAAATTCGAACGAAATTCGAACTCGTTTGAATGAAAAGAAGGATTGGGAGCGCACGACGGTACTGACGTTGATACGCAGGCTGCTTGATAAGGGTGTGATCGGACAGGAGAAGCGCGAGGTCTACTATTATGCACCCTGTGTGGAGCGGAGTGATTACGTGAAAGGGGAGACGAAGAGTTTCCTAAACAAATTTTTTAAAGGAAATGCGAAGAATCTGGCAGCGGCGTTGATTGAAGATGAGGATTTGAGCAGAGAAGATGTTGAGGAGCTGCGGTTGTACTTTCAGGAGAATTTCAAATAGACGTTGGAATGAGAGGGTTATCATATGGAACAATTATTTAAGATGATATTGTCATTATCCATATCCGGCACTTTGGTGGGAGGGATCATTCTGTTAATCAGGCCTGTAACGAAGAAGTACTTTTCTAAGAGATGGAGTTATTATCTTTGGCTGCTGGTGCTGTTCCGGCTCTTGCTTCCGGTTCATACGGGCGTAAATCTTATGAATAGCCTTTATACGAGGCTGCCGGAGAGAAATACCGCGTGGATGCGGGAAGAAATTAATGTTCCGGGTAGGAGTGAGACAGCTCATGGGTTAGGGAATGATGAAACAAAAGAAACAGGCGAATTAGAAGAAGTTGGTCAGACAGCAGAGGGTAATGTAGATGTACCGGGTAGTAAGGGCAGCGATTTTGGTATTAACAGTGAAGACAGAAATTCAGGCACAAGCAATGGTGAACGCTTAGATACAAGTACAATCGTGAATACACCCGTTATGCTAAAGGTCGCCGCTATTATCTGGCTGGTTGGTATTTTGGTTTGCGCTCTGTGGAAGATATATGATTATCGCAGATTTATGAGGATGATATATAGAAGCGCCGTTTTAACTACAGATTCACGAATTCTGGCGCAGCGGGAAGAATGCCGGGCAAGACTCGGAATAAAGCGCCTCGTTCCCGTCTATGTGAGTGCGGAAATAAGCTGTCCGATGCTGATAGGATTTTTTGGTTCATGTATCGTATTGCCGAAGGATATGCCAGCTGATACCATGATGATCCTGCATCACGAGCTGATACACTGTAGAAGGCGGGATATCGGTTATAAATGGCTGTTTCAGTTGGCGCTTTGCGTACACTGGTTTAATCCTTTTGTTTATCTTTTTAACCGTAAATTTAATCTGGATTGTGAGCTTGCCTGTGATGAGGAAGTGATGAAGTTCTTAACTGATGATGGGCGCAGGGCGTACGGCAATGTGCTTCTGGATGCGGCGGAACACAGCATTACTTTCCATAGAAATGTGCTGGCGATGACCTTGCTGGAAGAAAAGAGTACTTTGAAAGAAAGATTAGAGGGAATTGCCCGCTATCACAAGCGGGGAGCGATAACCGCGTTATGTTCTGTGACAGCAGTTGTCGTGTTATTTGCTGTGGCATTGGTGGGTGGTGTAGTTTCTGCGAAAGAGAGCCGGGGAAGCCTGCTTATGTCAGCTTTGTCCGCGGTGTTCGGGGATGGGAGTAATTTTATCAAACAGGATATTCAGATTGACCGTGACGGAACGGCATACCGCATGTATGACGACGATGAATTGATAGCAGATAAGGACGAACATGATGTGTGGAGAGCGTGGATTTACAGCGGTGACGAGAGAAGCACAGAAAGCAAGGGATTGATCTTAAACGGCAGTGATACACTGAGTATTTTGTATGCAAATAAGGACACAACAATAGAAGTACAATCCTTGTTTGACTTGCAGGACGGCAGATTGAAATTTGTGCATGTTACCCCGGAAGGAAAAGTAAATATTTTAAACGAAAGCGGAGAGAGTGTAACAGAGACTATCACGCTCCCACAGGGAAAAAATGTACTCAAGATGGTAGGGCAGGAGGCAAGGGTTGAGAATCTGCTATTCTCATATGATCGGGTTAGGGAAAAAGATTTCGACAGAATTTTCCCGAATGAAGAGGAGGAAGGTAAATATAATCTGACGGAGGATATTAAATCGGGAAATCTGGATCGGTCGCAGTTACAGGAATCCTTTACGGATATGGAGACGGAAGAAGTGAGTGAGCTGTTCAAGTATCTCTTGGAACAGGACGTGACATTGTATGCCGAGGATTGGCAGGCTGTCTTTACTTATTCAGACCAACATCTGTCAGCGGAATATCTTGCGTCGGCTTTGAAGGATGGCAAGGCGGACAGTTTCTACAGCAATGGATTTCGTGAGGTTGTATTACATGTGAACGGTGATGACTGGGTAGAGATTGTTACCTCCATGCAGAGATTATCCTTTAATACATTGTATTTCGGCGGCTTGTCATTTCTGAATAAAAGCCAGAGCGAGGCATGTGTTATGCATTATCTTGATCTGGGGAATACACTGACAGAGTCGCAGTTACAGAAACTCGCGGACTATGTGTCATCAAGCGGGTTAGAGAGGATTGAAGAGCGTAATGAGGAAATGAAGGCTTTGCGTTCTGAATAAATTGTATATATAGCTCAGGCGAAACAACTTGCTTTGTCTGGGCTAAAATTTTGTATAGATAATTCTGAAAGCACACGAAAAACTTGACAAATTACTTTGTAAGCACTAACTTATTATCATATTACATTTATTCTTATTGTTATATCATTTGTGCGTTTCGCACGGGCGGCATTCTCTGCCGGAGGATTCCAATTGTTTTGACGTTTGACAGCTTGTTATTTTGTAAAAAAATATGACTGGAAAGCAGCAAAGTAAAAGTTGATTTTTGATAACATATAGGTTATCATAAAGGAGGAAAAAGTGTTTGAAATTATCTTCTATAAGGATAAGAGCGGAAGATCAAGAATTGTAGAATACCTGGATGATCTTCAGCAAAGAATGTTGACTAACAAAGATGCTAGAATTAATCGAGAGAAAATTCTAGTTTATTTAGAAGCACTGGCAAGGTATGGAGTTGCTATTGGGCAGCCGTTTGTCAAGCATATTGAAGGGGATATATGGGAGTTGCGCCCACTCAGAAACAGAATTTTTTTCTTTTTTTGGTCAGAGAATAAAATAATATTATTACACTATTATATTAAGAAATCACAGAAATTGCCCAAACGGGAGATACAGCAAGCACGCAGAAACTTGACGGATTTTATAGAAAGGAACCCAATTAAATGAAAGAGATTAATACATTTGCAGACTACATTTCGGATGAGTCAAGAGTCAGTCTTGAAGAACGTCAAAAAATTAACTTTGAGGTAGAGCTGATTGGTAAAATGATAGAAGCGAGAGAACAGAAAGGCTATTCGCAAAGAGAACTGGCTGAACTGAGCGGAGTAAAACAGCCGGCAATAGCCAGACTGGAAAGCATGAAGAGTACGCCAAGAATTGATACTTTGTTGAAGATCTTGCATCCATTAGGTTACACGTTATCGGTAACGCCATTACATGATGAGAGTAGAAAGATTTGACAAATTATTATAAAAGAGATAATATGAGGACACTTTTCAGACAGGAGTATTACCATGGACATACAGAACAATACGAAAAACTACAAGGCAAAGGAGCTGCTGCAGAGGTTTCTTCCATATTATAAGAAATACTGGAGAATTGTCATCATTGACCTGCTCTGCGCCGGATTGACAACGATCTGCGAGCTGGTACTGCCTATGATTATCCGTTATATCACCAATGCGGGAATGAATGATCTGGCATCGCTTACCGTGACAGTTATCCTGCGGCTGGGAACACTGTATCTGTGCCTGCGCATTGTGGATACTATGGCGAACTTCTACATGGCGTACACGGGACATGTAATGGGCACGCGCATCGAGACGGATATGCGGCGGGATGCCTACGCCCATCTGCAGCAGTTATCGGATACATATTATAACAATACGAAGGTCGGGCAGATTATGGGCCGGATTACGAACGATCTGTTTGACGTGACAGAATTCTCTCATCACTGTCCGGAAGAATTCTTTATTGCGGGGATCAAGGCAGTGATTTCTTTCGTAATATTGGCCAGGATCAGCCTGTCGTTGACGCTGATTCTTTTTGCGGTAGTACCGGTCATGGCGGTGACCTGTACCATTATTAATCTGCGCATGCGTGAGGCGTTTCGTAAGCAGCGTGTACAGATCGGGGAACTGAATGCCCGCATCGAGGACAGTCTTCTTGGGCAGAAGGTGGTCAAGGCATTTACCAATGAGGAGAAGGAAAAAGAGAAATTTGAGGAGGACAATGTCAATTTCTTCTATATTAAAAAGGAAACGTACAAGTTCATGGCTTTTTTCCAGACTACTACGAGAGCTTTTGACGGGCTGATGTATCTGGTGCTTCTGGTGGCGGGTGGTATCTTTATGGTAAACGGAAAGATTGCGCCTGCGGATCTGGTCGCCTATGTAATGTATGTGAGTACGCTGATTACTACGATCCGCAGAATTATCGAATTTGCGGAGCAGTTCCAGCGCGGTATGACAGGCATCGAGAGATTTGTACAGATCATGGACAGCGATATTGAGATTTTTGATGAACCGGGTGCGGTAGAGTGTGTGCGTCCGCAGGGCAATATTGCATTTCATAATGTCAGCTTCGAGTATCCGGACGACCACAATGTTGTGTTTAGGGGATTGAATCTGGACATCCGGGCGGGTGAGAAGATTGCCATTGTGGGTCCCTCAGGAGGAGGCAAAACGACGTTGTGTAATTTGATTCCGCGTTTTTACGATATTAATGAAGGTGAGATCCTGCTGGATGGTGAGAGCATTCATCATTATACATTGAAAAGTCTGCGGAAGAATATCGGTATGGTACAGCAGGATGTGTACCTTTTCTCCGGGACGGTGTATGAGAATATTGCCTACGGCAAAGAAAACGCTTCCATGGAAGAAGTGGTCGAAGCGGCGAAGCGTGCAGGTGCACATGAGTTTATTACGGCATTGAAGGATGGGTATGATACTTATGTGGGAGAACGAGGAGTGAAATTATCCGGCGGACAGAAGCAGCGGATCAGCATTGCCAGAGTATTCCTGAAAAATCCGCCGATTCTTATTATGGATGAAGCGACTTCCGCGCTGGATAATGAAAGTGAATTTCAGGTGGCGAAATCGTTGGAGGCGCTTGCAAAGGGAAGAACAACGATCACGATCGCTCACAGATTGTCCAGTATTCGTAATTCTGACAGAATTTTGGTACTGACAGAGGAGGGCATTGTGGAGGAAGGAACTCATGAGAGTCTGCTTGAGCTTGGCGGTATTTATCACCACTTCTATGTGACGGCGAATGAGTTGAAGTAGAGAAGGTGTAACTTTATGAAAACGACCGAATATATCACGAAATTACTCGTGTTAAAGAATGGGCTGGTAAAGAAAAGCGAATTCGAACCTTGGAAACCTCAATTTAAAGAGTAGATCGGAATAATGGAATGAAGCAGAGCAGCAAAACGAAACAGAACACTCAAATAGAACATCGTATATTAATTATAGAGGACGATGTCACACTGGCAGGCGGTTTATGCAGAGCCCTGCAGAACGAGGGAACAGAAACGCTGTACTGCACAACTCTGCGTGAGGCGGGGAGACTGCTGGAAGAACAGCAGACGGTGGGAAAGCAGTATTCTCTCGTGATACTGGATGTGAATCTGCCTGACGGAAGCGGGTTTGATTTTTTGCAAGAGATAAAAAAAGAATATGACATATGCGTCATAATGCTGACAGCCAATGATATGGAAACGGATATTGTAGCAGGATTGGAATTGGGTGCGGACGACTATATCACGAAGCCTTTCAGCTTGGCAGTACTGAGGGCAAGGGTAGAAACACAGTTACGACGTGTACAGGCAGATCGGATTTCACGGAATGCGGAACAGGTTGTTGTGATTGACGATTATTGTTTCAACTTTACGCAGATGCTTTTTATGTGTAGAGAGGAACGGATCGAACTGAGTAAGACCGAACAGAAATTGCTGTATCTTCTTGTAGAAAATCAAGGAATTACATTAACGAGAGAGCAACTGCTCGATCGTATCTGGTCGGAGACGGAGTTTGTGGACGAGAATGCGCTGTCCGTTACGGTGAAGAGACTGCGGGATAAGTTGGGCGCGCAGGAGCGGATCAAGACGGTATATGGAATCGGATATCGGTGGGAGTAGAAAATGCGATACATGGATATGAAGAAAGAGCATGGGCGTTGAAATGTCAGCAGACAAAATAGCGATCATAATTTTATTAGTCGGAATTCTGTGCATAGTCTGCGCCGCATTAATCGTGTATGCCGGTTACTGTGCCAGAAAGCGCAGTCTTAATCGAATGTATGACATGATACAGAAAGCCATGGATGGAACTTTTCGGGCACACAATTTTGATGAATCTTTGTATGCGGCTGTAGAGAATAAACTGGCAGAGTACATTGACGCCTCAGAGACATCGGCAGGAAAGACCGCTAAGGAGAAGGAGCAGATCGAGAGGCTGATTGCGGATATTTCCCATCAGACGAAAACACCGCTCTCGAACATTCTGCTCTATACCGAACTGTTAAAAGAGCATGTGAGCCCGGCAAGGATAGAAGAACGGGAGAAGCATAACGGGCAAAGCAGGCAGGCAGTAGAATCGGGAGAGGTTTGTGAGATTATAGCATTGCTGGAGACACAGGCCGAGAAATTAAATTTCCTGATTCAATCGCTTGTTAAAATGTCCAGACTGGAAACAGGGATTCTGGTTCTGAATCCAAGGAAGTCTTCAGTTGCAGAACTGCTTGAGGAGGCGGAGCTGCAGTATGTGAATAAAGCTCGTGAAAAGGGACTGTACCTGAATGTTTTATCAGAGGATACGCAGGATGTCTCGGCATGTTTTGATAAGAAATGGACGCTAGAAGCTCTTGGCAATCTCATAGATAATGCGATCAAATATACACAGACGGGTGGCGTTACGGTCAGAGTCAAACCTTATGGGCTGTTTGTCTGTATAGAGGTAGCGGACACAGGAGTCGGTATCGCGGAAGAAGAACACGCCAAAATTTTCGGTCGTTTTTATCGTTCGCCACAGGTTTCCGACCAGTCAGGTGTGGGTATCGGTCTTTACCTTGCGCGCGAGATTTTACGGCAGCAGTCAGGCTATATGAAACTTGCGTCGGAGGAAGGCAAGGGCGCGGTTTTCTCTATGTACCTGCCTGTTTAATTCTTACAGAACTGTTAGATTCTTTTTTCCGGCGGAAAGATTATGGAAAGAATGTTATGCGATAATCTGTATTGTGAAGGGATATCCTTCATGATGCAGATTTCTTTATTCTATAGGAGGATAGTCATGACCATATTATCAACCAGTAATCTCAGGAAAATATACGGTGTGGGAGAAAATGAGGTACACGCACTGGACGGTGTGGACCTAAAAGTGGAGAAGGGAGAGTTTGTTGCCGTGGTGGGAACGAGCGGCAGCGGGAAGAGTACTTTGCTTCACATGTTGGGCGGATTGGATCGACCGACATCGGGCACTGTCACAGTGGATGGTAAAGATATTTTTGACTTAAAAGATGAGGAACTCACGATCTTTCGGCGCAGGAAGATCGGATTTGTATTCCAGAATTACAATCTGGTGCCGGTGCTCAACGTGTATGAAAATATTCTGCTGCCCGTACAGCTTGACGGCAATGAGCCGGATGGGAAGTATGTGGATCAAATTATTGACATGCTGGGATTGTCTATGAAATTGCAGAATCTTCCGAATAATCTGTCCGGTGGGCAGCAGCAAAGGGTAGCCATTGCCCGTGCACTGGCCGCAAAACCGGCGATCATACTGGCGGATGAGCCGACGGGCAATCTGGATTCCAAGACCAGTCAGGATGTGTTAAGCCTTTTGAAGGTAACCAGTCAGAAGCTTGCGCAGACTATCGTTATGATCACACACAATGAAGAGATCGCACAGCTTGCAGACCGCAGCATTCGTATTGAAGATGGAAAGATTGTACGTGCGTAATGCATCGTGCAGGGAAGGGGATATATATGAGAGTAGCAAACAGAAAATGCATTCGAAGGATTAGTATACAGCATATGAAGTCTGCAAGGACGAGAAATATTATTGCCATACTGGCGATCGTGCTGACGACGGTTCTTTTTACGGCGCTTTTTACAGCGGGAATGTCGATGAAATACGGATACGAGCAATCTAATTTCAGGCAGGTTGGCGGTTATAGTCATGGTGGTTTTAAGAACATTACGAGGGATAAGGTGGATGAACTAAAAGATGATCCCTTGATTAAGGAATATGGGGAAAGACTGTTCCTCGGTATGCCGATGGAGGCGCCTTTTCATAAAAGCCATGTGGAGATGAGTTATTGCGACGCAAACAACGCGAAATGGATGTTCATAGAGCCGATAGAGGGGCGGCTTCCCGAAGAGGGGACGAATGAGGCGGCAACGGATATGATGGTGCTTAGTCTGCTGGGTGTGGAGCCGGTGATCGGCAATGAGTTTACCATGACTTTTATGGTGGACGGGGTGGAGACGACGGAGACTTTCACGTTATGCGGTTACTGGGAGTATGATCCGGTAGTCGCGGCGAATCATGTGCTGCTGCCGAGAAGCCGCGTGGAGAGCATTCTTGACAAAATGGACACACAAGGATATGACCATTTGGCAGGATATTGGTGTCTGAATGTAATGTTTCGCAGTGCCAATGCAATTGAGGAAAATCTGAAGACGATTTTGGAGAGGCATGGTTATCAGAGTGAAGATGAGGCAAAAGATGACTATGTCAGTATTGGTATCAATTGGGGATATATATCGGCGCAGCTTAATGACGGGTTTGATATGACAACGGTTCTGGCACTGTCTGCGGCGGTGATACTTATTATTTTTACCGGCTATCTGATTATCTATAATATTTTTCAGATTGCGGTGTCAAATGATGTGCGGTTTTATGGACTGCTTAAGACGATCGGAACCACGGGACGGCAGATCAAACGGATCATATTGATACAGGCGTGCGTATTATCTGCAGTCGGTATCCCGATTGGGTTGGCGTTTGGATATGTACTTGGTAGGGTAGTGACCCGTGTTGTGGTTGCGGAGATGGCTGATGGCGGCATGATGGAGGTGTATTCTGTCAGTCCATTCATTTTTGCGGGCGCGGCAGTTTTTTCCCTGATTACAATGCTTTTATCCTGCAGGAAGCCTCGCAAAATGGCGGCAAAGGTTTCTCCGATCGAGGCGCTGCGGTATACGGAAGGCAGCCAGAGCAGAAAGACTGTCAGGAAAGCGAAGAAAGGCGCTTCTGTTCTGGAAATGGCGTGGGCGAATCTGGGAAGAAACAGGAAAAAAACAGCAGTCACAATAATTTCTCTGTCGTTAGCGATCGTGATTTTGGAACTGACCTATATTCTGAGCAGCGGCTTTA
>JAAUZX010000011.1 GCA_014804365.1 Lachnospiraceae bacterium
CAGAATCACCAGATCATATTTTCCGTCCGCCCACAGCCGCTTAGCCTCAAGCCTTGTGCGGGCAACATCTATTCCATATCCCTGCTCCCTGACCGCAAAAGTAAGCCCGTTTATCAGGCTCAGATCATCTTCTACAAAAAAGATACGCTTCATTCAACTTCCTACCCTTCCGTGTCTATCTCATGTTATTTACACCGGTACATCAATATTCAGTATGATTATATGCAATCGCACAAATCATTTCAAGCAGGAAAACCTGCCTCCGTTCCACTCCCGGAACAAAAGCAGGCTTCCCATTGCCGCATGATATCTCTCTCATTCCATCTCATTTCGCCCGAAACCCGTCCTCAACCCGGTCGCCGATCAACGTACTCCTCTCCAGCATCGGCTTATAACATGTCCCCGGATAAACATGATAACTGTTGATTTCCTCCCCCGTCGAGAAATAAATCACATTCCCATTGATCTCACAACTGTCCATGCTTCCCACATCATAATCCTTCTGTGTTATATAATAAGGCTCCCCCAGATTCTGTTTGACAAAAACCCCGGCATCCGTAACATACTGATCCCAGTAGGGACTGACAGAAATGATGATGCAAAATGCCAGACTTCCCGCCACAATACTGCATAACCCTCTTTTCCTCTCGCTTAAGTATTCTCCGAGTGCAATCATGACCACCGCAATCAGAAAGGCAAGTCCGTATCTGATAAAAGGCGCCATGAAAAACCATACGACAATATTTGCCCATACGGCAAGATGGAGTACAATTAATTGTGAACGCAGCTCCTGTTTCCTCCATATCCTCATACATAACAACACGATCTGAAGTCCCAGACTGAGCATGACCGCTCCGAGGAACATCTGCTCATAGCGAAATTGGTGCTCCCACCAGACCGACAGCCACTGACTCACCGGCAGATCCACTTTCTCCACATCGTACAGGCAGCGTCCCCAGACTTTAATCTGGTTGGCATCGTGCAGAAGATACTCCTTCGGAATTTTCCACAATGTCCGGAAAATATCTATCTTATCAAAAGGATACAGAAGCCATCCCGAAATATAATAATTTCTGATCAGAAAAGGACACAGGATCACGCAGCCACAGAATAAGTATATGCCGATTTCTTTCCATCGCTTCTCTCTAATCAAACAGCAAGCCGGATAAATTGCAACGATAATCAGCAGACAAGAGGAAAATTTCAAAGTAGCCGTAAAGACTGCTGCCAGAGACAACAGGGAATATACCGTAATATCTCCATGCCCTTCGAACAAATTCTCACACCATGCAGTAATGATAAATAAAGCAAAATACATGGTTGCATAATCCGTGGCCGGGGACATGCTGCGCGTCACATTCACCAGCGTATACAACAGAATCCCGATTCGCACCATATCCGTGACATGATTCTTATGTTTTATAAAATCCCGCAGCCCGTGAAAAGCATACAGACACATAACTGTCTCCAGAAAGCCGGTCGTAGTATGCAAAGACCGTCCCAGAAGCCAGTGAAAGCTAAATACGGAAGCAAATGCCAGATAGGAACTGTTATAAGCATAATGAAGCTGCAGATTGCCGATGCCCTTCACCAATCCGAACTCCTCATAGATTCGAATCGCCGCCGCATGATAGATATTCGTGTCTGTGTGGAATTCCCCTCTGGATGTGAAGAAAGCGATCAGCAATATAAAGCAACAATAGAAAAATCCCTCCCAAGAAAAGATAATAGGACGGTATGTCTGTAGGAGTCGGAAAATCACATTACGTCTTCTATAGCCGATCAGAAGCGCCGTTGCAAGAAGAATCACATGGGAGACACCTCCTATCTTTGCAAAAATGCTGAAAAACTCTACATAGACTGTAATTATTACTACGCCTGTAATGAGATATCCGGTCATGGAAAAGCGCTGCTTCTCAAACAGACTCAATGCGCCGACCCCCATCAGCATACAGATTAAAAAAATATATATCCAACTTAATATGACTGATAACACTTTCTTTCTCCTTTTGTGTCTTTCTCCAATGCGCTTCCTTTATACTATGCTATCTCTATATTCTCTCTTCTCGCGTAAGGTTCCATGCTGTAAATTTAATTTTACCCCCCCCCGGTATAATTTTGTCAATATGCACTGAGAAGCATAACTCTGTAATAGATTTTGCTATTGGGATTATTATTATTCCAGAATAGCACCCAAACCTTACCGTAGCCTTACAATAGGATTACAATTATGTAATATCAAAAAAAAGAAACCACCCCTCCCGCAGATGATCCCTCATCCACGGCAGCGGCGGCTTCCTTCATGCATATGCCCTGATCCTATGCCTAATCTCACATTATAATCTTATATTTCAAACTTCCCGATAATATCATCTAATTGCTTAACAACGCCATCCAATTCATGCATAGCGCGGCTTATATTGTTCATCTCTTCATTCTGATCCTCGACTCTGTTGTTTACTTCCTGGCTTGCCGCAGACAATTCCTGCGTCTCGCTGGATATGCCGGAGAACGTATCCACGATCTCGTTCTTGTTTTTGTTCAGCGTATCGACTGCATTTTCCAGCTCATTGATATCACTGCCCATGCTCAGAATATCGTCACTGATCCGCTGGAATACGCCCTGTGTATCTTCCATTGCGGACATACTTTCTACCGTAGTTCCCTGTATCTCTCCAATCTGCGAGCTGACATTTCTAATCTCATTCTGAATTTCCGTAATAATCTGATCAATGTTCTGTGTCGCCGAAGTGGTCTGCCCTGCAAGCTGTCCGATCTCCTCTGCTACTACCGCAAATCCTCTGCCTGCCTCACCGGCTCTGGCCGCCTCAATCGATGCATTCAATGCAAGCAGTGATGTCTGGGTAGCAATCTCACTGATCGTCTTACTGATACCATCGATGGAAACTGACTTCTGCGACAAACTGTTGGCTGTCTCATATGTAGCATCCTGTATTTCACGGCTCTGATTAATCTTCTCAGACAGCATGCTGACCGTGTGCATTCCGTCATTACACTGTTGAACCGCCGCATTCGCTACTTCGTTCATCCGTTCCATCCGCTCGGCAACCTGCGTCAGCTTATCCGCGAAATCCGCCAGATTCTCATTTGCGATCTGCGTCTGTTGTGCCACATCATCAATAGCGAGAACGATCTGCTCTACTGTATCCTTAACAGATGCATTGTTCGTAACCGTACTTTCCACAGAGCCTTCTACATTTTCAAACTGTGTACGCAGTACACCGGATGCATTCATCATCTGCTGTACGATCTCATGAAGTGCATAGCGCATTTCCTGTATCGCCCGGTCCATAATGGCCATCTCGTCTTTGCGCTTCGGATTGAGCGCACTCTCCTTAAGCTGAAGCTTCAACTCTCGAAGCTCGGTAACTTCATTCTGCATGATCCGAATCGGTTTCGTAAAGGTTCCGCTGTAAACAGCAACGATAATCGCCGCTACGATTGCCGACACGATCATAACAACTACCGCATACTTCAAAATCTGTACTACCACCTGATTATAAACAGATGCCGGTGTTACAACTATGATGTTCCACCCGATCGTCCCAACCGGCCACGCTTTCAGATATTTGCTCTCGCCGTCATAGTCTACCATCTGGCTTCCGTCGGTGATTGCCGTAACATATGCACCGTTCAAAACATCCGCCATTTTAACCGTATTAGTTTCCGTAGACATAAATGCATCATTTTGGTGCATCAGGATCGAGCCCGAATTATTCACCAGAAATGCATAGCTGCCATCTGTGGTATCCACCACATCATCCAACAGACCGAACAGAATCGGAAGCTGCAGATCCATACTGATGACACCGCTGCTGCCATCCGGACATTTAAAATTACGCCCGACGGGAACTACCATATTGCCGGTAACAGAGTCTAAGAAAGGCTCGCTGCATACCTTTTCTTCCGATTCGATGGCTCCCACATACCACGGTCGTTTCGTAAAATCCCATCCCTCGTCCGGCACCCATCCGGCACCGTCATAATACTCTCCGTTCGTAAAGGCAACATAAATATCCGTTGTATTATCATTGGCCGCCGTCAGTGCCTGCAGATAATCCCACAGTTTATCCTTGTCCAGCTCCTCCTGTGTCGTCATATACACGTTAATCGTGTCGAGCACGGCAGAGTTTCCTTCAATCCACTCGTTGACCTTCGCTGCGTAATACTCAGCCTCCGTCTTATACTGCTCGTCGTTCATGCTCGCAATCCGATCTCTGGCGACCGTCAAGATACATAAGATCGCAACTAACATACAGCCAATACAGATCACTGAAAAAAATGTTGTTAATTTTGCCCTGATTTTCATAGAATTTCCTCCGCAAATAACCATATTCCCTTCGGCAAAACAGTTTCTCCCATACGCTGTTTGTTACTATTATACTAAACATTTTTCATATATACAATGATTTTATACAATTCTCCTAACCGAAACAATGCTTCGATAGGTCGCGGCCGTGATCTTAATCCCCGTCCGCTCCGTGCTGGCATGAACGATCTGCCCGTTTCCGATATAGATGCCCACATGCCCGCCGTAATATATAATGTCTCCCGGCTGTGCCTCGGAATAGGATACCGCTTTGCCGGCTCCTGACTGTGCATAAGAACTTCTCGGCAACGAATAACCGAAAGCCTGATAAACCGCCATCACGAAACCTGAGCAGTCCGCCCCTTTGGTCAGACTGGTTCCGCCTGCCACGTAAGGCGATCCGATGTATTTACATGCGAAATCCGCGATCTGCTGTCCTTTACTGCTGCTTCCGGAAGAAGACGGTTTCGGTGTCTCCTTCTTCTGCTCTTTGCCTTTATCGTTATCGGAATCCGAGTCGTCGTCCGCCGCAGCCAACTGTGCCTCCTGCTCCGCCTTCTTACGCTCCTCTTCCTCCTTACGTTTGCGCTCTTCTTCCTCCCTGCGCTTACGCTCCTCTTCTTCCAGCTTCTTGATCTGCGCCGTCTCCTGCTTGATCTTAGCCGTGTAGACAGCTGCCTCCTGCTTCGCTTTTGCTAATACTACATTGTAATTCTCATACTCCTGCTGCTTCTGCGCCAGTATTTCCTCCACATAGGCTTCTTCTTCTTCCAGCTCGCTTCGTGAAGTTTCCAGCTCGGATTTCTCTTCTTCCAGATTGTCCTGAAGTGCAGCTACCTGCTGCACGATCCCTTCATACTCTTCCAGCAGTCTTCTGTCATATTCATAGAGGTCTTCCACATAGCTTGCCTTATTCATGATCTCGCCCATGCTCTTCGCACCGAAGAACATCTGAAGATAGGATACTTCCCCTTTCTCATACATGAACCTGATACGAACCTTCATGGCCTCATACTGCTCATTCTTCTCCGCCAGCGCAGCATCATACTCCTCCTGCGCTTTCACAATGTCCGCCTCTTTATTCTCGATCGCTTCTTTGATCAGATTGATATCGGTCAGCAGCGCCACCATTTCCGCATCCAGCTCGTCGATCTCCTGACCGATGTCCGCCTGCGCACCCTTATAATTGGAAATCTGCTGGTTGACATCCTTAAGCTGCGACTGGTCATTCTTAAGATCCTCCTGCAGATCAGAAATCGTGGTGGCCGTTGCCGTGTCTGCCGCCAGTATAAGCAATATGAAGGATAGCACGATGCATATCGTCTGTGTATATCTTCTCCTCATCCCGCCGTTCCTCTTCTCCGGTAAACTTATAATTCACAGTTATTCACTGTTCTCGGGAACGGAATCACATCTCTGATATTGCTCATACCGGTCAGATACATGACACATCTCTCAAATCCCAGACCGAATCCCGCATGGCGCGCAGAACCGTATTTTCTGAGATCCAGATAGAACTGATAATCCTCCTTATTCAGACCCAGCTCCTCCATCCGCTTCTCTAAGAGATTCAGATCATCCTCTCTCTGGCTGCCGCCGATGATCTCACCGATTCCCGGCACGAGACAATCCATAGCCGCCACGGTCTTGCCGTCCTCATTCAGTTTCATATAGAAAGCCTTGATCTCCTTCGGATAATCTGTCACGAAGACAGGGCGTTTAAATTCCTGCTCCGTCAAGTACCGTTCATGCTCGGTCTGCAAGTCGCATCCCCATGACACCTTGTATTCAAACTCATCGTTATGTTTCTCCAGAATGCTGATCGCCTCCGTGTAAGTCACATGTGCAAAATCAGAATGAAGCACGTGATTAAGACGCTCGATCAATCCTTTATCGACGAACTGGTTAAAGAAGTTCATCTCCTCCGGCGCATTGTCCAGTACATATCGGATCACATGCTTTAACATCGCCTCCGCGAGTTCCATGTCATCCGTCAGATCGGCAAACGCGATCTCCGGTTCGATCATCCAGAATTCCGCCGCATGTCTGGTCGTGTTGGAATTCTCCGCGCGGAAAGTCGGACCGAAAGTATATACGTTCTTAAACGCAAACGCATACGTCTCTACGTTTAACTGACCGCTGACAGTCAGGTTTGTTGCCTTGCCGAAGAAATCCTGACTGTAATCCACCTGTCCGTCCTCCGTCATGGGCAAATTGTTCATATCCATCGTCGTCACCTGAAACATCTCGCCCGCTCCTTCGCAGTCACTTCCCGTAATAATCGGTGTGTGCACATACACAAAACCTCTCTCCTGGAAAAAGGTATGAATCGCATAAGCAATCAGCGAGCGCACGCGGAATGTTGCCTGAAATGTATTGGTTCTCGGTCTCAGATGCGAGATTGTACGCAAATACTCGAAACTGTGACGTTTCTTCTGCAGCGGATAATCCGCCGTGGATTCTCCTTCTATGATAATCTCAGCCGCCTGCATTTCAAATGCCTGCTTCGCCTGCGGCGTAGCCACGATCTTTCCCTTTGCCACGATTGCTGATCCCACATTCAGCTTGGAGATCGTCTCAAAATTATCAAGTGTATCGCCGTACACTACCTGCAGTGTCTCAAAGAAAGTGCCGTCGTTTACTACAATAAACCCGAACGTCTTAGAATCCCTTATACTTCTCACCCATCCGCCGACCGTTACTTCCTTGTCGATATAGTTCTCCGTGTTGCGATACAATTCCTTAATGTCTGTCAGATTCATACTGCTCATAATATAACCTCTCCTTCTTCATCCCTTATTGTTTGTCTTTTCGGAAAACTCCGATCAATAATTGCGAATCCCTCTAATCTTCTATCGTGGATATCGTCTCGATCTTACCGTTTTCTTTCAGATAATCCATGACATTCCTTCGCATCACCTGCTCCCGAAGCATTTCCATGTCCGTGCTCTCCTTAAATTTCGCCTCGGATTCGTAACCGTAGACTTCCACTCTACTGTCCACTTCCTCCTGTATCTGCTCTTCGGTGGGATTTAGACCTTCCGCATCGGCAATCGCCTGAAACATGATATACTGCTGCGCCGCTGTCAGCGCCTCTGTCTGGAATTTCTCTTCATACCCCTCCGGATCCAGCCCGTAATACTCCTGCATATAATCCTTCAGCGTCATATTCATGGAAACCGCATTGGCATTCATGACATCCTTGAGATTCTGTGTGAAACGCTCCACCATCTTAGCGGGAGGCTCCTTGAAAGAACATTCCGACATAACCGCGTTTGTCATGGTTGTCTCGATTGTATTCTGATAATTCTGCACTTCCGTCTCATAGAAGTAATTGTACACATAGTCCCGCAAATCTTTCTCTGTCTTACAGTCTTCTATTCCCAGAGTCTGTACAAACTCATCGTTCAATTCCGGTGTCACCTGCCTGCTGATACTGTTGACCGTAACCTCGAATACGACCGGTACACCCGCAAGGTCGGGATTCCTTTCATAAGGGTCCGGGAAATTCAAATCCAAGGATACCGTCTCACCGATATTCACGCCGATCAGCCCGTCCTCGAAACCGTCTATAAATTGATGGGCACCGATCGTTAGATCATACCCCTTGCCCGTACCGCCGTCAAACGCCTCTCCGTCAATATAGCCGGTAAAATCAATATTGGCCGTATCGCCGCTCTCCACAGCTCTGCCGGTGATCTCCTCCGTCGTAGTATAGTTCGGCAGGATATAATACTGAATGTACATGTCCACAAGCCCTTCCTCCACTACCGGCTCCGTGGCGGAGGCTTCTATTCCGATATAATTTCCCAGCGTCACATAATCCGCTGCCTTGATGTCTTTCAGATATACCTTGTCTCCGCAGGCGGTAAGTAACATCGACAGAAGAAACACAGCCGCCGGTATTATCATTTTCTTTCCGCCAAAACCTCTTCCATGCGCACACTTCCAGCTTTTTCTATCTGCTACACTACTATTTTTCCTTATATCATTCATAATAAACCTCATTTCTGCATGCTCCTCCAGCGAACAGATTTTCTTTTCATACTTGCACCTTCATACATTTCCTGACGCAAATTCCCATGAAAAGCACGGTGCAAGTATCAAGATGCACACATGTTGCCTCGCAACATGGCGCGTGTACGCTCAGCGCAGCAAGTGCGCAGAGCTGATTTACGGACTTTCTTTTCACACTCATCTATATTAACATACATCCCAATTTCTTAAAAGAGGATTCTCGCGGAAATCTCATGAAATTTCCTTGCTTAAAGCCGCGATCAATGTTAAAATATTTTGTACATGTAATCATGTAAATCAGTGGGTTCGGAGGTAGTTCCATGAATACTTTAACAATTGTTTTGTTAGTCATTCTGGCAGTCTTGGTCGTTGCCGTGGTCGCATTATACTTCCTTGGCAAGAAAGCGCAGAAGAAACAGAGCGAACAGCAGGCACAGATCGATGCCATGAAACAGACAGTCTCTATGCTGATCATAGATAAGAAACGCATGAAGCTGCGGGATGCGGGGCTTCCGCAGGCTGTGCTCGAACAGACCCCGAAGTGGTTACGCGGCTCTAAGCTGCCGATCGTCAAGGCTAAAGTAGGGCCTCAGGTAATGTCTTTAATTTGTGAAGAAAAAATCTTTGATTCCGTACCGATCAAAAAGGAAGTCAAGGCTACGGTCAGCGGGATCTATATCACGGGCGTGAAGGGACTGCACGGCAAGCCTATCGTCACCGAGCAGAAGAAAAAGAGCAAATTCAAACAGCTTGTGGAGCGTGCACAGGAGAAGGCGGGAGCAAAGCCCATAAAGTAAAAAATCGAGCTTCGCTCGATTGCGAGCTTCGCTTCGCGAACTCGAATAAACAGAAAATTAGCTAATTTTGCATCAAAACTCGAATAATCTATAGACGAACAAGCAGCTTTTCCTTAAAGAGATGTCTCAACTTAAGGAAAAGCTGCTGTTTTCTTTGGAGCAGATATCGATTCTGATGTGGCAGTCGGACAGGAACTCGTAATTGATATCCAGCGCATAATCCACATCTACCACAATATTATCTTCGTGTTCTTCCACCTGTATCCTCTTCGTGTCGATCCCGACAAGAATCTGTCCGAAGGGAGTGTTATAATTTGTCAGGTTTTTCTTGTTTTCCTGAAAAACCATATGAACATTCACCAGTCCGTTTCTGGACAGTTCCAGCATATGTTCGCTGAACTTTAATCTGTTCTTAGTGGGCTGGGTAAACCCTTCCGTGATCTCCTCGTAGACCACGTAATGCCTGTCATTTCTCTTATAGTAATCACCCACCGTCACCATCTCAACTTTATCTGCGTCCTCCTCGCGCTGGTCAAACTGCAGACCACGAAGGGTCAGTAATACTTCCCGTGTCATATACATCCTCATTTCTGCGCAGCATTTTATGTCACACTCAATATTCGTCTATGTTAATCACTTTCGCGGACAGGATACCGTAAGTGAGAATCGAGTTGGCGAACTTCTGAAACTTATCCGCCCCGTCACTGACGAAGAAACGGTATAACTCCGTGCCCAGCTCCGGTCTGTGTTCGCTTTCAAGCCCTTGTTCCCGCAGAAGCTCTTTCAATTCCCGCGCAGTCTCATAAGCGGGATTCACCAATGTCACCCCGTCTCCCATAATTCTGCCGATGGTAGAGCGGATTATCGGATAGTGTGTGCACCCCAGAATCAACGTATCGATCCCCACATCAATCAGTTCCGTCAAATATCTCCTGGCAATCTCATCCGTCACAGGATCCTCCCACAACCCCTCTTCCACCAATGGCACAAATAAAGGACAAGCTTTGCACAGTATCGTAGCACCACTGTCATTTTCTTTTATGTATCGGCTGTATATGCCGCTACCGGTTGTGGCCTCCGTGGCGATCACCCCGATCTTACCGTTCTTCGTCGCCATGATTGCCGCCTTAGTACCGGGCTTCACCACACCGATAATAGGAATATCCACTTCTTGTTCCAATTCATCCAAAGCATAGGCGCTTGCACTATTACACGCCACCACAATCGCCTTAACTCCCTGCGTCTGCAGGAATCTGACAATCTGTCTCGAGAATTTGGTGATCGTATCCTGCGACTTGCTGCCGTAAGGAACTCTTGCCGTATCGCCGAAATACACGATCCGCTCATTGGGAAGCTGGCGCATGATCTCTCTCGCCACAGTCAGCCCGCCCACACCCGAATCAAACACGCCGATCGGTCTGTTACGCAACTCTTCATATCCACTCATAATAATCTTCCATTCCTGCTCCGTATGAAAACTTCCACTTATATGGCTCTTTCCACCGGACTTCATGATTCCTCTTTATGAAACAACTGTTCCAGCCATTCAAGCAGTCTGCTCTTAACAACAACTTCATCTCCTGCCGCATTCAGGATATCCTCAATATCTGTCTCTTCCAGGACTATCTCCTGTCCGTCCACAACCATAATCTGCTCATAAGTGCTTTCCGTAAAACAAAGCTCCGGATACAGAACGCCCCACCAGGTAAGCGCAAACATAACGACGGTTGCCGTGCGAATACGCAGATCCCGATATCCTTTAAGTAATAGCTGTCTCACACACTGTCTGTTCCACATATCATTACACTCCTTTTCTCCGATTGCGGGCCCGCCGGCGGTACATGATCCGCCGCATTCTGCATCGGCATGCCCGCATGTCGTCTTTCTAATAAGAAGTGTAACCTTGATCCTGCTCTCTATACGTGACACATCAGATTTTCTTGTGGTGAGCGTTCCGTTCCTGTTCCAGATGTATCTGCCTGATTACAAACCGCTCCTGATTGTCTATGTGAAGCTTTGCGGCTGCGGCCGCTTTCTCTTTATCTCGTCTGATGATACTTTCGTATATCATTCTATGTTCATCGATCAGGTTATCATGACGGTTTTCATCCTTAATATATTCAAAACGGTACCGGTACATCTGCTCTGACAGATTATTGATCAGCTGAATCAACCGACTGTTGCCCGTCGCCTGTACAATAATATCGTGGAGCGCCACATCCGCCGCCGCAATCGTAGTCGCATCTTTCGTCTCTGTCGCCCGCTCGAACTCATCACATGCCTGTTTCAACCGCTCTTCCTCTTCGGTCGTAATTCGGTCGCAGGCCAGTTCCGCGCAGAGTGCATCCAGCGCGCGACGCACCTCCAGCACTTCCTTAAGGCTCTTCTCCGTGATCTGGGCCACCTCTGCACCGCGGCGCGGAATCATAATCACCAGCCCCTCCAGTTCCAGCTTACGGATCGCCTCTCTAATCGGCGTCCTGCTGACCCCTAGACGATTCGCCAGATGGATTTCCAGCAGACGCTCTCCTGGCTTCAGTTCACCTGTCAGAATCGCTTTGCGAAGCGTATTAAACACCACATCCCGCAAGGGAAGGAGCTCATCCATAGTCATTTCCAAATGATCTTCCATCCATAACCGCCTTTCTTAAATATATTATATGCCATACACCACATATCATTAACACTCATGAAACGTTGTCACATGAACCTGCCTTGCGAGACCGCTGCGCACTACAGCTTCCGCCGCCTTATGAGCCGTCTCCCGCTGCGTAAAGATACCGAACACGGTGGGACCGCTGCCGCTCATCAGCGCATTCTCGGCAGCTTCGCCGCGAAGCAGTTCTTTCAATTTCTCTATGACAGGATACTCCCTGACCGTAACCGTCTCCAGTACGTTGTCGAGGCGATCTGTGATACCCTTAAGATCATGCGCCCGGAGCGCCTCGATCATACCGTCGATATCGGGGTGATACGTCAGCGTGTCGGCATGCAGATTGCCATAGACAAATGCGGTAGACACATTGATATCCGGTTTCGCCACTACGAGGAAGCATGCCGGCGGTGTCGGCAGCGGCGATAATATCTCTCCGATCCCCTCCGAAAGCATCGTCCCGCCTACCAGACAATAGGGAATATCCGCCCCCAGTTTTACACCCAATTTCTGTAGTTCGGTAATAGAATATCCCATCTGAAACAATTCATTCAATCCGTGCATAGTCGCAGCAGCGTCCGAGCTTCCCCCTGCCATACCCGCGGCGATCGGTATCCTCTTGGTCAGTGTGATCCGCACACCTTCCTGAACCGCTCTCTCCCGCATAAGCAGATCCGCCGCTTTACAGATCAGATTGTCGCCGTTTACGGGCAGCTCCCCACAATCCGTCCGAAGCTCGATCCCCGGTTTAACCGTTTTCTCAAAAAGCAGATCATCACACAGATCCACTGTCTGCATGATCATCCTGACTTCGTGATAGCCGTCAGCCCTGCGCCTTAAGACATCCAGTCCGATATTAATTTTCGCATATGCCTTGCGGGTAATTTGATCCATCATCTGCTCCCAACTGTACTTAATTGCATTTTGTATACAATGATTGTACTTTATTATATACAATACAGTGTCGTTTCGTCAAGATATGCCCTGATTTTCCCGATGTCATGAGTGGACAGATATTTGTCATAAATTTTTTTTAAAAAATATGCCTGACACCTAATTTTTCCAAAGCAATGGTACGATATAGATAATAGAAGAAGGGGACTGTCCCCTGCATGTAACTGAAAACAGAAATCAACAACAAATTCCAAGGAGGGATACCAATGAGCGTAAACGGAGTTACAGGTGCTGCAAATACTTATGATGTTTATCAGGCGAATCAGGCAGCCGCTAAGACAGCCGAAGAGAAGACTTCCGAAGCTAAGGCTTCCGAAGAGAAGAAAAATATAGGTGTTGTCTACGAAGCATCGAAAGACGCAGACACCAAGACTGCCAAGACTTACACACAGAACACAAGCTTAGTAAACAAGATGAAAGCCGATGCCGAAGCACATACACAGCAGTTACAGAATATTGTGCAGCAGTTGATGAGCAAGCAGGGCGAGACCTACAATACCGCAAATGGTATATGGTCAGTCTTAGCAAGCGGTAAATTCACAGTAGATGCCGCTACGAAGGCACAGGCTGAGAAAGATATCGCAGAAGACGGTTACTGGGGTGTTGAACAGACATCCGACAGAATCATTGATTTTGCAACTGCACTGACAGGCGGTGATCCGAGCAAGATCGAAGAGATGCGCGAAGCTTTCAAGAAAGGCTACAAACAGGCTGAGAAGACATGGGGCGGTCAGCTGCCTGACATTTCCCAGAGAACTTACGATGCTGTAATGGAAAAGTTTGACAAACTGGCAGAAGAAGCCGGACTTACAACGTCAAACTAATCTGTGTTATCATATTTATTTCCTATGTTAAAAGAAGTCAGGTTTCATAGCCTGACTTCCTTTATTATACCCACTTTCCGGACAAGCTTAATTGCTTGTCCGTTTTTTAATCCTCCAGCGCGGAAAACAACACATTACGTATCCTACGAGTATATGCGGTAGTTCCCGAGCACGTCTTCTGCTGCATAATCAACAGCGTCAGATCATGTGCCGGATCATTCACCATATGTGTACCCAGCCAGCCGTCCCAGCCATACTCGCCTCTGCTGCCGAGCCCGGCTGCTTCTTCCGGAGAATCCATAATACGCATCAGGTTGCCGTATGTATATCCCTGCAGTGATTCCCATGTCTCCACGCCCCGTCTCTGTGCCGGCGTAACATGCGCAGTGGTCATGTACTCTACCGTGCGGGATGACAGAATCCTTTTTTTCCGATATGATCCCATGCCCAGCAGCATCTGCGTAAACTTCGCATAATCGTCTATGGTAGAGCACAGTCCCGCACCGCCCGACTCATATGCCGGACGCCGTTTCATCTGATTCTGTATGCCCAGATGACACTCGGTCTCTTCCACCAGCCTGTCTTCCGATTCCTGATAGACTTTCGCCAGCCGTCCCTGCTTATCTTCCGGCACATAGAAATCCGTATCGTTCATGCCGAGCGGTTCGAAGATCCGCTGTTTCAGGAAATCACCGAACCGCATGCCGGATACCACCTCCACTATGGCTCCCAGCACATCCGCTGACAAACCGTACTGCCATGTAGTGCCCGGAATAAATGCCAACGGCAGTTTTCCGATCCTGTTCGCGATCTCGACCGTGGTCAGCGCCTGATCTGTCAACAGCTTGTCCTTAACTTCTTCGATCAGCTTATCGCATCTGATCTCCGCAGGCGATCCCTCTCCCGGATACGTCAGGCCGGAAGTCATATTCAGCAGGCTCTGTATCGTAATCGGACGTTTGACCGGCACGATCACCCCCTGTTCTATCACATATTGATTCCGGAATCCCGGAAGATAATCGGACGCCTGATCCAGCAGATCGATCCTGCCCTCCTCTAATAAAATCATAACTGCAGCCGCCGTGACCGGCTTCGTCATGGAATACAATCTGTGTATGGTATCCCTCGTCATATTGTGCTCTGCCGCAATATCACGATATCCCGTCTCATAATAACACTGTTCTTCGCCATGCTGTATGATCAGACAGCTGGCTCCCGATACGAATCCCCGATCCGTCATCTCCCGCATAATATCCTGTATTCTACCCAATTTCTCCAGATTCATAATTCCCTCCGTTCTATACGCCTGTCTGTTGAGATTCATATCCACGCCGGTTATTGCATCAATTTGCAGATTATTGGCTCGTATAACAACAAACAAACCACGCATGTTCATAATGTGCCGTTTCATTCAAATCCGCTACTTCTTATATGATTCAATATACCACATATTCCGCCATTACGTAATTACCCGGCGTATAAAATCTTATATCATACATAATAGTTACCATTTCTATCTGTACAGAGGACACCCTTGACAAATATAAAAAGTAACAATTTACTAAAAATACATGTAATAAATCAGCAATTTAACAAGTAGCCCATTTTATATAAATAAGTTATACTGTTCGCAAACACACTAAAAAAGAAAGGATTCCCACATATTATGATTGAAAACAATAACGTACACAAAATCTTATACGGCGGCGACTATAATCCGGAGCAGTGGCCGGAGGAAAGCTGGGAAGAAGATATGCGTCTGATGAAACTGGCGCACATTGACGTAGTCACGCTGAACGTATTCAGCTGGGCAGCCCTGCAGCCTTCCGAGGACACGTACTGTTTCGATAAACTGGACCGAATTATGGAAACGGTCACGAAGCACGGCATGAAGGTCTGCCTTGCCACTTCCACGAGCGCACATCCCGCGTGGATGGCCCGCCGGTATCCCGATATCCTCAGAACCGAGTTCAACGGTATGAAGCGCAAATTCGGCAGTCGTCACAACTCCTGCCCGAATAGTCCGACCTATCGCAAATACGCGCAGGCGCTGGCCGGAAAGCTGGCGGAACGCTATCAGTCTTATGACAACATTGTTGCGTGGCACATCTCCAACGAATACGGTGGTGAGTGTTACTGTGAAAACTGTGAACGTGCATTCCGTAAATGGCTGCAAAATAAATACAAGACCATCGATGCTGTCAATGAAGCTTGGGACACTGCTTTCTGGGGACACACTTTCTATGATTTCGAAGATATCGTACTGCCCAACATGCTGTCGGAGCATTTCGATGTAAACAGGACGACTTTTCAGGGAATCTCTCTGGATTACAGAAGGTTTAACTCAGAGAGCATTCTGGACTGCTTCCGTCTGGAATACGACACGGTCCATGCCATCACGCCGAACATCCCGATCACGACCAACCTGATGGGCAACTATCAGCCGCTGGACTATCAGATGTGGGCCAAATATATGGACTTCATTTCATGGGATAACTATCCCGCCTACAATGCCACTTTGGAGGACACCGCCTTCAAGCATGACCTCATGCGCGGTCTAAAGCAGGGTAAACCGTTTGCCCTGATGGAGCAGACCCCCAGCGTCACCAACTGGCATCCTTACAATGCACTGAAACGTCCCGGCGTCATGCGTTTATGGAGCTATCAGGCCGTAGCACACGGCTCGGATACCATCATGTTTTTCCAGATTAAAAGGAGCATCGGCGCATGCGAAAAATACCACGGCGCAATCATTGACCATGCCGGTCATGAAAACACAAGAGTTTTCCGTGAAATATCCCAACTGGGTGCGGAACTTGACAAGATCGGCTCCCTCACGCTCGGCGCAAGGACAGATTCCAAAGCGGCAATCGTTTTCGACTGGGATAACTGGTGGGCAACCGACTATTCAGCCGGTCCCAGCGTTAATCTGCACTACTGCGATGAGATACTGAACTATTATAAAGCTTTCAACAATCTGAATATCCCTGTGGATCTAGTCAGCGTGGAAGATGACTTATCAGACTACCGCATTGTGATCGCTCCCGTCCTGTATATGGTGAAACCGGGTTATGATGAGAAACTGCGCCGTTTCGTACAGAACGGCGGCACATTTGTGACCACATTTTTCAGCGGCTACGTTGATGACCACGATCTGGTTACCATCGGCGGCTATCCGGGTAAACTGCGGGATATCCTCGGTATCTGGGTAGAGGAAGAAGATGCTCTTCCCGAAGACGCACACAACAGCTTTACCTACAAAGGCACTACATACCCCGCCTCACTGCTCTGCGATCTGCTGTATACCGAAGGGGCAGAGGCTCTCGCGTCCTACGAGACAGATTTCTATGCCGGCATGCCCGCCCTGACCCGTAACACTTACGGCAAAGGCACAGCTTACTATGTTGCCACCCGTTCCAATGCAGATTTCTATCGCACCCTTATCGACGAAATCTGTACTGCCGCCGATATCCAACCCATTATCGACACCCCGGACTGCATAGAAGTAACAAGACGCTCCAACAATAACGGCACCTTCCTGTTCTTCCTAAATCACGATACTAAGGAACATGCTATCACGCTTAACTGTTCAGGACGGGATATCCTCACCGACACAGAATATCAAAGCGGCGGCACACTTACCCTGGCAGCCAAAGACGTTGCAATCCTGCAACTTAACTAAAAAATTCAGAAAAGAGAATAGCCCATGAAGATAACAGACAAACTCCAATACATAACCCAAATCAACGAAGTGCTTAACAACGGCCCCTACCGCGACACTTGGTCCTCCCTGACAGATTTCGAAATGCCCCTCTGGTACACAAAAGCCAAATTCGGCCTCTTCGTCCACTGGGGACTATACAGCGTCCCCGCCTACGCCAACGAGTGGTACTCCCGTAACATGTACATTCAGGGTACCCCCGAATACGAACACCATATCAAAACCTATGGCCCACACAAAGATTTCGGCTATAAAGATTTTATTCCCCTTTTCACGGCGGAAAAGTTCGATCCGGATTTCTGGGCAGAAACCTTCGCGGCAGCGGGCGCGCAATATGTAGTTCCCGTGGCGGAACACCACGACGGCTTCCAGATGTATCAGAGCGATCTGTCCATATACAATTCCGTGCAAATGGGTCCGAAACGGGATATTCTTGGGGAACTGAAAGCCTCTTTTGAGAAAAAAGGACTGATCTTCTGTACCTCCACCCACCGCGCGGAACACCACTGGTTCATGGGCTGCGGTAAAGATTTCGAAAGCGATATTAAAGAACCGCTTCACTGCGGCGATTTCTACTGGCCTTCGGAGCAGACACAGCCCGATCAACAGGACTTGTTCGCAAAGCCATACCCAAGTCAGGAGTTCCTGGAGGACTGGCTGTGCCGCACTTGCGAGATCATAGACCGATATCAGCCGCGGATCCTATATTTCGACTGGTGGATACAACACGAAGCATACAAGCCGTACCTACGCAAGATTGCAGCCTACTACTACAACCGCGGCGCACAGTGGGGCACGCCCACCGCCATCTGCTATAAACACGACGCTATGGCTTTCGGAAGCGGTATTGTAGATGTAGAACGCGGCAAATTCGCTGACAGCAAGCCTTATCACTGGCAGACCGACACCGCCATCGCGCGCAATTCATGGTGCCACACCACCTCGCTGGACTATAAGAACGCCTATGAACTGATCTGCTACCTTATAGATGTAGTCAGCAAAAACGGCAATCTCCTGCTCAATGTAGGTCCCAAAGCCGACGGCTCTTTTGCCGAAGAAGATGCTGAGATTCTCAAACAAATCGGCAGTTGGCTTACCGTAAACGGAGAAGCTGTCTATAACACCAAACCCTGGCGCTATGCCGCAGAAGGACCTACCGTCGAAACAGAAGGGCAGTTCAGCGACGCATCCGCTCCGGTCTATACCGCCGAGGACTTCCGCTTCACGGCCGGAAACGGCTGCATTTATGCCGTCTGCCTGCGTTATCCCGATACCGGTTCCATCCTCATCCGCGCCTTGTCCAAAACCCGTGATGCCAACAAACCCAATTTCCACGGCATCATCCGCAAAGTAGAGCTTCTCGGCTTTCCCGAGACTCCCGCCTACACCATCGACGAAGAAGGCCTGCACATCACCGCCCGCAATGTACACAGTGACTTTCCTGTCGTAGTTAAGGTGACGGTAGAGTAATATTCTTCATACTAATACCCATGCTTTTCTCACAGCCTGCGAATTTGTAAGCCAAGACGCTAACAGCGTCGGCACAAATTTGCGATTGAAAAATCTCTGATTTTTCAATCTAACCTCCATGATTCCGCTTTGCGGAATCTCAAATTATTGGGGAGAATGCCCGAATCTTGGGCCTTCTCCTGCGTGAAACTTAGAACTTCTTAGCGAAACAGCTCTTGCTGTGAGCCTTAGAAGTTCTTCTCACGCCATTACCAGTGCCATTATAATAAATTTATTATAGTACATAAAAACGTCTAATTTTATAACGCTCTTTTAGGTATAATCAATATCCAGCGCAGAGGGAAGTTAATATCTTAAGGAGCCCCTTAAAAAGCGTCAGTGCTTAACGAGGTCATGAGTTGCGAAGCAACTCACGAGTTTAGCACCTGCTACGCTTTTTACGGAGCGAAAGCGCGGCTCCGTAGATATTAACTTCCCTCCGCGCGTCCCCTTTAGACACCCCATAAACAATACCACAACAATAACCGTAAATTGCACCACCATCTCCCTTTCTTGCACTTTTCCCATTTTCATGCTACCATATACCATATATATAGCCCCTATAACACTACTCCACTATATATAATATATCCTCTATAAAATTTACAAAAATCAGAACTTTCGTCAGTATGACACCCCAAAATATACCACAGTACATAATACTGACATATATATAAGGTGAGAATGATATGAATACAAACAATGATACTCTACTGATCGCCGACGATGAGTCCTCTATCCGCAAGGGTTTAAGATGCATCGTTGACTGGGAAGAATTAGGTTTTACCATATGCGGCGAAGCCTCCAACGGAGAGGAAGCGCTCTCCCGCATTCTTGCACTGAATCCCGATCTGGTCCTGTTAGACGTCAAAATGCCCAAGCTGCACGGTACGGAAGTAATTCGCCGCGCCAGAGAAGCGGGTTATCAGGGAAAGTGCATTATCCTAAGCGGTTATTCCGATTTTAAATACGCGCAGGAAGCAATCAGCAGCGGGGTCAGTTTCTATCTCACGAAACCCATTGACGAAGATGACCTCTATCAGACAGTCTCGAAAATTAAGCAGGAACTGACAAAAGAGCACAACCGCTCTACCCACTTCACGGAATTCCAGAGTAAGGCCAAAAGTGTCGTGCTTAAAGAGCTCCTGACCAATACCGCAAACTCTCCTCTATCCGCGCAGGATCTGGATAACTTCTGTCTAACGGCAGAGATTTATCAAGTCGTGATCTGCGAGGATTTCCACACGCAGGCTGTGGCGGCACCCTATACTTTTGCGGAGCTTTTCCAAGTGATCAACCGCGATAACAACATCTTTGATCATCTGGAGATCAATCACAGAGATGTCGTCCTGTTAAAGGGCTCGCACGGTCTTAACAGACTCTCTGACTTTCTGGACCGTTTTGAAGAACATACGCCCCAAACAGGCAGCCCTTTAGAATCCATGTTCTTAGCCTACGGCAGACCCGTCTCTTCCCCGGAGGATATTCATCTCTCCTACGAAGATGCCACCACCCTCTTAACCCGCCGTTTCTTCTGTGCGCAGGAACAGCATGCAATGGGCTATGAACTGCTGCCCGAACTGTCGTCCCATGTTCGGACATCGGATTCGGCTGATAATCATACCGGCTTAGAGCTAAACGAAACCGCTTTATCCGATTACGCAAACCGATTCGTGGATTATATACAATCCTATAACCGCAGGATGACTGTCACCACGCTGTCTGAGCTGGAAGAAGCGCTCCTGTATGTTTCAAACGAAGCGCACGAGATCAAACTGTTTCTGACAGATCTCTACCTACAGATCAAGGAAAAGATGAATCGTGCGTACGCTTCCGCGAAGATTCCTTTTTCCTCCAACTCTTCGGTGCTAGAGTTTATCAATACCTGCAATTATCTCTATGAGATTATTAAGTTCCTCTCGGAACAGTTTGAGATGATCATGGACGCTACGGGTAACCCGTCCAGAGATACGATTCTGGATGATGTACTCTATTATATAGACCATCATTTCCGGGACAATATTAAGCTTGAGACGATCGCGCCGTTATTCGGTTACAACAGCGCCTATCTGGGTAAAATATTCAGTAAGACCGTAGGAGAAAACTTTAATTCCTACGTAGACCACAGGCGGATAGAACACTCCAAGCAGCTTCTTCTGGAAAATCAATTGAAAGTATACGAGATTGCCGAACAGGTAGGCTATAAGAACGTAGATTATTTTCATAAAAAATTCAAGAAATATGTGGGCGAAAGTCCAGCCGAATTCCGCAAGGGACAAGGGCTCGATCCGGAAACTGGAAAATACCCCCCACCCACACACAAATGCCCCTAAGTCATAAAGAACTGCCACACCGGATTCCGATGTGGCAGTTTCTAAATACCTATAAGATTTTTAATTACTGTACGATTGCAACCTTCTCGGCAATGATATCAGTCATCATTTCTTCTGCCTCGCTCATACCTGTTGCTTCCAGTTCAGCGATCATTGCGTCATAGTTCGCATCGAACTCAGCCTCGCTGCCGGTTACACACTTGATCAGTGCAGACCACGCAACTTCATCCAGCTTATCTACGATCTCTGAGAACTCAAGCGGCATAGCATACGCCCAAAGCGGAGAATAATCAGGTGTATCGAATTCATCCGGCTGTGGGAACATATCTACGATCAGCTCTACGCCCCATGCCTCGACTGCTGCCTTCTCTTCTACATTGTACTCGTTGATAACAGCATCCTTACTTGTTGTTGTGTAGGTGCTTCCGGTAGGATCTAAAATACCATCACCATAAGACGGGAACGGATAGTTGTGGAAACCAACACCTGTCTTCTTGGAGTAATCTGCATCTTCCTGAGAATATTTGATCTCTTCCTCAGTTCTGTAACGATGTCCCTCATCATCGATAAAGTAGTTCACGCCCTCAATACCCCATTTGTTGAGTACCTGACCTTCATCGGAGCAAAGGAAATCAATAAACTTGATTGCCGCAACGGGATCTTTACAGGAAGTTGTGATACCTACACCTGTACCTGTTGTCAGACCCTGATACATAAGAGCCGGACATTTTGTATTCGCATCGATACATGTCGGAAGACCTGCATAGGTAAGCTCGTATTTACCATCAGCTTTCAATACTTTCTCACCGTCCTGATAATCCCAGTCTTTATCAAAGAGCGTTACCACACGACCGGAAGCGATCTTAGCGATATAGTCTTCGTGTGTCTGTGTTGCAAACTCGGGATCAAGGATACCTTCATTGTACATACGGCATAACCATTTGAAATATTCTCTTTCCTTATCGGAACGGAACTTATAAACGCCCTTGTTATCGTCTGTAACGATCCACTGTCCGTTATCAGGCGCGCCGTCTGCAATAAATCCTGCCGGATTGCCCAATGTGATCAGCCAGTGCCAGTCAGAAGTTGATAAGCTGATACCGATCATGTCAAGTCCGTCGTCAGTTGTCGGATGCTCTGCAATATAATCTTTGATCATCGTTTCCAGTTCCTCCAGAGAATGGGGAATCTGATAGTCTTTCGCTTTCAGAGCCGCCCACTGAATCTGGAGATTTCCTGCATCTTTAAATCTCGTTCCACCAACATTATAAGCGGATAACTGATAGATCGACTGATCTTCTGCAGACTGTCTTAACTTGTCATACTCATCGCCGTACAGCTTCTTGATGTTAGGACCATACTGCTCGATCAGGTCTGTCATATCCATCATAGCGCCTGCGTCGATCAGATTACCTGCGGAACCTTTAGCGAAGATGATATCCGGATAATTCTGTTCCGCGATCATCAGCGCTACCGCTTCACTCTCGTCATTACCGCCGACAGGACGCGTAGTCTTTAATTTAACGCCTGTAGCCTCTGTGATCTTCTCTGCCACAGGATCTGTCCAGGGATCATCCTGATTCGCATCCGCGTTAAAGAATGTCAGTTCAATTACGTCTCCCGATGCTGCGCTGCCACCGTCATCCGATGCTGCACCGTCGTCCGTTGCCGCGCTGCTGTCTGTTGTTGCACTGCTGTCTGTATTGGAAGTTGTATCACCGCCGCCACAGCCTGCAAGTGTACCGGCTACCATAGTTGCTGCCAGTAACAATGCACAAATCTTTTTACTTTTCATACTTCTTCTCCCTTCTGTTGCTTAATAATGCATCATTTATATTTGTATGTTGTACCGGAAAGTACATCCATATAAATACCGTTTGTCATAAACCGGGCAAACCCGGTTATTTCCTTATATCAGTCTTTGACCGCACCTACCGTCATACCGCCTACGAAATATTTCTGTAAGAACGGATATACAATCAGAATCGGCACTGTCGCAACGATGGTTACCGCCATACGCACGGATAACGGTGACACGGAGTTCTTGACCTGCTCCGCCGAATGGGGATCGATCTTAACTGTTGCTTTCTCCATGATCTCATACAGCACATACTGCAGGGTCGGCAGCTCTTTTGCATAGAGGTAGGTATCCATGAAGGAGTTCCACTGTCCTACCGCGTAGAATAAAGCTACTGTTGCCAACACCGGTTTACACAGTGGCAGCACGATTCTCGCCCATATGATGAAGTCATTGGCTCCATCCACTCTGGCTGCCTCCTGCAATGCCAACGGAAGGCCTTCAATGAAAGAACGTACCAGAATCATATTGTAGACCCAGATCAGACCGGGAATAATGTACACGAGGAAATTATTACCCATCTTTAAGTCTCTCATCAGCAGCAGGTACTCAGGAATCAGTCCGCCGCTGACATACATGGTGATTACAAACAGGGTCGTAAATAACTTATTGAAATAGAAATCCTTCCTGCTCAGCACATAGGCTAACATTGCCGTGCAGATCACGCCCGCACCTGCGCCGATCAGTGTTCTTGCTACGGACAGTATAAAAGCCTGCCCTAAATTGTTTTCTTTGAATACATAAGCGTAATTGCTCCATGTAAACTCTCTCGGTATGATGAAATTGATGTTACGCATCGTGTCGATCGGATCGTTCAGCGATATCGCCAACACATTTAAGAACGGATACACCGTAATAATGATCAGAAATACGAACACGACCAACAATATGTAATCTAAAATATTATCATTACTTTTGATCTTATTGCTCTTAACGTTTGTCATGGCCGCCCCTCCTTATATCAGTTTGCTCTCGCCCAGCAGTCCGGCGATCTTATTAGCTATGAAGAGTAACGCAATGCCGACCAATGACTGGAACATACCGATCGCAGTACCAAGACCGTAATTGCTGTTTCCGATACCTCTGACATAAGAGAACCATGAAAGCACCATCGCATGATCCTGTACGATACCGTTACTTAAAAGCATCTGACGTTCCATACCTACATTCAACGCACCGCCGATACCCATGATCAGCAGCACAACAACTGTAGGTTTAATGCCCGGCAGGGTGATGTGCCAGATTCTCTGAAGACGGTTCGCGCCGTCCACCTTGGCTGCCTCATACAGACCCGCGTCGATTCCCGCCATGGCGGATAAGTATACGATGGCATCCCATCCCACTTCTTTCCATGTATTGATCAGAACGACCGAAACCCAGAACACAGGTGAGTTCGTACTCATCAGTCCCAGTTTGGTGTGAAGAGCCGTATCCAGCATACCGCCGTCATTTAATACCATCTTGGCAATACTGGCGATAACTACCCACGATACGAAGTGTGGAAGATAAGAAATGGTCTGCGTTATTTTCTTAAATTTAACAAAACGTATTTCATTTAACATCAAGGCAAACAAAATTGCCATGACAGTTCCGACCGCGATACCGAGAACGCTCAGCCCGATCGTATTAATCATAACCTGACCGAATATACGATCCTGAAATGCCTTTATGAAATTATCAAACCCGACAAACGGTCTCTGCCAGAAAGGCAGCGCCAATGTCTTAGGCCTCACATCCTGAAACGCCATTGTCCATCCCCACAAGGGAATGTACTTAAAAACGATCAGCCAAATCAGAAAGGGAACCGACATCAACAATAGATATCGCTGTTTCCACATTAACTGCATGCTGAACTTCTGCTTGATCACTTTCTCTTTCGAGGTTTTTCCTGCACTCATATCTGCTCATCCTTTCCATAATAAGTTTTTGCGGTATGTTCTGCATGACCGGGATTCCCCTTTGCTGACTTCCCTATATGCAAAAATGCATTGCAGGAAATCTTTGCTGACAAATATATCTCCTGCAATGCATTTATTATAAAAAATTTACAAAAATAAAAATACCGAAAAAATTTGATAAAAATACCGTCACTTTTTCATCTTGGTTTCGCTATGTTTCGCTGCTGCACTTGTCCACCGGAATATTCAGCCGGATTCTGGTGCCCTGCCCCGGCTCCGAATAAATATGTATCCGGTATCCGTCACCATAATGCAGTTTCATGCGCTGGTTGATATTATATAATCCTATGCTTCTGCTCCGGCTCATATCGCGCACCTCAATATCCCTGCGCAGTTTACCAAGCGTTTCCTCATCCATACCGCAGCCGTTATCGTCCACATCGATCATAAGGAGCTGACTGCCGTCCATATCTTTGCGATAGACGGAAAGTACAATCTTGCCGCCTTCCTCCAATTCCTCCATGCCGTGTATGATCGCATTCTCCACCATCGGCTGCAGCAAAAGCGGCAGAATATAGTATTTCGACAGTTCCAGACCGTCCTCCACTTTTTTCTCATATTGTACCCTGTCACCGAAACGCAGGCGCTGGATCTCCATATACTCATCCAAATGGTTCAGTTCTTCTTCCAGTGTGGTAAATGAAGTGCCTGTATTCTCCAATACATAGCGCATGGATTTACCCAGCAGTTTCGTTGCCGTTGCAGCCTCTTTATCCCCCGCTGTCAACGCTTTCATTCGTATGGTTTCCAGTGTATTATAAAGGAAATGCGGATTGATCTGGCTGGCAAGCATCTTAAATTCCATCTCCTGCTGCCGGATCATCAGTTCCTGTTCTTTAAGCTGTGCCTCGTAAGTCTTGGCTTCCTGTTCCTTAATATTCTGTACCATAACCTGCAGATCTTCAAACGCCTCCGACAGCTCGTCCCGTCCGCGGAAGCTGGTGATCAGCTCATAATCCTGCGTGCTCGCCTTATGCATCTGCTGCCTGAGCACATTGACGCGATTCGTAAAATATCGTGTAAAAATAAGTATCAGAATGCCTGGGATGACTAATGCAGTCAAAATGATTGCGCCGCATAAATACAAAATACTCTGAATGTCAGAATAGCCCTTTGGATCCAACGTGCTCAGATAGATTCTGGACCCGGACTGATACGCGCGGAACGTGGAGACATCGATAAAGTACTTATTCCCTTCCACCCCGGTTAGTCCCGTATAGTGAAAATAGGGATCATCAAAATCAACAATCCAAGGCTGTGCCTTCCCATCCCGCTCTCGGTCAGAGCTATAAAAAACCGGTCCCCTGTCAACCGACATAACGCTGATATACTCGCTGCTGTCCACCCACATCCGCAGATAATTATCGTCAATATGTATGACCAGAGCCGCATGGTACGGAGAATTGACTAATGGAATCTTTTTCACCAGACACAAATCCCACTTACTGTCCCGGTATCCGTCTTCCCATGAGATCTGCTGCCAGAAAACTCCTGACTTAGTCAATGCCTGCTGATACCATGTCGTATTCTCGATCTCTTCACTCGTCCGTTTGAACAGTTTATAATCTGATAGGAACGGGTTGTCCGTATAGATTTCAATCTTACTGACCTCCGCATAAGTCTCCGCATATTGGCTTAGCACCGCATTTCGATCAACTGCATGTACATACTCCTGCCGCTTGTCAAACTCACTCGTCAGAATCTCCCGTACCCCGTCGTCAAAAGAGATGTCCTTTGAAATAGAATAAACTTCCATCGTAATATCAAACAACACATTGCGCACCCGGTAGTTATCGGATTTCAGGAGATCCGTATAGTAATTAACCATCATATGATAAATATACATCATCAGAAAAGTGCCCAACAGCAATATGGGTACCACAACGACAGCCGTATAGATCGTATACAGCTGCCGCTTGATGGTGGCATTATGAAAAAAAGTGGAAATCCATCGTTTCTTATTCATAGATATTGTATTGTTTTCCCTCTCTGATCATCACCGGAATAATGTCAAGCGGCGCCGGAACCGTCACATACTGCCCGCCTTCATGCACTTTCTTCGTATAAGCATCCGTCCAGCTGCACCCGGCCGGAAGATAGATTCGTCTCTCTCTGGCCCCTTCTTCCATCACCGGCGCTACCAGCAGATCCGCCCCGAACATATAAGCATCTTCCGTTTCCCAACATACCCGGTCCTCTGGAAAGTCGTAGAACAGAGGACGCATTACCGGCGCACCCGTCCTCGACGCTTCTTCCATGCATGATCTGATATAAGGCCGAAGCTTCTCTCTGATAAAAAGATATTTCGACAAAATCTCGTAATTGTCTTCCCCGAAGCTCCATACCTCATTGTCCTGTCCGCTGGTCAGCTGCCTGACACCGTTAATGAACTCCTGCTCCCTCTCATACCACGGGGAACGCTCACCATGCATACGGAATACGGGACAGAAAGCGCCCCAGGCAAACCACCGCACTAACAGTTCTTTAAAATGCTCATCCCGGATATCCCCGCCTAAGAATCCGCCGATATCCGATGTCCACCACGGAATACCCGCCATTCCCATACTCAGGCCCGCCTGTAACTGCTCTCTCATGGATCTGAAAGAAGAATAGATATCCCCCGACCAGGTGAGCACGCCGTACTTCTGGCTTCCCGCCCATGCGCAGCGCACAAGGCTCATGATCTGCGTCTCTCCCGCCGCACGAAGTCCTTCGTAGAACCCCTTCGCGTAACCTACCGGATAGCGGTTGGAGCACTGCAGCGCCGTACCTTCATAATACCGGTAATTATCGAAATCATAAGGACCGTACTCCGGCTCCGCCTCATCCAGCCAGAAGCAGCGGATACCCTTATTGTAATAATTCTCCTTACACCGCTCCCAGACGAACTTCTGCGCATCCGGGTGCGTCGCATCGTAGAAAACCGTATTGCCCATCCATGTCATATGGTTGGAATTGCCTCTGTCAGCTGTTACAAGATATCCGTTCTCCGCCATCCGCCCATAGTTCTCGCTGCGTTCATCAATCGTAGGCCAGACGGAAACTACCGTTTCGATTCCCATTTCTTTCAGTTCCCGCACCATAGCTTCCGGGTCCGGCCAGTCTCTGGGTTCAAACCGGAAATCGCCCTGCATCGTCCAGTGGAAGAAGTCTACCACGATGGCATCCATGGGCAGCCCTCTTCTCTTATGCTCTCTCGCTACCGCCAGCAGTTCCTCCTGATTGCGGTAACGCAGCTTACACTGCCAGTAGCCCAAACCATACTCCGGCATCATCGGCGTCCTGCCCGTAGCTGCTGAATACTGCTCCTCTATTTCTGCCGGCGTATCTCCCGAGGTGATGAAATAATCCAGTTTCTTCGTACTGAGCGCCGACCACTCCGTCTTGTTAGCCCCGAATACGGCCGTACCGATGGCCGGATTGTTCCAGAAAAATCCATATCCCCTGCTGGAGATCATGAAGGGCACGCTTGCCTGAGAATTGCGATGTGCCAGTTCCAGAATCGCACCCTTCTTATTCAGATGTTTCTCCTGATACTGCCCCATGCCGAAGATCTTCTCGTCATCGAAAGCCTCGAACCGGGCTGTCAATGCATAATCCGTAGTGCCTTGAATCGGCTTCAGTTCCCTGCCTTCGATGCGCAGCGGCACACAGTAACGGTTGATCCGGTTTCTGTTGCGCCAATATTCCTCCGTCAACAGTTCCCCTTTTTGATTGTAGAAGCTGATCCAGCCCTCGTGAGATACTTTTGCCGTAATTTTACCATTTGTGAGGGACGCCTGTACACCCTTTTGATGATACTGCGCATATTCCTCCGACTGATACCACGGGTCGGTCACATCGATCTCTTCAAATGTGATCTGCACATCTGTCTCCTCCACCGCCTCCGTCAAAGCCCAGTCATTCTCATCCATTCGCGTCTCTTTCGTCATCCGTACCCGCAGGGAATTGACACCCCATGGCTCGATGACAACACGGGATGTCCCGTCCAAGATAAGCAGTTTGTTTCCGTCCTGTTGTAAGTGCATGATTACCTCCGTTCCGAAGCGATGTTGCCACAACGCTTCCGCACAAATTTAATATTATGGCTTATGTTCTATACTGTCGGCTCCCCGTACAGCACGCCCCGGCTGCCCGTGGCAAGATAGAATCTTCCGAAGACTCTGCTGTCTCCTTCCACACTGTTGATCTCACCGTACATCTGTCTGTCGGTGTTCAGCCGCGTATATGTCTTCCCGTCGTCCAGCGACTGGTAGAATCCGTATTCCCCATCGATCACCGCCGCCGTATAGATCGCTTTATTCTCCTTATAATAATCCCCGTTCGGACGCAGTATACCAAGTCCGAGCCGATAGAAAGTGTCACCGTCCTTGCTTAGTCTGACTGCTGTGACCTTGCCGGCCGCTTCCCGTGCTGTCACGCTCTCTGCTTTCTCCGTTGCTCCTATGCCGTATATAAACTTCCAGAGCCCATATGTACCGAGCGCCATGTAGAATGTTCCCCATTTACCGGTTTCTCCCCGAACTTCAATCTTATTGGCACAGTCAATCATCGCGAAGTCGATCCTCGGAAAATCCGCCGGTGTCTGATGCTGCCGGAATGTCAACCCGCCGTCCTCGCTTATGTAGCATTGTGATGCTTCTCCGAAACCGTAGAACACATCGCTGTCCATACGGTCTGCAAACACTTTCATACCGCCGGCCTTCACCCGGTTTCCTGTCAGATCATAGACCTGCGCCTGCACGAAATGCAACCCGCCGTCCCGGCTTGCCACTACCATATCCACCGGAAGACGATCCCCCTTGGCAACAGACCAGACTATCTTCCCGCAATCCGGTGAAACCGCCACCCATCCGCTGTTCACATTTGGCGTCTCTATGCACCGGAACGCTTCATCCAGCCTCTCTGTGATCCCATAAGGCATAGGCAGTCTGCGAAAAGTCCTGCATTGATCCTCTGACACGATCAACCCGCCTTTGGTCTTGCCTTTCCAGTTTCCTCTGGGTGTCACTGCCACATAGTCCGGATTCGCATCGGAATAATCCGCATTGATACACGTAATATACCGGTTGCCGTCAGTATCGTCAAAAGAATTATCGCAGGGCTCATCAAGCTGTCTGAAGGCAAATCCGCCCAGATCTCCCAAAATGTCGATTAGCTGCACTTCTCCTCGCGGCGGGCTGTACAGATTCAGGTGGACCGTTTCTTCCAGACCGTCACACCAATCACTGAATGTCACCGTTTCTTCTGTCAGCGTGCCGGTGCAAAACACTCCCGTCCCCGTATTAAACCACGCCTCCCGCTCATCATGAGGATTGATCTTGAAATCAGACAGCCAGTGAATGATGGAATGATTACCGTTGTAACAGGGCTTCATATAAGAAGTGCGGAATTCCATCCTGCCCTTCTCCAGATCATACAGAATCTCCTCCCACGTCTGTCCGTAATCATAGGAACGGAAGATACTGTCTCCGTCCTCCTTACTGATCGTGGAGCAGACCACAAGCCCCGGTCTCGTCGCCGCCGTATCAATGCCGCCAAAACCGTATTCGAGTCCGTAATCCCCATGCAACACCGGACTGCCCGGTGTGATCTCTTCTCCCCGTCCGAAACGTGTGCCGGCATTTGTTTTCAGAATAGGGTATCTGACTACCCGTCCGCCGATCACACTGCCGCCATCGCAGCTGTAGCCCATCTCGCGGACATAGGCGTTCTTCCCCATCACAGAGTAAGTCACATAGAGATATTTGTCATCTATCGTATACCGCTGTGCCACCAGACCTGCAAGCTGCACGCCTTCTATCTCGCCGTCCTGCGGCTGCCAGAGCTGTTCAAAACTGACGCCATTGTCATAAGACACATGCAGACTGTGCCCCCGCAGCCTCTCCGTGCGCTTCACACTCACTCCCGCACACCCGATAAACAGTGCGGTGCCGTCCTCACTCTGTCCCACCAGCGTAGTATAGTCATCATGAAAAGCGCAGACCTTCTCCCACGAGGCACCCCTTTTGGCACCTCGCCATAATCCTGTCTTCTGGGAGGCGAACCAGAGACAGTCCGGATCATTGCCATCCACGATCAGCCGATACCCCGTACCGCGCCCGTTCCAATTACCGTGAACCGGCATCGGCATCTCATAGTATTGAAAATGCTCCCCATAATCATCGGACACAGCCAGCTTGCCGTGGGTAGCACTGCCGATACCGCAGGCGATATACAGCCGCTCCGGACGATCCTTGTCCAACGCCACCGCCGTCGGAAATGTCTCACTTAATTCTTCCATCGTCACATGATCAATCAGGCTGTACCAGCGTTTTGCTTTCGCATCGAAGCGGTATACACCACCGATATCGGTCCTGATATACAGAACTCCTTTTTCTTTCGGATGAAAAATAAAACCTGTCACGTAACCGCCGCCGGGAATAGGGAGGTTATGGTATGTATACTGCTTTGTCTGCATAGTACGCTCCTTTATCATAATGACGTATCCGTTTACATCCTATCATAGCATTGACAACCGCCTACTTCTATAGCAAAAATTTAATGTATTTTACATCAAAAAATTACACTTCCCATTTCAATTTTGTTTCGATATATTAAAAAGCAATTACAGTTCAGACAGAGTTACGCTTGAACAGATAGAGTATTCTCCATCTATTCAGGCTGATTATCAGTATGGGGGTGAAAATGTTATAATATTTCCATAATATTAATTAAACGAGGAGGAGTTTTATCATGAAATTCAGTAACGGATGTTGGTTATTTAAGGAGGGCGTATCCTGTTTCTCTCCGAACGAAGTCTGTTATACTACCGTCAAGGACACTGAGGTGACTCTGTGTGCACCGACGCATCCTATCAAAGAAAGAGGCGATACGCTGGGCGGCGTAAATCTTACCATTCGCATCACCTCGCCTATGCCTGATGTGATCCGGGTACAGACTTTCCACCATATGGGCGCGGTGAATAAGACGCCTTCTTTTGAATTGAATCTGGACAATCCGCAAGTTTTACAAGCGGAAGATACGACGGATACCCTCACGGTTACCAGCGGCACACTGTCCTTAGTCATCACCAAAAATCCCTGGTCCATGACTTACAGAAGCGGCGGCAGAACGCTTACGGGAAGCGGCCGGCGCGACCTCGCCCTGATGAAAACGGATTATAAGGGTGACTGCTATGAATTAGAGGGCGATCTGGAGAATACCTATATGCGTCAGCAGCTTAACATCGGTGTCGGTGAACTGCTGTACGGCACCGGCGAACGCTTTACCCCTTTTGTCAAAAACGGACAGACCGTGGAAATATACAATGAAGACGGCGGTACCAGCACCGAGCAGGCCTACAAGAATATTCCCTTCTACATATCCAATAAGGGATACGGTGTGCTGGTCAATCATCCGGAGCGCGTTTCCTTCGAATTCGGCACGGAAAATGTAACGAAGGCAGCTTTCAGTGTGGAGGGCGGCAGTCTGGACTACTTCTTCTTTAACGGTCCTACGATGAAAGACGTGCTGACCAGATATACCGATCTGTCCGGCAAGCCGTCTCTGCCGGCTCCCTGGACATTCGGTTTATGGCTGTCCACCTCTTTTACAACCAATTACGACGAGGCGACGGTTATGAGTTTTATCGACGGTATGCTTGATCGTGGCATTCCGCTGCGCACCTTCCACTTCGACTGTTTCTGGATGAAAGCATTCCACTGGACGGATTTCGTCTGGGATGAAAAGGTATTCCCCGATCCCGCAGGACTTCTGTCCCGTATCAAGGCAAAGGGCTTAAATATCTGCGTGTGGATCAATCCTTATATCGGTCAGGAGTCGATTCTGTTCGCCGAGGGCATGGAGAAGGGTTACTTCATCAAGCGTCCGAACGGCGATGTATGGCAGTGGGATATGTGGCAGCCCGGTATGGCGCTGGTGGACTTCACCAATCCCGAAGCATGCAAATGGTATCAGGATAAACTGGAAGCGCTGCTTGACATGGGTGTAGACTGCTTCAAGACGGATTTCGGCGAAAGGATTCCCGTCAACTGCGTCTATCACGACGGCTCCGATCCGAAGAAGATGCACAATTACTATACCTACCTGTACAACAAAGTAGTATTTGAACTGTTAGAAAAGAAACGCGGCAAAGGTGAAGCGGTACTGTTCGCCCGCTCAGCAACCGTAGGCGGACAGAAATTCCCCGTACACTGGGGCGGCGACTGCTGGTCCGACTATGAATCCATGGAAGAGAGCCTGCGCGGCGGTCTGTCCCTACTGATGTCCGGGTTCGGTTTCTGGGCACATGATATCGGCGGATTCGAGCATACCTCCACCGCGGACGTATACAAACGCTGGGTTGCTTTCGGTCTGTTGTCTTCCCACAGCCGTCTGCACGGCAGCCAATCCTACCGCGTGCCGTGGCTGTACGATGAGGAAGCTGTAGACGTGGTGAGAACTTTTACCAAGTTGAAAGCGTCTCTTATGCCTTATTTGTATCGGACATCTATCGACACCTCACGCTCCGGCGTGCCGACTATGCGAAGCATGGTACTGGAATTTACGGAAGATAAGAACTGTTATTATCTGGATAAACAGTATATGCTAGGCGATAATCTTCTGGTCGCTCCGATCTTTAACGATGAAAGCATGGGTTCTTTCTATCTGCCGAAGGGCACGTGGACTGACTTCTTTACAGGAGAGACCGTTGACGGCGGCGTATGGGTTGAGAAGAAATATGATTACCTGCATCTGCCCCTGATGGTTCGCCCAAATTCCATCGTTGCGATCGGTGCCTGCGATGACAAGCCGGATTATGATTACGCCGATGGCGCAGAATTGCGCGTATACGCATTGACAGACGGTCAGAAAGCAGAAACGACCGTGTACGGCATGACACAGAATGCGGAATTAAATGTGTCTGTTATAAAAGATGGTACGAAGATTACGATTGAGGCGGAGAACATCGGTAAGAAGCCGTATACCGTAAGATTAGTTAATGTACAAGCAACCGCCACTGACGGCGCCGCCATGGAAATTGTCGGAAACGATACGGTTCTGACACCGAATGCTGAGAAAGTGGTTGTAAATATTTAAGCATTCTACATTCAAGAAAATCCCCTCAGAGAGTTACTGCTCTTTGAGGGGATTCTGATTTACTATTTGATCCGTCCTATTCCGCAAGCTCTTTCTTCAGTTCTTCTAAACTCATAGCTCCGATAACAGGTTCGTATTCGCCGGCATCATAGTCATTATACTGCTCATATGTGATTTGCACACCGTCAACATAGCTTGCGCTGTAATACCCGATCGAACCCTGTTCGTCATCATCCGGATATCCGTTCTCATTGACATCATCAAAATTATATGTCTCGATCTGCGTAACAGTCTTCAGTGCATATTGATCGTTCATCGCCATATAAGCAGTGTATAGGATCGCACCTGCATAATCACTGTTATAATTTCTTATCCTGTTTTCCTTGGGAATATATTCGTATCCCGCATTTCCCATCGCGCCATACGCCCAATGATCCATGAGTGTATAAGCCCTGCCGTCATGATAGGTATACAGGCCGACCCAGAATCCGTTATCCCCAATCACCAACTCCGGAATGTCGTCACTGTCAACATATATTAAATCAGCAGACAGATTCGAGTCATCTTCCACTTCCCACAACTTGATAATTGCCTCATACGCTTCCCTGTAATCTGCAAATTCTCCATTCTTCTTTGCTCCCAACAGATCCCGGATTCCCGCAATCGAAACAGGATCTGCCTTACTCGACAAAGCCTCCGACAAAGACCACTGCGCATTAAAGTATCTGTACTCCTCATCCGTCTCAGCAGCAAAACCATAAAAGACCGCCGCAAAGGTGGTATTTCCATATGTTTCAACCAAGACAATATCCGTACAGTTGTCATAATTGATATCCATAAACGTCACGGCATCGAGGCTTGTAAATGGCTGTCCCTCCAAATTCTCAGGAACATAAGGATATAGCTGTGTCAAAACCTCCCCGTCCTGAACGATCTGTATATTAAGCGACTGCCCCTCCTCTGCAGGCGCATAAGGGACAAACCACACCCTGCCGCTGTACTCGCTGAGTTCCGCCTCGAATGTCTGCTCACTGATACAGTTGTCACCGAACCGGTTTTTGAGTTCGTCCGTTTGCGGATTCTTTGCCGGAACCATTACTTCGCACGTCGGCTCCTCCTTATCATCGGTAATCACTTCAATATCATCGATGACCTGTGCTTCCACGAAATCATCCGAAGACGGCCCCGGTGACTCCTCCCCCTCATGTCCTGCCTGTGCTGATTCCGCACTTTCTGTTTCCTGATCCGGTTCTTTGCCGCATGCCGCAATTGCCCCGGCAGTAAACAGCAAAAGTGCGCAAACCCAACCTTTATGTTTTCTCGTCAATAAGTTATTCAGTATCATTTGTATTTCCCCTTTCTTAGTTTTTGCGCTGACTTAATCACCATAAATAATCTAATAAGAAAATGCCTGTTTTTGTTTATAAATCTCCCTCAAATCATCAATTGCCATCTCCACATCAAACGTATGAAATCCAAGCCAGCATTCATTCATCGTTCCGGCATCTGCGACTTTATATATGTCACGGCTATATTCATTTGTATAATAATGCCAATAGCGATAAATATATCCTGTCCAGTACATTACTTCGGCACTATAAACTGTCCCGGCTTTTTTCAGACCGCCTGCTTCATCATTCAGTTCTTCCAGAATATATTCTTCTCCGGCCCACTGCAGTCGATCATAGACATCATCAAGGGCGGCGGCGGCTCTGCTATTCATAAAAATTTCTATAAAAGACGGACAATCCAAGCCGTTTTTTAACGCAAGTTCAAACAACCTTCCCTGTATATCACAGAGCTGACGTTTTTCGAGTGTAAAATTTTCCATATTGAATCCTCATTTCCGCGCACTTTTTCACACTACTCGCCTGTCTTTAATATTTCATCAAAGAACCTGCCGTCACGGCGATATTTCCGGCATATCTCATCTGCCATTGCAACACCTTGGGAACGGTTTGCTTCACTTTCTTGTTTTAGAGTATCCCGATCATCCTCAGTAATTTCCTGTTCATCTATGATTTCTACTTTTTTGCAAGCCTTGTGTGTTAAAGCCACATATTGTTTGCCCAGCTTCAATGCAGAAAGACTGTTAATCAGCGCAAGATCAGTAATCTCTCCGTTGAAAAAACGATCCAGAACGATAAACATTCTATCGTTTGCAATATAGCCGATAATCATGTCACAGTCTTTACTCAAATCGGCAATACGATTATAGATAGCTGAATGTTTCACGGGCTCCATCTTCCCACGGTTATATGCGACCAATAATGCCCAATCTAATCCTACTTCCACATCAAGAATCCTGAGTCCCGATAAATCAACGCTTAATGTATATATTTTGGCATTAGGATAATTGCAAATCAAAGTAAGCGGCTGAATCCAGTCAGTTCCCATGTAAAAACCTTTTCCAAAATCGCAGCGATTTCGGCTTATGGGTTCAATGGCACCGTAAATTCCCGATTTTGAACCATGATAGAGAGTTACTATTTCATTGCTGCTGATAATATGATTTCCTTCGAATTGAGAAAAATCAATGTTATTGCTGTTACATAGACTTTTTATTGCATTCACCGCAATTTGTGATGGCTCACAATGACCTTTTTCCCAGCGGTTAACTGTTGCGAAACTAACGCCTAACTTTACAGCCAATTCACTTTGACTTATATTCAAACAAGAACGGATTGCTTTTATTATTTCGGAGCTTTTCATAATAACCTCCTGAATTTGCAATATAACATATGAACGTTTCTATTATAACATGTGAAATACTAAGACACAATATATGCAAAAAAACATCCAACATGTTGACACTCTCCTCTGAACGTGGTAACATATTAGCAGTTTAATATAGTAAACCGTTGAAGCGGAGATAACGGCAATCATGCCTATACAGAGAACCCGTGAGGCTGAGAATCGGGTAAGAAACAAGTTGTCAAATGGACCGCCGAGGGTGCAGTCAAATGCGTTTTGCGCAAAGTATTCTGCAACGTGGGGGCATACGTCAGTTGCCGGGGATATACAGGTATCCTGCTAAGTGCACGGGCATTCCCGTGAATCAAGGTGGCACCGCGGATAGAAATTATTCGTCCTTGACAGAATAAAATTCTGTCAAGGACTTTTTTTGCGCGCATAAGCAGAGTCAGAAGTCTTAGGCGGCAGGCGCCATGCTTGCATGAGCGCATGTTACCTGAGGCTTATGACGAGCAACGCGAGCGAGGAATGCAAGGCATTCCGAGTCTGCTTATGCATGTATAATCCACACTCAATGGAGGGAACCATTATGAAATTTTCACCAGACCTAAACACTGTCAAGCAGATCGCCGCCACGGAAGGCTACAAGGTAGTACCCGTCAGCTGCGAGATCCTGTCTGATATCTGCACACCGATCGAAGCAATGAAAATACTGAAGAATATATCCACCCACTGTTACATGCTGGAATCGGTTGCCGAGAAAGAGAAATGGGGCAGATATACTTTCTTAGGATATGATCCCAAGCTGGAAATCACCTGTATCGACGGTGAATTGAAAGCCGGAAATATTAAGATTAAAACCGATAGTCCATCGGCATTCCTGCGCCAGATACTCGCCGATTACAAGAGTCCGCGCTTTGATTACCTTCCCTCTTTTACTGGCGGACTGGTCGGATATTTTGCATACGATTATCAGGGGTATCGGGAGCCGTCGGTCAAAATTCCCGTACAGGACACTGAGGCATTTAAAGATGTTGATTTGATGCTCTTCGACAAGGTCATTGCCTTCGACAATTTCCGCCAGAAGATCATTCTCATCGTCAATATGCCTTTAGAAGATATCGAAGTCGGATATAATAAAGCGGTTATGGAATTAAGACAGCTCTGCGATCTGCTTCGCACGGGTGAAAAGAAAAATGAACCCGCCGGGCGGCTTCTGGGAGACGTCACGCCGCTGTTTGACAAAGAGCATTACTGCGATATGGTAGAAAAAGCAAAACACCACATTCGTGAGGGAGACATCTTCCAGATCGTGCTCTCCAATCGCCTAAGTGCACCCTTTGAGGGCAGCCTGTTAGGCACGTACCGGATTCTGCGCACCATCAATCCGTCGCCCTATATGTTCTATTTCTCAGGAACGGATGTGGAGGTAGCCGGTGCCTCACCGGAAACTCTCGTCAAGCTGGAAAACGGCGTACTGCATACATTTCCGCTGGCCGGAACAAGACCCCGTGGGAAAACCGAAGCGGAGGACATTACGCTTGAAAAAGAACTGCTGGCGGACGAAAAAGAGCTGGCGGAGCACAACATGCTGGTCGATCTGGGACGAAACGACCTCGGCAAAATCAGTAAATTCGGCACCGTGCAAGTTGAGAAACTGCATTCCATCGAGCGCTACTCCCACGTCATGCACATCGGTTCCACGGTGCGGGGCGAGATTCAAAAAAACTATGACGCGCTTGATGCCATTGAAGCAGTTCTTCCTGCCGGAACGCTCTCCGGTGCCCCGAAGATCAGGGCATGTCAGCTGATCGGCGAACTGGAGAACAACAAGCGCGGTATCTACGGCGGTGCCATCGGCTACATCGATTTTACAGGCAACATGGACACCTGCATCGCCATCCGCATCGCTTACAAGAAGAACGGCAAAGTATTCGTCAGAAGCGGAGCCGGCATCGTCGCGGATTCCGTTCCCGAAAAGGAATACGAGGAGTGCATCAACAAAGCGAAAGCGGTGATCAACGCCCTGACGCTTGCAGAGGAGGTGGATCAATGATTCTGCTCATAGATAACTACGACAGTTTTTCCTATAACCTCTATCAACTCATCGGCGAGATCGATCCCGACATCAAAGTGATCCGCAATGATGAAATGGCAATAGCAGAAATTCGTGAATTAAAACCCGACCGCATCATCCTTTCTCCCGGTCCGGGAAGGCCGGAGAATGCCGGTATCATCGTAGAAGCCGCAAGAACCCTCGGCAAAGAGATTCCGCTATTGGGTGTCTGTCTCGGACATCAGGCGATCTGCGCGGCATTCGGCGCGACCGTCACTTACGCCAAGGAACTGATGCACGGAAAGCAATCAGATGTCAGGTTTAACATGGACTGTCCATTATTTAAGGGCTGTCCGGAAACCGCTCCGGTTGCCCGCTATCACTCTCTGGCGGCGGACGCAGATACCATCCCGGAGGAATTAGAAATTACCGCAGTCACCACGGACGGGGAAGTAATGGCGATTCAGCACAGGGAATATCCCATTTTCGGAGTGCAGTTTCACCCTGAGTCCATCATGACCCCGGACGGGAGGACTATGTTGAGAAACTTTATACAAGGTGACTACACAACTCTATCCAGTGAACAAATGATATGAAGCTGCATAACATTATCCTACTGCCATATTACGCTGCAATACAATGTGTAAAACACAATTTATTTTCAAACAAAAAAACCATAATGGTTTATTTAACAACACTTTACAATGCAAAACAAACATGCAAATAAAATGTCAAGGAGGATTCAGACATGATTAAAGAAGCAATCGTAAAAATCGTAAACAAAGAAGACCTCACCTATGATGAGGCGTATGGCGTAATGAACGAAATTATGAGCGGCGACACCACACCCACACAAAACGCCGCATTCCTCGCAGCGCTTTCTGCCAAGAGTGCAAAAGCCGAGACGACCGATGAGATCGCAGGGTGTGCGGCCGCCATGCGGGATCACGCCACCAAGGTTGAAACCGGTATGGACATATTTGAAATCGTGGGAACTGGCGGAGATAACGCTCACAGCTTCAATATTTCCACCACTTCTGCGCTCGTCTGCGCCGCAGGCGGCATGAAAGTAGCCAAGCACGGAAACCGCGCGGCTTCCTCACAGTGCGGCACGGCAGACTGCCTCGAAGCGCTGGGCGTAAACATCCAGCAAAGCCCTGACAGATGTATCGAACTGTTAAACGAAGTCGGCATGTGCTTCTTTTTCGCACAAAAATATCACACTTCCATGAAATATGTAGGCGCTATCCGCAAGGAACTTGGCTTCCGCACCGTATTCAACATTCTCGGTCCGCTCACCAATCCCGGCAGCCCCTCCATGCAGCTTCTGGGTGTATATGATGAATATCTGGTGGAGCCATTGGCACAGGTGCTGATCAGCCTCGGGGTGAAACGCGGTATGGTAGTCTACGGTCAGGATAAGCTGGACGAAATCTCCATGAGTGCACCCACTACCGTATGCGAAATGAAAGACGGCTGGTTCAAATCTTATGTGATCACTCCCGAACAATTCGGATTTGAGCGTTGCACCAAAGCTGACCTTAAAGGCGGCACACCGGAAGAAAATGCAAATATCGTTCTTGCTATTCTGAAAGGCGAAAAAGGACACAAGCGCAATGCCGTTCTGATGAATGCAGGCGCGGCGCTCTACATCGGCGGCAAAGCTGAGACTATGGAAGACGGAATCCGTCTCGCCGCAGAACTGATTGATTCCGGCAAAGTACTGGAAACACTAAACAAATTTATCGAAGTGAGCAACCGGTCAGAGACGTAACTGCAAAACATACTCATGAAGGAGGTACATCGCTCAATGACGATATTAGATCAGCTTGCCGACCACGCAAGAGAACGTGTAGAACAGGCAAAAAGAACTGTGCCGCTTGAAATAGTTAAACAACAGGCTCTTTTACTTACCAAAGCATCTGATACCACAAATGTTTCCAATGATATTTCTGGAAACCAAAACGATCATAAACAACTGGTGCGTGATAAGTTCTCTTTTGAACGTGCTTTACAAAAACCGGGAATCTCCTTTATCTGTGAATGCAAAAAGGCCTCTCCCTCCAAAGGTCTGATTGCCCCGGATTTCCCGTATCTGCAGATTGCCAAAGAGTATGAGGCGGCAGGGGCCGACTGTATTTCCGTCCTTACAGAACCAAAATGGTTTCTGGGAAGTGACAGCTATTTAAAAGAAATTGCAGGTGCTGTTTCCATACCCTGTCTGCGCAAAGATTTTACTGTAGACGAATATATGATCTACGAAGCCAGACTGTCAGGCGCCTCAGCTGTACTCTTGATCTGCTCCATATTGAGTGAAGCGCAGATCAAGGAATACATCAACATCTGTGATACTCTGGGGCTGTCGGCGCTGGTGGAAGCCCACGATGATACAGAAGTACAGATGGCACTACACGCCGGTGCACGCATCATCGGCGTCAATAACCGTAATCTGAAGGACTTCTCCGTAGATACCGCCAACAGCCGCCGACTGCGCGAACTGATTCCGCAGGATGTCCTGTTTGTCTCCGAGAGCGGCGTAAGCACTGCTGACGACGTGAAGAGACTTCGCGAAATCGGTGCTGATGCTGTCCTGATCGGAGAAACACTGATGAGAGCCACGGATAAAAAAGCAAAACTTAACGAACTGCGTGGCAACTAAGATAAGGGTTAGGAGACCAATATGACAAAAATCAAACTCTGCGGCTTATCCAGACCTTGCGATATAGAAACAGCAAACAGATTAAGCCCGGAATATATCGGTTTTGTATTTGCCGCAAAAAGTATCCGATATGTAAGCAGCGAAAAGGCGGCTGAGTTGAAAAAACTGCTTCACCCATCCATTAAGGCTGTGGGTGTATTCGTTCGGGAAGATCCAGAAACTGTCGCCGAACTATTAAGAAGCGGCACAATTGACATAGCGCAGCTTCACGGCGGTGAATCCGAGGATTACATCAAACAGCTTCGAACACTCACCGATAAACCGCTCATCAAAGCATACCGCATTGATACCGTTCAGGATGTGGAGGCAGCAAATATGAGCAATGCCGATTATGTCTTACTGGATTCCGGTCAGGGCGGAACCGGTACAACATTCGACTGGAACTTACTTGAAAAGATCGACCGTCCCTATTTTCTTGCCGGAGGACTTAACGCTGACAATGTCCGTAGTGCCATAGAAAGGCTGAATCCCTATGCTGTCGATGTCAGTTCCGGCATTGAGACAGATGGACGTAAAGATATCAGGAAAATGGAAGAATTCGTCCATGCGGTTACATCATTTTACTGATAATTGTGAGTTGAAATATTCACAGCATAGATATAAATACCTTTAAACACAAAAACTTCTAAATATAAAATTGCCAAATGAACCAGAGGAATGAACATCATACGAAAGGAGCCCTCAAGAAAATGACAAATCCAAACGGACGCTTCGGCACCCACGGCGGTCAGTATATTCCCGAAACGCTGATGAACGCCGTGATCGAATTGGAAGAAGCGTATAACCACTACAAAAATGATCCTGAATTTAACAAAGAACTGTCTGAGCTTTTTAACGAATACGCGGGCAGACCTTCACGGCTTTACTACGCCGGGAAAATGACCAAAGACTTAGGCGGTGCGAAAATCTATCTCAAGCGCGAAGACCTTAACCACACAGGCGCTCACAAAATCAACAACGTACTGGGTCAGGCACTGCTCGCCAAGAAAATGGGGAAAACACGTCTGATCGCCGAGACCGGCGCAGGACAGCATGGCGTTGCCACCGCTACTGCCGCAGCACTTATGGGCATGGAATGCGTCGTGTTTATGGGGGAGGAAGACACCATTCGTCAGGCACTCAACGTATACCGTATGCGCCTGCTCGGAGCCGAGGTGATCCCCGTGAAATCGGGAACTGCCACCTTAAAAGACGCCGTGTCGGAAGCCATGCGCGAATGGACTTCCCGCATCGCCGATACACATTACTGTCTCGGTTCCGTGATGGGTCCCCATCCTTTCCCGACAATTGTGCGTGATTTTCAGGCAGTCATTTCCAAAGAGATCAAAGAACAGATTCTTGCGAAAGAAGGAAAACTGCCCGATGCAGTCATTGCCTGTGTGGGCGGCGGCTCCAATGCCATCGGCAGCTTCTATCATTTTATTGAAGATGACACCGTGAAATTAATCGGCTGTGAGGCGGCAGGAAGAGGCATTGACACATTTGAGACTGCAGCTACCATGAACACCGGCAGAATCGGTATTTTCCACGGTATGAAATCCTATTTCTGTCAGGACGAGTACGGTCAGATTGCTCCGGTCTATTCCATATCCGCCGGACTGGACTATCCCGGCATCGGACCGGAACATGCCTATCTGCATGATATCGGCAGGGCGGAATATGTGCCTGTAACCGACGATGAAGCGGTATGTGCCTTCGAATATCTGGCCAAGACAGAAGGCATCATTCCCGCCATCGAGTCATCCCATGCCGTTGCACATGCTATGAAGATTGCACCGAAGATGGATAAAGACCAGATCATCGTTATCACCATTTCCGGAAGAGGCGATAAGGACTGTTCCGCTATCGCCCGCTACAGAGGGGAGGATATCCATGAGTAAGATAAAATCAGCTTTTGAAAACGGAAAAGCATTTATTGCTTTTATCACCTGCGGCGACCCCGACTTAGAGACCACTGCTGCCGCTGTCCGTGCCGCAGTGGAGAACGGTGCCGACCTGATCGAACTTGGGATTCCTTTTTCCGATCCCACTGCCGAAGGTCCTGTCATCCAGGGCGCTAATATCCGCGCATTAAGCGGCGGTGTTACCACTGACAAGATTTTTACATTTGTCAAAGAACTTCGTCAGGATGTCAAAGTCCCGATGGTGTTTATGACCTACGCTAACGTTATTTTTTCCTATGGAACGGAACGATTCATCTCAACATGCCGCGATATTGAAATTGACGGGCTGATCCTGCCCGACCTGCCTTTTGAGGAAAAAGATGACTTTCTTCCTATATGTCATGAGTACGGGGTGGATCTGATATCCCTGATCGCACCTACTTCCGAAAACCGTATCGCCATGATCGCAAAGGAGGCCGACGGTTTCCTATACATCGTATCTTCTCTCGGTGTCACCGGAACGAGAAGTGAGATAAAGACCGACCTGAAATCCATTGTTGATGTAGTGCGCCAGAATACCGATATTCCGTGTGCTATCGGCTTCGGTATTTCCACACCCGAACAGGCTAAGAAGATGGCGGATATCTCTGATGGAGCCATTGTCGGTTCAGCGATTATTAAACTGCTGGAAAAACACGGTAAAGACGCGCCGAAGTATGTCGGGGAATATGTTAAATCGATGAAAGAGGCGCTACGATAACGAATAAAAAAAATATATATGCATATGCTTAAATATGCTTGCATTTTATGCGAGCATAGTATATGATGTAGTTAGTAAGCTGTAATCAGCGGTGGGTTGACACCTAAAATCTGAGACGTTATCCGGACATAGGTGCCGGAAGTTGGCAGGCAACGGAAAAACCTGAGATGTTATCCGGACATAGGTGCCGGAAGTTGGCAGACAACGGAAAAATCAACCATAAAAAGGGAGTGTTGTAGCTGCGGCACAGACATTCCCTTTTCTTATATCGGATCGACAAATCACGTCTCCTATATAAGGCAGCTCTTTAAAACATTTCTTAAACACAACTAAAGGACACATCTATGGACAAAAGAAAAGCAATACAAATCATGACAAACGCCGCCTCTTTATATAATCGAAATCTGAACGATCAAAAAGTTCTCTTTCTCTATGGCTCAGCTTCTGAAATCAAAAAACAAATACGGATCGGAGACTGTTACGATCTGCCTTTAAAATGCTATGAAGTTGCATTTCACCGATATAATTTTCTACATTTGACAGGAGCAAAAACAAACCATTTCAATGTATCATCTGCTGTTTATTTTTACGAAAAATGCCTTAACCACCGCTTAACTGAAAGTGATTTCTATTTCGCAAAAGATGGTTCCACCGAACAAAAGCTGAGTATATTGGAGCGTATGATGAATATTAAGCAAAATGCAACCATGATCGGCAATTTCACCGACCATGGTGTAAAGCTTTTTACTGAAAAGGCCGTCGGAAATATATGCGGCTGTATCGGCTTTGTTAATGATCGCAATACTAATCTGAATGTTCCGAATACTCTTCTAAAGAAAGACAGCCGGGATGTAGTCGCATTCCCTCTCCAAAAAGTATATGCTGTTATTTCCAAAGACTACAATGAGGAAAAATATTCCATACTGGAAAAGATAGATTCCGGTATTGATATAAAAAAATATTCTTTCTCAGAAGAAATTGAGAGAATGATAGCCCGGGAAAAATTATAGTATTCACCAATTTATAAACATTAAGTTTTTGTCCACAAAACATCGTCGGCTTGTTACCTCGCCTTCACAAACGCCCTCCGAATCAGCAACAGTGCCCCGACACTGATCACCGTATACACGATCACTACCATTGCCACATACGAGATGATAACATTTCCCATCTTATAACTCACAAACGATCCCATCATTTCTTCCAGGTTACATGCCCTGACCGGAAAAAGATAATTGATATGATTCCACAAACCGCTTCCCTTGCTCATGGGGAAAAATGCCGGTGCAATGATGATCGTTGCCCCGATGACCAGCGTCGCAAGCGAGGAACGCACCCCGGCGGAACTGCACAGCAGTACCAGTGCAAGCGCGATACCGATGAGCACAACAATCGCAAGGTTACAAAGACACGCCTGCCCGACAGTGAGATTATACGGTATCACCGAGTTCCATAATTGCACCGGCAGATCAGCACCCGGCAGTCCTACCACCAAAGCGATTGAGCCTACTGTAAGCAGCGCGCCACCCATCAGATATCCCACTACGAAAAGTACGGAAACCGCAATCTTAGACCAGATCATCCTGTCTTTTCCATACTTTGTCGTAAGCAACAGAAACGCTGCGCCGGACTCATACTCGGCAGAAAAGACGGAACTCGTGCATATGACAACAACAAACAGCAGATATACGCCCACAAAAACTAAGTCCCAGATATAATTCATAACGCTCTGGTCTCCCCACCGGAACGGAATATTTGTATTCTCCGCCTTTTCAATCCAATACGCTTTCTCTGATTCCGTATAATTGCCATAAGAAAAATCACAGTTGAGATAATCTGTAATCTTCTCCATACGATGTTCATAAAATCTTGCGCCGTCCGTCAGATCGAGTTCTCCCAAAGCATTTCTATCTATTATGTTTTCTCTCATGTCCGTATAATTTTGCGCTGCGAAATAAAAGATTTCTCCCAGCGGACGAATAACTTCCATATATGCCTCATCGCTCTCTAAATCCATGTCATGACTTTGTATCTCACTGATAAGTTCCATCATGTACTCCTCAGTGATCGCATCCGTCTGCGCCTTAGCCCTTGCCTGCTCCATACAGATTGCCTCGATTCCCTCTATGTAACCGTCTGTCTTTTCATCATAGAAGCGCTCCTGCGTAACATAGTTAAATACACATACACCAATCAGTATATAGCCCAGCAGCATAGCAATCACATTCAGTCTGCGCTCAAATATTTTCTTCCATTCATATCTCATCATAACCTTGTCTTCCTCTCTTCAAAGTCAAATATTTCTGTTCACTTCATTCCGATAACAGTCAGATTTCTTCCTCGGAAAAATAGAACAGATAAAGCTTCTCCAGATTAAACTTCTCCGGTTCCTCATCCCCCGACACTTCCAGATAATGTCTTTTCAAATCCTCCAATGTTCCCTGTGCAATAAACTGCCCCTGCTTCATCAGGAATATCCAGTCCGCGATCTCCTCTACATCCGACACGATATGGGTGGAGAGAATGACGATCCGCTCTTTCCCCAATTCTGCAATCATATTGCGAAAACGTACCCGCTCCTTCGGGTCTAATCCCGCCGTAGGCTCATCCAGCACAAGAATCTTCGGATCGTTCAGCAACGCCTGCGCAATACCCAGCCGCTGCCGCATACCGCCGGAAAAGGTTTTGATCTTATGCCGCATTTCGTTCGCCAGTCCCACCTTTTGCAAAAGCAGTTTACTCTGTTGCTTGGCATAACTTCGGTTCAAGCCTTTTAGGGACGCAATGTATAACATAAATTCCATCGCGGTAAAATTAGGATAATATCCGAAATCCTGCGGCAGATATCCAAGCAGATCCCTATACCTTCCTTCCATTGCTCCGATTTCCTCGCCGCCAAGCCGAATCTCACCGCTGCTGATCTCGGCAATTCCGCATATCATACGCATAAGAGTCGTTTTGCCTGCGCCGTTTGCACCGAGGAGTCCATATACGCCTTCTCTTAAAGTTGTGCTCAGGCGGTCTACTGCAATCTTATTTTTATACTGTTTTGTCACTCGGTCTAATATCAGTTCCATATTTCAAGCCCTTTCCTTTTTTCAAATTCTGATATTTCATGCTCTGCTTTCTCGTATTGTACTGTTACAAATCCCACTGTTTCCGTGTTTCCCTTTATTTCCACCGTGCCTGCCCGCTCAATCTTACTTCATATAATCTGCCCAATTCTTTTCTTTTTTTCTGTTTATCCCCTTACTCATATTGCGCGATCTGCTCATAGCTGGACAATTTTCCGTTCAGGCACACAAACTGCCGGATAACAAATACAACACCGACTGCGCACACCATGCACCACGCCTTGAACCACTCCGGTTGATACCATCCGAAGTATTTTGTATTTCCGACTACCACCAAGGCTACCATCATCACATAGATTCCCACCGCCGCACTCCTCAGCAATTCTCCCTGACAGTATTGCATCAATTTGAGCAAAATTCCCGTCGCAATGACCATCGGCGTAAACCCATAGATCAAGAGCCTTCCCACATCTGAGTCCAAACGGGAATGCAGACAGACAATACATATCATCGGCAGGATCGCATGCACCACGCACAGGGACGACAACCGAATCATTACCGCACTGCGCAGAGAATACTTCGTCGCATACTCAATTTCCAGCATACTTCTGTGGTACACCTTCGTAACTTCTTCTACCGTAAGCAATATGAGAAGCGGTGTAAGAATCGAGACCGCCACCAGTATCTCATTTCCATCTGATTCCCCGAAAAAGTACGACACACCATACTGCATCATGTAAAAGAAAAGTGCGATCCACACAATCTGCCAGATCAGGCAGTATCTTCCCAGATAACCGATCTGTTCCCATATAAAATTCCACACGGTTCCTCTCGTGCATGATGCGGGGGCAGAGTTCAAGCCCGTCATTTGTGAAAGGCTTTTGCACTCTTTAGCATGCTGCATTTCTATCTGCATAAGCCCCTGTATTCTGAGCTCTTTTTCCATCGGCACAATCTTCTCGCATGCCGATGCATATTGTCTTAATTGTCTCTTAATCTCCCTTGGTTCCATGGACGCCTCCTTCCGTTTCAGATAACAGTTCCAATCCTTTTTTCACCCTGTACTTAGCAAGTGAAGGACTGATTTTAAGGATTACCGCAATATCCTTGTATCGTAGGTTCTGAAAATACCGCAGCATGACCGCCTCCCGAAACTCCTCAGGCAGGCTCATGACCATCTGCCTGATTACTACCGTTTCCTCTATACGCTCCGCTGCTTCCGGTTCCGGAAGCTCCTCCATGTAAAGCGGCGTTTTCTTTTTGTAACAGTCGTGACACTTATTCTTTGCAATCGTATAGAGATAGTTCCTGGTCTTACCTATATCACGGTACTCTTCATAGTGCTCGATGAAACTCACAAAAGTATCCTGACACAAATCCTCCGCCATGGCGCGGCTTGCTACATGATGGTAACAATACCGGAAGATCTCATCGTAATACTTCCGTATAATTTTCTCAAGCACATGATCACCTCCCTCTATCCTGTATAACGAATAGAATAATAAAAAAGTCAAAGTTTTTTATTTTATATCATGTCCCACACATTCCGGAATGTCTACACCAAAAGTAAATTCCTTCGAAATTAACAAAAGTAAATTCCTTCGGAATTAACTTTGCGAGATTTGCTTGCTTACGCTTCACAAACTCGTACCTGAGCGGGCAATTTTCTATAGAATAAATATAAACTTTATTACTGTTTACGGAATATTAGCACAGAATCGCACGTCTAATAAACCCTTGTACCGCTCAAATTTCTATGATAAACTTTGTATGTTAAAAAATGATTTTGATCGAATATGTTTACACAATGTTTTAATGCAGAAACGAGGATGAGTATGAAAAAATTTAGTAATTCTATTAAGGGGATAGTATGCTTAGGCATATTACTTTTTTTTGGTACGGGAAGTTATGCTAATGCAGCGGAGCTGCCGGAGGTGCAGACTGAAAGTACTGTAGTCGATACAAGACCGGATTATGTTATTTATGTGAACAGAGCTTTAAATTGTATTACAGTTAAGCAGTTGGATGAGGACGGAGATCTGACGCCGGTTAAGTCAATCGTTTGTTCCTGCGGGCGGGAAGGTCACGAAACGCCAGAAGGCACATTTCGAACCTCTGATTATTACGAGTGGCGCAAAATGGTAGATGGCACTTACGGCAGATATGTAGTGCGCTTTAATAAAAAGATTCTATTTCATTCCGTACCCTATATTAAGGAGTCTCCGGACACTTTAGAGTGGGAAGAATATAATAAACTGGGACAGAATGCGTCTTTAGGCTGCATCAGAATGTCTGTGGAAGATGCTAAGTGGATTTACGATAACTGTAAGCCGAGAACCAAAGTAATTGTGTATTCCGACTATGAGGAAGCCGGAGAGCTCGGAAANCCGACNGCNATTAAAATAGATAAAAATTCTGCCTATAGAANGTGGGANCCGACAGATACGGATNTTAATAATCCATGGGAACCGGAGCCGGANGAATATCNCCCGTTTGANGGAACCATAGATGAATTTGATTATAAGGCATATGCAGACAGATATCCGGATTTAAAAGATGTTTANGGNTATGATAAGGATGCCCTATATGAACATTATATTANTTTCGGAGTTGATGAAGAAAGAATTGCNGTTTCTTATTAGAAANTCNTTCNCGCANTCNATCGTAAACAGTATATCATCAGCACAATTTCNGAAANCGGAGCAGTGACGTATGGTAATTACAAAAGGAAAAGAAAGAGTCTCTAAAGCGGATACGTATCTGAATTGTGCGGAAGTCTTTGCATATAGAAGTACGTGCTTAAAAAGAAAATACGGAGCTGTGATCGTAAAGGACGATGTCGTTATTTCTACAGGTTATAACGGCTCTCCCCGAGGGAAAGAAAATTGCTGTGATATCGGCANNGANTGCCCCAGAATCANACAGGGAATGCATCAAGGANAAGGTTATGAAATGTGCANAGCCATTCATGCAGAAGCAAACGCCCTGATGAACTGTTCCAGAGAGCAAACCTTAGGCGCTGATCTGTATTTAACCGGAATAAATCCTTCGGATGCTTCTATCCATAAAGCGAAACCCTGTCCACTGTGTGCAAGAATGATTATACAGGCGGGTATCAGAACCGTGTATCTTCGGCAGGGAGACGGGNNGGATAATTATATCGTTTTACCTGCTGATGAATTGGAATGGTGCTTATAGAGTATACAAATGGAAAATTGTTCCTATGNNTACATACAATAATCCGAAACCAGCTTCCGGTATATTTCCAGATCACATTCCTTAAAGACATTAAAAATAATCCGCTCAAAGAAATCTTCATGCGTTTTCATGAAATCGGTAACGGTAGCTAACGCTATTTTAGCTGCCTCNTCATTAGGGAAATGNAATTCNCCCGTTGAAATGCAGCAGAANGCAACGGACTTGANTCCGTNGGNGACNCAGCACTCCAGAACAGCCTCGTAACAGTTACGCAGNTCNTNGCANANTGCGTCAGTCAGTTCTCCGTACACGATGGGNCCTACTGTNTGAATNACATAATCGCAGGGCAGATTGTACGCCTTAGTCAGTGTCGCNGTCCCGACAGGCTCTTCATATTCCCGNCCATAGCGCATACGCTTCTCNNTTATGATATGATGACATTCGGCACGAAGCTGCATACCGGCAGCGCTGTGGATGGCATTGTCAATGCACCTATGGCAAGGCACAAAGCACCCCAGCATCTGNGAATTGGCAGCATTCACGATCGCGCCGACTTTTAACCGGGTAATATCNCCCTGCCANATNGATATGCGATCCATATATGACNCTTCTANTCCTGCCNNGCNGATAGACTTTTCCCCGACAGNAGAANNAGAANCCCCATACTGNTCCAAGNCNGTAGGAATATCCGNNAAAGATACANTCCCNTTCTCCGCAAGCTCNTCCTGCAGATANTCATCCTGAATAGTCAAAAGCTCTGNCGNTNNNTCCCGNGGCATACGAATATTCATAAGAGAGCGGATAACATCTCTCTTCNTCTCCAAAGTATATCCCGTTGTATTAAGTTCGCTGTATTCCGATGAATCTTCTTTTAACTTCNTCAGGAAAATATCCATTCTTTCTNTTNTNTTCANTGATGACACCAGCCTTTCCNCAANTACCNNCTNATTACAATAAATCAAAAAAATCCAACTGTCCGTTTTTCCATGNTTTTTGCTCCGCTTGTTTTATTACATCATTTTCAGATATCTCTCCGATCAAAAGCGGCGAGGAAGCATGGTGCAGTTTCATGTTTTTCACAACTGTCTCTCTGTCATANTTGGCATANCAGTATAAGCANCCATGCCCACAGGTATTATATGCTCCNATATCCGCGCCGAGCAGGCAGGAACATTCCGCTCGNGCCATTTTCTTTTGCGGTACATTCAGTTTACAGCCAAGNGATTTCTCCANCACNGCNTTGGACATACATCCNTCGGCATCTACNTTTTCCCGAACAAGACCNGCATTTTCACAGCATAAATGTATNTGCAAATNATTCTCTTTGGCNATTTCGGAAAATGCGGCAATTATCTGTTCCTGNTCCGTATTGNTAACGCTGCGTATTCCGCNGAAATTCCGCTTTGTTTTCTCATACAAATCAATAAAACTCACCACNCACTGATCCGTATATCCCGANAGCGCTTTTGCCATNTGCNGNAACTGNTCTATNTGNTAATCNACCGAGTATTGATCNGTAATAAAAATNGGATCGTACCGCCAGCTGATCCGTCCNNTTCCGATCAGTTCAGAAAGNTTCTGAAAATATCCGATCACNGANTCCTTCGGCGGCACATGGGGTTCAATCTCTTTGTNGTACGGAGTGATCGTCACAAACCAGAACNTATCANANGCCGATAACAGCGANATCCNNTCAAGCATGGGCAAAGGATTTTTGGTACAAAAAACGATAATATCTACGACCTCCGGATTCAACAGATATTTGGTTACCTGTNTCGGATAATANGGNTTACGGGAAAGTACATAGCCTTCCTTGATCCGGTTGTAAAACCANTCGCTGTAATAAGCCGGTATATCCGTCCTGCTGCCTGTATTCAGTATCATTTCAATTACCCTGACTTTCCCTTATCTATAAAAACCGAGATTTTGCAACCATCTCCAAACCCACAATCCGAAATCTACAGAACCATAATCAACGTTCCCACTCCGATTAAAATACATCCGATTAGGGATTTCGGTTTGAACTCTTCATGCAAAAATATAAATGCCAGCGCTAACGTAATAACTACGCTTAATTTGTCAATAGGAACCACCTTGGAAGCATCACCTATTTGCAACGCCCTGTAATAGCAGAGCCATGATGCGCCGGTAGCCAGCCCCGATAAGATCAGAAACACCCAACTCTTTTTGCTGATTTCCGAAATCCCGCCTTGCGTATGCGTCAGAAAAACCATTCCCCATGCCATAACAACCACTACTACAGTTCTGATTGCAGTAGCCAGATTCGAGTTGACCCCATCTATTCCGATCTTAGCTAATATCGAAGTTAACGCAGCGAAAACCGCAGATAACAATGCAAATACAAACCACATGCTTATCTTTCTCCTCTCAATCACATAACACAAATTACTCTCAACTCGCGGAGAATGCACGCTTTTCGCATTCTCCCAGAGATGATATAGATATGCTTAGATCATGTATTTTATGATCTTAGCATATCTTCATCTCTTAGTATAACTTCATGACTTATTATAGCATAAAACATATGAGGCACACAAAAATTCCTTTGTCTGTAATCGGCTGCCGATTCTTTGCTCCATCTCTTTCCTCTTGACACCGTGTCTTCAGCTGTATATATTGAATATATACAATATTAGGCCATCTACACATAAAGGAAAACCATATGGATATTCTTATCAGTAACAGCTCAGGTGTACCTCTTTATGAGCAGATAGAGGAACAGATCAAGAGCCAGATTATAACAGGTGAGCTGCGCGAAGGGGACGCTCTTCCGTCAATGCGAATACTTGCTAAAGAATTAAAGATCAGCATTATCACAACAAAACGTGCCTATGAAGATCTGGAACGGGACGGCTTTATTGAATCCGTTACAGGCAAAGGCAGTTTTGTCAAAGGAATAAACAGCGATATTGTTAAGGAAAACATGATGTTCGCTATTCAGGAGCTTCTTGAAACGGCCGTGGATAAAGCTGTTATGGGTAAAGTGACTCTTGACGAACTGCAGGAGATGCTTCAGCTGCTATATGAAGAAAAAAAGTAAATTGCTTTGCTTGTGGGAGGATCTGCCATGGAAGAGACAGTAAATGTAATTGAAATTAAGGGAGTAACAAAGGATTATGGGGATTTTAAATTAGATAACATCAGCTTCGCCGTACCGGAAGGATCGGTATGCGGATTTATCGGGCAGAACGGCGCTGGTAAGACAACTACGATCCGGCTTATTCTGGATGCCATTAACAGAGACGGCGGCGAAATATATTTGTTTGGTAAAAGCATCGACAAAGACTCTGCATCGCTTCGTGAAGATATCGGAGTTGTATTTGACGAGATGGGTTTTCATGATTTTCTGACTGCAAGACAGATCAATACGATCATGAAGAATGTATATAAAAACTGGAACGAGAAAAAATATTTTGAATATCTGAAACGCTTTTCACTCCCGACCAAAAAGGCTTGCGGTTCTTTTTCGCGGGGTATGAGAATGAAGCTTCAAATTGCTACGGCACTGTCCCACGAGGCAAAACTGCTCATTATGGACGAGCCTACCAGTGGGCTGGACCCTATCGTGAGAAACGAGATGCTACAGATCTTCCGCGAGTATGTGATCGAGGAAGACCACACGATCCTGTTATCTTCCCATATCACAGGAGATCTGGAAAAACTGGCTGATGAAGTTGTATTTATTGACGGCGGCAAGATCGTGTTGCAGGGAAATAAAGATGAAATTCTTGAAAAGCATGGCATTCTGCGCTGCAAAAAAGACGAGCTTGACGCCATAAGCGAATCTCTGATCGTGTCTGCGGAGATTTCAAGTCTCGGTGCCGAAGTTTTAGTAAATAACAGAAAAGCCGCAGAAAAACTGTATCCGGAAATGGTCATAGAACCGGCAGGTCTTGATGAGATTATGATCTATTATGTGAATAAAGTAAACGGATACGATGCGGAGAAAAGGCAGTCGCAAGTATGAAAAAAATATCTATATTTGTGTCCGAAAAAACATGGAGGTGCAAGTATGCGGGGATTATTGATCAAAGATTTTTACTGCCTGAAAAAACAACTGATTAATTATGGTTTTATTATTGTCGGAGTGGTTGTGATCTCCATTATGTTCGTCTTAAGCTATAATTTCGGGAATATTCACGCAGGGTTTGCGGAGATGGTTGATTCCGGTCAGAATACGGAGGCGGATATCGGGCAGATCGCAAGGAACGCGATGCTGTTGTTTATGCTGATTCCTATAGCGTGTGCGGCGGATCTGTCTCATCTTTTTACGGACGATGAAAATGCCTCTTTTTATAAAGTGGCGGCAACATTTCCGGTTTCAATCGGTAAAAGAGTGGCCTGCAGATTTATAGCAGGGTATCTGTATATTGCCATTGGTGTGGCGGTCGATTTAATTATGACAGTCATCCTGTCGTCTCTCACAGATATCATTTCTTTCGGGAAGTTTTGCGGCGTGATCGTGACCTTTGCATCGCTCATACTGATGTATGTCAGTATGGTCATTTTACTGGTGTATTTTCTGGGGAGTGGGAAAATCACATATGCCAATGTGATCCCGCTATTAATCGGTATAGCTGTCTTTGTTTTTGCTAATTTTGATAAAGTGAAAGACTTCATGACCAATGTCAATGACAATGCATTATATGATCAGGTAACAGAATTTATGTTCCACAGATCATATATTCTGTTTATTGCCGCAATCATCGTTTCCGGCGCAGCTTATCTGGCATCAGTATACATTGCCGAAAGAAAGCGGGGTGTAGCATAATGGCAGGACTGTTATATAAAGATTTTATCGGGATCAAGGGAAAACGGATCGTGGGGATTCTGGCAGGGTGTACAGTGTTATTTCTAATAGTACGGTTTGTATTTCCCGGCAATGTGACCACAGCTCCGGCGGGAGGTATGGCGGAGAGCGAAACAGGAGTTCTTCGGGATTTCCTGCTGGCAACACTACCTATGCTTTTGGTCGTCTGTGGTATAATGCTACCCTCCACATGGACAGCCGCCATCTGTAGAAATGATGAGAAAAACAAAACGAAACAGTTTACCGGCGCGCTGCCTCTTGATAAAAATGCATATATTGCTTCAAAATACATATTTATCGGAATCGCCGTCTATGTCCTGTTTTCACTGGAAACAACGTGGATCATTATATTTAACAGTGTGGCAGGGGATAACTTTAGCCGCGAAATATTAGCATATATTTCTTCGCTGCTTGCTGCATTTAGCGGTATCTCTCTCTTGCTTGCGGCTATAGAACTGCCCTTCTTTCTTACCCTCGGAGTGAAAAAAGGATACCTGTTAAAGACTGCCATCTTAGAGGGGATTGCCCTTCTTGCGACAGCGTATCTGCTCTTCGGAAATCTGAAAATTTTTGATAATTTTAATATCTATGTCTTTGTAAACTGGTGCGAGGAGCACTTGGTGATTGTAATGCTTATTTCTATTGTATCACCGGTTGCGGATATACTTATTTTTTGGCTTTCCTACCGACTTACCTGCCGGATCAACCAAAACAGGGAGGTAGAAATTGATGGATAGAAAATCAGAAACAAAAAGGCTTTTAATTTATCTCATGCTCGCATTCGGATTAACATGGATCATCTTTTTTATTTATATTCTCTCGGGCAATGTCTGGGCTGCAGACGGTGAGATTTCCGGTATGGATCAATTTGTGAGTCTCGGAATGCTTTGTCCGGCTCTGGCAATGCTGCTTACAAGATATGTGACAAGGGAAGGATTTGCAGTCACAGGTAAAGACTCCATACTTCTTGGAATCAGTTTTAAAGATAAAAAATGGGTCTATTTTGTCATTGCTATGCTTGTGCCATGGATCTACGTTGAGCTTGGAAATGCTTTGACGCTTCTTATTTCCCCCAATGCTTTTGATCCCTATAATCCGGAACTGCTGGGACTTACAGACGACGAACTGGCAATCGTATTTATACAGCCACTCGCAGCCATTGTCTCCGGCGTGACAGTATCTTTTGCAGCTTTTGGTGAGGAAGCCGGATGGCGGGGATACATGATGCCTAAGATGATAAAACTCTGGGGCGTCGGGAAAGCAGTCGTGATCGGCGGAATCATATGGGGAATGTGGCACTGGCCGCTCACCTATATCGGGCACAATTTCGGAATGGAATACTTCGGATATCCCTTTACAGGCTTTGCAGCGATGTGCGTACTGTGCATTTTTATGGGAATGATCCTTACCTATGTGACCTATAAATCCGGTTCCATATGGCCGGCAGCGATCCTTCATGCAATCAACAATGCGTCACCATCTGTTCTTCAGTATTTTATAAACCATGATAAAATGACTGGGTGGCGTTCGGACAGTGTGGTGTCATTTCTGATCGGTATACTGCCGATGGTGGTGATTTCGGTCTACATATTGATTAAGTGGTTGAAGGCAATCAGGACTGCTTAGTTTGCAGTCCTGAAATTCCATTCTATACCGAATGACCCTCATATATATTATTGATCATATTCCCGATACAATTTCTCCCGATATTCCCGATCGGATAGAGCACGCTTCATCTCTTCCATTTTGCCGGCATCTATAAGCCTTTGCAGTAATTGAGCAACTCGTTTCTCTCCCTCCGCAAGACCTTCTTCGTGCACACTCCTCATATGCTTTTCTTCATCATATTCAAAAATACTCATCGCTATCGCCTCCGCACGATTCTTTGATAAAAAGTCAGAAAGTATTTCGTTTTTGATACAAAAATCCACTGCCTTCTCAACTGCTTCCGGAAATGGCATTCCCTTAGCAAAGACTCTGACCCGTTGCACATACTGCGCATATTCTTTTAGCAATTGACATGCTTCTAACAATTCCTGACTATGCCCTAAGTTGACATTATAGACGATAACAGTCAGTTCCAACGCCGGATGATCCTGTTTCTTTTCAAAAGCATCCGACAGCCTCAATACCCGCTGTTCGGGTTGAGAATCTATTCCGTTATAAAATACCACAAATTTAGGCGCAGGAATCCGGACAATGGACCTACTATACAAATCCTCACCTTTAGTTCTGTCCTGCAACATACTTGTCACATAGATCAAATTCCTTAACGGCATGTTGGGATTAAATCTGGACTGGTGTTCATATAACAACAGTTCAAAATCAAACACAAAGGAAATATCATTCTTATAATTCGTATAGACTGCATTTTCCAGTGTAGTAATTTCCATACTGTCTACATCCGTATATGATGTCTGATTCAGTGCATTGTACAGGCTAAGTAAATTTTCTTTCTCTCTAAAGAGCATTCTAAAAACTGTGTCTTTGTAGTTACGTTGTGCATTTGTTTCACTCATCTAATGTCCTCCTTGATAGTGCAGGAGAACCGTTTCAGCACCCCTGCTTCTGTATATGTTGATTGGAACCAAAGCATGGATTTTCTGAAACATAGAATATAAAGAATTTACTGATCTGCTTTAGTAGAAAATATGCTTTCTATTACTTTAGCATATTTTAGTGGAATTGCAAATATATTTTTTCTTATAAACATTTAAAAATTTTTCTCATATTTTATACTTAACAAATCCTTGTATCACACAAACATCTATGATAAACTCGTATGGCATAACTGAATTGATTAAAGAGGAAATGGCACAATGAATTTAACGTATACGGATAAGATGACCGCTGAAGAATATAATGCACTCCGATTAAGCGTGGGATGGACTTCGATCACCGAGGGACAGGCAGAAAGAGGCCTTAACCACACCACTTTCCTGACAGCCGTAAGAGACGGCGATAAGATTGTCGCCATGGGCAGAATGCTCTTTGATTTCGGATATACGGCATATCTGGGCGACGTCATTGTCCGCCCGGAATACCAAGGGAAGGGAATTGGCCGACAGATTGTGGAAAGTCTGATAGGCAGAACAATGGACGCGGCACACGAAGGCGAACGGATCATGTTCATTCTGGGTGCCGCGAAAAATAAAGAACCCTTTTATGAAAAGTTTGGTTTTCACAGGCGCCCCAATGAATTTTCCGGTGACGGAATGTCGATGTGGCGCACGAAGTAGGCTTATTATATACTCACAATTCTTTCAGCAGATCCCCTAATCTGTGAATCCCCTCCTCAATGGTTTCACAGTCCGCATTGGTGTAGTTAAGTCGCATGGTATTGGCATTTTTGATACCGATATAGAAAGGGTCGCCCGGAACAAACGCAACCTTTTTCTCCAAGGCTTTCGGAAACAGGGACATGGCGCTCACTCCCTCCGGAAGCGTTACCCATAGAAACATTCCACCATGCGGTTTCGTATACTTTACCGAGGACGGGAAATATCGATCCATGGCATCCATCATTGCCTGCGCCTGTTTTTGATACAGCGCCTTTATCTTTGCGATATGCATATCCAGATCATTGTTGGTCAGATAATCCCAGAGCAGATATTGAGAAAAAATATTCGTGTGCAGATCACCTGCTTCTTTTGCGACAGATATACATTTCAGTAATTCTTTATTCTCAGAAATAATAAAACCTGTGCGCATACCCGGAGTAACCGTTTTGGAAAAAGTTCCGAGCAGGATACTGTTCGGCAGCTTACCGGCGCCAATGCAAGGCAGACGTTCACCGTCAAAACGCAATTCGCCGTAAGGGTCATCCTCAATCAAAACAACATTCTTGTCTTTCAAAATCTCATAAATCCGCTTTCGGTTTTCGGCAGAGTAGGTGAGTCCGGTAGGATTTTGAAAATCAGGAATTGCGTAGATGAACTTAACCGGATTCTGCAATGCTTTCTCAAGCTGTTCCGGCTCCATCCCCTCCTCTGTCAATTCCACCGGATAAAATACCGGCTGTTGCATGGAAAATGTCTGTATGGCCGCAAGATAAGTGGGTTTCTCGACAATTACGCCGTCCCCCTTATCAAGCAGAACCTTTCCGATCAGATCAAGAGCCTGCTGGGAGCCGGTGGTAATAATGATGTTGCCTATTGTAAGAGTAAGACCAAAAATCCGGTTGTATCTGTCCGCTATATACTGCCTGAGTTCCGGCAATCCTGCCGTGATCGAATATTGGAACACACTGCTTCCGTATGTTTTCACAACGCGATTCATAGATTCCAAAAGCTCCTCCTGCGGAAAAGAGATCGGATTGGGAAGACCACCCGCAAAGGAGATAACGTCGGGATCGGAAGCGGATTTTAAAATACCTCTGACAAAAGACGGCGGAGTTGCTTTGATCCCTTCGGATAATAAATTTTCTATGCTCATGCCTGACACCTCGATTTACTGTAGAAGTAACTTATAATCAGGTCTGCGCACTTGCTGCGCTGACCGTGAACGCGCCATGCAGTTTACTGCATGTGTGCATATCAACTAAACACCAACTTCTATTTATGGTGGAGTCAAAGAATGTGACATTGGTGTTTAGTTAAATGACGTATTTGCTTGTTTTCAATCATAATCTTGAGGCTAAAAGAAAACAATGTTAAAATTGTATGGCAGACAATAATGATTATTGCAATAATACAATTCATGCAGAAGGGACAGGTATACTTTTATGCCGGTAAATTCATTTGACAACTATCCGATGAGTTGGAAACCCGATTTAAGTAAAATAACAGGTACGAAATACATTGCACTGGCAGAACTATTGGAAAGCGATATTAAAAGCGGAAAACTGAAAGCCGGAACAAAGCTACCTCCCCAGCGGGAACTCGCTGATTTCCTGGATCTGAATTTAAGTACCATATCCAAAGTTTATAAATTATGCGGACAGAAAGGCTTACTCTCATCATCCGTCGGAAACGGCACTTACGTTTCTTCCGATGCCACCGCCGAACCGATGCTGCTCTGCGGAAAAGAAGACTCGCATATCATTGAGATGGGCGCAATCGTTCCGTTTGTGACAAGTAATTTAAAGGTAAAACAATATACGGAAAGTCTGATGAAGAAACCGGACGCTCTGAACCTGTTTTCCTACGGAGCGCCCGAGGGAACTAAAAGACAGCGCGAAGCAGGCGCAGTATGGCTGCAAAAATCGGGATTTTATACAGATGTGAAACACATTGTTCCTGCCGCCGGAGGACAAAATGCGCTTACAGCCGCACTGGGGGCATTTTTTAAAACCGGTGACAAAATCGGAACAGAACCGATGACTTATACCGGTGTGAAAACAGCGGCAAAACTATTTGGAATCCATTTATTACCTGTCCGGAGCCGCCAGAATGAAATGACAGAAGAAGGAATCCGCTATGCAGTACAAAACGAAAATATAAAAGGTCTTTATGTCATACCCGATTATCAGAATCCAACATCGCATATCATGTCACTCGAAACAAGGAAAATGATTGCAAGAACAGCCAGCGAAGAAAATCTGCTTATTATAGAAGACGGCATTAATAACCTTTTAGAGCAAAATCCGATGCCGCCGATCGCATCCTTTGCTCCGGAGCAGGTGGTATATATATCAAGCCTCTCGAAGACTGTTTCACCGGGACTAAGAACTGCGTTTATCCATGTCCCTGAGCACCTTCATGACAAACTGGTAGCAACGCTATATTCCATGAATATATCCATTTCACCGCTGCTTGCAACGGTTTCTGCCGCTTTGATCGAAGACGGCGCCGCAGACGAGATACTTGCCGAACGCCAGAAGGGAATGATAGAACGAAATCTTATCGTCAATGAAATATTGGATGGATTTGCCACGCCAAGCGAGCTAACGTCACCGCTTCGATATATACGGTTACCTGAACATTTTACCGGAAAAAGTTTTGAGCTCTGCGCCAAGCAAGCGGGTGTAGAAGTTTACGGGGCGGAACGTTTTTCCGTAGGGAATAAGGTCCCTGAAAAGACGATTCGGATCTCCGTAACAACGCCGCCGTCTGCGGAAGCCCTGACAGACGGTCTGGAACGCTTAAGCGGGTTGCTGAGACAGTAATAGAGAATAACTGTGTTTTTCCCGAAAGCAGTGTCACCACACATTAGGTTTCGTTTGGCAATTGAGGAACCACAGTGTCATCACATATGATTATAAATCTTTTGTAACATAATCGAAGTTTCTCCGTCTAACTGATGAAGTGGTAGAAAAGAAGTGATGGCAAGCCTGCTTTTGCTTTTCGGAGTTATCTGTATTTATACACATGGAACTTGGTTTTTCGTTGTCTCGACATCGGTTCTGCTCGGATTCTCGGTATGCTTTCTTCCGTTTGCGGTTTATACAAAACCACTCAGAACCTTGCTCGGCAATGAAAAGCCGCTGCCTGTATTCAGACCGTTTATCTGGAGAATCGATACGATTGACGGTAATGTGAAGTGGCTCATTCTGATCAGTTGCAGTATCGCAGGGATTATTTTAATCGTTTCCGGTATCATTAAACAGGCAAAAAAGAAAAAGCTAAAATCAAAGAATTCATAAAAAATCGTCTCAATCTCGAAAAACTTTGATTTTCCAGATAAACCACTAACCGCCACGCGGATCTAATCGCGTGGCGGTTGATAACTCAGGACATTAGAATTAAATCCTTTGAAGTTTTTATACTTTAAATTATAATAATTTCAAGTATAAAATATAATTTTTTCTTTATAAGTTGCTGAGGTAGTAGCAGCTTTGTACCATGTGATTACTTATTCATCTTGAGTGGGTTACATGCTTCTTTCAACTCGTATTGCTCCAATTTACCGTTTTCCAATGTATAGTTGAAAAATTCATCATTAGTCATATCTTTAAAATATGTTCTAATGACACGGCACACTCCGCCATGGCAAATAACTAAAATATTTTTGCCTTGATATTGCTCTTTTATTTTATCCAACAACCCATATATTCTGTATGCCACTTGCATCATAGATTCTCCTTGTGGATATTTGTATGCAAAATTTCTTTTATTAGCTAGGAAGCTGTCATTCTTTCTATCCACACCCTCGTATATTCCATAATTCTGCTCGACAAGCCGCTCCTCTATGCGCATGGCAATATTATTTTTATCTGCAACAATTTTACTTGTTTCCACTGCTCTTTTTAAAGGGGAAGATAAGACTATATCAATATTATAATTCTGCACCGTGGCAGCCAGCTCTTTTGCTTGTTCTATTCCCTTTTTTGTTAATTCTATATCTGTGATCCCACATACTTTATTCTGTGCATTCCAAACTGTCTGACCATGACGTGCAACATATAATTTCATAAGTACCTCTATCTCACGATTTCTGTTATTTTTAGGTAAATGTCAATCTCTTCATGTGGTTCAATCACAAATCCAAAATACTTTGACACATTCACAAATAATCCCCATAATTTCAGAATTACTTCTTTAAAAAGTCACTAAATTCTTTTAACTCCTTCTTCTTATCTTCCGAAAGACAATTGTATTCTATGTTATGAATCGCACCCTCTAATGTATATAAATGTACCAGACAGACATTCGGATAGGCTTGTTTTAATTTCATAAACGCTTCTTTGGAACCTAATTCGATCAGTTTCTCCGTCGAATCAATTCCAACGGCTGTCAGCTTTCTTTCCATTTCTTTACCGATATTCATCATTGATGTTAATTCTGACATGATTTCTCCTCCATATATTAGAAACTGTACAAAAAAGTATAACACAGAACATGCAAAGCAATATACTACGGATAACTGTCTGCCTTTGGCATTCTTTAGACCCTCAATAGCTTCACTATTGCATGTAATTACGCAGAACATACAGCGGCACATTCACCATCCACTCTTGTTCCCGATAATTTGACATAGAACTTCTGACGGCACCTGACAACTCATACTTTTTACATAATGCACGCAGGCTTTTCGCCTGAAGATTTTCTTCCGCCTTCACTTCTACCGGAATCACTTTACCTGCTCTCTGCACTACAAAATCCACTTCACCGGAAGAGTTTTCCGCACTGTAATAATATAACTCTATCCCCGAAGAAACTAATTCCTGCGCGACAAACTGTTCCGTCAACGCACCTTTAAATTCGGCAAAAATATCATTTCCTTCCAAAAGTGTAATAGCGTCCAGATTGCATCTTGCCCCAAGCAAACCAACATCTGACATGTAAATTTTAAAAGAAGGCATATCCATGTAGGAGATTAACGGCATACCGGGTTTGCGTATCCGATAGCTCTTATGAATCAGCCCGCAATCCAAAAGCCATTGAATTGCAAGTTCAAAATCCTTTGCCCTTGCTCCCTCTCGCACCATTCCATAAATAAACTTTCGATTTTCCTTAGATAACTGCATTGGAATCGAATTCCAAACCATTTGAATTCTTGGAACTGTTTCTTTCGGTGCGTGCTTGGAGAAATCATTCGCATAGTAAAGTAACAATTGTTGCTGTATCGTCCTCACTTCCTGCAGATCATCTGTTTCCAGATAGGCTGACACCACTTCCGGCATACCACCCACATAATAGTATTTACGAAGCAGGTCGGCATATTTATCCGAAAATGCATTAATCAAATCATAGTCTTTCTTTTCTGTTAGTTCCACCAACTGCTCCTGCCCGACTGCAATCAGAAACTCAGTGAAGTTAAGCGGGTACAATGTCAGGAAATCAACCTTCCCCACCGGAAAAGATGTACCTTCATGCAATGCAATACCGAGCAAAGAACCGGCTGCAACAATAGCATACTCCTTTGCATTCTCGTAAAAATACTTCAGCGCATTTAATGCCTTGGGAACCTCTTGTATTTCATCGAAAATCAAAAGTGTGTGTTCCGCTTCTATGTTCTTCCCACATTCAATTTTCAGCGCTGATATTATCCGCTCTATGTCATAATCCATTTCGAATACATTCTTCATGCGCTGGTTATTTTCAAAATTGATATATATTACATTTTCAAAATACCGCTTGCCAAATTCCCTCATCAACCATGTCTTACCGACCTGCCTTGCGCCTTTGATAATCAATGGTTTTCGATTCCTTTTTTCTTTCCATTTCGCAAGTTCCCGCATTAGCAATCGTTCCAAACAATTTCACCCCGCTTTATATCTATGATATGTAAGAATAACATTTTTCATGCAGAGTTTCAATCGTTTTAACATTTTTTAGTCGGAATTTTTAACTTTATCAACATTTTTCATGCGCAGTTTTAATATATTATAACACTTTTCAGTCGGACTTTTAGGCTTTCTTAATACTAATACCCATGCCTTTCTCACAGCCTGCGAATTTGTAAGCCAAGCCGCTAACAGCGTCGGCACAAATTTGCGATTGAAAAATCTCTGATTTTTCAATCTATTCCCTTATAAATTCAGAATCTGTTACAGGAGCGCCGTTTTCATCAGAGACATATCGTTCCACCCTCATATGCAAGTCATATTTTTCTCGAAGTTCAGTAATTCTTGCCATCATTGGTGAAGCATGGTGCATATCGATTGAGTGCTGGTCTTTCCAACTGTCAATTAAAAGCACCGTTTCCTGATCTTCCATCGGAAAGAAGTATTCATACCTAAGATTCCCTTCCTCTGCACGAATGTCTTTGACAATTCCATTTTCAACCATTTCTTCCGCAAATTTCTTTGCATTTCCATTCACACCACTATAATAGATATTTACTGTAATAGCCATTTACTTACCTCCGTCAACTTCCAATCCATTCCGCTGCTTATAGTTACCATTCAATAAGAACTCGCTCCCCAAATACTCCGCAATCCCGTCCTCATCGTTACTGCCGATCACCAAGTCCGCCTTCATCTTAACCTCGTCTATTGCGTTGCCCATGGCAATGCCCTTACCGCATAGCATAAGCATCCCTATGTCGGCATAATCATCACCGAAAGCCGTCATCTCTTCCGTACTGATTCCACATACCGCACTGATCTCCAGAATGGCGTTTTCCTTCGTGGCAGTCTTCTTCGTAAACTTATACCAGTATCCATCCGAAAAACGAATACAGTCACAATCCGACAGCACTTCCTGCAGCCTCTTTACCTGACGCTCATCAAATATTTCCACACACATCTTGAGAGAACTCTCGTTAAAATCCTCGAAATCCGTATAAACACTATCTCCCCAACTCTGATCCTGTTTCTTGGGATCAATTTTATAATTCCAGTAATGGGTATCTATTGTGTCGATCGTGATCTCACAATCAGCGCCGCATACTTCTCTGGACACCGCAATCATCTGTCTTGTTTCTTCTTCGGAAAACTCAGCCTTGTATATGTATTCGTCATTGTATTTTACCAATGCGCCACCGCTTACGATCAGCACATCCGGCTGTAATTCCTTAATAAAGGACAAAGCATTCTGCTCGCTTCTGGATGTGGATACACCAATTAATATACCTTGCTCTCTGCATTCCCGTAACGCCTTCAGGGTTCTTTGAGAAATTATTTTATCACTGCGAAGCAGCGTTCCGTCCAGATCAAACAAAAGAAGTCTGCAATTACTCATACCATCCATCCCCTCCTCTCGATATGGGTAGATTATCCCATAATCGCTTTTCGCCTGCAACATATTATTCATTATTACATTTTTTTAAGTCACAGAAGCAGACATTTCGGTGCCACCGCCAATTATTGAATCTCTATAAATTATCAATTATACTAAGTTTTAGAAAACCTTGTTTGACAAGTCTTTTTAAAACAAAAAAACGTCCCTAACGAGCCATTATTCATATTTTTCCAGCAACAAAGAGGATACTCTATGAAACTAGAACGCCTATATGCTATCACAGTATATCTTTTAAATCACGGAAGAACATCAGCAAGCGAACTGGCGAGGCACTTCGAAGTGTCGCTTAGAACGATACAACGGGATATGGATTCTCTGTGCCTTGCAGGCATCCCTGTTATTTCCATTGCCGGAGCATCCGGCGGTTATGAAATATCCGAAAATTACAGGCTGGAGCACGGCTTCGCCACCACGGACGATTATTCCAATATTCAGACCGCGCTGCAAGGTCTGGTGTCGGCTACCGGCGACCCGAAAGCAAAGCATACGCTGGAAAAAATAGTGCATATGTCGAATCCAAACAACAACAGTATCATTCTGGATTTTTCTGTTTTGCAGGAAGACGACCGGAATACTTTACAGTTACTACAGACTGCCGTAAGTGAAAAACGCACTGTTACTTTTACTTATACAAATAACAACAGCGAAACAAGAACACACAGCGTAGAGCCGCTCGCCGTTATATACCGCTGGTATGCATGGTATCTCCTTGCTTATTCCAAAGTCAAAAATGACTATCGCACCTATAAACTTGTACGCATGAGCAATTTAAAAGTAACAGATATACCTTTTACCAAAGAACACGAATCCGCAGGCACTATCATAGAAATGATTGACCAGACAGATTCCCGTCAGTATACCGGGATACTCATAAAATGCAAAGAACCAGCCAAAGCACGAGTAATTGAATACCTGAAAGGAACCGTGACGGAGGAACTATCGAACGGTAGTGCTATCATCAAGGCTACCGTGGTTGAAAACGAACAATTCTGGCTCGGAACACTTTTATCCTTGGGCGACAATGTAGAAATTATTGCTCCGGAGAGAATCCGCCGGCAATTACTTGAATCTGCCGAAAAAATTATTTCTTTGTACAGAGAACTATGACATTCTGTTGTCGTATATGTGATGATATACTAATCATTAGTTGAACGTTCAAAACATGTTTTATGCATTTTACAGATAAGCACTATAAAACTTAGAACCGGAGGTATGACAATGATGAATCCATATGAAAAATGTCCCGTTTACGAAAACGAAAGCTATCTTTTAAGGCTTATTGAAGCTTCGGACGCACCTGACCTGCTTCTCGTGTATTCCGATGAAAAAGCCGTGCCGTTCTTCAACAGCGATAACTGCAACGGAGACGATTTCCATTACACCACTTTAGAACGCATGCAGGGCGCCGTAGATTTTTGGCAACAGGCATACACTGAAGGCTGGTTTGTACGCTGGGTAATTATCGACAAGAATATCGGACATGCCGTAGGAACGATCGAATTATTTAACCGTCAGGCAGATGATTATTTTAATAACTGCGGACTGCTTCGATTAGATTTGAGAAGCGATTATGAACGTGCGGAGAGTATCTATGAAATACTGTCTCTGATCGCGCCGCCGACCTTCGAGTTATTTGGCTGTCAGATGATCGCAACCAAGGTTCCGTCTTTTGCATCGGAACGGAAGATTGCAGCCGAAAAGCTAGGATTTACATTATCAGAAGAAGCTTTGGTCGGCGGAGATGATGGAAAGCATTATAAAGATTATTATGTGTTGCAGAAATAAATGGATTACCTTGCTTGATCCGGCAGGACACCCATTTTGCATTGTGATTTGGGAGTGACAAATTTCAATACACTAATATGCAGAACTCTCGTCCACAAACGAGGGTTCTGAAGGCATTTATTTCTTTTTATTCCCTGCCATTTCCACGGCATTAATATAATATAAATAATCCTCAACACTCGGAGTTACCTGAAAATTCGGATTACAGCATCCGCATCGCCATATAGTACTGCCACCGAGCTGATAAGAAATTCCCGAAACACATTTCCCGGAAATTCTGTTGGCACAGCCATTGTCACTGATTAGAAAATTGCTGATAACACTCTCGGGACAATTTTTGATGTACTCAAGCGCCTTGTCCATTTTTTTGATCCGAAAATAGAACTTTAATTTGGTATCCATACTGACAAGCCAAAAGTCAGCATTTGTATTCCTGTTGCGGTCGCTCTCTTTTTTATAATACCGAATTTGAGGGCCTTCGTTCCAATCCTGAAAATTATAATAGTAGTTCCGATTTATCAGCTCCTCATGTATTAATTTAGACGTTATTCTATGCTGTTCTGAATGAAAAAGATCAGAAACAACCTCAATGCTACCACCGTATTCTATTGTATTCCAATCGCTTTCAAACAATTTATAATTCAGTCTGCAAAAATCTTTAAATCGGTCTGTATTATTTGATTTGACAGCTAAAATATATAACGCTGTTATCACATTCTTATTATCAGGATATAAAATAGTAATATCGGTATTGCTTTTTATTTTACCATTAAAAAACCCATCAGCTATAATCCCATAATCGCTAAGCTTATTCAAAAATGCTCCAATTCATCTTTGCTTATATTCCTTTTTAACAATCATTCTTTAGTTTTATGGGCGCATAAAAATTCAGCTGGTGATAGCCGAGGCCTTTCTTGATTTCATCGTCCACATATATCATATGTACCGATGTTGCACGGCTGTCGTCAATAACAAAATTTGTCCTTTCTATCCATTTTTCTATTTTGTGCAGTACTTTATTACCGCTTTCGTCATCACCGTCTATACTTACCGCCACCGCGTACAGACCTCCGGGCTGCTCAATAATTTTATATGGAGCTACATCCGCCTCTGTAATTTCGTCTTTAATACGCCAAATCCATTCAAGCTTTCCATTATTTTCGCACAGAAAATCAGGAGATTCAAAAATAATGGGCTTGTAAAAATCATTGTGTGCTTCCTGCCAGAGTTGAAATTCCCCGAAAATATCGTCATAAGGCATAATACCTGATGTAACGGCTCTGAATGGTGGTATCCTGACAATCATTATATCCGGTACCTTGTCGTTCAGTCTTTTCGTGACTTCAAAAAAACGATCAGCCATAGCTGAGTTGCCGTTGTAGTCCACATTTGTAATCTGTGTTTCAATGTCTCTGGCTTTTTCATACAACAGTTTTACATCTGTCTCTTTTTCAAAGTTCATCTTTCTTATCTGATCGATAAACTCCAGAACAATTTTTTTCAAATCATACAAAAGAGAAACTTCTTCATCTATATTATCAACCTTTTTTTTCAGTACATCTAAAACGACTTCTGATCCTGTAGTGTCGAATATACGCTTAATATCCTTAATGCTGATATTAAGTCTTCGTAAAATTAAAATTTGTTCCAAGCGCTTTATTGCAGCTTCATCATATAATCTGTAAGCATAGTCATCACTTCGTATACTTGCTATCAAACCCATATCTTCATAATAGCGAAGAGTCCGGGCAGATACGTTATATCTGCCCGACATTTCGCTGATTTTAACTAAATTACTCACATTATCTCTTCCTTTCGCTGATGTTAAGCATATTATATACTATTCCCCAACGAAAGAGTCAAATTTACCTATTGAATCTCGTAGACTTTCATTGCCATGCTTACAACAACAGCAAATCAAAATTCTCCACTATGCTTTTTGTCATTAGCTTATTCACTTCGTACACATCCTTATATTTCTCCTGTTCCGAAAACCATGCCGTTGCTTGAAGCTGATTCGAAAGCACCACATAAGGAATCGCTTTTCTTTCATCATCCGACAATTTGGCTACCGTATCATAGCCGTACATGATTTCCTTATAGATTTCGATCCATTTATCAAATCTGTCTCCCTCCGAGTAAAATTCCGAAAGAATAGCTGTTGCGGCATAGCACGGATCAAAAATCCTAATGTTTCGTTCGCTCAACTCAAATTCAATAATTCCCCATTTGCTTCCTTCTAAAATAATATTACTCGGACTGAGATTGCGATGAATGATCTGCTGCGGCAGTCCCGCATATAAACCGCCAAATTCTTCTGTGTACTTTCTGTATACTGCATTTGAAATAATATTTGCTTTCTGAAGCATAGGTATTGCCCAATTTACAACGCCCTCATACATATTCGCCTCATCAACAACGATATCAATGTCAGATAACGCCATACTCAAGTGTCCTATGACCTCTCCGATAAACCGTGCATCTCCTTTCGCGTCTTCTCTAAAAAGATTTTGCGGTAAAATCTGCTGTCCCTGTATACGTTTCGTAAGACAGCAATATAACTGTCCATATTGTACATACTTTTCGCTGCTGCCGGTTTCAACCGGCGTTGCCGCAAGTAAACCTTCTTTTTCCAACGCCTCCGAGATTTTTATATGGTTTTTCAGTTTTCCCAGATTTGTTGATAATTTTAAAACATGCTTATCATCTACATAGTATAATGAATCGCTCTTTATACCTGTTCCTTCATAAATCACATCCCGGATCGTTACATCATCCATTCCCCAATATGTTGACAGTAATTCCGTAATCTGCTTATGTGATACCATAATCGGCTCCTCCTGTAATATATTTATTCTGTAAGGTTCTAGAATCTTAAAATTGCTTAAATAGAAAGACGGGGTACAGCCAAATTCCCGCAAAAATGCTTTGTAGAATCCGGCATAAGTATCAAACCCATATAACAGAGCAGCATCTGCCTTTTTCATCCCTTTGCTCATTTCATAAACTGCATACAACAGTCTTCGCCTCGTAATATACTGCATGACAGGTATTCCGACGATCGATGTAAACAGCCGGTAATAATGAAATAATGAAAACCCAGCCTTTTCGCTCAATTCCTGTGCCGTAAGTTCTGAACGCAGATTATTCTCAATATAATCAATACTGCCTTGTATAATGTGACGATACACGTTTTCTCATCCTTCCTTCATTGTAGCTACAGCTATATCATAGCAGACTTTTTTATCGTTTGATTTCCGGAATTGCTCTTTTCGCAAAAAGACAGGGATTTCCTATGCCGGAAACACCCTGCCTTTCAATTATTGACAAATATTATTTACACACAATTATGCATACTCTTATGCACGAAAGCTTTCACCTTATCGATAATCAATCAGAAATTCTGTTCAATGTAAAGTCATCCACAGTTCCCCAGCTCTTGGCATTACACTTCATGCGAACACCGATCGTAAGCGTACCGTCGGTAACCTTTATTCCGGAAATCGTAGGAGTCTTCCAGTCCGTCCACGTAGTTACCATGAAGGGATCTGTCTGCTCTCCGCCGTCTACGATCGCATATAATTCCATTTCACCATCCGACACATCGCCGCCCTGCGCGTAAGCCGTGAGCTGATAGGTACCGGGCTCTAAGTCCGTAATTTCCTGCTCGATCGAGAAGTCCATATCGGAATCTTCCGACCAGAAGTGGAAAGCTATTTCTCCAGTATAAGCATCATCCGCCTTCTGCTGGAAATCTGTCGGGTTATCTTCCCCTTCATAGGTCACCTTCCACATAGATGTATCGGCATCCTCGAAGCTCGGATTCTGCACATAATTAAGCATTATGACTTCGATGTAGGCTGTCACGGTCGTGCCGTCCTCCAGCGTACCTGTCACCTCGTATTCCCCGCCCTCACTCGTGTCGATGGATACAAGCTGTGTCTCATCCCATGCAACAGGCTCTTGTTTGTTCGCCGAACGATCATTGTAAAATACATCGATTGCCTCAGGAAGCTTTATTTCGCCGCCCACATCACAAGATACATTAACATCCGAGACAGAATCCACTGCCAAAGGTGCAGTCGAACCATACTTCAAATACTTAAATACATTTAAGGACGGCAGCGGATGTCCTTCAAAGTCAAACATCGCCTGATTATCCCACGAACAGCCGCCGTAATACAGACCTGCGTCATCCGGATCGTAATCCGCCGCATAGCTGCTGGCCCAGCCGCTTCCGTATTTTTCCCATATGGGAGAATTATCCTCGGTCGCCTTACCTACCGGAATCCACACACCTTCCCAGTAGAAAATACCGAGTACATTTGCCTCGTTTGCCGCTTCGCAGATGTCACGGATCATGGAAGCCTGACTCTGTACGGTAGCTGCATAGCCCTCAACCGCACCGTCAATGCCGTCAAAGCTGTTCTCTGTACCGTCACCATCTTCGGTAGTGTAGGCATAAGAAGTCTCTGCGACTACAACCTTCTTGCCGTACTCCTCCTGAATGTGTCTGGCTACCGCCTGCATATTCTCGTTCGTCCCATCCCAGAAAGGATAATAGGATAAACCGATGATATCGTAATCAACGCCCGTATGCTCCAGATTGGAAACAAGCCCGTCTATCTGCCCGTTATCCTCAATATTCGTGTAATGAACAAGTATCTGAATATCCTTACCGTAAGCCTGCGCCATCTCACGAACTGCGCGGCTTCCCGAACTCAAAAGAGTTGAAATGTTGGGAAGGAATGATTCGCCGGCCATAGCGTTATTAATTTCATTACCGATCTGCACCATGCCTACATCTACACCCGCATCCAGAATCTGCGTCAGACTTTCTTTCGTAAATTCATAGAGTGCATCGCTTTTCTCCTCGACGCTCATACCTTCCCACGCCTTAGGCGCATGCTGTCTCTTCGGATCAGCCCAGAAATCGGAATAATGGAAGTCGATACACACCTTCATTCCATACTTGGTTGCGCGTCTTCCAAGCTCGATCGCAGTAGGAACATCATTGTTACCGCCGCCGTATCCGTTGCCGTTCTCGTCATAAGGATCATTCCATACACGGATACGGATATAGTTGACGCCGGACTGCGCCAGTGTCATGAAGACATCCTGCTCCTCACCCTCGTAATTGTAATACTTGACGCCGCTGTTCTCCTCCACGAGTACGGAAGAGGCATCCATGCCGCGGATAAAGTCATCGGAAATATCAGCGATCGGCTCTACATAGATCTCCGACTCTTCGGGACCGTCCGGTAGCGGAAATGAGGTAACTTCGATATCGGCCATTTCCTTAGGCTCCTGTGCTGAGTCTGTCTCCCCCGCTTCTTCTGTCTCCTGCGCTTCTTCTGTTTCCGTAACAGGCGCCGTACTATCGGCATTATCCGCACCACAGCCGGTTAACGCAGCAGCACTGAGACTGACACTGAGACATAGAGCCAGTAATTTCATGTAACGTCGTTTCATAATACAAATCCTCCCATTCTTCTTATTGTTTTTATAAAAATCGAGCAAGCCCGTTTGTGAGATTTATTTTGCAATCTCAATATATATCAAAAAATCTTCTATATCAATATACATTGTTAAAAGATACTATACAGCCCATCATGATTGACTGTCAGCATAGGCGCTCATAGCTTTGGTAAACTGTAGACAGTTCTCCTCCACCAGCCTTGCCGCACCCAGTATATAATGATCCGGTAACAGATCGGCTCCCACCTCCGGCTCCCAGAAGAAGATACCGAGTCCTTGTCCGTCAGGGACTGTCCTGATCGCACGCACCGCGCTTACAAGAAGCTGATAAGTCTCCTCCTCTTCATTTTCCGGTCCTCCGATCTCAGTTAACATTAAGGGGCGCTGATACTTTTGCGAAAGCCTTGTCATATCATCATTCAGCTTACCTTCATCATGCTTCATGCGCACCCAATACGGATAATAGGAAAACCCCATAATATCCGTCTGTCCTCCAAGGGCAAAGAATGTATCAAAGAACCGGGTACACCGCTGATAATCATTCCCGCAATTGATATGTGTTACAACTCTGCACTCCGGGCAGCTTGCTTTAACCGCTCTGTATCCTTCATTGAGAAACGTGACAAGCTGTTCTGGGTTATCGTCAAAACTCCCCATAGGAAGCAGAATTCCCGAATCGATCTCATTGCCTACCTGAACCCAGTCCGGATAGATATCATGGGAAGTCAAAAGTTCTAAGATATCTTTCGTATGCTGCGCTACCCGCTCCTTCATTTCCTCAAAACTGTCATTCTCCCACTCCTTAGGGATATCCTGATACACCGGGTCTGCAAAATGATCGCTGTAATGAATGTCTATCATAAGCTTCATATCCTGCTTTTTTACTCTGACAGCCATTTCCAATACGCTGTTCTTATCACAGAAGCCAAGCATACATGTCTCTCCGCCAATCCTTTTGCCCTCAAATTCCTTTTCCGGCTTTCTCCAATAAGCCTCCTTCGGCGGATTAACGAACACCCGCAGCCGCACGGCATTTGCTCCCATATCCTTTAGTGCTGCTATCGGATCTGCCTCTTTCATATCCCGGTCTATCCAGCGGACACCCTGTGACTCCAACTGGCTTACCCAGCCTAGATCCACACCATAAATAAAGTCCTGCACTGCAACGCCTCCTTTCAAGTTACTTTACTTTTGTTTTAATTTTTTCTATAATGATCTTAATTGTATCAACTTCATGTATACGGTATACTGCTCCAGCAATAATTTATATGAATATTATAGGAAATCAATGTAGGACACTGCAATATCGCAAACAGATTTTTAAGCAACGATTTGTATCATATTCAGGAATCGCAACAAAGAAACGGAGAACATTGTGGAAAAATATACTACCCCTGATATGCGGGAATCATTAGACAGTCTTAACTCCTCTATTAACATACAGAACGGTGAAAGCGACTTCGGACGCTTCTACAGTATGAATGTCCCCTTTCAGGTCACTCTGGAATGCTGTGATGCCTCCGATCCCGAAGACTACGTGAATGTGGTTACACTGTCCTTTGAAAAAGCTGTTATGTACCAAGAATCCCTTTCCATAAAAAACTACTCTTATGCGAAAAATGCACCGCATTACCACAATTTCTTTGAATTTGTGATTGTGTTGGAGGGAAACCTTGTTCAGAGAATAGAAGGAAAAGACTATCTGTACACCGCCGGTTCCTGCTGTCTGATCAACCGAAGCCTGCGCCATCTGGAGCATTATCAGTCTGACTGTAAAATTTTATATATCGGACTGTCACCCGATTTTATCACCGGACTGTTCGACTCTACCCAAGGCTCTCCCTTTTCGAGCGAAAAGGATATCTGTCGCAGCCCAATTTATCACTTTATCACTGATAATATGAGAAATCCCGGCAAGCGCGCATATCTTGACTTCATTCCGTCCTATCAGAATCGGCAGACCACCGAACGACTGCACGCCATGGCTGATGCCATGATACACACCCTGCTTTATCCGGAATTCGGCGCGTATTACCGGATATGCGGACTGTTATGTTCCTTCCTGACTCATCTGTCGTCACCGCAATTCTATCACTGTACCGATATCCGGCTTGATACCAGCAGCGATTTCCTGCTCTTCTCACGCATCACACGGCTTTTCGAGGAAAGTGACGGCCGCTTGACCCGCACGGAACTGGAACAACTTCTCAATTACAGCGGCGATTACCTGAATCGCATTACTAATAAATACACCGGTAAGTGTCTCTACGACTACGGCATGACCTTCTGCCTGAAAAAAGTTGCACAATGCCTGACGGAAACGGACGAATCCATCAGCGCAATCGCTGCCCGGCTGAAATTTACTAACCGTACACATTTTTATGCTCTGTTTAAGGAAAAATACGGGGTTACGCCAAAGGAATATCGGAAAATGCATTCCTGATGAGCCTGCGCCGCCCTCTGCTCTCTCATAATAAGTCCGAACAGTTCATTTCTTCATGCAGAAATACTTTACCGATATACTTCCGTTGGCTTCTTGCGTAACTATGATTTGCTTTTACAGAAAGTCAGAATATCATTAATCCATTTGCCATATCGCAGATACTCATCCCAACTTCCAAGTGTTTTCATATTATCCATAAGCGCATATGCCGCTGAGAGATAATCCACTTTGTCCTGATAGGAAGCAGTGCCTGCCTTATCCTTCATAATAGCCATACTAAGGAAATTGCTGTCTGATTTATTCCCGGTATGTGCATTTAATGCAAGCATCTCCGTGTAAGAGCAGCTATTAGGGTTCACCTTGCTTACATCTACTGTCTGTTCATATTCATTTCCGTTTTTGTCCATGCCTTTTACAAGATAAATCGGATTCTCCTCTGAATAATCATCTGCCCTATATACATTTGCACTTTCCCCCGTCTTCGCATCATAGATAGAAAATAATGCATCCGGGGTAATATGTACTACATTTCCTGTTGTTTTCACACTCGCTTCGAAATCACCCTTCGTACTACTCTCTGCCTTTCTTGTTTCGTACCATGCCGGATATCCTGCTACTACTCCATTAACGCTCATTTTTCAAATCCTCCACTGCTCTATCAAGATTTATAGGCGGCTCCTCTCTTGTTCAGAGCCGCCCTCTGTACCTGATTGTTGATATTCGCCCTATAACTTCTCCAGCTTCTCCAAAAATGAAACATAAAACTCCCTTTCTTTGATACGGGCCTGCTCCGCCTCTATACTTCTATACGCCGGCGCCAGAGGATGATCTAAATCGTACAGTGCCTGCTTCGTTGCCCGTATGGCAGATCCCACTGTACTTCCCAGAATATCCGAATAATCTGTTTCTCCCCTGAGCATTTTGGTGCATCTCTGTACCATCATCTGCGAAATATGGCTTATCATACCGTTTTTCTTGATGCCCACGCCGTTCGCATTTACCTCTTTAGCTGCCTCCAGCCATGCATCTTTTACCCCCTGCGGGGCATGTGGTCCCACCATATCAAAAGCTTTTTCGTCATAATCAGTTGTTTTATCCTGCGCCGCCTTTTTTTCTACTATTTCCATAAAGCCCGCAGCCCCGGATTCCGCACTTCTTTCTGCCTTCCTTGCCTGATACCCTGTTACCGGATAACCAGCTGTTCCTATTCCATTAATGCTCATTTTTTCAATCCTCCAATTATATTTATACAGCGGCTCCTCTGTCGGTCAGAGCCTCCCATGCCCTCTCATAATAAGTCCGAGCAGTTCATTACCCCAAAAACTCTAAGAACTTTTTGTAAAATATCAATTCCTGACCTGCAAAAACAGGATTTGCTGCTGGTGTCAACGGATTCTCCAATCTATGTATGATCTTTTCAGCCATAGATTTTGCGGAACACACACTGTCACCTAAAAATGTGGAACGTAAACCCTGCTGCCCGCTTTCAACGTGCAGGACTAAGGCTGTTGAAATGCGGTTCATCGGAAAAGGATTTACTCCCGTTTCCGCAAGTGCTTTATCCCATGCCTGCATTACTTCATCAGAACTCTCCGGCTTGAAAGCATTTGTTTCTTTTTTTGTTGCAGTTTTGTTTATCGCACCAGCAAAGTCCCCTCCTGCCATATTCCTTTCTGCCTTTTTTGTTTCATACCCTGCTGTCGGATATCCTGCTGCTCCGATTCCATTTACGCTCATTTTTTTAGTCTCCATTGTTATCAATTATTCCTGGGGATGGTATACTCCCCCCAACTGCACTGTGCCAGTCTGATACTATTCGGAAATATGTCAAACATCACTATTCTACAGAAAACATAGCCTTTTGGATATTTTTCTGCCAATATGCGCTGTCAAAGTAACTCCCGCTTTTGGGCAAATTCTTGAACATATCCATAATCATATCGTAAGATAAAGACGAAGTATCAACAAACAGCTCCTTGCCATCCTTTGATTTAATCGCTGTACCATTTGTTCCCACAAATGCAGTCGTGTTGTCATTAAGGTACTGAATTGTTCCTGTCATTTCCGCAAACTTTTTCAACCACGACTCTCCTGTTTCTTTGCACATTTCCTTAAACTTCGCAGCATCCTCCCCCGTCATATAAGGATGTTTCCCATCTCTGACATACCATGAAAAACCTGTTTCTTTGTCTGTATATTTCGGATCTGTCGCTGCCCATTCCTCTAAAGGCTTACCCTTATACCATACCTGCAGCCCGCTATCATTTGATACAGTGCTTTCCTCCTGCCCCATTAACGGATTTGTTGATTTAAGTGATTCATATATATCCTGCACATTGGCATTCTGTCTAGTACCTGTGGAAGTGAATGCCTCTGCTACCTGTTTCTGCTGGTAAAATTGTCCGGCCTTGCTCCTGTTGTACTTATTTGTTGATACATTGTTCTGATAATAATTCTGTCCAATTCCATTTATGCTCATGTTTTAAATCCTCCATTGTCATCAATTGTTTTAATGGCAGCTCCTCTGTCGGTCAGAGCCGCCTCTGCTCCCTTGCAATACGTCCGAACAGTCCGTAGAAGCAAAGGTTTATGCACTTCCGCGGAATAATTTATTATGCAAAGAAATCTACGAATTTCTTGTAATCAAGATACCCCTTTAAATTTCCTGCGTCATACTGCATTTGCATAAAACTCTTTGCTAGTTCCAGCCAATTAAATTTCCCGGCTTTAAAAGAATCTGACAAATTTTCCGGCTGTTCATTAGAAGTCGGTATACGGCAGAATGTACTTTGAGCCTCCGGGTATTGACCACTGTCCGTCAAATAACAGGCATATGCAAACATATCTGCCCTGTCACTGTTTTTTGCATCCACCTTTGACACGTCCACCATTCGCTCCGTCACATTGCCCTCTGCGTCCCATATCTTAACCTTATATACTGGATTTTCCGGGTCAAAATCCTTCGGCTTATATACCGTTATACTGCTGTTTCCTTTATCCCCAAGCGCCCCTAATGGCTTATCGCCCTCCGATGTATCGAACCAATGCAAAGTATGTATACTTCCTGCTTTTGCCTGGTTAATCTGTTGGCTAAAGATATTATTTGGTACATTCCCTTTTACCTTACCCGGTGTATAGGCAGGGTATTTTGCTGTTCCATTAATTCCTGCTACTAACATTCCATATCCTCCATTGCTATCTATATTTCCAATATCCATTTTATCCCTCCAAACAATATTGTCATTGATTCTTCTGTCAGTCAGAATCATATTGCTCACCCTATCGGTCCAAGCACCAAATCCGCATCAATAAAATTGTATTAGTACAGTTATCAGGTATTTCCCAACACATCACTGCTGTATGCTCCGATCGCACTTTCATAAGCCATTGCCGCCGCTGACACCTGTGGCCGACTGATGAAATGATAGTTTACAGTCGTATCGAGACCACTTTTTTTCAGAGCATCTTCCATAAGCTGTTTGTGATATTGCAGCCCTGTCTGTTCTCTGCGCTTCTCCGCCGCCTCCTCGGCAAGTTCCTGATATCGTTCCCGTCTTGCCCGTTTTGCCGTCTGTTCTGCTCTCACCTTTGCTTCAATCTTCGCCCGCACTTCAGGTTTCAGATCCCCGGTCACATATACATACCCCACACCTTTTTCATCAATACTCACGGCATAAGAAGACATCTCGAATCCATTCATTGACATTACTGCCTTACATCTTGGAATGTCATCGAGCCCTTTCTGGATTATTTTTTCATAATAGGCCGCCTTCTCCGGATCGTTTGCCATCTTTTCTAAAATATTGGGGGCAATTGCAACATTATTATACCCCGCTATGCTTGCGCCGAAGTTGTCGATACTCCTTTGGTCGTTATCGATATTTTTCACCATCACGTTTGCGCCATACCGCTGTTTCAGATACTCCACATACTGCTCCTCCCGCGATGCGGAATTATTTTCTGTGGTCTGCTTTACGGTGTCCGCAAAACTGGTTTTCCCTGTGGTATTATTTTTCTGCGCCTTATTCGCATACTGATATGCCGCCAATATATCATTTACTCCTAACATACTCATATGAAATCCTCTCTTTCCCAATCATATTTTTATGTCAGCCCTTCTGTCGTTCAGAGCCGTACCTGCCCTCTTCTATGAGTCCGGGCATCGTCAGTTACCTCTTAAAACATTAAAACTCTTTGTTGAAGCTGGAAGCCTTAATCCTACATAAAATGCTGAAACATTCCAAGCAGCATCTTCCCGTCCATTGCCTGCTTAAACAGACCGCCATTCATGTAATCGCTTATCATTGCACTGACCATAGCGCTCCAGTCCTTCCTCAGACTCTTAAACTGCTCCATTGTATCTGACAGTTCAAAATAACCGTTATGCGCCGCATTGTCTTTGTAATAATTCAGGGTCTGCCAGCTTCCAAACGTGCCGCCGGTTCCGATTCCCTTGTCATCGGCATAGCAGCACAGCGCGAACATCTCGATCTCCGAAGCATTTTTCGGATTCACCTCATTGATATTGATATAATATTCCTCCGACCGCACACTCACTTTGATAATCGGACTATTCTCCGTAGAATTCTCCGCATACTGAGCTACCATCCCGTAAGAGACCGGACTGTTTTTGTCATGTGTGAATCCCATTCCCAAAGTCTTGCCTGAGGCTTTTGACGCCTTACTTTTTACGGTGTTTTCATAGGATGCCTGCTTTGTCATATTTTTGCTTTTGTATTCATTTGTATAAATGCCGGAAGTTGTATTGTTTGTAATTTCCATATCTTTTTTCCCCTTTTCTATTTTATTGGCGGCGCATCTATCGGTCAGAGACGCCTATTTGATTTTTTTAAGTTTTCCTAATAATGTGGAATAAAACTTCTTTTCTCGCTGAAGCGACTCTGCCTTTTTCTCATCCACTTTTCCCAATGGATTTTCATTTCTATCCAGAATCTTTTTCACTGCAGACAGACTGCTTTCTACAGTATTTCCGAAAATTTTATCATCTCCGCCTGTCATAAGATCATGCTCCATGACAAGTTGTGAAAGTGTACTGAAACCGTCCGAAAATGGATTCACTCCACTTTCTTCCATTGCTTCTTGCCACGCTTCTTTCACGCTTTCCGGAACAGTGGATAAATAGTAGTTACTTAAATGTGTGATCCTCTGTTTCATAAGCTCGTCAGCAAATTCATAGGTTTTGTTTGCAGCTATTTGCCGTTCATAGGCCTCTTGTGCTGCGGCATTTGCCGCCGACTCCCACCATCCTTCTTTATTTTTGCTGTATTTCATACCATTTACAGTAAAATCTTTCGAGACATCTATCCCAAAATAGCTCATTACTCCGGATACATTTTCCGTCCACTTTTGGTATTCGGGAGTACTGAATGCAACTATATTTGCTGTTCCGCCGGCATTTCGGAGCAGCATTATTAAAGCGCTTGCCATCTCGGCAGCCTTCTCGGATGCTTTGCGATTATAAAGATCGCCTCCGGATATATCAACAATTTCTTCCCCTACTGTCAACACAAATCCGCCCTCTACCGTTACTTTTGCCCCTTTCGCAATATCGATGGAATTACGTAGTTTATCTACATTTGTTTTTTCCGCTAAATTAAGAGGTTTTCCCATTCCTGCCATCAAATCTTCGCGAGAAATAACCCTGATCGAAGTTCTATTACACATGAATTTACATAGTTCTGTTCTGTTTTTTACATTTGTAACTTTTTTCGATGTAAGTAGACCTGTATATGGGTTGATGCACCCTAAATTTTTAATGTCCATTTTTTAATCCTCCATTGCTGTTAAATATTTCTCTGCGGCTTCTCTGTCAGTCAGAATTGTCTTCCGCTAATAATAATACGAACCAGCCCACAGAAAAGTTTCACTTCTGATAAGAGTTGTAAAGTGTTGATGTGGATCAGCCATAATATTAGCTTCATAGGCATTGGAAGCCTTCACCATAGTCAAGCCAGAAACACTATATTGTTTGATATGAAACTACCCAGAAACGTAACAAGAGAACCAGACAGAACGTGAAATGTTCATGTTTGGTTCCCTTTTAACATTTGTGCATTATTGGTGATATGCGTTCATAGCCTTATAAAACTTTCCTAAACTGATATTTGTACATATCAGAATACATATTGCCGGAAGATTGTGGTGTCAACCGTCCATCCAGCGCACCCATGTCCACCGCAAATCCGCTGTCCACCACGGAGAATACACCGTTACTGAACAGGAACTCCGAGGTGAAATCGGGAATACCCAAGTCACCGCTGATCCTGATCTTCCCTATGATATCCGCCAGCGCATCCCTCATCCGATCTATCTTGGCATTATCCTTTGTCTTGTTAATCAAATTAGACGCTTTTTCCGACAGTCCTCCAATCTTCCCATCGGGTGCCATGTAAAGGCTCTCCAAGGATATATCTTCTCCCGTAACCCCTTTCAGGTAGCGCCGGACTTCCTGCACATCCGTAGCATACTGGTACGCATTAGATGGCAGATTTCCTACGCTGTCCGCAATCCCTATGTAATACCGGTACATCCGGTCACTGTACTTTTCATCTATCAGTTTCTGCACCTGCTCCCGAACAGCTTCATCTTCTATCCCGTCCACAGTCACTTCCCCATTGCTTCCAATCCTTACCCGCATCCCCTCAATGTCATCACTGGAGATGCCCATGCCTTCCAGTTCCTTTACGAAATCACCAGAAAAGCTGTTTTTCAGCTCCGCCTTCTGCTGTGCTTTCTCAATGTCCTTCAGGTTGGCAAAAATCTTCACATATGCCAGCTCCGCATCGCTTAAATCCTTCCCTTCCGCCATATCCTGCAGCAGTTCATCTACTGTACGCTCACCTTTGTACTTCTTTTCTTCCGGCAGACTGTCAAACTGATTCTGGTGGAGCTGTTCCATCTCTTTTATGTAATTCTGTTCTGTCTCCCGCAGGATTGCATTATATTTATCAAGGTATTCCCGCCAGTTTTCATCATTCCGGTCGTATGCGCTATGCAATACACCATACGCCTCCCTTATGGCATCGGTCTTTTCATGCTCCTTATTTTCGGAAACATGGAAACTGATCTTATAATAGTCATCCGAGGAAACTTCCTCCCCATTTCCGTTTTCTACCTTGATGCAGTATTTGTTGGTATCGATATCCCAATTAGGGATGTTCAGCTTCTTCCGGCCTTCTCCGTCCCACTCTGCCTTCCCCACCTGATTGCCGTATTCATCATACAGGGTAAGGTCATAGTCACAACCTTCCGGCATATCTATATAAACTTCAACGCCAAAGTAATTCCGCTGAAAACTCATAAATGGAATGGAAAAGTTATAGAAATCCATATCCCTCGCATCACTGAGATTGCCTCTTAGACTGCTGGTCTCGTCTTTGATCAAAAAATTCAAATCAAGAAATGTGCTGCCTTTATCCTGATCGGAAACCTCATAAGTGGTATGTTGCCTGCGGTAAGTGTCATTGCTGCTGAGAGTACAAGTATCCTCCTGCAGCACCATGTTTTTCTTCAATTTCCCATCAAAAAATGCCACTGTCTCTTTTCCCGTCATGAAGAATATGGGCTTTTCCCGAAAAGCTGCTCCCCATGCGGAACTTTGAACATTCACACTACTTATTCCCATTCCTAAATGCCCCTCCATTGTTGTCAATTATATTTAGATTCATAAAGTCTTTCGGCAGGTGTAACCCGTTTTCCAACCCAGATTGCACCAATTGATTATTTTTTTGCACGAAACGATGCAAAGCTTACCCATACCATTACAGAACAAATCTATTCTGTCCTGAAAAAATACAGTGATAAAATCCGAGTGGACAATTTCCGGCTCATCGAAAATGATTCCGGCTTTAGCACATGAGATTTCCCCAACTCTACCGTTGGTAGGTGTTCATTCTATCCATCCGCTGTATAATAATGTTAGAAAGCGAGGATTTTTGAAATATGGATCTAAAAAAAATAGGCAGTTTTATTGCTGCACGAAGAAAAGACAACGGTCTGACCCAAAGCCAACTGGCCGAAACGCTGGGAATAACGGACAAGGCAGTATCAAAATGGGAAACAGGAAAATCATTGCCTGATCCATCTTTGTTTTGTCCACTGTGTGATCTGCTCCACATAACTTTGAATGAATTGCTTTCAGGTGAATTCATATCCGACGAAAACCTGAAAGAGAAATCTAATCAGATACTGCTTGAAGTTGTCACAAGCTGGCTTGGCAAAGATCAGTGGGAAAGTAAGACAGACGCCCATGTTCCAGCCGTCCTAAAAATAAAAAATATCAGAAAGGTATATGAAACTGAAAGTACCGTAACAGAAGCCGTTAAAAATGTCAGCTTTGAAATCACTAAAGGGAGCTTTGTAGGTATCATGGGTGCATCAGGATCAGGAAAAACCACCTTACTAAATATGATTGCGACAATAGATAAGGCTACCAGCGGGCAGATAGAAATTGATGGGTATGACATTGCAGAGCTGTCTGAAAATGATCTGGCTTCTTTTCGCCGGGAGCATTTAGGTTTTGTCTTTCAGGAATACAATTTATTAGACACTTTGACGGTCTATGAGAATATTGCATTGGCATTGACGATTAAGCAGATACCAAAAGAGACCGTAAAACAGACGATTCTTGATTTGGCTGACAAATTAGGAATATCTGAAATCCTGAATAAGTTTCCCTACGAGATCTCAGGCGGCCAGCGGCAAAGATGTGCCTGTGTAAGAGCGATTGCGGCAAACCCCGGCCTTATTCTCGCAGACGAGCCGACCGGGGCGTTGGATAGTCACTCCGCAACACAATTGCTGGAAACATTCGTCATGCTCTGCCAAAAGTATGCTGCTACCATTTTAATGGTAACACATGATGCCTTATCTGCGAGTTACTGTGATAAAATTCTGTTTATGCAGGATGGTGAGATCAAAGCCTCCCTGGAACGGGATCAGGAAAGTAAACAGGAGTTTTTCACCAGAATTTTAGATACGATTGCAAGAATAACCGGAGGTGTTCACTATGTATCTTAAATTAGCGCTCCGTAACACAAAGCGTTCTATGCTTGACTATCTCCTGTATATTTCATCAATGGTTATGCTCACTTCCATTATTTTCCTTTCAAACTGTATTGCGGATTGGGGGAATATGCAGGCAGGCTTTCAGACAATGGCTTTACCTATACTGATTGTGATAATTATGGCGGTGCTGGTAAACTATATCAATCATTTTATCATCAAACAGCGGGCAAAAGAATTTGCCACTTATATGTTGCTTGGGATGGAAAAAGATAAGCTGTCATTAGTATTCCTGTGTGAATTATTTGTGATAGGGCTGGTATGCTTTCTTCTGGGTGTGACTTTAGGTACAGGGATATTTTCTATTTGCTGCCATACAGTACTTCATGAAACCGGAAGTCACTCCATACTTCGAATTATATTGAAAAGTGTTCTGCAGACATTTATTTATTTTTGTTTCGTAGAAATCCTGTCAATATTTTTTATGAAGCGCAAAATATATAAATTACAGATTATACAGCTTATGCGGGAAAAACAACGCAATCAGCCGCTGGGTACAGGTAAGAAATCTTTTTGGGGATGGATACTTATGATCAGCTTTTTTAGCTATCTGGCATTGCTGTCTGGTATTTCCTTTATGTCCGATGAGATAATGACTGTCTCCGTCTCCCTTATTTCACTGCCAATGTTAGTATGCGTTTTCTCATTCTATAGATGGCTGTATGCTTTTATCGCACATTTACGTCTGTCACAGGCGGATGCTTTATATCAGGACAATCGGCTATATCAGATTGCTGAAATAACAAGCGGCGGGGAGACCGGCGCAAATGTAAATACCATTTTCTGCATCTGTTTTATCTTTTCAGCAGCAGCCTTTGTTTTCGGAACATTTTTGCTCAACCCGGATATTTATATTTTTGAGCAAACGAAACAGCAATGGATGGGATTTTTACAGATCAGTATCTGTATTATTTTTATGATTATCTATTTCTCTGTCCTCTCTTTATTGCAGATCATTGATTTAAAGAGGGAGAACAGAAATATGCGGCTACTGTTTCATATGGGAAAAAATCAGTCCGATCTGAAATATCTGATTTGTATGCAGGTGCTTATAAAGCTGTTCATGCCAATACTTATGTCTTTTATTATACTTTGGACGGCCGCACCATTTGTCAATTATAAGATGAACTCTATACTGCCCGTACACAATTATCTGATTAAAGCTATCGGCGGTTTTATGGTTTGCTTCTTTGTTCTGTATTTATGCTATTTCGGTGTGGTGTATATAGTAAATATGCGATATATCAAATTCAGCGCTAAATGACAGATCGCTGCATATGTTGGTGAGCCATTTGAGAAAATAATGCGCCGGCAAACACATGGCATTCTGTTACAACGCATTAATCACGCCCTGAACGCCCTGCTCCTCATAAATCTTCTTATAATATGCCACCTCGTCCCGAATCAGCTCGTCAATGACCTGCATACCGAGAAGCTCTACCGGCGCTTTATCGTCAGTCATGGTATAGTCACCCGCTTCATATGCGATCAGGTTATCTGCAACCGCCGCCATCATCGCTGCAAGGTTTTCGTCTGCAAGATTTTCACGATGAATTGCCAGATTCTCTAAGATCCGCGGATTATCAGAGGCAAAAAGCTCCCTGTTCGTAGATCCCTTCACATCCACCGTATACACCTCGCCGAACACATTACTGATCGTGTCTGCAAGATGTTGATTAATACTTCCCTCACTGCTGCCGCGCATATTCATATTGACCACCATCACACCGTCTTCATTTAAGTGGTCTTTCACCAATGTAAAAAATTCCACGGAAGACATCTGAAAAGGAATGGTAATATCCTGATAAGCGTCCACCATGATCACATCGTATTTACCGTCAATGGCATTCAAATATGCCCTGCCGTCATATGTAGTCACATTCACATCCTGAGGCAGCTCAAAATATTCCCGCGCAAGATTCGTGATCTTCTCGTCAATCTCCACGCCCTCGATCTCCATATCTCCGTAATAATTACGGCATTGGTGCGCATAAGTTCCCGTTCCCATTCCGAGAATCAGCACATTACAATCGGCAGACTTGTCCTGTCCGGTCATAAGCGGTGCTGCCATGGCATAATCATAATACATGCCCGTCAGTCCCTCATTTTTCATCAAGAGCGACTGCACACCGAACAGCACGTTTGTCGATAATATGACACTTCTGTCGTTTTCTTTTACCTGTAAATAATTATAAATGGATTCTCCCTCATAAGTTAAACTGCTCTCCCAGAAAGCGAAGCTGTTCGACTTACCGAGCAGGCAGCACAGAAGAAAGATTCCTGCAGAGACTGCACTTTTCGCAGCTCCCTTTTTCCCACTGATAAAATAGGTCAGTGCCAGCGCCAATAATATACCCGCAAAGATCAAAAAGGTAATGGAAGTTCCCACCGCCGGTATCGAAATAAAAGTCGGCACAAAAGTACCGATAATACTGCCGATCGTATTGAAAGCGCCAAGCGTTCCAACGACCTTGCCGCTGTCGTCCAGACTGTCCACAGAATACTTCGCCAGAGAGGGCGTCACCGTTCCCAACAGAAACAACGGAAATACAAAGATCACCATGCACGCCGCGAAAGCTGCCCATATCAGGAAATTTGTACTGACCGTAAAAATCAGTAACGCCGAAATTCCCAGAATGATATATTTCCCCACCACCGGAATCGCCGCGATCCAGACCGCCGCTATCAATATTCTGCCATAGAGCTTGTCCGGATTCGGATTCTTGTCCGCGCTGCGCCCTCCGTAAATATTCCCCAGCGCCATCGCAATCATGATCGTTCCTATAATAATCGTCCACACGATCTGGGATGAACTGAAATAAGGCGCCAGAAGCCTGCTGGCGCCCAACTCCACTGCCATCACCGACATCCCCGCAAAGAATTCCGTCAGGTATAAGAACAGTTTATTTTTTAAAATAGATGCTGTATTATCTGTATTCATAACCGTTTTCCCTTCTGTATCTCATGCTTCTTCATCATAACCGTTTTTATTATACCGCACCGATACATTAATTAATATCCCTGAACCCAAAACCGCATCCGTCAGCCTCATTTCCAAGTATATACAATTTTCACTGTTTTTACCATGAAAATCTTTATAAACTTCCATCTGTCTGTACATACTTACATATTAATTACCACGGGCAATCCGTATACCAGCTCAGAGGAAAGTTAATATCTTAAGTCGCCCCTCGGAAAGCGTCAGCACTTAGCGAGGTTTTTCACGAGCTTAGTGTCTGCTACGCTTGAGGTGGAGCGGAAGCGCGGCGACGTAGATATTAACTTCCCTCTGAGCGTCCGTCTTCCAATTCCTCTTATTGTATATTAAATACTCCCCTTCACCACCAAAATCTTATCCCCCGCCTTAATATCCTCCGTAACCAGCTCATTCACTTCCTTAAGCTGCGCGATCGGCACATAATACCGCTTACCGATATCCCACAAAGTGTCTCCCTGTCCGGCAATATAAATGACCATCCCCGGCAGTTCACTGAGTTTGTTCAGATCCAGCTCTTCCACCTTGATATCCGTGATCAGATTACTCTTCTGTACCGCAAAAACAATCACCTTGAACTGTAATGCCGCCTTCACATCCAGTTCGTCACTGTCAAGCATCGTCACTGTCAACTGTTCGATACTATGATGCAGTTTAAAAATACTGGTGGGCGTGATGTTCTCCGCCTCGATCACATACTGGAACGGCATCATATTCTTTGTGGCATATATAGATCTCGAACTGCACAAATACAGAGTAGTCACTGTCAGCGTTCCCGTAATCGCAATGCCGTTCTCCACGACTGCCTGCTCCTCAATCTGTATCTCCCCTTCGGAATGAATCAACTGGTACATCGGCATTTCCGTATTCTGGATTTTGGCATGTTCCGCAATCTTGCACTTGCCGCTCCCGCTCAGAAGCAGACTCTTAAGCTGCACCTCCGTAGTCAGTGCTTCGATTTCCTTATCCACACCATAGATATCCGACAACACTTCCATGTTTTCCTCTTCGTACAGATGAATATCCAGATCCAGCACCGGTTCCACGCAGAAGACGCGCTCCTCACCGTCAAAATCCTGCCTCACCTCCACATTGCACTGTCCCAGACTGCAGCGAATATCCGGAATCATGTTTTCCCTGCAACCGTGGCACTCGATGATTCCGCTGAAAGGCACTGTATTCTCATACCACAGCGTCCTGTCGTTATCCCCCTCACCCTCATACAGGAAAAAGGCTCTCATCTCACCCTGAATCGATATCTTTTCCTCCAGCGCCTTAAACTCCACATGGTCAAAGGTAATATGGTGCCATATGGTCTGGAACACATTCGGCAGATTGCCGGACAGCTCCATTTCTTCTTTTAACCGGAAAATATCCTTCTTCTGCAGTACAAGCTGTACTACGGGATAAGTGCGCTTACGGTATTCCAACGGCTCTTCGTGATAGATATCCACTGCGGCATCCTGTTCCACATGCTCCTCCATCTCAAGCCCGAAAGAAGCGACCGCCTGTACACTGATCTTTCTGGAGTTGATCAATCCCACTGTCAGATCTTCTATTGTCCAGTCCGTCAATATGAGATCCCCGTTTGACACTCCTTCCATATTGACTCTCTCTTCAAAAGGAATCACCGCTTCCATGCTGGCGCAGGTTCCCTCCATGTCCGTCAGATACAGTATGGATACCACCAGTCTGCCTCTTAAGTTCACTACATTTTCACCGGCACGTATTTCCTCCATAATAATCTCGCCCTTGCTGTTTAACAGATAGCTGGCATCGGGTTTGTTATCTGAAATATTCACATCTTCTTCCAATACGACTTGTGTGCCGGCTCTGCTGCTGATCCGATCCATATGTATCTTCTTTTTTACTAATTCCACAAAAATAAACCTCCATGCGTATACTTAATATAAGTGTATGCCGCATAGAGGTTGTATATGATTTCTATTTTTACCGGAACACTATCCTGCCACANCTGCAATTATCTGCATTTGTAACTGTCCTATAAAATAATGCTTAATCCTGTACCTATTCTGTCCATTCAAGAACTTCCGGCTCTGCGCTTCTCTTTCTGTCCTCAACCAGAGANAGGTCATCCGTATACTGACCTGTTCTGTAATCAAANACCAGAATCTGATAAGGTTCTTCTAGGGAAATCCAAANATCCAGACTTAAGGTTGCAAAATCTCCATGCATTGCCAACTGATCATTAAACCACCAATAATATGCNTCATCNCCAATCATTGTGGTCACTGTATACGCAATCCCTTCATTTCCGTTTACANTTTCGATTCCCCCATTATAGCTCAATGCATCCTGTTCCTTATCCAGTGCAGGAATTCGNCTGTATATTTCTTCTTCCATTTCCGNCAGCTTCTCATAATGAGAATGCTTCCAGTTATACACTACTGACCGACTATACCCAGGACCCGCAAGATAAACCACATATCCTTTNGCATCGGGAATCGTGACGGAGAAATCTTCCTGCTCCTGTCCGGATGACAAAAACGGTAATGTTTCTGCCACATAGACATGCACATTTACAACGAANTNCTCATCATCACTCTCCTTACAAACTATACGGCTGACATGATAATCCGCNAAATTCAGCGTACCATTTAACACCAGATTATCGGTCTCTTCGTCATAGGAAAACCCAGTTATCTCCACCGGACCGGCAGNCATAAGGTTTCCAATCACATAAACCTTCACGAGAATACATATAAAACACAACNCCAGCAGCCCCGTAACGATTCCCACCGCCAGCTTCAGCTTTTTCGTAAGCTGTCGAACTTTTTTGAGGCCATCCAAAGCCGCCTGNTCCTCCGGAATACATCCGGCATTCNGTTCTTCCTGCATCTCTTCCGCCATTGCCCCATAACTCAGCNGGCATTCACTGCACTTCTCCAAATGCTCTTTGACCGCACCGGCTCCAGCCTNGCTCAATAATCCGTCAATGTATCCGGGCAGNANATCCTTAATAATATCACAAGGATACTCTTTATTCATATGCACTCAACTCCTTTTTCATTTTTTGTTTTGCACGATAAAAAATNGTCCTGCACCAATTCTCACTTTTTCCCATAATNTCACCNATCTCGCGGAAAGAAAGTTCACCGGTCATACGGTACAGGACGACCTCCCGCTCCGGATCTGGTAAATGATGGATCGCGCGATAAAGNTCTCTTCTGCGCTCCTGCTGCAACGCATTGGCTTCGCCGTCCCGCGCAGTATAATCAGGAAGCTGANCCGGCAGCTCTACTGCCTCTACGCGTTTCTTTTTACGTANTTCCTGATATAGCACATGCTTGGCAATCTGGCAAAGCCATACNGATAATTTACANGAACCGTCATACCGTTCAATAGAAGTGACNGCCCGCAGAAAGGTCTCCTGCATCAACTCTTTAGACCACTCNGGATCATGGGTATGAGAATAGAGAAAGCGGTATACNAAGCNGGCNTATTCCTGATAGACGGATTCCATATCTATACTGTTGTCGTCGGATTTCTGCAAGCTGTCACCTCCCGTTCTCCATATTTTTCGTGNCACCTTATATATCCCAATTTAAAGATATTCGTTACAACAAATTTCAAAAAAATAAAAATGCTGCATTTAAGCTATTCCNAGCTAATCCAGCATTTTTTACATTCTATTTTATATAGANTTCGCACAATCATNGTTATTTTTCTCGAAAATACAGTAAATGAAATACTCTCCTTAATTCTCTGAGTTNCTTTTGCTGTTCTCTATTCATTCCACTGCTCCGATCAATTCCGTCACATCCTCGATTCCNTAGCGCNCCATATATGCTTCGATTCCCTCCACAACTTCCACNGTCNNGTAAGGATTCACNAAATTCATGGCNCCNACNGCCACCGCNCTGGCTCCNGCNAGCAGNAACTCTATGGCATCTTCCGCATTCGCGATGCCNCCCATNCCGATAATGGGAATCTTCACNGCGTGNGCCGCCTGATAAACCATGCGCACCGCCACNGGCTTNATNGCNGGNCCGGAAAGNCCGCCNGTCTTATTGGCCAGCGCAAANTTTCTTCNGTGAATATCAATCTTCATCCCGGTGATCGTATTGATCATAGATANNGCGTCNGCTCCNGCAGCTTCCGCAGCTTTCGACATCTCNGTGATATCCGTCACATTAGGACTCAGCTTCATAATGACAGGCTGCTTCGCCTTCTTTTTAATCTGAGAAGTAATATCATAGAGACAATCCGCCTTCTGTCCGAATGCAATTGCGCCCTCCTTCACATTGGGGCAGGACACATTAATCTCCAGCATATCCACCGGTTCATCCGCAAGACGCTCCACAACTTCCAGATAATCCTCCACCGTCTTACCGCAGACATTAACGATGATCTTCGTATCGTACTTTTTCAAGAAAGGAATATCCCTCTCTACGAAAACGTCGATTCCCGGATTCTGCAGACCGATCGCATTCAACATACCGCCGTAAGTCTCCGCCACGCGCGGCGTCGGATTGCCCGGCCATGGCACATTCGCCACTCCCTTGGTCACTACCGCTCCCAGTCTGTTCAAATCCACAAAATCACTGTATTCCATGCCGGAACCGAAAGTGCCCGATGCTGTCATTACCGGATTATTCAAGGTTACTCCTGCTATTGTCACTTGTGTATTCATCAGATTTCCACCTCTCTTGCCTCAAAAACAGGCCCGTCCGTACAGATGCGCGCATTGTGCACATGGGAATGATGATCGATTTCTTTCGTCCTGCACACACAGCCCAGACAGGCACCTACTCCGCATGCCATCCGCTCTTCCAGAGATATATAAGCATCGATTCCCTGCTCCGCAGCATATTTTCTAATTGCACGTAGCATTGGCATGGGACCGCATGCCATGATCAGATCTGCATGAAGCTCGTTCACTCTGATGATATCCATCACATTACCCTGTACGCCCACGCTTCCATCCTCCGTGGCAATATAGACCTGTCCGTATTCTCCCAAATCATCCTGAAGGAAAAGATCCTGATTGCGGTATCCCAGCAGAATATGTTTCTCCGCCTCCAACTCTTTAGCCAGTTCCAACATAGGCGGTATCCCGATGCCGCCGCCCATCAGGAACACCCGCTTACCCTTCGCCTGCCCTGTGGGAAATCCATTGCCAAGCACGCCCAGAATCTCCAACGTATCACCTGTGCCGTAAGCGGAAAACTCGGCCGTGCCTTTGCCGGCGATACGATAGACCAGACGCAGTCTGCTTTGTCCCCGGTCTATCTCACATATACTGATCGGTCTCGGAAGCAGCGTCGCCGCGTTATGCGGATATACCGCAACAAACTGCCCTGCGTGAGCGTCCTGCGCCAGCTCCGTCTCCAGCCACATGTCATAGATCTGCTCCGCGATCTGCTTTTGTGACACAACCATCGCTTTCGTTTTCTTTTTTTGAATTATTTGGCTATCCATTGTTCTGTTATCCTCTTTCTATGTATCCGCTCTCATATTAAATCAGAGCACATGACCTGATCTTCATGTACTCTGACATACTATTGCTCAATTTTCCCGTGTTTTTATCCTACTGCAATAGTGACAATATCCCCTGATTACTCTGATTCGCCTGTGCAAGCATAGATGATCCGGCCTGCGCAAGAATATTATTATTGGAATACTTCACCATCTCTGTCGCAATATCCGTATCTCTGATAGCAGATTCTGCTGCTGCGGTATTCTCCACAACATTATCCAAGTTATTTATCGTATGTTCCAGCCGGTTCTGTACGGCGCCCAGATTTGACCGAACCTCCGACACATCAAAAATTGCGCTCTTAACAAAAGCATTCAATGCCTGGAAATAACGGGCATCACAAAGATCGTCCACTAAATCTTCTTCTGAACCTCCTGTAGTGTTTGCCGGATAAGTATTCGTCAATCTGTTTTTTATATTTTCATCCGTGATCGCGCTATAGGAAAAGCTGTGAAATGCTGTCAGATCAGAAGCCGACAAAAGGTGACTATGCCCCGCACCGGGCTGCCACGGCGGAATCATACCTCCCTGCCAGTATTCTTGCTTTGCCCAAGTAGTACCGCTGCCGGGTAGCCACAAACACCCCGGGGCTCCCGTCGGCCAAGGGTTAGTTGACGGATCCGGTTGATCTGTCAGCGCGCATATAGGACTATTATTAGTTGTCTGATAGAAAATTCCCTTTGATAACGCACTGGCAATCAGATCATTCGTGCACATATTCCTTATCGTGATAGCGATATGCTGCCCGGCTTCCGCTCCTACCTGCAATCCCTTATTCTGAAAAGTGCCGTCTAACAGATTCTGCTCATTGAATGTCGTAGTAGACTGTACCCGATCGATCTCACACATCAACTGTCTGACTTCCTGCTTAATAAAGTCTCTGTCTACCGAAGTCAGCGTTGCGTTCGCTCCTTTGACTGCCAGTTCTCCCATACGCTGCAGCATATCATGGACTTCAATCAATGCTCCCTCTGCTGTCTGCACGCATGAGATTCCATCCGACGCATTAGCTGCTGCCTGCGTAAGCCCTCTCACTTGTCTGCGCATTTTCTCCGATATGGACAATCCCGCCGCATCATCCGCGGCACGGTTAATTTTATATCCCGAAGACAACTTTTCCGTAGATTTCGCCTGACCTGCAGTTGTCAGGTTAAGCATGCGGTCTGCATTCATCGCCGTTATATTATGTTTGATAACCATAGGCTTCCCTTCCTTTCTTATCGCTTCCCTGCGTTCGAATCAAAAGTTCTGTATTTAGTTATATATCGGATTATTTTCAATACTTCTTAATATATTTTTCGATATATTTGTCCTGCGCCGATTAAGTCTTACGAAATTACACAATTGTGCTTGACAAATAGTACTATATAGTACTATTCTATATAGTAGGAGGTGGTATCATTGCTTAACAATACAGAAGGCGGTTTTCTGATTACGAAAATCAAACAGCTTCAGGGACGAATCTTTGAAAAACTGCTGGCAGAACACAATATTCACGAATTTAACGGCGCTCAGGGCAGAATCCTTTTTATTCTGTGGGAAAAAGATAATATTCCAATCAGTGAATTGTCCGGGAAAACGGGACTCGCTAAAACAACCTTGACCGGCATGCTGGATCGAATGGAAAAACAGGGACATATTAAACGGGTCTATTCCTCCGCCGATCGCAGAACTGTCCGGATTATACTGACGGAAACCGCCAGACTGTTCAAAGCGCAATATGAACAAGTCTCTGATGAAATGAATCAAATATTTTACAGAGGATTCAGCGATGAAGAAATACTCATTCTCGAAACAGGTCTTAGGAAAGTGCTTACGAATCTTACAGAAAAGGAGAATCATTATGAACAGTACGGCTAAATCGGGGATACGCGCACTCCGTAAAAATGCGCAGGTTGCCTATGTGGCTTCAGTGAACGAGGAAGGTTTTCCCCAGATCAAAGGAATGCTCGTAATAGAACACGAAAGCATGAAGACACACTATTTTTCCACCAACACCAGCTCCAAGCGAGTAAGCCAGTTCCTGAAAAATCCCAAGGCATCCGTATACTATGTGGATGACACTAAGGATCAGTATAAAGGCGCCTTATTTACCGGAACAATGGAGGTCTGCACCGATCACGAAACAAAGGCTGCTTTATGGCGCGACGGGTTTGAACTATATTATCCCAAGGGCGTGGATGATGAAGATTATTGTGTATACAAATTTACCGCCCAAACCGTCAACTATTATTATGGGCTGAGTAATGTAACCCTTTCTGTCGATGAGCTTTGAGTTTAGTATTAACTGTGTTGTATCTTTGTTTATGTTAAAAGGTGTCATTTACTGCTATAGTAAATGACACCTTTTGACTTACGGCCGCCTTCCTAATGCTCGATACACGATTCTACCGCCGCAGATCGTATAACTTATCACGCCCGGCAGATTCTCTCCGACGAACGGGGAATTTGCCGCCTTCGATACAAAGCTTTCCACCGTCCACATCTTATTGGGATCAAATACCACAAGATCCGCGGCCCCGCCCTCTGCCAGATAACCCGCATCGAGGTGATACAGTTTTGCAGGAGCATAACTCATCTTCTCTATCAGCTCCGCCATAGACAGATAGCCCTTATTTACCAGTTCCCGCATTCCCAGTGAAAACGAAGTTTCCAAACCGATCATGCCGCTGGGTGCTTCTGTCAACGGCCTTGCTTTTTCTTCCGCACTATGGGGTGCATGATCCGTAGCGATCATATCGATAGTGCCGTCCCTTAGTCCCTCTATGATCGCCAGCCGGTCAGTCTCCTCCCTAAGCGGCGGATTCACCTTGGCCAACGCGCCCTGCCCGATCACGGCCTCCTGCGTTAATGTAAAATGATGCGGCGTCGCTTCCGCATAGATATGACGATTCTTTTTCTTCGCCTGCCGCACCAGTTCTACCGCTTCTTTTGTGCTGATATGTTGAATGGACAGATCGGCTTCCTCCTCTATGGCAATGCGTAAATCCCGTTCCACCATGGAAATCTCCGCTTCCCTGGGAGATCCGCCTATTCCGTAATGAACCGCAGCGCTGCCCGCATTAATACCGTTATTCGTAATAAGCGACGGATTTTCCTCGTGAAGGCTGACAGGCTTACCACATTTTGCCGCCTGACGTAGCGCTGCCCGCAACACCCCCTCATCCGTAATCGGTATGCCGTCATCGGTAAAGCCCGCGGCACCCAGCTTACTCAGAGTCTCCATATCCGTCAGTTCTTTTCCCTGAAGTCCTTTGGTTACATTGGCACATGTGTGAATGTGAATATCCGTTTCTTTGCCCTTGTTCAGCACATAGGCAAGCGTCTCCGGATTATCCACTGCCGGGCTCGTATTCGCCATCAGCACCACTGATGTAAATCCGCCCCGCGCCGCGGCCCGTGCGCCCGTATGAATATCTTCTTTATAGGTAAACCCGGGATCTCTGAAGTGTACATGAACATCCACAAGTCCCGGCGCAACATACTGACCAGATAAGTCAACCTCCGTAATATCCTCTGCCGCAGTCCTCGCTCCGCAATCACCGCCATCATTGACGAATAGCTCTGTCTCTAAAGCGCCCTGCGGCGCTATGCGGACAATCTTATCCTCTTTTATCAGAATATCCCGATATCCCTCTGTTCCCGATGCCGGATCAATCATACAACCGTTCTTTAGATAAAGCATAATCTCTTCCAATCTAACGCCGTTTCGCGTTACAGCTGCTTCGCAGCCGCTTGTTTTTCTTTTGCGTCTATTGTACCATAGTTTTCTAATCAAACACTACGGGTTTATCAATAAATTCTATCTTGATCACTATGTAGGGATAACTTTCTACCGGATTGCCTTTTTCCTCGGGCGCAGGGCCGATCAAGTTCGTGTCCACATAAATCGCATTGGCCGTCTCATACAGATCATTCACCGCAATACTATAACCTCCGGTCGTCTGCGTGCCGTATCCTACACAAATATAAAGGCATCCTTTATCTTCAAAAGTAATCTTAAAAGCATTCGCCTTTTTCTGCTCAATCATGTTAAACAATTCTTCGGGCAGATTATCTTCCGATATCACCGTACACTCCAGATCTTTGATTTTCTCCATTGTATCCTGCTTCTTTCCGCACGCAAACACTCCCATGCACATAAGGCAGACCAGGCAGACACTAAGCAGTCTCTTCTGATATTCATACAGTCTGTTCATACATTCCTACTCCGATAATAAACTCTTATTAACTAATTTATTATAAGAAACGTGTGTGTATTCCTATTGATTAATGGAGAGACTGCCTATATACTATATAATATAAAAAACAGGATGGTTATATTAGTATGATACGTTTAATCTTAGTTGCATTTTTTGTCGTTATATTTCTGATTGTCAGTCTGCCGATCCAGCTCGTGGAATTTATCATCGGTAAATATAATCCCGGATTGAAAGACCGCAGTTCACTGGCGATCGTCAACTGGGCTTTCCGTGTTGTGCTGTGGCTCTCCGGTACTTCCGTAACCGTACTCGGCGAGGAGAATGTCCCAAAGGACGAAGCAGTACTGTACGTCGGCAATCACAGAAGCTATTTTGACATTATCATGACCTATGTCCGCGTGCCCAGACCTACCGGATATATGGCTAAGGTCGAGATGCTGCGCTACCCGTCCCTGAGTACATGGATGAAGTATCTGCACTGTATCTTTTTGGACCGCTCCGACATCAAGGCAGGATTGAAGTCTATTCTGGATGCCATTGAAAAAGTCAAATCCGGTATTTCTATCTGTATTTTCCCGGAGGGAACCCGTAACAGAACAGATGAGATGTTCTTGGAATTTCACGACGGCAGCTTTAAAATTGCCGAGAAATCCGGCTGTCCGATCGTACCTATCAGCATCAACAATGCCGGCGCAATCTTCGAGGATCACATCCCCAAGATCAAAAAAGCGCATGTGGTCATCGAGTACGGACAACCGATCTATACAAGAGATTTGAGCAAGGAAGATAAACGCCGTCTCAGCGCCATGGTGCAACAAGTGATTAAGGCAAATTACTTGAAGAATGAAGAGCTTGTGTGAGCTACGTCTGGGGATCTTCCTCCGGCCGCAGCTCGTACATAATGGAACTCATCATCAAAACCAGCTCTGCATTTAACTCTACCTGATTCATGATGCCGTACTTCTCATCAATCTCCTTATAATTACGGGTGCCCGCACCGTCCAGATAACTGATCGACTGCAAATTACGTCCCAGCATATAATGCAGATGATTCTGCAGCACCGTGGCATACTCATGATTCGTGATGATATGATCCACCACTACGAGCCTTGTGATATCTCTTAACAGTTCCGCACTACCACTGGACTTTTCATCCATAATCACCAGAAATTTAGAATTTTTCGCGGCATAGGAAATCTTCTCACCTTCCAGCATCAATATCTTAATCATATCCTTGCACAGATTCATATCCACCCTCTGCTTCGTGGACAGATAAGTTACGCATCCCCAGAAAATATAATCGTTCTGCATATCCTCCACAGGATTCTCCAGCAGATAATTCTTAATCACATTATGATATCCGGAATTGCCGGTGGCACGATAAAGCTCCGTCGCCGCATAGAAATATTCTTCCGGCGACACATCCGCCGGATACTTCCCGGCATAACGGTAGGCTCTGTCCGCCGCTTTCAGACAGCGGTTCGCAAATTCCCAATCATAATTCTGATACAGATAACTGAATTTCGCCATAGCAGCAGCGAATTGGATCGTTGCGTCCATAGTGACCCCTTCAATGTACAGCAGATAGCCCAGCGCCGCATTATCCACATTGCTGACTGCGGAATATACCGCGCCGCTCTTGGAATCCTGCATTTTCAGAAGCCAGTCGATCTCATATTTGACCTCATCCAACACGTCCGGTATACCATTACCGCTCTCCGGAATGCCCACATCATCACCGAACACTTCCGGATACAGCTCATATGCCAGCAACAGATGATTGACAGTACGGCACCCCGTACTCACATCACGGTTCGCCGCCCCGTCCACATGCCAGCCGCCCGACACATCCAGCTTGACCGAAGCCTCATCCTTCATCTGCGCTTCTCTGGCATGGCATGCATTGTGCGCCGCATCGCCCGCCATTTCCAGTGACAATGTCAAACCACAGCGATTAAAATAATATTGTTTCAACGCCACATTATATAGCTTGGCATAAGGATTATCCGCTATTTCAAAGTTATACGACTGCCCTACGACTGCCGCCTCTATGTAATATGTACCGGCCGTCTGCAGCGACGTAAAATCACCATAACTGACATATACACCTGTCTTCTCGTCATATCCCCGCCGTTCGATCTGCCCCGTGTATACACTCTGCCCGCTGACCGCATCCGTAACCGTAAAAGAATCGGGAAGCAATTCTCCCTGAAAAACCGCGATCTTATTGCTATACCGGTCATATCCCACCTGATCCACCAGAATGTTCGGGAGGCTCCTCGGTACTTCATAATTAAATTCCGGCGTAAGCCCCAGCGTCGTGAACCCGCTGTCGCCGTCACTGCTTGACCGCGTATCAAAAGAAAGCTCCGATGCGTTGGCACAGCCTGTCAGCAAAGCTAGCGAGAGCAATATGCAGATTAATATTCTAAAATGTCTGTTCTTCATAAAACATCAGCTCTTTCGTCATCATATGCGTCCGATACAGCGTCTCCGAATTAACCGGATTCGTAACTGTTCAGAATCTTGTTCTGAACAGTTACCCGGAATCTATATTTGGAAGACGCTATACCATTTTAACACAAAAGTCCGCATTCTTCATCATAATATACAATTTTTCCTTCAATGATCGTACACAGGGTCTTTGTGAACACTTCCATGGGATTGCCGTCATAAATCACCACATCTCCGTCTTTGCCCGGTGCAAGGCTTCCGACCCGATCATCCACACCGCAGATTTTCGCCGCATTGATGGTGATCGCACGCAGTCCCTCTTCCATCGCCATGCCTTCCTTGACTGCCAGCCCTGCGCAGATCGGCAAGAACTGTATCTTAGACACCGGATGATCCGTGGTGATCGCCGTCAGGATACCGTTCTTGCTGAGTTCCCCTGCTGTCTTAAAGGCCATATTTCCTACTTCGATCTTATTGCGGCTTGCCATATCCGGACCGACGATCGCCGGGAATCCCGCTGCACGAAGCTCCTCTATGATCAGATGCCCTTCGCTGCAGTGATCTAAGGTCATCTTAAGCCCAAACTCCTCGGCAATACGCACTGCCGTCAATATATCGTCCGCTCTGTGCACATGGGCTTTCAGGGGAATCTCGCCGTCTAATACCGGAAGCCAGCATTCATAATGAAAATCCGGTGTTGTATCCGGATTTTCATAAATGTGCCGCTGATATTCCCTCGCTTTCGTCAATTCTTCCCTGAGCATGGATGCGATCGCCATACGGGTTGCGGGGGATGTATTCTGGCCCGAATAATTCACTTTCGGATTCTCCCCGAACGCCACTTTCATCGCCGCAGGAGCCTTGACGATCATCTGGTCAATGCATCTGCCGTGCGTCTTTAAGAAGGCAAACTGTCCGCCTACGACATTCGAGCTTCCCGGCCCGATCATCGCCGATGTAATTCCTGCCTTCAATGCATCATGAAAAGCGTCATCCATCGGATTAATGGCATCGATGGCCCGCAGATAGGGAGTCACCGGGTTCACTGTCTCATTACAGTCATCCCCCTCCATCCCTTTCTTTTCCTCCGTTATCCCCATATGACAGTGTGCCTCGATGATCCCCGGCAGAACCGTATTTCCCTTTGCATCGAGTACCTGCACATGGTCGTCAGCCTTAAGCGCATGCACATTACACTCATTCATATCTCCTATGGAGACAATTTTACCATGATCGATCTGCAGATAACCATCCTCATAATCCTTATCTTCCATCGTTCTGATATTTCCGTGTATGATAACCAGCATCTTCGTCCTCATTTCTACGCATATCAGCGATTACATTACTACTGCAGCTTACTCATAGGATTCACCGGTTCTCCGTCCTTTGTCAGCTTAAAATACACATTGGAACCTTCCAGACTGTAATACTTGGTCGGATATGCCACCGTGCCGATTCCGTCACCCACACTGACATAGCTTCCCTCAGATACGGTAATATTTTCCAGCTGACCGTAAGTCAGCTCATAGCCGTTGCCCAGATCCATCACGATCATATTACCGATTGTCGGATCATAGCCCACAGAGGTCACACGTCCGTTAGCCGCCGCCGAGATACTTGTACCCTGAGGTGCCGCAATGACAATTGCCGGATTATATTTATACTGCTGCAGAGTTGGAAAATATATCGTCTTATCCATACTGTAATTGATCAGTACGTCACCCACGATGGGCCATACCAACCCGTCTTCCTCATTGAAATCAAGCGTGGGCTGCACCGTTGTGGAGATCGCTTCGGCTGTCTCCGTCTCCTCCGGATTCTTAGCGGTATCCACGGTCTCATCAAACATGCCCGCCTCTTCCTCTTCTTCAGTCTTCTTCTTATTCTTGTCAGAGCTTTCCGCTTTATCGGTCTTATTCTTATCTGTCGCTTCACTCGCTTCTTCGCTCTGTGCTCCGTCCTCTTCAGGCTTGGTATCTTCGACCGTACTACCGCTTCTTCCGCTTCTGTCCACATCTGCTCCGCCGGTCTTCTTCTCCGTCGGGAGCTTGTCCTCTGTGTTTTCTACCTTCTGGGAATTCGCCTCCTGAAAGCTGGGATCATAATCCAGATCGTCGGTTCCCACTTCCGCAAACAGCGTGTCCAACTCTTCTCCGGACAGCATGTTCTCCGCGCTCGTACCTGCTCCCTTCTCGATCGCCTCGAAATCTACCACATAGTTTTCCCGTTCGCTGTTGTTACTCCTTTTCACAAAAACACCCGTTACCGTCAATGCCGTCAGCACAAGCACGGATGACGCCAACATAATGATTCTCTCTTTCCTAACACCATTTCTATTTCTTCTTGTTGCCATGAAATCATGCCTCCTATTTTCACTTTTGCTTGATAAGCAATCATAAAAGTTTACATGGTGTTAGTCTTACCCATTTTTGACAGGTTATTCAATTTTTGCTAATTCTGTTCCGACAAAAAAATCCTTGAGAATCTGATCGTAAGTCTCCCCGTTTATAGCTCTGCAGTTGGCCCCGTATTGACTCATACCGAAACCGTGCCCCACTCCTTCTACCCGGAAAATCATCTGCGTCCCACTGTTTTCCGCCTCAAAAGATGCCGACGCAAGCGAAAACAGATAGCGGAAAGCTTCTCCCTCGATCTGCCCTACCTCTTTATCCCCCGCATAAAACGACACATTTGTCACATATCCGGCCCCGTCATAAGTAAGCCTCAGACCTTCCCACAGTTCCTGAGGAGAACACTCTTCTTCTATATGTTTCTGAATTTCATATAAATAATCCGACTGAGAAATCGCCACCTCACTGTAATAATCTGCTGCCGCCTTATCCTGTTCGCATGCCACACTCGTCAGATAAGGACACCGCTCCGTATTCCATACCTCGCCGGCATCCCTTGTCTGCCCGTTACTGATCTTGAAATAAGAGGCCTGTATCGCTTTCCCGCCATAACACAGATATAGCCCATCCGTATCCTCCACAGCCTGACGAAACGGCCTCAGCGCTTCCAATGCCTGCGCATCCGCTTCATACCATTTCTCCAGACCGTCGCCCGATACCTGCAGTACCGTAATACCCTGCTCCTGTATGACCTGGATCACTTCCGTCCGCAGCAGTACCGCCTGCGCTTTTAACGCCTCTGCCTCGTATGTCTCAGGCATGACTGCCGCTAACTGATAGACCAGATATTCCTCCATAGGAATCTCCCAGATTCCCCATGACATGACCGCCTGTATGATACTGCCGTCCGTACCTTCCCGCGCGTCTACCTGCTCCTTACCTTGGCGCAGTGCTTCCGTTTCCTCTCCCACATGTCCCCACAGGCAGGCACACACATATGGCAATAAAAAAACAAACAAAAGAAAGCATCCTGCATCTCTTTTGTTTGTTCCTTTTAAGACGATTCTGTTATCATTCATGAAACACCCCACATGTACTATTACTATGTGCGTGCTCCTTATTTTATGTCGCACGGATTCTCAAAATCCAAAGACAAGCAATCTATCACCTTACCAAATCCAAATGCTGCACTGTGGACACCGTGCCGTTCTCATACAGGAAGATTCCCGTATTCCTGATCATGGCGTTATGTTGATTATTCTGCTCCGAGTTCAGAGCAAACTGCGTAGATACATTACCCAATCCGATGGCTCCCACGCCCAGATCGGACAGATGATACAACTTATCGTTGCCATCCTCATCCTTCGTCCAGATCAACAGCTTCTCCCAGATATCATCCGCCTCGTCGATCCATCCGTTACCGTCCACATCATACTTTGCAAGATCCGCAAATCCATTGCCGGACTTCGTTCCGAAAAGCTCACCGCCGTCGTTAATCACGCCGTCATCATTCAAATCAAGCGCCAGAAATCCGCTGCCGGATGCAAGTGACGATATCTCTTCTTCCTCACCATCCTGATCCAGATCAAAGAAAAACTTCTGATCTGATACCTGTGCAATGTTCGTATCCAGATTGATCACAAGCGGATCGCAGTAAGTCACCCTTCCGGTGCTGTAAGTCTCCTCATAGTATTCCTCGAACCTGCGGCTCATGGCAACCTCCAGATTAAAAGACAGTTCCCTGCCGTCCGCCGTCTTCACCATGCCTGTCGTGGAAAATGTGGTCTGCTCTTCTTCTCTGTGATAATACTGATTGGTGAGCGTGTTGACCTGATAAACCGGCTGCGCCGTACTCATATTGCTTCCGGGAGCTGCCGAACTGTCCCACCGGCTTGCATCGTATCTCTCTCCGCGAAACTTGAAAAAAAGCTCCATCAGAAACTGAATACAACTCTGCCTGATCGTAAGCATCGTATTTTCCGGTGTCTGTCTTTCCTTTACCTTCACGGCACCGGACAGATTCTTAAAATGTGTGGTGATATCTTCCAGATTTGCGGCGCTCTCTTCATTCTTCTCATTGGTCTCTGTCTTCTCGCTCTCCGGTTGTTCTCCGGAATTGACCAAATTGCCGAACAGACTGCCCAGCCCGCCATATGCCTGATACTGAGCCGCGCTAAGCCGCATGCTGGATCCCCTCACTGATTTGGTTGTCACAGAAGAGTATCTTCTGGAAGATTCCATTCCCACTACACTGGAATCAATTCTCACTTTTCCCTCCTTTTGTAAAGACCCGCTCCCTGCCTGTCTGTGCCACCGACTGCACCTTCCCTGATGCATGGCAATAGAAAGGACGGTATCTCTTAGGAAAATCCTTTTCCCTCAAAAATACCGTCCATGGTCTGTACATCATTCAGATTCAAGAAGCAATCGTCTGGCCAAGAGCAACCACCCCTTGTATTTTATATATCGGACGCATGCTCTGAATAATTTAGCAGATATATCCACTGATTTTTATTAAATTCCTTTTGCCGTCCGTTAAGCATCTACCCTGTTATAATTAATCAGGCAGCCTTTCAGGATAATCTGTCTCTCTTCATCCGTCAGCTCACCAAGGTGCAGTGTAAACTCCGTCAGCTTCTCTTCATCGACAGACACTTTATATGCCTTGATCATATCCGCTTTATCTTCCACCGCCTGTCTGATATTCGGGAAGAACAGGTAATCCAGATTCTTGAAAGGAAGCTCGCCCTCGTCAATCAGGAACGGAAGCATGCCCCAGTTGATCAGGTTAGAGCGATAGCGCTTCGTTGCATATTCATTAGCGATATTCGCCCATCCGCCTAACACCTTCTGGCAGCTCGCCGCCTGCTCTCTGGCGGAACCGTCTCCCGGCTTCACCGCGAAGATCGTAGAGCCGAATCCCGTATTCTCATGGGAAGCGTCCGCATAAGTCTTCTTGATCACATTCATCACAGGTTTCACGTCCGGATGTGCCTGACAGGGATGTTCGCCCGCCATTCTTGCTTTCTCCGCACGCTGGATATCCTTTGCACGTCCCACGTACGCCGGGTCTTTTCTGGACAAAGCAAACTCTGCCAGCCCAAGCGGATTGGAACGATAAGAAGATGTCTCTCCGGACGGAATCAGCTCGTCCGTGGTCGTCACCGGATCGTGAATCTCAGACACGACTCGCAATACCAGATTGTCCGGCAGCGCTCCCATAGCCGGCCAGTCCTTGATGTTGGGGCCGAACTGAATCTCCACACTCTCATCTGCCACACCCTTGGAATCAAACACACGATTCTTGTAAATATTTGCGTCAAAATGATATTTATATTTTCCGATCTCACCGTCGAACTGCGTCGCCGGCGTAAGCATACCCTTGTTCGCCGCCGTCGCTGCGATGGAACGCGCATCCATAAGCGCCACGGAAGAAATCTGTCCGTTCTGCAACTTAGACCCCTCCCTGTTCGGGAAGTTTCTCGTAGAATGACGGATACTGAACGCATTGTTCGCCGGAGTATCTCCCGCACCGAAGCAGGGACCGCAGAATGCCGTCTTAAGCACCGCACCGGTCTCTAAAATCGCCGCGGCACAGCCGTTCTTAATTAACTCCATGTACACCGGCATGGAAGCAGGATATACGCTTAACGTAAAGCCGTCCGCACCGATATAGGAACCGCGCAGGATATCCGCCGCAGCACAGATATTCTCGAATCCGCCGCCCGCACAGCCTGCGATGATACCCTGATCCACCATGAATCTGCCGTCTACCACTTTATCCTGCAGAGAATAAGGCACTGCCCCGTCCAGACTCACCTTCGCCCGCTCCTCCACATCGTGGAGCACGTCTTTCAAGTTATCATTGACCTCATCAATAGTATAAGTGTTGCTGGGATGGAAGGGCATAGCGATCATCGGTCTGATCTTTGATAAATCCACCGTGATCATACCGTCATAGTATGCCACGTCGCCTGGATTCAGCTCCTTATATTCCTCTACCCTGCCATGAATATCATAAAATTCCTTAATCTGATCATCGGTCTGCCAGATTGAGGACAGACATGTTGTCTCCGTGGTCATAACATCGATGCCGATACGGAAATCAGCGCTTAAAGCTGCCACACCGGGACCTACAAATTCCATCACTTTATTCTTCACATAGCCATTGCCGAACACCGCACCGATAATGGCAAGCGCCACATCCTGAGGTCCCACGCCTTTCACGGGAGTACCGGTCAGATAGACACCCACAACGCCCGGCATGTTGATGTCATATGTCTGGGACAATAACTGCTTCACCAATTCCGGACCGCCCTCACCCATGGCCATCGTACCAAGCGCACCATAACGGGTGTGTGAATCGGAACCTAAGATCATCTTGCCGCCGCCTGCTAACATCTCTCTGGCGTACTGATGAATAACTGCCTGATGAGGAGGCACATAGACACCGCCGTACTTCTTCGCACAGGTCAATCCGAACATGTGGTCATCCTCATTGATGGTACCGCCCACCGCGCACAAAGAGTTATGGCAATTGGTCAACACATAAGGAATCGGAAATTTTTGAAGTCCCGAAGCCCGCGCCGTCTGGATGATTCCCACGAATGTGATATCATGAGACGTCAGTTTATCGAATTTAATCTTTAATTTCTCCATATTGCCGGAGGCATTGTGTTCCTGCAGAATACCGTAAGCCATCGTATTCTTCGCAGCTTCTTCCTTAGATACCTCCATGCCTGTCCTGCTCTTAATCTGTGCCGCCGCCTCTGCACCGTCCGGAACGATCTCGGTTCCGTGAAGCAGGTACGCGCCTCCTTCTGATAATTTAATCATACTTTGTCCTCCATTCCGAAGCGTTCTGTGAAACGCTGCGCCCGAAACTTATTATATAAGATATAGTCGAGGCGTGCAAGACGATAGGGGATTTTTAATATCCTTTCTCATAAATCAAATTCATGGAATAGTGCTGCCTGATACTCAGGATCTTCTAAAGAACGTTTTAGATCCTCCGTCCTGTTCTGTGCCAGCAGCAGCTTCGTCAGCCTATTAGTACGCTCTATCCCTTGCTGCACTCCCTGTTGTATCCCCTGCTCAACTCCTTCCATCCGTATCGTTCTCTCATACTTGTCCACATCAAATTCTTCCAGCAACATTCCCAGCACCTCCGACCGATGTTCCCTCAGTGTCTCATACAATATACCATGCTCCAGACAATAGTCGATCGCCGCATTCAGCGCTTCCTGCAGCTTCATCCCTTCATTGATATATTGTCTGGATACCGCCACAAACTCCGCATACTCTGCCAATGTCCGACATCTGTCCATCAGTTCTTTATTATGTCCGTAATTAATATTCAGCATCCTGACCTGAAGCTCCACATCCGCTTGACGTTCCTTATTTGCAAAAGCATCCGACAATTTCAACACACTTTCTTCCGGTGAATCCTTCTCCCCATTATAAAACACAACACATCGGGGCGTTGGCAGTTGAATTCTTGTGGAGCCATAGATACTCACCTCTGCACGCTCTATCAGCTTCTGGTATTCCTCCGCCAGATAGATCAGGAACCGCACCGGAATATTCGGATTATATGTACTCTGATGTTCATACAGGTTCAGTGTCCCTGCAAGGACAAAAGCCAGGTCATTCTTCATGACCACATAAACCGCATTTTCAATGGTCACGATCTGCAATTCGGAAGCGTCATGATAATTCGTTCCGTTCAAGGCGTTATAGAGCTGTAACAAAGCCTCCTTATCCTTTTCAAACAGGAACCGGAAAAGCCTGTCCTTTACATTCCGATGCACTTTCCTCCGCCACGGCATTCTGAATCTTCTTATTGGTCCGTTTCTTTTCATATTATATCCTCCCGTATGCCGACAGGATTCCGATATGAACACATCCGTACCAGTTCCTGTCCTATTAAATTAGTATGTAGAAAATCTGACAGAAACTGTCTGAATGTGCGAAGCGCACACTGTTAGAAATTCTCTGATAAATCCATCATAATATCGGATTCGTTATTTGTCAATTATTTATCTACGTAATTAGAATGATAATTTTGCAAAATCGTAACAACGAATCCTCATGTAAATCGCTACGCAAAATTGACTTATACTCCACCGTCATGTTATACTAAATAAATAGTAGTAATACAAAAAACATATTTTTATGAAGGGGAACTTATGAAAAAACTCACAATATCATTCTTAGCGGCTACGCTGGTCTTAACTCTGACAGCATGTGCCTCCAATTCTGCAGAAACTTCTGCGGCTCAAAGCGAAACCAGGCGTTCTTCGGAAGCAGCCAGAGCACAGTTTGAGGCAGAACTCTTTTCGGATTCCTCCGCGGAGGAGAATACAGACGAAGATTCCCTTGAATCTCCTGATTCGGTAACCGCAGACCACAGCACTTCGAGAACTCCCGATGATGCCGTCACACTTCAGCGCTGTACCGTGGACAACATTACCTTTTCCGTAGACTCTTCCCTAATACCGCAATCCGGTGGGGAAGGAATATTTCTGTCTCCAGATCAAACATATGCCTACCAACTTCAGGGCATAACCCCGCTTGGAGACTATACGCCTCAAGAATTCTTCGATGCACTGCTCGAAACCTACGAGAGCAAATATGACATCATAAGCACCGACTCTACTGTAAGTGCCTATACCAGTCCCGATAACGTGGATTGCTATCTCGGCAATATTAAGATGTTAATAGATTCTACTTTTTTTGATATTGATGTGCTGATCGCACCCCAGAAAAATACAGTAGTTTCTTTTGCCGCTACTTGTTATAAAGATGATCAGGATATAGTCAATATCAGGACAGTAAGCAGTACTGCAACATTTCAAATCGGAGATACTGACTATGTCAGTGGCAACTCCTTTATTGCCAATGACGGTTCCGAACTGTGTCTGTATGCAGACGGCACCTTCGCCAACTATCAGTATGCCGATGATTACGACGGTGCCTATTTCACGGGTGCATATGAAGTATATTACGGGCAGCCTGCCATGGACCAAGTGATTAGTATGACAGAATATGGATTAACTGCAGAGGAAATGGAGGGCGCGCTCCTCGCTGCACAGAACGGCTATGTCCTAAGCGACGAAAGACAGTCGTTGTTGCTTCCGGATACCGCTGACTCTACCGACACTTATCAGGTCTGCCTTGACACATTCTATGCGATCATTTTACACAACGATCAGTATATTGCCCCTGATGAAGAGCCCATGAAGGTCGGCAACACAATGTTGTTTATCGGTTATTATATACCTGAACTACAGTTGCTGGATATGACAAATGCCAACGCCGCCACCTACGCACAGTATACATATAAGGAGCCTGCCACTAAACTACATTAGGCCGGCCCCAAGATCCTCTCCTGCAGCTTCTTAATATTTAACGTTATGGCATCCAAATTCTCCGTAATCTCATTGATCTTTTGGGCAGCATCCATGTCGTAGCGCTGCATATCCTTCACAATCCTGTTTGTAGAGTTGTATATAATAATTCCCATCTTCTCATATTCGTCCGAATAAAATGGACCTCCGCGCTGTGCCAAGACGCTCTTCAATCCGGAAGCATCCACTTCCGACGGAAGGCAGTCCAGCAGACCCTCCAGCCGCGATAACTGCCTATCCCACTCTCTGCACGCCTTACTGCCCACCTGCATAAGTGATTTCCCTCTCTCACCGATCTCCAGCAGCTCATTCATGCTGAATACGCGATTGCGTTCTAGTGGACGGCAGACGGAAGGCTGCAGATCAGCTCCCCGGCTCCCTGGCATCAAACCGCGGAGGACTTCCACTTCCTTTCTGGTTACTTCTACCAGCGGCTTAACCGTTGGTATTTTCTCTATCAGAACAGGTTTCACCTCACTGTAAATCTTCTGCCATGTCGCATCCGGCCAGAAGTTTTCCAGCAATCCGTCAAAGGATGACAAAAGTTCAGGATGCCACACTATGTATTGTGCCAGATACGCAAGCAGGCTTTCCACCTCATCCCAGCCGTCCATCCGGTTAACAATTTCTATCCAGCTTTCATGCCCTTCTTTATCGTTTTCATCCGCCCCCAGATATGCCTGTGCTATTTCCCCGATCAACTCCAGTGTTTCCACCTTCTTCTTGTCCGGCAATGTACGCAGATAACTGTTGAGGAACTTATCCAGTTCCAGCATTAACTCCGCCTGCCCCTCGGCAACCACCATATATGCCCTGCCCTGTTCATCATAAAAAAAATAAGTGTCAGGGCAATGCGCCTCCGGTATTTTGCTTATTCCATCTCCATATCCATTTCCCACATAATATATCCTCTCCCCAACATCGTTCAGCAGGAGATTTACAAAATCAAAATCCACATTGTGATTGGTTATGACATACGCCCTCTCGGCAATCCTGCGCTCATATTTCCTAAAAAATTCATCGGAAAATCCCTGTCCGTCAAATGACAGACATCGTGTAACGGAATCATCAAGGATTGCAATGTATTTTGCCTTGTTTCCTCCCTTGGAGTGTCCTATGACTGTGATGGTTTTCGCTTTGCCTCCTGTCAGCCCCGGAATGTCCAGCTCCTGATACCACTTCAGCGCCTCTTCCTGGTAGTATGTTGCAACATCGACGTATGTATCCCTGAACTTGTGTCCAAAAATGATCTCCATCCCTTTCTCCAGCCCGGCCTTGAAAGTACCGGTCTGATTGAGCGTATCTGCCCCTGTCTCTACGGCTGTTAACGCACCCCCGATAAAGTTATCTTTCCACTCATATTTCTCTGTCCCCCGGAACGCAACCACGACTTCCCCTGTCTTCTCATTAAAGAATACCGCCGCTGTCCCCCCTGTTTCTTCCGACCCTTCCTTCACTGCTATCATCTTCATATCAGGAAGCGTATCGTCTGCCAGAACAGCATTCAGAACATTCCGCCATTCTTCTCCGTTTTGTAAAGTGGTGTAGTCAACGTTTACATCCAGTTGTTCTATTTCTATCTTGTTAATAATTTCTTCTACTGTGAAAACATGGTTTGGATATTCTGACTGTATCGTGGCTAAATCAAACATAACATCATCCTTATCTGCTAAATATGTAAGATTTTCTAACAACAATACCTGTTCCACAGATAATAAATTGTCATCCATTTTGTTTTTCTCCTCCTACCGTATTTACCATATATATATATATATACTCTATTTCCTCCTCTAAAGATAGCTCTTCACCCTCTGCCATATCACAAAAATATACTCCATAATGTCCCTTCGGAATAGCTGTCTCAATTTTCTGCTGTATCAGTTCTCCATGCGCCTTACACTCTTCCTCTGTTCTGTCTCGAGCTAATAAATACATCTGAGCAGCTGGCAACACCTTTAGTTTTCCACTTACTATATCTTCAAGTGTTATTTTGCTATTGTATTCTTTTCCTTTCACAACCGACATACTACAGTTTACATCAACAACGTCTTCTACACCTTTTTCTCGTAGAAGATCTTCAATATACTCTGCATACTCGTTCTCCACAAAATAACTGTAAAAGTTGTCCTCCTCATAGGCATAATCTCCGTCTTTGAAGTACACATGTGTATCGAAGTCCCGCCCTGTGGTTTCTTCTTCTGTATAATACTCGGAATACCCTGCTGCCCCGAACATCCCCGGATCCTTCTTTCCTGAAATATAGAACTGATACCCCGGATACCGTTCCTCAAGGTCTGCATATAGGCGCCGTAACCATTCTATCTGCCTGATTTCGTCTTTATACAACATTTCTTTAATAAATCGTTTTGGTGCCGGAATCCCATAATAGTAGTTGTACCAATCCAAGAATTCCCTCTCTTTGTCCGTCAGTTTATAATATTTCGGCATTAAATCATATTTAAAGTATGCTATTCTCGCGATTACCATCACAAGCAACACATACAATATGACGCGAAATACTTTTGTTCTCTTTTTCATTCATTCTCACCTCATCTGAACGAATCTGCAATATGTCTCTATTGGGACGGTTTCACCCCACAGCTTTACATATTTTACTATTGAACCGATATTTAATATGATCTATAATTTCCTTTATTGTCAAAACCACCTATATAATCCTCCTGTATTTTCGCCAAGCTCTTCATCACTCCCTTATCTGCTTTTGCAAACAAATAGTTATAAACCACAGGTGATAATTTTTCATATACCCTCCCCTTCTTTAACATATTTGCCGCCATGCAACTCCATCAACCAAGCGCCGCCAATTCGCTTCTCAGACCTGCAATCTTGATATTTAAAAGAGTAATCTGTGTATCTATAGCACTCAGCACAAACCCAATTTCTACTGATACTTCTGCTATTTTTCCTGCATGATTATTTATATCAGACACCTTATCAGGAAAATTACTCACCAACTGCTCTGCCGCCAGACCCTCGAAATGGTTTGTCATCATAATCTCTTCCGCAAGACTGCTGCTTTTATATACATTATATTCCATATCCCATGTCTCTCTCTCACGGTCAATCTGCTGTTTCACTATTTCAATTTCACTTTGGAGTCTCTGCAATATACAAATTTTATCCATCAGCTCTCCGTATTTTCTGTTTAATTCATTTCGTTTTTGCGATTTATCCCAAAAATCCATTTATCCTATTCTCCTGTACTCTCCACGTGTGATGAACTATAATCTTGTTCCGTTTTCTCAAGATCCCTACTTGCATTTTGAAGCATGTCTAACATCTGCTTATAAAAGCTAATTATTGTTTCAAGAAGTGCCTTCTCTTTCTTTATCATGTCTCGCAGTGCTTCTGCGTGCATACTGTCCGAAACACTGAATCCTGCCAGAATATTATCATACTCTGTCAGTCTGTTCTCCAGCCCGCTTTGTATAAGTAAATGTCCAAGCGCTATACTTCCTGTCACTACAGCACATTTGTATTTTATATTTTCCTTTGGCATATTTCTTGTCTCCTATTCATCCATAACATCCGTTTCTATTGTCAAAGCAATGAGATCGCTGACTGCCACGTCTGCATTGTAAAAGTTATACATGGAAGAAACAGCGCTTGTCTCCATTTCATTCAACAGCTCTATTACCTTTTCCGAAATAGCCTGCACGTAAAATCCACCTTCATATGTCATAAGGGTTGCAATACATTTTCTGATACTTTGTTCTCCTGCTAGGATATCGTCGTGTAACCTTGTAAGTTTCCTTTGCAGTTCATCGTATTCTGTCTGTTGCATGTTTATACAGTCTCCCATATTTTCAATCACTCCTCCTTTGTGTTTTGAAATCTATTACTCTGCCTGTGCAAATCTCGGCAACAGCAAACGCTCATATGCGCTGTTTGTATACAGGAGCCCATCCCCTATCACAGGCATCTCACGCATAGATACTGCCGGATAGATATTGGTCGTCCCCATACTGCCGATTACTAATCCATTGGATGATGTTTTAAACCATTTGTTCAGTTCATCATATCCCTTTGCTTTAGAGGAATGTAGCGTGGCAATCACCCCGACCCCGGATTCCGCCGCATTCTTAATGACTGTTGCCAGTTCACTCAATACGGATTGGTACTGCGTTGTAAGATCATCTAAATCGTCAATTATGATATAAGCAGGTTCCACTGTCTCATAGAATGTTTTAGGTGTTACATTTTTTCCGCTTCTGACCGCTTCTGCAAATGCCTCTCTGTTGATACTGCTGATCGACCCAATTTCACTTATGAAACTCTTGATACTATCCTGCTCCGTAATATAACTGACATTCTTCTTGTCTTTAAAAACGTACATCTCCATATCTTTAGAATCAAACAGAAAGACTCTGCCCTTCTCCATCGCCTGCACAGTTATGACTTTAGCCATATTGGTCTTTCCCTTGGCCGCATCTCCTATAATTAGAAACGGAGACATAGCACGGCTGAAGCCCCTCAACTCCACAGATGCCTTATGCAGTCCGAGCAGGATTTCACACGGTTGCGGTGCCGCATAATCTTTTATCATAGAATGTATAAATGTTTCCGGCAGAATAGGTATTCTGGGTGCCCGCTTGGACGGATACATATTTCTGATATCGTTTACAAGCGCTTTTAAATTATGATTGTATTCCACCTCATTCTTAAAGGGCACCATTGTATATACCTGCATTACGCTGACCTGATCCATCTTGACTAAAGCACGACCTTCTATTGGCGTGGATGCATAAGTTGATTTGCCAACAATACCTGATGCCTCTGTGCTGTCTAACAGATATCCTGCAATTTTATTCTTATAATTATTGATTGCCGTATATCTTACGCCGTTCATCTTACCGGCTGTTATAATCATGTAAATTCCAAGACCTGCTCCGTCTCTTCCTGTTCTGGTAAAGAATTCCTCTTCCTCCTGTCCGATCTCTCTCACAATATCATAATTATCCACAATGATAATGATAGCCTTTAAAGGCTCGCTAACACTCTGATTATATACATCGAAGTTCTGTACCATTTTTTCGGCAAACAATTTCTTTCTGTTCTTTATCTCCTGTTGAATAATCGCAATTAATTTAGATAATCGCTCTCTGTCATCAACCGTAATGTAGTCACCTGTATGTGGCAGAGCATTTAAAGGGATCAAGGCATTATTTCCGAAATCACAAATATAAAAATTTAAATGGTCTACACTGTTCTTAAGCGCCAAGCTCAATATAACAGTCTCAAGAAATACGGATTTGCCATAACCTGCTGTCGCGAAGAAGACTATGTTACCGTCTTTCACCGGATTAACGGCATACTCTACCTGCATCTGTTGTTCCGGAATATCTACCATTCCAATTGCAATAGACAGATCCAGTGGAAGCACCTCATCCTCTTTGTTTACTACCTCTATATGGCTATACGGGCTTAACATCTTATACGGAAGCGGCGGAAGCCATGGCCGCTTCACAGCCTCAACATGCATATTAGCAAAAACTTTAGCGATCTCATCTATCACAACATCTAACTGCGTTGCCTGTATCTGATCCTTTCCATTATTCTGACTGATTTCTCCGTTTACCAATTCTCCCTGTCCTAGCTCGTTGATCAGATAGACCCTATTATCTGTTCCGCTCTCTTCACCGTCTTCCTTGTATACTGCACCACTCCAAGCAGACTGAAACAGTTCATAGATTTCATTATTACCGACCTGCAGATACGCCCGTCCAGGTTGGACGATCGTTGCCGCATCAGGCGTTTTAATAATCTCTTTACTGTCCGCCTCATTCTGTACTTTTAGCGCAAGCTTAAATCTTGAGTTGGTCCATATCTGATCATCAACTACACCACTCGGCTTCTGTGTTGCCAGAATCAGATGGATTCCGAGACTTCGCCCGATTCTCGCAGCAGACACCAGTTCCTTCATAAAATCCGGCTGCTCTTTCTTCAGCTCGGCGAACTCATCACTGATTAGAAACAAATGCGGAATCGGCTCACTTACCTCTCCCAGCTTAAACAGCTTATTATATGCATTGATATGATTGACATTATTCTCACTGAAAATTCTCTGTCTCCTTGCCAGCTCACTCTTAATAGATGCCATGGCACGCATACTCTCACTTCCGTCTAAATTAGTGATCGTGCCTAACAGATGCGGCAAATTCTTAAACAATCCAGCCATTCCGCCGCCCTTATAGTCAATCAACAGGAATCCCACTTCATAGGGATGAAAATTAACCGCCAACGACAGAATATACGATTGAATAATCTCCGATTTACCGGAACCGGTGGTTCCCGCCACCAATCCATGCGGTCCATGCGCTTTCTCGTGCAGATTTAGATACAAATAATCGTTCGTTCCGCGAACTCCGAGCGGAACAGCCAATGACTTATGGGACTCTCCCTTTTCCCATCTTCGTGCGACCTGCAGTTGTTCCGGTTTATCAATTTGGTACATTTGAAAAAAGGTGATGCTATCCGGTATCTGAGACACAATCCCCTTCTCATGCACCAACATGCTTAAATTTCGCGCCATAGTCTCATAGTCAACTTCTTTCGGATTATCCAGCCTAAAATGCAGATTTTTCACTTCTTTATTCTCTAATAAAAGCGTCCCGTTCTCAGAATCATCCAGCATGATTACTGTTCCGATATTCTCGGGAAGATTAGCTCTCATATAGGAAGTATAGATAATAGAGAAGCCAAGATTGTCCCCTTCTTTATTCAAATATTCCATGATAGAGTGATCCATAATTAAACGCGGTTCGTCTATAACAAACAGAAAATGCGGTAAAAACCTGCTTTCCTTATGACTCTCCTCCACTCTCAGTTTTCTCTCCTTGACGATCTGATGCAAGCTTCCCAGTACCTGATCCCGCATCCTCTCAGAATCGATGTTTCCGTATACGTTTAGTGCCTGTATCTTAACATGCGGGAACCATCTCATCCATCGAAAATCCTCTCTATATTTCTTGTCATAGATATTTATGATCTGAAGTTCATGATAGCTCTGCGCGAAGGCCAACTGAGACAGGATCAGCTTTAATTGCCCGTGAATCACATCCTTTTGCCCCACCAAACCGACATGTGACTGTTTCAAATCTATTACCACAGGCTTATCTTCTATCATGCCCAGTTGATTACAGATCTCCTGCGCCTCCGTCTCCAATGCATCATCTTCCATCGCAAGCTCTTTATGTGCAAATTCAATAGGAAAACTCACTTTTTCGGTCTGATGCCCAATTGCAAAAGTAAGAAAATCTTCATCTCCCGCACTTCTTTCATAAATTCTACTGCTACACCCATTGATCATACTCTCAATTTGCCTGATCGGCGGATAATTGTATGCATATGCTTCCTGTTCCGCCTGATGTGCCGCATATATTTCTTTGCGAATCTTGAGCAGGTAATCATCATAGACCTCTTCCCTTTTCTGATTCTGCTGCCTAACATCCCTTTTATCATGAATATACTTAATAACGGATGCCACTATACTTACTATTGTGGAAGCAATAGACACAAAAACGTAAATGCCGCGTTTCATCAGAATGCTGACAGCCACCGTGATGCACAGCATAATGAGCGGTGTAATAATAATTTGTGCAAGACTGGTTTTGCTGATCTCTGCTTTTGACGGCGGATTCTCGATATGTATGCTTTCTGTCGGAACCCGCTTGATCAGTCTGGGAGACCGCTGATATTTCGGAAAATTCTCAAATCTGTTTTCCTTCGGATCTAACATCACCAATCCGTCTGCTTCCACTTTGCGTATTGTTTTCACCTTGATTTTGTCCGGATAGAGTATGATGCTGATATCATCTACTCGGATTTCGTCTCCGCATTCTACTGCGCGCCATACACCCTCCTCATTGCAGCCGACTTTCTCACCACCGCAAAGTAATTGTGGTTTCCTATCCAGTGTCTTCAACTCGAAGTATACATTGTTATCACTTGTAATCAGAATTTTCACCGGAAAATCTTCAATTCTGATATCACCCTGCGCGGAATCAATAAACAGGGGTTCTTTTCTTTGAAATACTAAGACTTCTTTTTCCTTCATGTACTTTTCTCCCCGGAATTATGTATTTTTATCTTCCTCTTCGTATTGTTTTGCCAATTCTTCTATTTTTGTTTCCAGTTCCGCAAGCCTCTGCAGCTTCTCTTCTCCCGCTATTTCGGTATTTTTCTCCAGAATAGCCCTCTCCGTCATATATGCATATAACAGCAGTTCATCGTCAGAACGCTGCATTGCCACATTTTCAGCTTCTACGACATTAAGTCGTCCGAGATAGATCCAGTAATCTTTCAGCTTTTCTTCACCATCTATCGTTATCTCCGCTAATATATTCTCTTTCTGTTCCGGTGTCAGACTTTCACTTCTAACATAGGATACCGCCAAAATATATTTCTGATATTGATTCAAATACTGCATGTCCACACTTTGAAGATCATCTATCACCTTCACATAATTACCCGACAGGTAACTCCCCGCCGCATTCAGCAGGGCATTCTTTCTGGGAAGTAACGCAAAAACCAAATACGTAATACATACTCCTGCTGCCGCAAGCAGTATGATCGTTGTTGCAATACAACCGCTGCTGATTCGATACCATGATTTATTTACTTCCACCTTTTTCTCCAGGATAATTTCACTTATCCGCTCATATTCATCCTGCAGAATCTCCGTAACCCCTACAATATCTTCTTTTTCATTTACTTTCTTTAAAAATGCATTCTTACTATATAAGTCCATCCCACCATTATAATAATCTGCAAAAGAATACTTTTTCTGCATAATACAACCAATCAACGCCTTATATTGAATCAGAAACTCTTTCTCTTCTCCAAAGTTTCCCCTCTCATACAAATCTCTTTTTTTAATAAAAACGCGATAATTTCTATCGTAGTACAAATTCTCCGGATCAAGTATAAAACAGTACTCTTTAAACGCTGAATACATACCCGCTATCTCTAAAAGTGCCATCAGCCGATTGACCTTCTTCTCCGCCCGCAGTTTAATAAACTGCGTTTTAGACCGGACATCATAATAAAAGCTGACTGTTTCTTTGTCATCGGTTGTCCGGCAATCTAAAAACATGCCATTTCTGCTGCACAATCTTGCAACATCATACTCCCCCTTGGCACACATATTTGACTTCGTCCGTGTCTCACATAGTTCTTCTGCATAAAACGTTCCCATTTCATACCGCCTTTCTATTTGATGTACAGAATATCTCCGTTAAAAATATCTTCCTTCTCATAGCTTTCGTTTAAATCAATGTATTCACCTTTTCTTATGGAGAATATCCTGATTCCCCGATTGCTTAGATTATGCATCAGCAAACCGCCATCAATCAGGATTGCAATTGTTTCAAAAATTTTCTGTTTGCGGTTTACCCTGATGTCTCTCACAAATCCGCCTTCTTCCCAACATAGTGTGTAGATCATTTCCTTCTCACCTTTCTGTCCTGAAATATAAAAATATATAGAGCAGATACCGCCAATATCGCAATAAGCACTACACCAGTGTGCATAAACGACCATACATCCGAACCGCTTTCATAATCAGGTGTAAGAATATTCTGCTTCTGACCAAGAAATAGTTGTCCCAAAATCTGTGTATCTGCGTCCCGCTGTCGGAGCATATCCTCCACAAATACCTGTCCGCTGATTTGCTCTTCCCTTTGTTTCCTTTCTCCCACAACCCGTTCTACAATATCTTGAAATTCCGTCGAGAAAACATCTACTCCGTATAAATCGGTAAGCGAACTGTACACATCCTGTCTCTGCTTAACCGCTTCCGGATGAAGTACAATATCCTCTCGTCCCCATTCACCACTCACATTGTTCACTTCTCCGTTTTCCATCATGCTCATGTCTACAAGATCCTCTCCTGCAACTTCTTAATATTTAAAGTTATGGCATCCAAATTCTCCGTAACCTCATTGATCTTTTGGGCAGCATCCATGTCGTAGCGCTGCATATCCTTCACAATCCTGTTTGTAGTGCTGTACATAAGAATTCCCATCTTCTCATATTCGTCCGAATAAAATGGACCTCCGCGCTGTGCCAAGACGCTCTTCAATCCGGAAGCGTCCACTTCCGACGGAAGGCAGTCCAGCAGACCCTCCAGCCGTGATAACTGCCTATCCCACTCCCTGCATGCCTTACTGCCCACCTGCATAAGTGATCTCCCTCTCTCACCGATCTCCAGCATCTCGCCCATGTTGAATACACGGTTTCGCTCTAGTGGACGGCAGGAGGAAGGTATCTGAAGATCATCATAACGAGTTCCTTCCATAATTCCTGTCACCAAAGAAGAAGCATTGTTAAGCAAATTCTTAGGCGAGGTCAGGTCATTCATTTTCTTAAGTTTCACTACCATGGTGCCAAATTTATCAGGTAGAAACAGATCAAGTCCGAATTCAATCGCTCCGTTTTCCAGTGCCGTGACAAACTCTGGATGTTTCTGTATGTAATCCACTGTATAAGTTGCCAAATCGTATACTGTTGCCCAACCTTCCTCTTTCCCGTCAATAATTTCCGTTATTTTTTTTGAACCATCTTTGAATTCTCCCTTGAAAAAGGCTTCCACTAGTTCTCCCACAAGATCCATTGCCTCTATCTTTTTATCCTCTGGCAGCCTTCGCAGATAACTGTTGAAGAACTTATCCAGTTCCACCATTATTTCCGCCGGTCCGTCCGCTATCACCATCTTTGCTTCTCCATTCTCATAATGCAAAAAGGTATCAGGACAGTGCCCTTCCCCCACAAGCCCTCTGCCATAACCGTTTCCCACATAGTAGGTCTTCTCCCCAACATCATTCAACAGCGGATTGACGTAATCGAAATCCACATTATGGTTTGATATGACACACGCCCTCTCGGCAATCCTGCGTTCATATTCCTCAAAAAATTCATCGGAAAATCCCTGTCCGTCAAATGACAGACAGCGCGAAACAGAGTCATCAAGGATCGTAATATATTTTGCTTTGTTTCCTCCTTTGGAGTGTCCCGTGACCGTGATTGTAATCTTCGAAATCTCAAGATTTGTCAGCTTCGGGAGATCCAATTCCTGATACCACTTAAGCGCCTCCTCCTGATATCGTGTAGAGACTCCGTCATGATTCACGTTCTCAGCTCCCTTTTCAAAAATTGTTGCTGCTCCTCCCACAAAGTTATCTCTCCATTCATCTTTCTCCGTCCCGCGAAACGCAACCACAACTTCCCCAGTCTTCTCATTAAAGAATACTGCGGCTGTGCCACCTGTTTTTTCCGACCCTTTCTTCACTGCTATCATCTTCATATCAAGAAGCGTATCGTCTGCCAGAACAGCATTTAGAACATTCCGCCAGTCTTCTCCGTTTTGTAAAGTAGTGTAGTCAACGTTTTCGTCCAATTTGTCTATTTCGATTTTACTAACAATTTTCCTTACCGTTAAAACATCTCCCTCTTGGTTCTGCTGTATTGTCGCTAGGTCAAACATAACTTCATCTTTATTCGCCAGATAAGTAAGATTTTCCAGTAAGAGCACCTGTTCAACTTTTAATAATTCATCATCCATTATTGTTCTTCCTCTTCTTTTCCCCAGTTCCATGATTCGCAACTGTGTCTATAAGTGATCACCATATCTTCTTTCTCCGAAGTTACTATTTCTTTCTCTGCCATATCACAAAAATATATACAATACATACCCCTTAGATTTATCTCTTCAAGCTTCTCCTGTACCCATTTCGCATATTCCCCGCATTCTTCTTCCGTCATTCCTTTTGCTTCCAAAAAAATCCATACAGAAGGTGACATTTCTTCTATGTATTCGTTCACTATCTCCTCAACCGTAATATTGCTGTTGCACTCTTTTCCCATAGCAGTGCTCATCACTCCTCCTGTTCTGGCAATCTTTTCTACCCCTTTCTCTTTCAGAAGCTCCCCAATATACTCCGCATACTCTTCCTCCACGAAATAACCGTAAAAATAATCCTCCTCATAGTCATAGTCTCCCTGATCGTCGTAATACACATAAGCATTAAACTCACGCCCCGTAATCTCCTCCTCCAGATAATAAACATAATACCCTAACGGACCGAACAGACCCGTATGCGTCTTCCACGTAATCCGAAACTGATATCCCGGATACCTTTCCTCGAGGTCTGCGTATAACTGCCGCACCCACTTTACCTCTTTTATCTCAGACGAATATAACATTCCCTCATCATATCTTTTAGCATCTTCTTCCTGATAATCACTTTCCTCTTTTAAGAACTCCCGCTCCCGTTCCGTCATCTCGTAATAAACCAACGTTGGTTTTTCTGCGAGTAGTCGAACAATATCAATTACTTTAGGACCAATTTTCAACACCAGTAAAAGCGTGCAAATTCCACACACAATAAAAATAATTTTTTCTATATGTTTACCCATGGTCGCTCCTCAATTTCCGTTTTCTCCTATCCTTTATACATTATCAGCTTCATACCGCAATAACACACTGTTCTTCAAAACTGCCAGCTGAACATTTTCCAACCTCTCTCCCTTTCTCGCAGGCTGCTTACAGAGCCGGTTATCGCATACATACACCGGCTCCGTGCCCACCTTACTTCATTAGCCTACGGTAACGTGACTCTTGCCATATGCCGTTTCAACCTCTTCCATAGAGTTCACATAGTTCTGTACTAATGTGGTAATCTCTCTTAGGGTTTCAGTCGTCGTGGATATAGCGCTGGAAAGGGTGTTATAGTCATCCTCAAAGTTAGCTTCTGCCGTGCCTTCCCAGCAGTTCGTAAAGGAACCGACCAATCTTTTGACCTCTCCCGTCACACGTTCCAATTCACCTGCCTGCGTATTTAACGAGTCGCAATTAGTACGCATTTCCTGATAAGTAAGTTTTACTCCGCCTTCCATTTTATGTCCTCCTTCTTTTTTTATATAAAAAGCAATATAACTGCTTTTTATTCCTCTTTCGCACTGTCCTTAAAGCTTCTGTATATTTTGATCCCTATCATGCTAAATGCGGACAGACCCCATATTCCTACCATCGCAATTAGAATACCTTTAAGCGCGTCATAATTTTGAAATACCAGAATTCTGTTTCTACTTACACTAATATCAGACATAACGATCGGTTTCACCATATAATCATATGCTTGGACATATTCCAGATTCCCGATTCTGGTATACGGTAGTTTTGTTTCAAAATCCCCAAGAATCCCTATATTAATCTCATTCATTTCCTGCCTGTGCTGTTTTGCCAGATCAACCTCCTTCGTAACATTTTCTTCTGTCTCAGCATATGCTTCAGACAAATTTTCTTTCATTTGTTCCATGCTTTCATTGGAAATATCTATGGAATTATATACAAATTCTAAGTATTCACTCTGCGACTTATATGTCTTGTCTTCCAGTTCAAATATATTTTCCGCAAAAGAGCCTTGCAATTCCGCTATTTTCTCATTGTCATAATATTCGTACGGATCGAAGTCTCCCAGTTCTTCCGTATACTCCTCCACAATCTCCAGATACTTATTGCCTTGCTCCTGTACTCTGGCATTTTCCTGTTGTATCTCTTCCTCCAATGGGTTCAACACTTCTTCCACAAAAATACCTTCATACTCCTGTATTTCCACCTGTGGTAAATCCTGAATCATATTCGCCAGCTCTTGAAATTCTTTCTTCACAATATCCGCATCATAGATTTCCTCGATTGCCACTGCACTAAATGCCTCAATTCCATCCAGTTCCACTTCCAATTCCGCCAGATAAATCTCTATTTTTTCAATTTGTTCTTTAAGAGATACATCGTCTTCACTTACTTCAATATCCTCTGTTATCACCTGTCGTATGCTGTTAATTTTTTCTTTCGCACTATCAATCTTTCCCTGATTTTGTACATTCTTCTCTTCAATACGCTTATTGGCCGCATCCAGACTGTTCTGTATAATCTTTGCAATAATCTGAGGTATCGGCTCGACCGGTTCCTCAGGTTCTTCTCCGGGCTCTTCCCCCGATCCTTCCCCATCTCCTTCGCCAGATTCTTCTCCAGTTCCTCCTTCTGATTCCTCGCCCGGCTCTTCTCCGGGTTCCTCCCCCGGATTCTCCGTGTCATCTTGATCCGGAATCGGCGTGATGTAAGTCATCGCATCTATTTTTTCATATACTGCATTTCTCTTTTTTAAGAATTGAATCTCATAATCTTTCAGATATTTTGACAGGCTGGTAATTCCGTCCTTATATACTTCCTCTCCTGCAGCATTAGTACCGATATCAATATCCGCCACAACATCAAAGAACTCTCCCATTCCCTCTATAACTGTCTCTTCCTTACTCTTTACTTCACCAAAGGCTTCTAGACCCTGTTTAGCAAACGAATCATAACTGTTTCGAAGCTCCTGCGAAATCTGCGAATTTACCTCAAACGACCCTCTGAAATCGACCTCTTCAATATCAGCTTCTATCTGCTCTACCTCTACCGGATTTAATAATCCCATAAGTGAATCCGGCTCCACATCTTGAAGCCTTTCCATCTCCGCACTATCATTTTGCATGATAATTCCCGCCGAGTCCTGAACCGCATGGAATTCTTCGAGTATTGCCTGCATGTACATATATGACATATTTGTGTTTAGATTTATTTCAAAATTTTTGATATCCGCCATAGTCAGTCTGCTAATATCTTCACGCAGGTTCGGATTGATCGCAAATACCAACCGTGACTTTTCCGGAACAGAATTAATACTGACCGCATTCTTAGAAAAATCCGATGGTATCAATATATATGCCGCATAACTGCCATTATTAATTCCGCTTCTGGCTGCTTCGATACTTTCTGGCACCAAATAATCCGGCTGCAGATCCATAAGTTCATTGGCATAGTATCTGATTTTTCCGTTTTCATATATTCCTTCATCCAGATTGACAACCGCTATATCCGTCACCGTATCCGCTTCTTCCTCTTGAAGAATCCTCACTCTCTCATTATGCATACCGATAAGCCATGCCGATAAAATTATTATTCCTTCCGACAATACTAAGAATAACATTCTAATCATCTTGCGTATTTTCATCTATGAATCACCCCACACATGTCATCTGTTGTTATATGATTATTGTAATTGTTTTTCATAGATAATTGCGTTTATGCTCCCAAAATATGTATTTTACGGTCTCAAATTCCAAAAATATGCACAAATCCTGCAATACGGGATTTTCAGTTGCATTTTCGCATATTTCAGTCATTTTTTTCTCTATTTCGACCTTAATATCTTATTATATATTTAGTTAGATCAGACAGCAAATTATGAAAAAAAAGTTAAAATACATATTACACACGAGCTTAAATTATGATAATTATCAGATAGAACAAATAAAATATATACTCTGCTCTTTTTCCTCGGAAATAAGTAAACTGATTCTTTTAGCTGTTTTCTTTACATGCATAGGAAAGGTTCCAGAGTTTATAGTTTCTGTCATCTGTCTTCTTACTGTTCGCAGTTACACAGGTGGTATCCACTTAAAACACTATTTCTCCTGTTTATTACTGTCCTTCATCATTTTCTTTCTGGGAATATGTATTTTACCCGTACATACCTCCTTAAATGTTTTAGAGATATTGATAATACTCGGTATTGATATTGCCGCTGTTTATTTGCTAGGTGCAGTTCCTTCACCTTATCGCTTACCGCTTACACCAAAACAACGACGGCACAGCAGCAATAAAGCTGCTATTTCAATTGTAACCTATATGTATATACTCTCTCTATTTCACGAATGCCAAAGCCTTTATGCTGGTTTGTGGATCATTACATTGCAGATCCTCCAACTTGTATTTGCCAAGATTAATTGCTTACTTAACAAAGGAGAGCAGCCCCTATGAAAATTGTAATTAGAATCCTAGCTATCATAAGTCGAATGTGCCTGTTAATCTTCCCGTATATTGTCTATGACAGACCGAGTTTTTTATTTTTCGGTGAACGTCCGATCCCCCCCCCCAAACAAAGAATCGGATAACGTGCTCTGAAAACGTTATCCGATTCCGTCAGGAATATGCACCGAGATATAAAACCAGTTTAATCCGTTTATTTCCTGATTATATGGCGAAATCTCCCCGTGCCATTTTTTCACTATCGTCTTAAGACTATATAACCCCAGCCCTCTGTTTTCTCCTTTGCCGGAAAATCCTTTTTTAAAAAAATCAATTATTTCTTTGTCCTGCACATATTTGCATACGTTGCCGACCTCAATATCTAATCCGTTATTGTCAAATAATTTAATTTCAATATTTCTATCCTCATAATTTAAAACTTCTTCCATGGCATTGTCGATCAGGATACCTAATATTTTAACGATATCCGCTGTCAGCATAATATTTTCAATCCTATTTATGCGCAGACTGTAATTAATATCTATCCGCTCATGTTCCATATTACATAATTTAGAATATAAAAATCCTGCAATAATCGGATCATTATTTCCACTCAAAATCATAGAATATTTATCTTTATGCATAATATTATTGTAATACGTCTCCTGCTCGGCTCTTAGCTCATCCAGACTTTTTGCCGTATATGCCATTCCCTGAATAGTTGCTATTTCATTTCTGTAATTATGCTGATTAACTCTTACCTTTTCAATCAATTCAATCAGTGCTTCGCCATATAACTTATTCAGATCTTTCTCTGCCGTAATCTGCTTGTTATGCAATCTTTCTTTTTGCAGCATAAGCAAAAGTATTAATAAGAAACCGCCGCCCAGAATAACCGCTCCCCATTCCGGCACTGAAATCTTTTTATATATATTCAGTTTAAATATCATAAAGAGAACGAGGGCAAACAGGAAAATCATAATTGCTGAAATGATCTTGCCGTCTTGCTGCAGATATAAGGAAACTTTGCGCAGGCTCCCTCTTATGTACAGCAAGAACATAATTACGACCAGAAGACAGTTTACTATGAGACTTCTAATATCATATAATGCATTATTCCATATCAAAACAGGTAAATAACATATTAATTGCACTATAGTTGATATAATAAGACATAAAACATAATTTAAAACGCAGATTTTCCATCTTTGTTTCATTTGTAGCTTAGAATAGACCAAAAAAAGCAGATGAATAAAAATTTCCAACCAGATCACCGCTCCGGTGACTGACTCTATCATATAGATCGCGATTTCTACCACCAGAAACACCCATGTATAAATATTCCATTTAATCTTTTCACCATACAATCCATGCAGACAAAAGATTACCGCCATTATTTCAAAAAATAAAAACATCATTCTAATCATGTATCAATTCACTCATCAAATTCTTTTTGTAACCACCGCCTAACGGCAGTGATGCGCCAACATGTTTCATCTGTAAAAATCCACTTGTCAAATCAATGTTTTGTATATAATTGATATTAACGATGGTGCTTCTGTTGCACTGGATAAAATACGACTTGTCCAATTTCAACAATATCGTTTTTAACGGCTGATACGCAAACTTATGAGTGCCATCGGTTGAGCACACTTCTATCATCGGTTTTCTGAAAACAATATAAACGATTTCATCTATACGCAGCGGAAAAATAAGCCCGGATTTGCGGAAGATTATGTGTCTGGTTTTTCCATTCGCCTTTTCTATCCCCAACGCTTCTTTTATCTTGCTCATGAGTTTTTCACTGTCATAAGGTTTTTCTATGTATTGATAACAATGCAATTCACTGTATGCATATAGTTTAGGATCTTCCAGTGCCGTAATAAAAATAATCGGAGTAGATCTGTACCTGTCAAGTTCTCTTATATGCTCCGCAAAGTCAATTCCCGATGCATCATCTCTTACAGATGTATCAAGAATTACATCCAGAATAAATAAACTTATTGTATACTGCATGGCATATTTGTACGCTATATCAACATGATCCGCCTCAAATATAACCAGATCATCATCAATCGCATTTAGTAATGCAACGAGCATCTTTCTTGACTTCTCATTATCTTCAACCAATAATATATTTCTTTTCACTTACACTGTTCCTTTATACTTTTTGCCGTTACGTTATCTATATTTTATTGAAAATTAACTATGATTGCAATAACATTATGTTATATTTTTACTTTTATTCTCCACAACATACCTCTCATAATACCCATAATCCTCCACCCTGCAATTCACCCGCAGCCGCACTCCGTTTTCCAGATACTCCGTCTCATACACCACCGCATACTCATTGAGATAAGATACCGCCCTGCCGTCCGTGTAAGGAATACACAGGGTGCACTCTCTGTAACCGCCGGACAGCTTCTTCTCGATCAGGCGAATCAACTCTTCCATACCGATCCGGTTCTTCGCTGATAGATAGATGCTGTTCTCCGACATAATGGGAAGCTGCGACTTCAACTGCTCCGGCTCAATGCCCGCCAGCCCCGGTATGTCGTCGGGCATAACAAGATCACTCTTATTGTATACATAGAGCATGGGAATGCCGTCTGCACCGAGTTCCTTCAATGTCTGGTTCGTAACCGCGATCTGCTCTCTATAGTGCGGATCACTGTAATCTACCACCTGCAGAAGAATATCCGCTTCTCTTGCTTCCTCCAGCGTAGAGTGAAAAGCCTCCACCAGATGGTGCGGCAGCTTATGAATAAATCCTACCGTATCCGACAGCAGAAATGCATGATGGTTCCCAGGCTCGATCTTGCGCACCGTAGTATCCAGCGTGGCGAAAAGCATGTCTTTCTCCATCACCTTCTTCTCTTCTATGTCGATCTCTTCGCTTCCGTATAAGTCCAGCATTGCATTCATCAAAGTGGATTTACCGGCGTTGGTATATCCAACCAATGCAACTCTGGGCATACCCGATCCTGCACGGCGCTTGCGCTGTGTCATACGCTCCCCGCTTACGTCCTTCAATTCTCTGCGCAGTTCCGTTAAACGGCGTTCCAACACACGCCTGTCCAGTTCCAGCTTCTTCTCCCCGGCCCCCTTATTGCTCAAGGCTCCACTGCCGCCGCCCTGTCTGCTCAGTGCCGCATGAAGCCCTACCAGCCTGGGCAGCATATACTGTAGCCTTGCCACCTCTACCTGCAATTTCGCCTCCCTCGACCTTGCCCGGCTCGCGAAGATGTCAAGAATCAATGTACTTCTGTCCAGAACCGGTTTATCCAGACGCTCCTGCAGATTTCGCAGCTGCATCGGCGAAAGAGAATTGTCGAATATTATGACATCTGCGTCACATTCTAGCGCCAGTTCCTTCACTTCCTCCACTTTACCTGTACCGATATAAAATGCCTTGTGCACTTCCGGAAGGGTCTGCTCCGCCACGTCCACCACTTCCATATCGCAGGCCTGTGCCAGTGCTCCCAGTTCTTCTAAGGAGAGCAGATAATCCTCTCCGTCGTTTAAGTTTACTCCTACTAAAAATGCTTTTTCCATATATTAAAAATTCCTTTCATTTTCCCATTACATGCCATATACTTTTCACACATCTTTCATCAATCAGATTCATATCTGCATAACTGACAAAACAACCTAATGCCTATTCGTATTACCATTTTATCATACCCTCTTTTTCACAACAACTATCAACGCAATTATGTTCTTATTCACCTATTTTCTATTCTTTCCCATTTTCCAATAACATCGAAACAAGCAGAGCCACTGGATGTAAAGTGTGACCCCGTCCTCATGAGCGTGTGGCAGTCCTGCCTGTTTCAACGCCACCGCCACCTGCTTTTTGGTAAGTGGTCCGCCCTTACCGCATATACCGTATTTCATCGACCGTTCAATGAATTTCTGAAATTCATAGTATTCGTCTCTGCCAAGATCCGGCGTCGCCTTTCTCGTAAAATGCACCAGAACAGAATCTACTCCCGGCATCGGATGAAAATCTTCTCTGCGGAAATAGTACATGATCTTCATATCCCAACCGACCTTAAGTAACAGAGATTTCTTTGTCTCTTTCGGAATTCCCATAAACCGTTTCGCCGCCCCTTTCTCCATAACCAACCAGATGTCCGTAGGCGGATTTGGCGCCTGCGTCAGTTTCTCGATAATCTGTGTCGTAATGAAATAAGGTATATTAGCGAAAACCTTGTAATCTCCACTTAACGGCAGATCATATTTCAGAAAATCTCCGTATATCAATTTTAAGTTAGAATACTGTGCAAGCCGTTTACCCGCGCTCTCATACAGTTTCCGGTCAATCTCCACCGAACAGACCGTACCGGCTTTCCGGCACAGAACCTCTGTCAAATGTCCCTTACCGGTTCCGATCTCAAGAACCGTATCATTTACACAAAAGTCTGCGAGTTTTATGATCCTGTGGATCAGTTTCCCGTTCGTAATGAAATTCTGCGAATCCGATAAATTTTGTTGCGGGATATTTGTTGCAAATAAAGTTGTTTGGGATATATTCTTTACATTATTATATTTCCGGTGTCTCCTGCCTTTTTGCATAACGTGCCTCCTTCTTATTGTGTACTCCACAATCCGGTCAATACCGAATCTTTCCTTGAAGAAAGGACAATAAAAAAGCAGGCACAATTCCTGAAACAGAATTTTCCTGCTAAAACGATGCAATAAGGCAAACAGCTCAGATCTGACACTTATGTCACATCTGTCGGTTGGCATATGACAATTTTTATTCGCACGCAAAAAAATCCCATTTACATGAGACTATATATCTGCTTTTCTACTGCCCCTGTCTGCGGGTGCGAGCACAACGAATAAAAATTCCCACGCTAAAGCCACCTTTCTGCTTTGTATTCCTTTATGAATATGCTAACTATAACACGAATGTTGGCGGATTGTCAATTTTGAATTTTACATAATCAGGAACAGGAACATAATCAGGAACAGGAGTCACCATATTTCTCGCCGAAAAAAGACTGCCGCCCCAAAGGACGGCAGTTCTCATTATACTGTCAACTATTTCTTTATGGATTTCTTATCGGTCACAACCGGCTCTTTCGGAAGCACTACCTTATCCAGCTTCCAGATATCATCCACATACTCCTGAATGGTTCTGTCGGATGTGAACTTACCGGAGCATGCCACATTTAAGATCGCGCTCTTCGCCCAGCCGCTCTCGTTCCTGTATGCCGCTTCCACCTTCTTCTGTGCTTCGGCATATGCCTTGAAATCCTTCAGGATAAAGTAGGTATCCGCCTTAGCGGTACTCTGTGTGTTCAACAGAGAATTGTACAGCGGTCTGAACAGATCCGGATCGTTGGGTGCATAAGTACCGTTGATCAACTGCATCAGGACTTTACGCACGTCAGGATCATTGTTGAAGATCTCTGTGGGATGATAGCCGCCGTAGTTCTCATAACGGATAACTTCGTCGGAACTTAAGCCGAAGATAAATGCATTCTCCTCTCCGACTTCCTCCACGATCTCCACATTGGCACCGTCCATAGTTCCGATGGTCAATGCACCATTTAACATGAACTTCATGTTACCTGTACCGGAAGCCTCCTTACTTGCAGTGGAAATCTGCTCGGATACATCAGCCGCCGCGAAGATGATCTCCGCATTGGATACTCTGTAGTTCTCAATAAAGACAACTTTGATCTTGCCGTTAATCGCCGGATCATTATTTACCACATCGGCTACGGAATTGATCAGCTTGATGGTCAGCTTCGCATTGCGGTAACCTGCTGCCGCTTTCGCTCCGAAGATAAAGGTTCTCGGATAGAATTCCATATCCGGATGCTCTTTCAACTCATTGTACAGATACATCACATGCAGGATATTCAGAAGCTGACGCTTATACTCATGCAGTCTCTTTACCTGTACATCGAAGATGGAGCGAGGGTCAACCTCCACACCGTTATGTTCAAAAATATATTCCGCGAGACGAACCTTGTTCTGATGTTTAATATTCATGAACTCCTGCTGTGCCTTCTCATCGTCCGCGTATATCTTCAGTCTGCCGATCTGCGGGAGGTCGGTGATCCAGTCATTACCCACATGTGCCGTAACCCAGTCAGCCAGAAGCGGATTCGCATGTAACAGGAAACGTCTCTGTGTGATACCGTTGGTCTTGTTATTGAACTTCTCCGGCATCATCTCATAGAAGTCTTTTAATTCCTGATTCTTCAAGATCTCCGTATGCAGTCTTGCCACACCATTGACAGAGTAACCTGCCGCAATGGCAAGGTGTGCCATCTTCACCTGTCCATCATAAATAATCGCCATCTTGCGCACTTTATCATGGTTGCCCGGATATTTCTGCTCAATCTGTGCCACAAATCTGCGGTTGATCTCCTCCACGATCTGGTAAACACGGGGCAGTAATCTGGAGAAAAGCTCAATAGGCCATTTTTCAAGCGCTTCTGACATAATCGTATGATTGGTATATGCACAGGTCTTAGTCGTTACTTCCCATGCCTCATCCCATGTCAGATAGTGCTCATCCATAAGGATACGCATCAGTTCCGCGATCGCAACCGTAGGGTGGGTATCATTCAACTGGAACGTAACCTTCTCATAGAACTTTCTGATATCTTCATGCTTCCTCATATATTTCGCTACGGCTTCCTGTACGGATGCAGAGATGAAGAAGTACTGCTGTTTTAAGCGCAGCTCTTTGCCGGCATAATGGTTATCGTTAGGATATAACACCTCCACGATATTTCTCGCCAGATTCTCCTGTTCTACGGCTCTCTGGTAATCTCCTTTATCAAAAGAATCCAGCTGGAAACACTCTACAGGCTCTGCATCCCAGATACGAAGCGTATTAACGATACCGTTACCGTAGCCTACTACGGGCAGATCATAAGGAATGGCACGTACTACCTGATAGCCTTCCTGTCTGAAATTACTTCTGCCGTTCTCGTCCACATAGACGTTCACATATCCGCCGAATTTTACTTCCTTAGCATATTCCGGTCTTCTCAGTTCAAAAGGATTACCGTCCTTAAGCCAGTTATCCGGCGCTTCTATCTGATAACCGTCCCGGATCTCCTGCTTAAACATACCGTAACGATAACGGATACCGCAGCCGTAAGCCGCATATCCCAAAGTTGCCAGAGAGTCTAAGAAGCAGGCAGCAAGACGTCCTAAACCGCCGTTTCCGAGCGCTGCGTCGGGTTCCTGATCTTCCACCACGTTAATATCGATGCCCAGCTCCTCAAGCGCCTCTTCTACAGCCTTATACGCCTGCAGGTTGATAATATTATTGCCGAGGGCACGCCCCATCAGGAACTCCATGGATAAGTAGTATACCATCTTAGGATCCTGCTTGTCGTATTCCTTCTGTGTCGTCAGCCACTGATCCACGACTGCATCCTTAATCGCATAGGATACCGCCTGGAAAATCTGCTGATCTGTTGCTTCCTCAAGTGTCTTTCTGTAAAGCGTCCTGATATTATACAGAACACTCCTCTTAAAAAGCTCTGTATCAAAGGTTGTTGTTACAGCTTTCTTTGCCATTTGTATGCCTCCTCGTTTGCTCTTGGATCTGAAAAACAATGTCTATCTTAACTCCATTCTATTATTATATCTTGTATTTTTGTTTTTGACTATACGCAATATGCTTAAATTGTCAGAAATATTAATGCAAAATATGCTTCTACACTTTCTCTACACCGATCGTAACCTTCTCCCCATTGACATTCCATTCTTTGGCAACTGCCAATGCTTCCTCGGTCACGATTGCTTCCGCCAGCACTTTACCGGAAATCGCCTCTGCATTCTTCTGCACGATCCCAGCCACCTTGTCATTGCCGTTGATAGAGACTTTGATGTGATCCATCACCTCAAAACCTGCATCCTTACGCATGGTCTGGATCTTACTGATCACCTCGTAGACAAAGCCTTCCTCGATCAGCTCTTCGGACAGGTTCGTGTCAAGCACAACGGTAACGCTGTTATCAGCCTCGGACACATAGCCGTCCTTCTGAGCTGTCTCGATGAGCAGATCTTCCTCCGCCAGCACAATCTCCACACCGTCCACATCAAATTTCAGTGCGCCCTGCGCCTTAAGCTCATCCATCGCCTTGGTGCCGTCCACTTCGCTCAAATATGCTCTGATGCCGTTAAGCTGTTTGCCGTATTTAGGTCCTACGGTCTTAAGCTGCGGTTTGAAGCTGTAGCTTGTGAAAGCAGACACGTCATCGCTGAACTCAATTTTCTTCACATTCAACTCATCCTTGATGATGTCCTGATAAAATTCACCGAGCGTATGCTCCGCCTTGACAAACATGGTGCCGATGGGCTGACGGTTCTTGATATTTGCCGTATTACGCGCCGCACGTCCCATGACAACAATCTTAAGCACCTCTTCCATGTCATCCTCAAGCTGCTTGTCGATCATCTTTTCATCCGAGACAGGGAAGTCGCACAGATGGATACTTTCCGGCGCGCTCTCATCAACGCTCCGCACAAGGTTCAGATAAATCTCCTCTGTCATAAACGGAATCATCGGTGCGGCACATTTGCAGATCGTAACTAACGCCGTATACAATGTCATGTAAGCATTGATCTTATCCTGCTCCATGCCTTTCGCCCAGAAACGTTCACGGCTTCTTCTCACATACCAGTTACTCATCTCGTCTACGAACTCGTCCAAGGCACGTGCCGCCTCCGGAATCCGGTAATTGTCCAGATTGGTGTCCACTTCACCTATGACTGTATTGAGTTTGGATAACAGCCACTTATCCATAACCGGAAGTTTATCATACTCTAAGCTGTACTTAGTCGCATCGAAATTGTCAATATTCGCATACAGCACGAAAAATGCGTACGTGTTCCACAACGTACCCAGGAACTTACGCTGTCCCTCCTGTACTGCCTTCCCGTGGAAACGGTTCGGAAGCCAGGGCGCGGAATTGATATAGAAATACCAGCGGATCGCGTCTGCGCCGTAAGTTTCAAGCGCCTCGAAGGGATCTACCGCATTGCCCTTGGATTTGCTCATCTTCTGCCCGTTCTCGTCCTGCACATGCCCCATAACGATGACATTTTCAAAAGGCGCACAGTTGAACAGCAGTGTAGATTCCGCCATCAGTGAATAGAACCATCCGCGGGTCTGATCCACAGCCTCAGAGATGAACTGCGCCGGGAACTGTTGCTCAAATAACTCTTTATTCTCAAAAGGATAATGGTGCTGTGCAAAAGGCATGGCACCGGAATCGAACCAGCAGTCGATCACCTCCGGCACACGCTTCATGGTCTTGCCGCAGTCCGGACAGGTGATTGTGATCTCATCAATATAAGGTCTGTGCAGTTCTACCGTCTGCGCCGCCGGATTGCCGGACATCTTCTCCAATTCCTCACGGGAACCAATGGACTCCATGTGGCCGCACTCTTCACATTCCCACACATTTAAGGGCGTACCCCAGTAACGGTTACGGGAAATACCCCAGTCCTGAATATTCTCAAGCCAGTTGCCGAAACGTCCCTCACCGATAGACTTCGGAATCCAGTTGACTGTCTTATTGTTGCGCACCAGATCGTCTCTTACCGCCGTCATCTTGATAAACCACGATTCACGGGCATAATAGATCAGCGGCGTGTCGCATCGCCAGCAGAACGGATAGTCATGCTCGAACTTCGGCGCGTCAAACAGCTTACCCTCTTTATCTAAATCTTTTAAGATCTCCGGATCGGCTTTCTTTACGAACAATCCCGCGTAGGGTGTCTCCTGTGTCATCTCGCCCTTGCCGTCTACGAACTGAACGAAAGGCAGGTCATACTTGCGTCCTACCTGCGCATCGTCCTCACCGAAAGCAGGCGCGATATGAACGATACCTGTACCGTCCGTCATCGTAACATAGTTATCACATGTCACGAAATGCGCTTTCTTCTTCTGTTTCGCCGCCGACTCGCCTGCACAGGCAAAAAGAGGCTCGTACTCTTTATACTCCAAATCCGTTCCTACATAAGTCTCCAGAACTTCATAGGCAGGCTTGCCTTCTTCAGCTAATTTTCCTAATACATTGTCTAAAAGCGCCTGCGCCATATAGTAAGTGCAGCCGTCCGCCGCTTTTACTTTGACATAAGTCTCATTCGGGTTCACACAGAGCGCCACATTGGAAGGAAGCGTCCACGGTGTGGTCGTCCATGCGAGGAAGTAAGCGTCCTCTCCTACCACCTTGAAGCGCACCACTGCGGAACGCTCTTTCACAGCTTTATACCCCTGCGCCACCTCGTGAGAAGAGAGCGGGGTGCCGCAACGCGGGCAGTAGGGTACGATCTTAAAGCCCTTATACAATAAGCCTTTGTCCCAGATCTGCTTCAGTGCCCACCATTCGGACTCAATGAAATCGTCATGGTACGTTACATACGGATCATCCATATCCGCCCAGAAACCGACCGTATCGGAGAAATCCTCCCACATGCCCTTATACTTCCAGACAGATTCCTTACATTTGCTGATAAAAGGGTCTAACCCGTACTCTTCGATCTGCTCCTTGCCGTCCAGACCAAGGAGTCTCTCCACTTCCAGTTCTACCGGCAGTCCGTGGGTATCCCATCCCGCTTTACGGGGAACCATACATCCCTTCATGGTGCGGTATCTGGGAATCATATCTTTGATAACACGGGTCAGCACGTGCCCGATATGGGGCTTGCCGTTTGCCGTCGGCGGTCCGTCATAGAATGTGTATGTTTCTCCCTCCTTACGGGAATCCATACTCTTCCGGAAAATGTCATTGTCTTTCCAGAACCGGCAGACTTCCTTCTCTCTGTCTACAAAATTTAAACTTGTGTCAACTTTTTGATACATGGTGCGCTCCTCCTAAAAAAATTAAAGACCTCATCCCGTAAAAGGACGAGGTCAATTTGCTCGTGATACCACCTGTTACGACGTACTGCCATCCTTATAAAATGGCTATACGGTTCCCGATAACGGCGGGAGGCCGTCATTTCCTACTTGTTCCCGCTTAAGGAAGGTTCGGTCTGAAACTCGGAAGTGATCTTCCCTGATCCCCTACTCGCACCGGTCTTCCACCATCACCGGCTCGCTGTGCCTTTGAGAAATCAGATACTGTCTTCTTCAACGTCTGTGAATAATATTACTAATTATAATATATAGTATATCCGCCTTGCTGTTGTCAAGAGGGAATCCGTGAAAATCCTGTAAAGACAGTTCATTATACCACAAAACCTTCAGACACCTTCTTGAGTTCCACCGCTGTCTGCGCATTCTGGCGTGTTTCCTGATAAATATCGTTGGTTGCCTCAGAGAGATCCAAGACATTTCCAGCCACACTCTGAATGCCCAAAGCGCTTTCCTCGACAGACGATGAGACCCCACTAATATTCTGAACAACCGAAGAAATCTGCCTGTTTATGGAATCAACACTGCCTTGTATCCTGCTCATAATACCAGAAACATTATCTGCATCATTTAAGTACTGCTCTGACATCGTCTCAAACTTCTTATAATCTTCCATGATATCCGCATCGACAAAATCCAACATCTTCTTGCTGCACGCGCTCAAAGACTGTACAACAGATATAACCTTGTTGTTTAATTCCTGTATTGCGGCAACATTTGTCTTACTGTTATCCGCCAGATTACGAATTTCCTCCGCCACGACAGCAAATCCTCTGCCGGATTCTCCTGCCCTTGCCGCTTCAATAGCTGCATTTAATGCCAGCAGATTCGTTTGGTCGGCGATGCTTAAGATCGTTGCTGTCAACTCATTTACTTTATCAATGCTTCGGCTTTCTTCTATGTCTCTCGACATTGTGCCTTTGATCGACTCAACCATCTTTTCCGATTTTTGTCTGCTCTCCGTGGTTTGTGTACGAATGTATCCGGCTCTCTCCTTTAAATCCGCTGCGAATTCTGTTCCCTCATCCACCTTCACCGTAATATCATCTGTTTCTCCGGAAATCCCCTGCATTTCACCCTTCATCTGATTGACCAGTGACGAAACTTCCTCGCTCCCTGCGGAAAGTTCTTCCATCACTGACGACAAATCAGTGATTTTATCATTGGAGGCTGCGCACTGCACTTCTGTTCTATTGGCTGCTTCTTCCATATATGTAGTGGTTTTCTGAATTCTCAACGTAATTTTCCGGAAAGATTCTAACAATTGATTCATACTGTCCATCAACTGACCGATCTCATCTTTACGCTTCACCTCAAACCTTTCGGTCAAATCACCTCTTCCTTCCGATATCTCCAAGGCAATCTGCTGCATTTTCTGACTCGTCTGCTTGATAGGACGAAGCATTTCCCTGTAAATGATGAAAATAGAAATAACAGTACTTAATATACAGATGATTGATACGGCCCAATTACTCCTGTTCGCTGCCTGAATGCGGTCCTCCAAATCGACCTGCGCCTCTGCAATACACCGGTCGAAGATCTCCTCCAGATCCACGCACACTTGCTCCTGTGAGAGAATCGCGGTCAGGGCATCCGTTCCCATATACATCTTTGCCCCGACAAAATCATTGTCCTTTCTCAGACCGCTGACCATCTGCATACTATTAAGCATAGCATTGCACCCGATATCGTACTGCTCAAATATTGCTATCAATTCTTCGTTTTCCGTCATCGCGCAATATGTTTTCAGTTCCGTAAGCAGTCCCTTTACCGCTTCCACCTCGGCATCCAGATTCCCATAGATATCTCCGGCAATTGCAAGATCCTCATCGGAACTGCCTATCAGAATATTGGCATATTTCTGTGTTGTTTCTACCCTTTTACCGACTTTGCCGTACAGCTCCTGAATCCGGATGTAAACTTCATTCATTTGGGATGCGGATTTTTCGATTTTCTTAAAGTCACGATCCGAAAAAAAAGTGTTGATTAATACCGCAGCTAAAATGACTGACAAACTGATTAAAACTTTTAACTGAATTGATACACTCTTTTGCATATTCGCCTCATCCTCGCGTTTTCTTCATACTATACATTTCCTGATCGGCCTGTTTCATAAGCTGGTCCAGTTGGAAGTCCTGTGTCATCGAAACCGACTGAAACCCTATACTCACGCTCATCTCATAAGGTTTCTCATTCTGCCGTCTGCACTCTTCAAGCCGCAGATTCAGATTTTCCGTCAGCCCTGCGAATTCATCACCCTTCGTATACGGCCCTAAAACTACAAATTCATCGCCGCCGTAACGCATGAGAAGCTGCTCCTCATTCTTGAGCTTTTTCATATAATCAGCCACCGTCTTAATATAGAAGTCGCCTTCCTCATGCCCGTACCCGTCATTCACACGCTTCAGCTTATTGATGTCCACAAACAACATACCGATCGGTGTATTATTCTGCTTACACTCTTTTAGAAGCTTATCTGCGAAGTGAAAAAAACCGGCCCTGTTATAGATCTGTGTCAGGCTGTCCAACATCCAGACATCCTTGAGTTTCTTTACCAGACGTTTCAGTTCTCCCTGTTTACGCATACTTTCCAAAGCATTTGAGATATTCATAAGCCATACTTGGAACTGCGTACTGTTATACGGAAGTTCGCTGCCACACATCACCAGATATCCAAGACAGTTTTTTCTGAAATGTACCGGTGCAACTATACACATACGGTTAGCGATTTTTTCCATACACTCCCTTGGCAGAAGTTCTTTACACTCAAAATACGGATATTCCGTAAAGGTGCCGCTTTCGTATGCAACCGGAATATATATTTTCTCGGAATAATCTTCTTTGATCCGGTAATCATACTCGATTGTATCTCCCGCCACGCTGTCCTCACAGAGACACAGATACACAAAGGAAAAGTCCAGTTGTGCTATATATTCCTTTAGACATTTATAAAAATCCTGCATATTATCGCAATCATTCAGATCAGATACCATGTTCTTATTAATTTCCGCCATATTGACGACTGCAAGCTTATTGCTCACATTTTTTAACTGAACTTCCGAAAGATTGCGTATCTTGTGCTCCTGACATCCGCAGCTTCCTCTGTAATGGTATTTCACCTCAAATTTCCGGCTTGCTGTCTGCCTTCCTTCTGCCAGAGCCTTACAGGCTTCATAACCAATCTGGCTCTGAGGTTTCTCTACCGTTGTAATCTTCGGCGTCAGGTTAGAGGCATCCGACGTATGGTCAAAGCCTGTAATTAATATATCTTTGCCCACCTGAACGCCACGACTGCAAAACTCTAAATAAGCACCCAATGCCATATCATCATTGGCACAGATCAGCGCGTCCGGCAGTTTTTCACCGGATTCCATCAGACGCTCCGCAAGCATTCTGCCGCCATCTATCCAAAAATCACCATAGTGAATCCTATCTTTTCCAAGCGTTAAACCATGCTCCTTTATGGCATCCATAGCGCCTTCTAATCGTTCAACGCTTTCCAGGTTCTGCTCCGGTCCGGATAAATAGCAGATGTCCTGCACTTCGTGCACTTCTATCAAATGAGATACAATACCCCGCATAGCTTCCCGATTATCTACATAGAATGCTGGTATTTCGGGAATATGGCTTTCAATACTAATGACAGGCGTGCCGGAATCTATGATCTTCTGTGTGATTTCAGCCGCAAACTGTTCATTCTGTATGGTATCTCTCGCAAAAATAATTCCGTCGTATTGCGTAAGATCCGGTAAAAATAAGATCTGAAATTCCCCGATTCCATACTCCGACTGCCTGTAGATATCGCCATTACAGGTGAATACAAAAATATTGATATTTTCTTCATCTGCATATTTTCTGATTCCTTCCATAAGGCGGCTCTGGGCTTCATATGCAATACCGCCGACAAACACAGCAATTTTCATAGGCTTTCTCCATTATTGTCAAAACAATATGTTCCGCATTCCAGCAGGCAGCTCTTGCCGTTCGGGAATACTATTTTTGCATTTGCATTAAATGGTATTTCTATATAATACTGAAATCCGGTTTCTTCATTGTAGCTCCAATTGCTTATATACGTGCCGAATACGGATTCCCATTTTCCTTTGGCATAAGAAAATCTCTTATCCGGCATAGGCTTGATTATCATTTTGACCTCTTTACCCATATCCGGATGAAATCCGCACATATAACGATACATCCAGTCCGCAATGCTTCCGTATGCATAATGGTTTAAGCTGTTCATTCCCGTCCCGCTTATCACACCATTTTCATCTAAGGAATTCCATCGTTCCCAAACTGTCGTTGCACCAAGATTCACCTCGTGAAGCCATCCAGGATACTCTTCATTTAAAAGTAAATCGTAGGCTAAAGAATTTAATTCATTTTCCGATAATGCAGGACATAAAACGGGAGTCCCCGCAAATCCCGTATTCAGATGTCCGTTATTTTTCTCTATAAGCTGTTTCAAATCTTCCTTGAGATTCTCTTTGGCATTATCCGGATATAGTCCGATCGATAACAGAAATGCACATGCTGTCTGGGTCAGTTCAATGTTCAATCTGCCTTCCTCTGTAAAATAAAATGTATTGAATGCTTTCCTGATATGCTCTGCAAGTTCCGAATACTCCCGCTTCTCTTCGAGTCCCAGAACCTCTGCTGCCTTTGCCACCGTCAACGTTGACTGATAATAGCATGCAGATGCCAGAAACTGGGAGTCCGTCTTTCCGATCGGATTATGGATATTCCCGTTATCCAGTGCGAGCCAGTCTCCTAAATGCCGGTCGTTCTGCCACAGATACGGCACTTCATTTTCCTGCGACCGCATACGAATATATTCCACCCATGACCGCATCATAGGATACTGTTCCCTTAACAAAGACTCATCTCCATAATATCCGTATAAAGTCCACGGAAGCATTGTCGCAACATCGCTCCAGATACAGGCTCCTCCATCCAGATAAAAAGGATTTGTATTCTCTCTTACCGGAACCTTCGGTCTTGGTGCGAAGAACGGAACCGCGCCGTTCATCAATTTTTGTTCCAGATACAGGCTCCTTGCATAATGTCTGAAAAATGCGTTACTGTCCATATGAAAACATGCTGTGTTCGCAAAAATATTCGCATCTCCGGTCCACCCCATGCGCTCGTCTCTCTGGGGACAGTCCGTCGGAATATCCAGAAAGTTGCATTTCTGGGAACGTACCGTATTCTCAAACAACTTATTCACTTTTGGATTTGAAGTCTCAATACTTCCGGTTTCCTCAAGATCGGACATAACCCTATATGCATGGAAAGTCAGCTTCTGATTGTTTTTTAAACCTTCCACTTTGACATACCGAAAACCATAATATGTAAAATGAGGACGAACTATTTTCTCTTTTCCATCAGAAGTATAAACAAATTCCGCCTTCGCCGTCCTTAAATTCTCCCTGTAAAACTCTTGATTCTGCAACACTTCACCATACTGAAGCCTAATCTGCTGTCCCTGCTCCAATAAACCGGTAAATTCTACCCAGCCGGTAATGCTCTCGCCAAAATCCAGCAACAAATATCCGTCCGGATGCACTTCTTCCGAAACCGGAATGAATTCTTCTGTCTTCCGAATGGGAGGATTCGTTCTGGCCGTCAACAGGGATTTATCATCCTGTAATACCTCAACGGCAAGCCGCACTGATTTCAGCGTATCATCCTGCCACTCTCCGTCATAAATCCCGTTTTCCAGAATATTGCTTTCCTGTGCCTTCCAGCTTGCATCCGTACTAATACATGCGGTTTCACCGGACTCATATTCCAGATGTAATTCCGCAATACACTTCTTCCTGCCTCCATAAAGATCCAGATATACATCGTCAAATCCGAACCTTCCCTTATACCAGCCCTCTCCCAGAAGGACACTGATACGGTTATCACCCTTTTCTAACATTTCGGTGACATCAAAGGTCTGATATTCCATTAACAGATCATACGAATGATATCCCGGAAGGAGATATTCATCTCCCGCCTTTGTACCATTGATATCCACCTCATAAAGCCCGGCGCCGAAAATATACAGTCTCGCTTTTTCCAGCTTGTTTTCTACTGCAAAATCGCGGTACAATACCGGCATCCGTGTTTTATCTTCCGGCACCGAAATCCAGTCAGCCGTCCACTTCTCTTCTAATTTGGCTGTCTCAAACCATGCTGTTTCGCTTTCTGCGCTCTCGGCCGGCTGCAGCCCTGCATTATGTACTTCAACGAAAACCTTCCAAAAATAACGCGTACGTGGTTTCAGATTCATCTGCACTTCCAGCCTGCACTGTCTGAAGTCATGCAGAATACCGCTGTCATAAACAGGCTCACTCATATCTTCTGTCTCAGATATGATTAACCGCACCTCGTCTGAATACTTTGCAGCAGTCTCCTCTACTTTCCAAGAAAGTGTCAGATATGAGAAATCATACCCTATCGGCTTTTCTAAATGATTGACTCTCAGATGTTTTATTCTCATATTCTTATCCTTCCCACACTCGTTTTATAGTTGTCAGGTGACCCTGTTAATACGAAAGATCTTTTCTTCCACAGAACGGATCCACAGGGTTCTTCCCTTTGAATTCGCTGTTACCGGTTATCTTCTCTACCACGGCTTCTATCACATATTCGTTATTGGAATAGCAATTGATGTAAGTTTTTATCATCGGTACATCCAATAAATGATACGGATTGGCTACACTGATGAATAAAACCGGAATCTCATTTGCAAACCACGGTACATTGTTGCCCTGTCCCCAGAATGTGTACCAGTTCAATCGATTGGTAGTCTGGTTGCTGGCATTTTCAACGTTACCGATATAGATAACCAAATCATATTTTTCCTTAAAAGTTTTTACGTTATCAACGCCTATTTCGAAATTCTCTTTCTCATAGACAAAGACCTGAAATTTCTTCTTTTCCAGTTCTTCCTTTACCTGCTTTAAAACACGTTCATTGGAAGGAAAACCTCCCATAATTTCAAGCAGAACTTTAGGATACCGCTCTGCGCTGACAGGCAATAATTTCTGTGTATCCTTAACCAGTGTAATTGATCTGTCCGCCAGTTCTTTTGCCCACTCTGTATGCTGCCTGCTCTTTAACACCTGCAGACTGTCCTCCGGCGGAACCAATGTTCCCGCAGCCTTCTTCTCATGAAGCTTAAGCGCCGCCTTTAATGCCAGAATTCTTTTGTTAGCTTCCAGCAGACGTTTTTCCGAAAGAACGCCGCTCTTGTATCCATCCATCATAAACTGATAGTCTTCCGCCAGATCTTTATTAAACAGAAACATATCACACCCGCTTTCGATTGCAAGCGGTACGGATTTTTCCCTTGCCATCGCCGACGTGAATCCAACCATCGGCGTCGCATCGGTAATAACCAAACCGTTAAAGCCCAATTTATCCCGCAGCAGGTTATTTAATAATTCTCTGGACAGCGATGCAGGAATCGTACTTCCTGCTGTCTGCGGATTATAATGCTCCTGATACGCCGGCATCGCAATATGCCCTGCCATAACAGTCAGCGCTCCGTCTTCAATCAACCGCCGGTATATCTTTCCGTAAGTTTCATCCCATTCCTCCATTGATAAGCTGTTGACGGAAGTAACCAAATGTTGATCCCGTTCATCTACTCCGTCGCCGGGAAAATGCTTTACGGAAACTGCCACATTACATTCTTTTGCGGCACGCATATATTCTTTTGCATATGTATACACAGTATCCGGATCATCACCATAAGTCCTGACATTGGTAATCGGATTATGATAATTCCTGTCAATATCAACCACCGGTGCAAACGCCCAGTTAATCCCAAGCGCTGCCGCCTCCGTACATGCAATTTTACCAAGGCGGTAAGCATATTTCTTGTCTCCCGCGGCCGCGCATGCCATCTGCTTACCATAGGGAGTTCCGTTAGTGGCGGCACCGTCTCCGCCCGCTTCGAGATTGGAGGGAATCAACAACGGAATAAGGGAATGACTTTGCGCATATTCAAAAGTCTTTCTCATTTCTTCACCGACACCGTCACGGAAGAACAGTCCGCCTATATGAAATCCTAACATCATATCCAGGTATTCCGGTTCTGTAGAATATCCGATCGGACAGAAGAGTGCCCCGATCTTTTCTTCTAAAGTCATCTGCTCCAATGTTTTTTCTACCCATTCAACCTCTGCATCGTTTAAACAAAAAGGCTTCTTTTTTAAGTCCATAGTCTTCCTCTCATTCTATCACTTCTAACTTCTACAGTGCAATTCCAATCAAGTCACTAAAAGAATTCATTGCATGCGTAACCGCTTCACTCTCTGCCGCTTCTCCCAGCCCTGCGCTGTCAAATCCTCCGGCTTTTGCAGCCTCTACTCCGGCCTTTGCATCTTCTACCACGAGGCAGTCAGCCGGTGCCATATGTAAAAATTCCGCTGCCTTTATAAAGACTTCCGGGTCCGGTTTCGATTTGGAAATATTGCTCCCGTCACTGACAGCATCAAAATAATCTTTTAATCCCAATCGTTCCAGAATAAATTTTGCATTTTTGCTCGATGATCCTATTGCAAGTTTCAGTCCGCTTTTCCGAAGCGAATCTAAAGTCTCTTTGACTTCCGAAGACAAGTCTTTCTCTGTCATTTGTCCCAGCAGTTCCACATACGTTTTGTTTTTCTCTTCCGCCAGTGCCTGTTTTTCTTCCTGAGTAAGCTCTTTATCGCACCGCTCCAGAATAATCTCGAGACTTTCCATGCGGCTTACACCCCTCAAGCGGTTGTTGATCGTTTCATCAAAATATATTCCCATGCCATCTGCCATTTTCTTCCATGCCAGATAATGATACTTATCTGTAAAACAAATTACACCATCCAAATCAAAAATCACTGCTTTATACTTCATTGCGCCCTCCAGGGAAACTTACTTCTCTTTTCCCGCTATATATTTTTTGAAAGTGACTAATTCAATCACCTTATTTTCGTTGTTCAAGTAAATCAGGAAGCATACTAATATCAATGCTGTCACGATCTGCTGTATGGAAGCATCCACATTCAGCCTTGCATACATCAGGGAAATAAACGCAGTCGTAACCGCCCCTAACAGATACCCGATTTTTTCATTACAGAATCTTCCAATAAACCCTCCAATGAACATCGGAAGAAAGGCCATAAACATCACACCGATTGACCCGAAATTCAATGCCATCTG
>JAAUZX010000012.1 GCA_014804365.1 Lachnospiraceae bacterium
TAATGAACAAGCTGATTTATTCGCACTTCGGAGGAACATGGTCGATTCCGTTTGAGCCGATTATAATTGTTTTGCTCATTTTCGTATTGGCATGTGCCGCGGCGGTGCATGCTCCGGCGAGGAGGATCAGGGAGATGGCGATTACGGAGACGGTTAATGAGTTGTAGGGAGGTGTTTGTGATTACTAAGTGCAGAACTTCGAAGTGATTCGGAGCACTGCACTTTTTCATGTTGCAGACTTATTGGGAGCCGGAACCTCAATTATTAGACAAAATAGAAAAATGTCATAGATTGCCAAAACAATAAAGAACAACTATAATATATTGTGAAAAAGTTATGGATACATAATAAGTAGAAGGACAAGAAACAATTTCAAATCCATGGGTTCAGGCAGTGGAAATACATGTCACTATCATGGATATGGCAATAGTAGCCGGAAAAATCAGGTTGTAAAGCTAGAGAGGTGTGGGGATTAGTATGAGTGATGTTTTCAATAATGAATTGTTTGAAGCGTTTGCGTCTGCATCTGATAATGTTTACATCTATGTATGTGATATGAAGACAGATATTTCCCGCTGGTCCAAAGCAGCTGTGGATTATTTCGGGTTGGAGGGGGAATACCTGAAAGATGCGGCGAATGTATGGGCGAGGCATATATATCCGGATGACTTGACGGTTTATACGGAGGATATCACAGGTGTGTTCTCCGGCAAAAAGAAATATCATGACTGCCAATACAGAGCGAGGAATGCAGCGGGTACATATGTGTGGGTGGAATGCAAGGGCAGCGTGATCAGGGATGCGGAAGGAAATCCTATCATTTTTGCAGGACTTATGACAAGAATAGACGGGCAGAGCAAATACGATTCTCTAACCGGACTTTTGACAACGCAGGAGATGCACTATTTCGACTTTGCTTCACAGTCCGGAATGGCTCTGTTGATCGGTATGGATGGATTCCGGAAAATTATAAGTAACTACGGATATAACACCGGGGATGAGATTTTAATCAAATTTTCGAGGGAGATAAGCGGTTTATGTAATCCCGGATGGAAAGTACTGCGGTTTAGCGGAGATGAATTCCTTGTTCTTGCCTTTGGCTCAAATCTGCAGGAAGTGACGGATTTTTATGAGAAAATATGTGGGGAAGCAGATGTTTTGAAATTAGAAGACGGGCGGAAGGTTGGAATTTCCATATCGGCCGGCGGAGTGCTGTTTCCTCAGGATGCGGACAGCAGAGAAGTTCTTATCAATAAACTGGAACACTCGCTGGAGTATGCCAAGAACAACCGGAGAGGAAACCTCGTTTTTTTCTCGGAAGAGATTGCCGAAAAACATGAGAGAGGACTGGTTTTGCGGGAAGATCTCAAGCAGTCCATTAAAAATGAATTTAAAGGGTTTGAATTGTTCTTCCAGCCGTTCATTAATCCGGCTGTCGGTACGATTGCAGGCTGTGAATGTCTTCTGCGCTGGAAAGGTGAAAGAATTAAAGATTCCTATCCGATGGAGTTTATTAAGGTTTTAGAGGATTACGGCGATATTAATGAAGTAGGCTTCTGGGTTATGGAGCAGGCGATCAGGCAGCAGACGGCATGGCGCGATATATACGGAGAACTGCAAGTAAGCTTTAATGTATCTTATCAGCAGCTTTTAGACGAGACCTTTGAGGAAAGAGCGATTTCCTGTGCGGAAAAGTATGGAGTTAATCCCAAATATATCATTATAGAGCTTACGGAAAGCTGCCAGGTAGAAGCACCGAAAGAACTTGCGGCCATGTTTGGCAGGCTACGGGAGCACGGCTTTAAAATAGCGTTGGATGATTTCGGAACGGCGTATGCTTCTATGGAGATGTTAAAATGGCTTCCTGTGGATTATATTAAAGTGGAGCATTCTTTTATCAGGGAACTTGCGCAGCCGGGACACGACGTAGATTATGTCATTGTTGACAGTCTGCTGGAAATGTGCAGGCGCTTGGGATATCATTCTATTATTGAAGGTGTGGAAGATGGTAAAGTGGCGGATATTGTTGGGGATTTGAATGCTACGCTGCTGCAGGGGTATCATTATTCGCGGCCTGTTTGCCGGAAGGATTTTGAGAGGTTGTTGGATGAGGATAAGGAACGGGGGAAGGGAGATTAATGAAGAGTTTTTTTGTGAAATTTGAAGACGGAGATTTTGGAGAGAAATCATATTGCCAATTATACCGTTGAGAATAATGCTACGGTGAGACAGACTGCGAAAGGGTTTGGGATTAGTAAGAGTATGGTACATATGGCAGTAACAAAATAGAGTGGTGTGGGTAATAGAATAGAAAATAGTATGAGGGTATTAGGAAGGCGAAAGATCTTTCAAATATCCTTTTTGCTTTTTTATTGTGAAATAAAAAGATTGAGGGTATAATCAAATCGGGAATACTCGAAGAAGAGTATAAAATAGAACGTTTTCGGGAGGAACTCTGAGATGTTATCTGCAGATATGAGGGAAGAATTGGTACGGGGATTGCTTAGTATCTTTCAAAATAATATTTCTATGATTATTTTATATGGTTCGATGGCAAGAAATGAGGCAACGGATGAGAGTGACATTGATATTGCGATTATTGTGAAGAACCAGATGGACGATGATACGAAAAGACAGTTTGTCAGCTGGGCCGCCGATATGGATATTCGTTATGAAAGAGTATTTTCAATCGTGGATATACAGGAAAGCAATATGATGAAATGGGAGAAGGTTTTACCGTTTTATCGGAATATTCGTGAGGAGGGAGTCGTTCTATGGAGGGCAGCTTAAAGGAGTTGGCAGGATATCGTTTGGAAAGAGCCAAAGAAATGCTGTCGGCAGCGGAAAGCAATTTGGAGATAGGGCAGTATAAGACTTCTTTGAACAGATCATATTATGCTGTTTTCCATGCAATGCGTTCGGCTAATGCTCTGAAAGAATATGATTCATCCAAACACTCAGGAGTGATAGCATATTTTACGAAAGAGTATTTAAAAACAGAGATTTTGGATAGAGGATTGGCGGTTATCATAAAAGACAGTTCTCTTTGTAGGGAAAAGTCGGATTATGATGATTTTTATGTTGCAGGAAAAGTGGAAGCGGAAGAGCAGTTTAAAAATGCGAAATATTTCGTGCAGAAAATTGAAGATTATATAAATATCGTAAATAGATAATTATAGAAGGGGAGCATTGTTTGGTAAAAAAAACGCTGTTTGCGGATGGGTACTGCAGATGGCGTTTTTGTAATTTAATTAAATTACGTGTTGACAGTTGCAGTGGAGAGAAGTATAGTTATATTGTAATTTAACTCAATTACCAAAAGGAGATCTAATGGAATCAATAGCCTTAAATGAGATTATACAGTTTACATTAGGTAAAAACCCTACACGAATAAGAGAGCAAGCAGATGAGATATATAGTCAAGAGGATTTTGAGAAAGATCTGCACTGTATTAATACAACGAAAGAGGGTATGGGCTGTATCATAAATTTAATAAAATCAAAATGTTCTCCGATTTCAGAACAGACAGAAGTGAAATGTATTACATCAAATTTCCTTCGATGTAATTTTGATACTGGAAAAATCTATCCTTGGTTTTTTTGCTATCAATTTAACGAAGGGGAAGACTTTGAGCAACAGATAGAGATGTATCATCAGGGAACAACTTTGAGCGTAAAAAAACTGAATATTAAAACTATCGGAGAATTAAAGATTAATCTGCCAGATTTAGAAAAACAAAGAATAATAGGCAATCTATACAGGCAGTCAATGATACAGAGTGACTTAATGATAAGGCAGGCAGAGAATATAAGAAAATTTACAATAGCATTGCTACATAAAATGGAGGAAAATCAATAATGGCCGAAGGAAAAGACTTATTACAGGTACTATGGAGCGGAGCAGACGTACTCAGGGGTAAAATGGATGCAAATGAGTACAAGACATATCTTTTGGGATTGGTTTTTTATAAATATTTGTCGGATTCGTATCTCGCAAAAGTGTATGATCTACTTAAGGACGAAAGCCCGGATAGCCTTGAAGAAGCGCAACGCGTGTACGAAGAAGCAATAGAATCAGAAGATGCCGAGGATTTGTTGGGGGAGATAAAGGAATCAAAGCATTATACGCTTGATCCCGACATGACTTATATAAGCATGTTAAAGACGGCTAAAAATAATTCTTTTAATAGAGAGAAGCTGCAGGCGGCTTTTAATCGGATAGAGGAGTCTGACGAGCTATTCAATGGCTTATTTGCAGATGTGGATTTGTATTCTAATCGGCTTGGTACGGGTGATCAGAAGCAGAGCGCTACGATTGCGGAAGTCATCAAGGTATTGGATGGTGTAGATATTATACATACAGAAGGGGATGTCCTCGGTAACGCATATGAGTATCTGATAGGCCAGTTTGCATCTGAAACAGGCAAAAAGGCCGGAGAATTTTATACGCCGCATGGACCTGCACAGATTCTTTGCAGGATTGCCATATCCGGTCAGGAAGGAAAAAAGGGATTACAGGTATACGATCCGTGTATGGGGTCTGGCTCGTTGATGCTTAGTTGTAGGAATTATTCAAAAGAGCCTGATTACATTAAATACTATGGTCAGGAGCTCATGCCGTCAACTTATAATCTGGCGCGTATGAATATGTTTCTGCATGGTGTCCTGCCCGAAAATCAGCACTTGCGTAATGGAGATACTCTCGATGCCGACTGGCCGACAGATGAAGAGACTGAGTTTGATGTTGTGACGATGAATCCGCCTTATTCGGCTAATTGGTCTGCCGCAGAGGGATTCAAACAGGATGAGCGGTTTATGGATTATGGGGGTAAACTTGCCCCTAAATCAAAAGCAGACTATGCCTTTTTATTACATGGTTTCTATCATTTAAAGCAGACAGGTACGATGGCCATTGTCCTTCCGCATGGCGTTTTATTTAGAGGCGCGGCGGAAGGTGCGATCAGGGAGACGCTTCTTCAGAATGGTTCGATCTATGCGGTTATTGGGCTTCCCTCTAATATGTTTTATAATACCTCTATTCCTACATGCATTGTGGTATTAAAAAAGCACAGGGAAGGGCGTGATGTACTATTTATTGATGCGTCTAAGCTCTATGAAAAAGAGAAGAAGCAGAATGTCATGCGTGAGGAACATATCGACAGAGTGTTGGAATTATATCATGACAGAAAAACTGTTGATAAAGTGTCTTTTCTTGCATCTTTCGAGGATATCAAAGCGAATGACTATAATCTGAATATTCCCAGATATGTAGATACCAGTGAGGAAGAGCCGGAAGTGGATCTCAAGCAGCTTTCCGGGGTTATAAGGGAGACAAATAGAGCCATTAAAGCCGGAAATGATGATTTGCTTGAAATGCTTGGGGAATTAACTTTTGCAAATCCTGACACGAGGAATGCTGTTGAGGAATTTATCAGCGTTCTTAAGGAGGTGTGATAATGGCAGATACACCTAAAGTAAGGTTCAAAGGGTTTACTGGTGCTTGGGAACAGCGTAAGGTTAGGTGGCTTATAAATGAAGGCATTATAGAAGCTCCAATGGATGGCAATCATGGAGAAAAACATCCAACAGTGAGTGAATATGTTTCAGATGGAATTCCGTTTCTTATGGCTTCTGATATTCATAATGGAAAAGCGGATGTTTACCATTGTAAATATATAACAAAAGAAAGGGCAAATAAACTTGATAAGGGGTTTGCCAAGGATGGAGATGTTTTAATTACACATAAAGCAACAATAGGGGAAGTCGCCATTCTTCAAGGGTTGAAGACAGAATACGCTGTATTAACGCCACAAGTAACATACTATAGAATTCAAGATGAGAGCCGATTAAATCAAAAATACTTGTATGCTTATTTTAATTCAGAGGAATTTCAAAACGATTTAAAGACAAAAGCAGCTCAGTCCACAAGACCATATATTGGAATATCAGCTCAACAGAATTTAATAATAAAATTTCCGCTAAATGTAAGGGAGCAGGAACAAATTGGAGCATATTTTGCAAGCCTCGACCACCTTATCACCCTTCATCAGCGTAAATGTGACGAGACAAAAGAACTAAAGAAATATATGCTACAAAAAATGTTTCCTCAAAAAGGAAAGAAAATTCCAGAAATTCGATTTAACGGATTTATTGATGAGTGGGAACAGCGTAAGTTGGGTGCACTTGCTATATTCAATCCTAAGGCTGACATTCCCGACATATTCGAATATGTTGATTTGGAAGCGGTAGTTGGAACTGAAATGCTAGCGCATAGGACAGAAGAAAAGCGCACAGCACCTTCAAGAGCGCAGCGTTTGGCACAATATGGTGACCTGTTTTATCAAACTGTCCGTCCATATCAAAAAAACAATTATTTGTTTGAAAAACCCGATAAACATTATGTTTTTTCAACAGGATATGCACAAATGCGCCCCGTTGTAGATGGACGGTTTCTGCTTAGCCTTGTTCAGAATGAGCATTTTGTTAAGATTGTTTTAGATAATTGCACAGGCACAAGTTACCCTGCAATTAACTCAAATGATTTAGCCAATATTGAAGTGTATTCTCCAATAAGCACCGACGAACAGAAACTAATAGGTGAGTTTTTCAAAGGGTTTGACAACCTTATTACCCTCCACCAACGTAAATATGATCAACTAAAAGAAGTAAAGAAGTTCATGCTACAGAATATGTTTCCACAGAAAGGATAACTTATGGCAGAATTAGAATCCATAATAGAAAAGAGATTGATAGACCAGCTCTGCTGTGATGAGTCTCAATGGACATACAGACCCGATATTAGAACAGAGGAACAGTTATGGAATAATTTTAAATATATCCTTGAACAGAATAACAAGGCTAAACTTAACGATGTTCCTCTCAGCGATTCCGAGTTTGCAAAGATCAAGAATGATTTATCGCACGCTTCTTTCTACGATGCCGGGAAATGGTTAGTGGGAGAAAACGGTAAGGTATATGTCCATGTCCAGCGTGGAAATGAAACATTGCATCTTGTCGTAATTAATAATGAGCATGTGGCAGGTGGGTCAAGTGTATATGAGGTGATCAACCAATATCAGGCTTTTAAGTCGGAAGATGTGGAGGGAGACAGGGACAGGCGTTTTGATGTGACGCTCCTGATCAATGGGATTCCCTTAATCCATATTGAGCTGAAAAATAAAGAGCATTCCTATATGGATGCCTACCGCCAGATTAAAAAATACATTACGGAGGGTAAGTTTCACGGTATCTTTTCAAATGTACAGATGTTTGTTGTGAGCAATGCCGTTGATACAAAGTATTTTTCTGCCGCAAGGGATACGGAATTAAACAAGAAATTTATCACAGGGTGGCTTGACGAGGAAAATCATCCTGTCTGCGATTATATTGAGTTTGCCAGTGCAGTCCTTAAGATACCGGAAGCGCATGAGATGATTGCCAGATACACGGTTCTTGACAATGATAAAAAGAAACTTTTGATATTGCGCCCATATCAGATTCATGCGATTGAAGCAATGCGGGCTGCTTCGAAGCAGGGTAAATCCGGCTTTATTTGGCATACGACAGGTTCGGGGAAGACTATGACTTCCTATAAAGCTACAAGAAATCTGTTGATGGACATTCCGGCAATTGAGAAAACAGTATTTCTTATTGATAGGAAGGATCTTGATCTACAGACTAAAATGGATTTCCAATCATATGCGTATAATGATACGATAGATGTTGATGATACTGAATATGTTGATTCACTTATAGAGAAGATGGCTGATGGAAACCGCCAGATGATAGTGACCACCAGACAGAAAATGCAGATTATGGTAAATCGGCGCCTGAGGGAAGGAACTAGGCAGTATGAAAAGATTAAATCCTTAAAGGTTGCTTTTGTGGTAGATGAATGCCACAGGGCTATAACGCCTCAAACAAAAAGAGATCTTGAAAGGTTTTTTGCCAACTCATTATGGTATGGTTTTACGGGGACGCCTATTTTTGAGGAAAACAGCTATGGACAGAAGGGGGATCTGCCTCAGACCACAGAGCAGTTGTATGGAGAGTGCCTGCATAGTTATACCATTAAAGAGGCCATCCATGATGAAGCGGTCTTGGGGTTCATGGTGGAGAATCTTGGGGCAAAGGATTTAAGCGCCGATGATGCTAAGAAGGTATATGAAACCGAAGAGCATATGCGGAAGGTTTTAAATGTTATCCTGAATCAATCATATGACAAATTTGGAATGAACAATGATAAGGGCAGAACCTATGAGGCGATACTGACGACCAATTCGATAGAAAGGGCACAGAAGTATTACGATTTGCTGAAAAAGGTGAAAGAAGGGAAGGATGAGCTTAAGATCAGCGATACCGTGCATAAAGCGTTGCCTGATTTCCCTAAGTTTGCCATAACCTATTCGCTGTCGGAAAATGAAGAAGCTTCCACTGTGAATCAGGATAAAATGAAAGAATCATTAAAAGATTATTGTGAAATGTTTGGGAGCAGCTATAAGATTGATGCCATTAATACCTACAACAGTAATCTCAATGAGCGTTTGGCAAGAAAAGAGAAAAAATATTTGGATCGGGGGCAGCAGCTTGACTTAGTGATTGTGGTTGATCGGCTTTTAACCGGATTTGACGCACCATGTCTGTCTACCTTGTTTATTGACAGGCAGCCCATGGCTCCACAGAATATCATTCAAGCGTTTTCACGTACTAACAGATTATTTGATAATAATAAACAGTATGGGCAGATTGTAACATTTCAGGCTCCAAAAGAATATAAAGATGCAATCAATATGGCGCTCAGGCTATATTCGCGCGGAGGTGATGGAAATCCTATTGCAGAGGATTGGGATGATGTGAAGACATTCTTTTCCATATCCCTTAAAACGATCCGTAATCTGGCGCAGACATCCGAAGACATAGCAGGGCTTTCTAGAAAACAAAAGAAGGCGTTTGTGCATCTTTTCAGGGCTTTGGATCATGACTTTGCACACCTGAAATCATTCTCGGTATATGAGCCACATGTACTTGATGAGTTTGGATTTTCCGAAAGCGACTATGAAGACTATGCCGCAATGTATAAAAATGTGATGGAAGAGCTTAAAAGGCCGGACAATGATCCCGCTCCTGATGAAGAGCCTGTATGGGATGATTATGATTTAGTGGCATACAGCAAGCTAAGGATTGATTTTGAGTATATTGTGGAGTTGCTGCAGGGATTTGTGGATTCCTTAGATCAGACTGAAAATGATTTTGACGAGGCTGAATTTGAAATCAGAATAAGAACCATTAGGGAGATTATAGCAGAATTTGCGGGCGATAATCCAAAACTGAGTTCGCTGCTTACACAGGTTGTGTATGATATTGAAACAGACAGAGAAAGATTTCTGGGACAGGATATCTCTGTGATTATCAACCAGATGCGCTATGCTGTTATTGATGAGGAAATCAGGGGCTATGCTGAAAAATGGTATCTGGATTTTGAAGATGTCAAGTATGAAGCTTTTCATTTCAGTGACGGTGAACTGGCCAACGAAAATAAATTAAAAGACAGTGCAGATTATGCTGCCTATAAGGTAGAAAACGAAAATGCGCTGCCTAAATTCAAATTCAGGAAACTGATGATTGATGAGTTTAAGAATGTTCTTATGCCGGAGATTACACCGTTGATTGATTGACAGATGTTAATGTGTATTGCATTAGAGATATTTTCAGAATTATAAAGTGTATTGCGGTGGGCAGTGATGTTCAATGCGGTACACTTTTATGAAATAAGAGAATTGAAGGAAGAAAAAACCGAGGTCGCTGGAATCACATGATTTCTGCGACCATGTATCTTTATAGATTAGTGTTATATAAGGATTTTAATTGCTGAACAACTTCATCTAATGTTTTTGCAGTGGCTTTAACAGAAAGATAGGATTTTTTCCAATCTAAATCTTGTTTTAAATTGTCTGAAGAAGCGATGCAAATGGGAATAACTTCGCCACTGGGAGGATATATCAAGGAGAAGAATAAACGATTTTCCGGGTGTTCAGTGTTGATAGATATTACTTTTTGGCGAGCATTTTCCATGTTGAAAGGAACTTCAAATAATATGTTAGTAATATCGCAAATGTCATTATTTATCTTCTGCAATTTATTAACTAATTTTGCAGGTTTGAAAACTTCTTTGATTTGGTTATATTCTAATGTTGTCATGAAAATCTCCTGTTCTTTTGATGGTTTCATTATAGCTGATTTATCAAAAAAGAGAAACTGGTAACCCATTAACAAAGTAATATAAATTTTGACAAAACTTGAATATATAATATGAGAAAAAATCTCAAATATAGTTTACAAAATGTAGAAACAGTGTATAATGTAGATACATGATGGAGGTAGAAGCTATGTTATGCCAATTTACCGTGAAAAACTATAAAAGTATCCGTGAAGAGATGACTTTTGATATGCAAGCCACAGCTATCATGGAACATAGGGATAGAATCATTCAAACGGAAGCTGGTGAAAACTTTTTGCCGGTATCTGTTATTTATGGACCTAATGGCGGTGGTAAATCAAATGTATTGGAGGCGTTGCATACTCTGGATGCAAAGGTTTTAAGACCTCTGTGTGCAACCTGCGATAAGTCGGAGTGCGAATATAAAGCAAGGAAGATTCCGGTGGAACCGTTTGCTTTTTCAGAAGAAACAAAACACGAGCCGACGGAATTTGAAGTATTCTTCACGACTAGGATTGCAGAATACCGTTATATCCTGCATGTGAAACAGGATCTTGTTGTTTATGAGAGTTTGGATCGGATAAAGTTAGATACCGGAAGGCGTTCAGCACTCTTTGTAAGGAACGGAAATCAAGTTGAGCTAAAGGGTGTATTTGGTAAAATCAAAATTAGTGAAGGAATTTCAGGAAACTTGCCATTGCTATCTTATCTGGGAATTACTTATAAAAAGAATGAGGTAATTTCTGATGTGATTAAATGGTTTGAGGAGTCTATTGATTTCTTAAATTATGGAAATCCAAGACAGGAATTGAGAACTGCTATAGCTAAGACGGAAGAGGTTAAAAAGCTTGTGCTCGATATGATTCGTGAGATGGATTTGGATATTGAGGACTTCCGTATTGAAGAAAAAGAAGAAAACCGCATAGAAGTTTATACAAAGCATACGGTAAATGGATATAGTACAGAATTAACTTTATCAGAGGAATCCAGTGGAACAAAAAAGTTATTTGGATTACTGCCTTTTATTGCCAGAAGTCTTGTTGTCGGAACAACATTAGTAATTGATGAGTTAGATGCAAAAATTCATCCGGTATTGTTGCGCTATGTAATTATGTTGTTTACTAATATGGAAATTAATAAGAATGGAGCACAGTTGATTTTTACTTCACATGATCTATCGACCATGAATAATGATATATTTCGCCGGGATGAAATTTGGTTTGTGGCAAAGGGTAAGGAGCAGAATTCTAAACTTTATTCTTTGGTTGAGTTTAAGAATCAAAAGGGTGAATCCGTTCGCATGGATGCGAAATATGATAAGCAATACTTAGAGGGCAAATATGGCGCAGATCCATATCTGAAAACGATTATAGATTGGAGTGATATCAATGCCTAAGAAAGTCGGGACTACACAGTGGAGGAGACAGAGGCGTAAGGAATATTTGGAGAAAAAGGAATACCGTTATTATATCTTTTGCGAGGGAGAGCAAACTGAACCACTTTATTTTGAAGGTTTTAAACGGCTGATAGAGGATAATCCGATTTATAAGGATATGGTTTTAATTGAAATCGAGCCTTGTGCTGCAGAGACAATGCGCGTAATTGGCATGGCAGAACGATATGTCCGCAAGAATGGGATTGATAGAGGACAGGTTTGGTGCGTGTATGATAAGGATAGTTTTCCGGCAAAGGATTTTAATGGTGTAGCAGAACGGGCGGACAAGCTTAATTTAGAAAATCCGGAATTGCAGTATCATGCGGCGTGGAGTAATGAGTGTATAGAGTTTTGGTTTATATTACATTTTGCGTATTATATTTCGAATAATCATCGAACGGATTACGTTAGATTTTTGAACGATAAATTTGCAGAACTGAATATTGGCAGGTATCAGAAAAATATGGAGAATATTTTTGATGTTCTATTGGAATATGGGAATCCGAAGTTGGCAATTCGATATGCGAAGCGGATTGTGAAAGAGGGTAAGGGAAAAATGCCAGCGGAGATTGCGCCGGGAACGAAGGTGTATGAGTTAGTGGAGGAGCTAACGAAGTATTTGCCAGAGGAAATGCAAAAACAATTTTAAGGAGAGAGGAAATGAATATAGTAAAGTTAAATATTAAAAACTACAAATCAATTAAAGATTCTGGTGAAATCATTATTGATGACAGAATTATGGCTTTTATTGGTCAAAATAATGCGGGAAAATCAGCAATTTTAGATGCCATACAGTGTGTTTTTCCATCTGCTAAAAAGACTGTTCTCAGAAGTGATTTCCATAAGGGAACACATGATAATATTGAGATTACTATTTGGTTTAATGGAGTAACCGACGAGTATTTGGAAGATAAACTTTTTGAAGATGTGATTTATAGGCTGGTTGAAAAGGCAAAAAAATTACAAGATGAAAATGCTGGCGAAACTAAAGTTGAAAATGCATGGAAAAAGGTGGAAGAAACACGAGAACAGAAATTGGCAGAGGCAAAAGAAATATATCAAATTGTTGATAGTGTTATGTGTGTTAAGTTGGTTGTGACTAATACTGACAGGATAGGAACGAAGTATTATATAGATGCGGATTCAGTAAAAGAAATAAAGGAAGCTGATTTGAAGAAAGTATTGCCGATTCTTAAAGTTATTCCAGCAATTAGAGATCCTAAAAATGAAAGTACTGCCGGAGCTAATTCGTATTTAAAAGAGTTGATTGCAATGCTCGATGATGATATGGCAACAAATATTTCGATTGCTGGTAATGAGACTGTATCATATAGACAACTTAATGAAATAATTGCAGAAGAGAGTGCTAAGCGTTGTCAATCTATCTCAAGTAGTATCACAGAATATTACAATGAAGCTATAGGGGTAAATGATTTTGAAGTTATTGTAAGTTCGGATGTTAATATCTCTAAAGGAACAACATACTATACTAAAATTCTAGATAAAAGTACAAATATAGAAAGTGATATACTAAGCTGTGGAACGGGATATCAAAGTATGATCATACTTTCTATTTTGGAGGCTTATGTTGAACTTGCACAGAAAAAGACGGAGTATATTTTAATTATAGAAGAGCCAGAAGTATATTTGCATCCGTCTCTTCAGAGAAAAATGATAGATACATTGCTCATGATTTCCGCAAATAATCAGGTTATCTTTTCATCACATTCTCCGATTACTGTTGGAAAGATGGAAGGAAATCAAATTAAATTAGTGAAAAGAGAAGCTGGCGAGGCGACAATTTCTGATATTACAATTTCAGAAGTGATTCAAGAATTAGGAATTCGTGCAGATGATATATTAGTTAACAAAGGGATAATTTTCGTAGAAGGGCAAGATGATAAAGCGGTAATTGAGTGTATTTTAAATAAAATACATTCAGGCTCAAGTGATGAAATTAATGTATTAATTACAGGAAATTGTGAAAATTTGAAATTTTTTGCTAATGCGGAATTACTGATTAATAATAGATTTAATATTCCATTTCTAATTATTCGAGATTCTGACGGAATGAATGTAGAACAACGAAAAAGTGAATTATTAACCGATATTGTAAAAATTGGACGAAATCTGTCTCAAGAGCAAATCGAAAATATAAAGGAATCAATATTTATAGCACCTAAATATTCAATAGAGGGGTATTTCATAAATGAAATGTTCTTGAAGAATACGGGAATAGATAGTGCTCTACTTGGCAATATGATTAAGTGTTATGAATGTCAATATAATCATTTCTACTCTAATGCAGTAACGAAAGCAGATAGACAGCAAATAGCTAACTGGTATCAACCAAAGCATTTGCTTGAAAATTTTGAAGATAAGTTTAAAGTGACTGAAGATGAGGCACGAGAAAAATATAAAGCAATGTATGAAGCAAAATGGAAAGGGTTTCAGAAGTGTATATCTTGTGATGACAATGTGGAGAAGTTCTTTGAAGGAAGAAATGAATTAAATAAATATACGCATAAGAAGAAACTGTCTAAAGAAGAATATTTAGTACAGTTAATGGAAAATTATTCTATAGATGAGTTGAAAACGAGTGAACTTCGGGATCTGATTGCAGCATTAGAAACGATGTGTTCTATTATTTACAAATAGCAAGTAAATTAAGAAAACGGAAATATAATGTAGAAGTGATGACTTTACGCGAAGGAGAAAATATGATCAATGGCAAAATTAACTTGGGTGGAACACTTTATTGTAAAGGAATTGTATGCACCATATGCGGTGGAAAAAGATGAGGATTACTATAAAGACCTAAGTAAAAAATACCGCATTCTACTTGAAGCGGCAAAGAATGCTGGAGCAGACGAGCAAAGTCTTAAGATAATAACAAAATATTCTCAAAAAATCAAAGAATCTGTTAATATGTATTACGATGGGAGAATTTCTAAAGCTCATAATGTAATCAAGAATTTAGTTAAAGGTTGTGCAGAAAATACTCTTGCAGTAAATACTATTATAAATTCAGATGCATTTCCGGGTACTAAGGAAACAGAAATCCAGTTGTTTAGAGCTAGATTAAGTGATGATGTTCTTACATACAAAGAAAAAGATATGTTGCATTTACCACTTTCGATGCGTGGAAAAACTGGAAATTATAGATTTAGTATTCCGGGAATTCCGAGCTTATATTTAGGAAATAGCTCATATGCATGTTGGATTGAATTGGGATGTCCGCCAGAACACAAATTTAATGTAGCGCCAGTTGTGTTAGATGGAAGTCAAAAGATTTTTAATTTGGCAGTAATGATGAGAAATTGGGGAAAGCTTAATGAATTTGAGGAGTCAAAAGTACATTGTTGGTTAAAGCTAATTATTTTAATGATGGCAACGTCATATACAGTCAGGGATAGTGGGCGAATATTTAAATCGGAATATATTGTGTCTCAAAGCATAATGCTAGCATGTAGAGAATTAGGATATGATGGTATCGCATATTTCTCTAAGCGAGTCAGTGATGAAGTATTTGCATATGCAGCGATAAATTTAGCATTATTTGCGTCATACCAAGCTCACAAAAAGTATTCTACTGTTTGTGAACATATAAAAATTAATGATTCTTTCAATTATTCTATGTATAAGCAGTTAGGATATGTTTATCGAGACCGCGCGTACGATTTACGACTTAGTAGAACAGGATTAATTACTAACATTGGTGAATATCGTGTAGATAGGCAATTTCAGTATACTATGACAGAGTTCTGCGCGTTTGATAAATTTTTATTTTCAACATGGACAGATAAAGATACAATTGAATGGGGAAATGCAATAAAGTAAAGTGATTATTTGAAGTTTTCAACATTAAACGAAAGGAATAAAAGCTTGTATTTATGAAGTGCATATAGTAAGATGAGGGGCTGTCGGGAAATAGATAGTCCAAAACAGGGGACGATGTGGTTCATACGACTCACATCGTCCCCTGAAATTTCTTCCCTAAAAAAGAAAAAAGACGGCTGTCATCAACCACCTTTTCTCCGTTCCATGTTATAATGGAACTATGCTTACCAAGGATTATTATAACGATTTTTTGAGTTGTAAATAATAGAAATGATTGCTTGTCAATTACGAATTCTTATGTTATTATTTTTCCGTTAGTGATATGAATTGATTATTGAAAGAAGGGCTTACCATGCAGAACAATACAACAATCCAAAACAGAATTAAGAAATTGACAAATAAAGGTACGGCGCTCCTTTCGTATTACAGATAGTTTTGTTTTATTTATGACAATAGAAGACTATATAAATATTTTCTGTTGTTCTGTAAGCTGTATAGAAAGAGGATTTGCAGCCGGCACCTTTGGGGTGCTTTTTTTGCGCCCATTTTTACAGAGAAAGGGAAAAGATATAAATTATGAAAACAGTAAAAGGTATTTATGCCGAAGCAAAAATCTTCACAGATGACGTGGAAGAGTATGCAGAAGCACAAGTAAAAATGATATGCGATAACAAAATCGCAGAGGGCAGTACAATCTGTATGATGCCCGACATCCATCCGGGGAAGATTGCCCCAATCGGTCTTTCCATGACAGTCACGGATAAAGTGCTCCCGCAGCTTTTGGGCGTGGATATAGGCTGTGGCATGACCTGTGTAAAACTGAATAAGAATAACGCAGAGTTCCAGAAGCTAGACAGGGTCATCCGGGAAAATGTACCGTCAGGATTTGTCATCCGCAAGGTACCCCATCACATGGCGGCGGAATTTTCCTACGAAGAACTTCACTGTATCCGCCATATCAACAGGCAGAAAGCGGAGAGAAGTCTTGGTACGCTTGGCGGCGGTAACCATTTCATAGAACTGGATAAAGGCACTGACGGCAGTCTGTACCTCGTGGTGCATACAGGGAGCAGACATCTGGGTGAGGAAGTGGCGGAATATTATACAAAACTTGCAAGTACCTGCCTGAAAGAACAGTTTAAAGAAATACCCTATTACATGAGTTATCTGGAGGGAGAACATAAGGCGGCTTATCTGGAGGATGTTCAGATCATTCAGTGGTATGCCGAGTGGAACAGGCAGATCATTGTCCGGGAAATCCTAAAAGGGATGAAGTGGAAAGATGTTGAGCAGTTCTCAGTAGCACATAATTATCTGGACGATTCCGGAATACTTCATAAGGGTTCCATTTCCGCAAGGAAGGGAGAGCGTGTAATCATTCCGGCGAACATGAAGGATGGAGTTATTTTAGGAATTGGAAAAGGCAATGCCAGATGGAATTATTCAGCGCCGCATGGCTCCGGCAGGAGACTAAAGCGTGAGGATGTGAAGAACCGGCATACGGTATCGGAGTTCAAAAAGGAAATGAAGGGTATTTACAGCAGTTGTGTAGGGGCAGACACATTAGATGAGGCGCCTTTTGCATACCGTTCCTTGACAGAGATCGCAGAACAGATCAAAGATACCGTTGAAATCACAGAAGTATTAAAGCCTGTCTATAATTTCAAGGCAGGAAGCAAAAAGTAAAAAGCAAGAAGTAAGTGGGAGGAAATTCATTTATGATAGTGCAGATCAGTGCGGGACAGGGACCGTCCGAATGTCAGCTGGCGGTCGCAAAACTATATGAAGCATTAAAAAGGGAATATGGCGATTTGGAAATACTATCGGATACTAAAGGTTATGAAAAAGGCTGCTTTGATTCTATCCGTTTTCGGACAGGACATGATATGAGTGGTCTTGAGGGTACGGTATTGTGGATATGTAAAAGTCCGTTCAGAAAGAACCACAAAAGAAAAAACTGGTATGTGGATGTGAGCATTATCCCGGAACAAGGCGAGATTGTGGCAGATAAAGAATACCGTATAGAAAAATTTCACTGTGGTGGTAAAGGCGGACAGAATGTAAATAAAGTAGAAACCGGGGTACGGATTATACATATCCCGACAGGTTTTGTATCGCAGTCTACCGAGGAACGGAGCCAGTTCCAGAATAAGCAGCGTGCAATGGAAAAGCTGCAGGAAAAACTTGCGGATTTACAGAAAGAGCAGGAGGCAAAACAGGTCAATGCCGCATGGAGAGAGCATACCCGTATCGTCAGGGGGAATCCGGTACGGGTCTATGAAGGAGAAAAGTTTATTCTGAAAAAATAGTCAGGCCAGCCGGATAAAAATTTATGCCGTAAGGATTCAGATACATGAAAAGGTATCAAAGTGTCCTTGCGGCATAATTTTATATCTGATAATCCACCTCATGAAATGTGTTGGTGTGTAAAGGGTTTAATCCTTCGGGGCGCCTAGAGCAGTAAAGTTATGGTCGAACAATAATTTGTTGGTTTCCCAAATATCCTTTTTTTTCTGTAAGGCAAACAGGATGATGGCATCACGTTCGTCTCTTACATATAATTCCCGATTCCCTGACACTTTTAGCATTGTCTGGGTTTCCTCATCAGAAAGGTGCAGACCGAAAGCCAAGGCAATCAGTTTGTCCCGCGAAGGATTTTTTTCTCCCGAAAAAATTTGATATATATATTTCCGATCGAGGTGCGAATCACGGACAACTTCGGGCTTGCTGATCCCCTTTTTCGCAAGCAGCATATCTAAATGTATGGGAAGGTTATGTGGAATCATACTTTCTTTATTTTTCTTCAGATAGACACCAATTTCTTTTGTGGCTTTTAAGTCTTCCTCTAATGAAGCGCTTGAAGCCTTCTCCCTAAAAAATCCCGGATCCCTTAAAGAATTAATATAGGTACTAATTTTTTCTTGAGCCATGGTTTGTCTCCTTTAAACTCTGATTTCACATATTTCAATTATACAGAATCCTGCATAGTGCGGCAAGATTTTGAGAAAAAATCATGCATCAAGTGAAGTGATTTTAAAATACAAATGTCTGCTGGCAGGTGAACTTTTTTACAAAAGTCCTATTATAATGATAATCAGGATAAGGGTTAACAGGAGAGAAATATTTTATATGCACGAAGTAAAGACCGTATGAAGAATATATTTGGATATATATTCTTATCTCGATATAAAGGTATTCCTTGTACAGTGATGCCATAGGGATTCATGAAGAAAGGAGAGGTTATATGACGTATGTAATTTCGGATATCCACGGAAACTTTGAGAAGTATGAGGATATGTTGGAACTTATCCATTTATCGGATGAGGATGGGCTTTATGTCATTGGGGATGTTATTGACAGAGGACCGGACGGAATAAAAATACTCAAGGACGTCATGGAGCGCCCCAATGCCCATATGATTTTAGGGAATCATGAGCTGATGGCACTTACTGGCGAAAAAAGGGATCAGGTTGTTTCGGTTCTCATCAGCTTGCCGATTTCCATGGAGCTTGAAGTAAATGGACAGAACTTCCATCTGGTACATGGCTTCCCGGCTGATGGCAGGAAAGATCAAGTCAGATTAGCTTGCACGAAACTGGATGATATGGAAGAACTTTATGTCTGCCTCATTTAAATGCACAGGGCAATACAATAAAGCCCCTGTACGATCAGCCTAAGGAAGCACCTATTTTTGCAAAGGAGATTTTAGAAATGATTATTGAAGAAAAAAATACCAATATTGAAAGCAGTTTTGGAGAAGATTTCGTAGTTCGGATCACAAACCCCATGCTGTATGATAGGCTTCATACCCTATCCGCTGAATATTCCGTGTCTACCGGGCAGCTTGTCAATATAGCTGTAAAACGGCTGCTTGAAGATATTGACTTTGTGAGAGAGCTTCGTGCCGGTAGGATAAATTTAGAATAAACTGCTAATTGGCCTCTTTTTCAAAATAAGAAAAGATAGCCCGTAAAACATTGACTGCCATCTGTTTGCGTTCCAATGGCTGGCGGTCAATGATCTGCTTGAATTGTTCCATGATATTGGAATCATTATCGGATACGGAATCAGACAGCATGTAATCGACAGTAACACCAAGCCTGTTAACAAGTCTTACAAGGGTGTCAAGCGTGAGGCTGCGTTCCCCGCGCTCAATGGCACCCATATAGGTATCCGATATGTCAATATCTTCTGCAAGCTGGGCTTGTGTAAGGTTTAAACGACGGCGTTCTTCCCTTATTCTTTCACCTAACCTCTTATAGTCCATGTGATCACCTCTTACTTTATTTTATGATGTCCATAAAAAAGACTAAAATAATCTAAAAGGGGTATTTGTATTGACAGAAAGAGGTTATGAGGATAATATATTTAGTAAATAGCTAAAGTGGAAGAATGTTCAGAAAAAAATGTTGCTAAAGTTCTTAAAAGGAAGGAGGAAAAAGTAATGGCACAATCACAAAGATACACTGCAGTTTGTCAATGGTGTGGTGCAAGGGGCGGTAGCCACACTACATCCACTGGTGCACCGCCGAACTTTAGGCCTATTGTAAGTGGAAAGTGCAAGTCTCATCCAAGTGGGAATCCTAATATGGAACATGGACCTAGATGGGAAAGAAGCTAAAAAACAAAGAAAGTAGGGGATAGTTTATTTACTTTGTGCAAATGGCTATTCCCTATGTTAAAGGAGAGAGGAAAGTAGGATATGGGATTTTGGGATGCTTTAGGTAAAGTGGTTGATAAATCATGCGATATTATGACTGAATTGGCAAGAACCAATGCAAGAAATATTGATAGAATGAGTGATGAGGAAATAGAAAAGAGGCATTTCAAATCAGCTAAAATGATAAGAAGAGATGCAGTTGAAATGAGTGATGCGGAATTAGGGAGAAAGTATTCCCGGACGGCAGACGAAGTAAGAAGAGATGCTGTTGAAATGAATGATGAAGAATTAGAGAGAAAGTATTCTATATCGGCGGATGAAGTGAGAAGAAATGCAGATACAATACTTTTTCAAGCTGAAATGTATCAAATGAAAAGGGAGCAAAATGAAATGAAGCGATTACAAGCTGAAGGATTGCAAAAGAGAGAGGCACAACGTGGTGAGTTTAATGAAATGGATGAATTCGGGGAGTATGATGATGAATTTGGGGAATAGGAGATACATTACGTACAGATAGAGAGAAGATTTGTATTATTTATCATGCTACATTGGTGGCTTTTATATTGAAAAAGATAATAGTTCTTGAAAGTTATTATGATATTTTTTTTATTATAGAACAAGGTAGTCAAGTTTATATTTGGGGAGAGAAAGAAGTGTTTAATAAGCCTAAAAAATTGAAAAGAATTTCGTACGATACGGTGTCTTATATTCAAATTGAAACCGAGGCAATCCGCGATTATAACGACAAGCAGATGATATCCAGTTATTGTCTGGGTAAATTAAAAATGGTGGAATGGTATATTGAACTTCTCAGAGTAGGGAGCGAGAGGTATATTGTGCCGCAAAGTCTGTTTGAACTCGAAGATATCAGGTCACAGCTTAAGGTATGCCATGAGCAAATTATGCGTGTAAAGATAACATGCCCAGATGATCGTCCCATTATTGATATTAAGTACCCAAAAGGTTATGAAGGATGATAAGATATTTATTATGTGTTTATAGTTTGATTCGCAATTCATGTGGTGCGTAGTATACTAAAAGAGGAATCAAATAATGGCTTCAAACTAAAAGAAAATAATAAATATCAAGACTCTTTTTTTAAAAAAAGTAGTTTGATTCCTAATTATAACTTATAGTTGCGTATAGTAATCTAGGATATAATTTTGATGGGAATATATGGTAGTAGACTGGGAAGGAGCTTGAACGGCTCCTTTTCTTTCTTCACGAATAGTATATTTTGCCAAGCTATATCAGCATTTTCCAAGTTCACTTGTTTGAATAGAGTAGGCTGAATGTCATGGTATGCAGTTTATCCTGTGATATCCTCTTGCTGGAAAATATCTGATATTAGTGATCTGTAGAATGGAAATAGCAGATATCAAGTGCGGGATTGTATAAGATAGGCATCTGGATATATATTCTTTTGTAAAATAAAATATGGAAGGAGTGAGCGTTTTATGAAAACAGGGTTTGAACAGATAGAAGAAGCTGTTTATGGATTAAAAGAAGCTGCGGATAAAATGATGGAGGAAGCCATCGATTTTTTACGGAGGAAAGAAATAAATGCGGGGAAAGCATCAGATGTCAATGAGAGATTGAAGCAGGTATTTACTGAAAAACAGGAGCAAGAAATGGAATCATACCCAAAGATAGTAAACAAGGAAGACAGGGAAACAATTCAGAAACATTGGAGCCATTCCGTTGTCTTTACTGATGCGTGGTGCGTTGATACAAATGAACAGAAACTTACGGAAGAGGAACTACAACCGGGAGAATTGTGGGCAGTTACCTTTAGGGTAGGATGTTATATTGTTCGTGGCGCACGGCGGCTCTATAAGATCTATGACCCTGGTTATAGTCCGGAAATGGAGATGCCTGCAGATAAAGAAGAAGTTGAACATGTGAAGAAAGATATAGGGAATGGCTATAAATATCAACGATTCGGGTTCTTGACTGGTAGTGGAAGTGCGGTGGTCGGATCACCATATGGAAGAACTGAACTGAGTTATGAACTGTGTGAAAAGTTGCGTGATACTCTTGAAATATCTGCCAGACATATTTCCAGTCCAAGCAGTGGGTATACATATATCTGCCGCACCGCCGATGCCAGAAATTTTAGCTGGTCTGAAAAGATAGAGAGTATTTATACTGTAAAGGAGCACGATCAAATTCCTGACGAATATGCATCTCTGCTTGTATGTATGCGCTATCTCGGCAGCTCGTTTAGTAGTGACACGTGGTATAAACTGGAGCCGACAGGGAAGATAACAACTCTCCGGTCAGGGGCATACGGGATAATGGATGATGATGCACGTTTTAGCTGAATCAGTGCTGGATGGCCAACACGTAATGATCGGAGGTAAAGTTATTGAAAATTAAAGAATTATTCCTTTGAATAAGGATAACCTTTGAAGTAACAAACAGTCATAACCCCTCAAACCACTTCATACAATGTAAAAAAGTGTTCTGAGGGGTTTCCTTTTGAAAGATTATATTGAGGAACGTGCAATCCAGATTGCCAATTATATCATTGAGAATAATGCTACGGTGAGACAGACTGCGAAGGAGTTTGGGATTAGTAAGAGTACGGTACATAAAGACGTAACAGACCGCCTGATACAGTTAAACCCGTCACTGGCAGCAGAAGCCAGGAAAGTGCTGGATGTCAATAAATCAGAGAGGCATATCCGCGGGGGATTAGCGACCAGAGAGAAATATCTGCACCAGCATGTATGCTAGAACCGCATGATTTCGTAACACTGCAGGAAGTGTTTCCGGCTGAACGTGCTGTACAACATAGGGAAGGTACTTTACATTGATGATGAATAGGCATAGAATAAGGTTCATAATCTATGTGAGGACAGTGACGGACGATGCACACGAAGGAAGAAGTACAGGGAACGTTCTATAGTAATGCTGATCTTAAGAAATTGATTCTGCCCTTGATCATGGAGCAGCTTCTGGCTATCTTGGTCGGTATGCTGGATACTGTCATGATCTCCGGCGTGGGAGAAGCGGCGGTATCGGGTGTTTCTCTGGTGGATAATATTAATATTCTGATTATTCAGGTTTTTGCGGCGCTGGCTACCGGCGGCGCCGTTGTTGCCGGACATGCTCTGGGGCAGCGCAACGAAGAGGCAGCGGGACGGTCTGCGTGGCAGATGGTTCTTTTTTTGGTGTATGCTTCGGTAGTTACCACAGTCGTGTTGCTCGGCGGGCATAAGACGATCCTTGGGGCGATTTTCGGTCAGGTGGAAGCAGAGGTCATGAGCAGTGCAACGACTTATCTGATTATTACCGGGCTTTCGATCTGCCCGCTGGCGCTTTATAACGGTTGTGCTGCGCTTTTCAGAGCCATGGGAGATTCCAAGACGACAATGTACATATCGTTGCTGATGAACTTGATGAATCTGATCGGCAATGCCATTCTTATTTTCGGATGTAATATGGGAGTGGCGGGCGCGGCGATTTCCACTACCGTGTCCAGAACCACTGCGGCGGGCATTATTTTTTATCTTCTATTCCGAGCGGACAAAGTGATCTGTTTTAAGCACCGGGTGACCGCGAAGCTTAATTTGGAGCAGATTAAGAAAATCCTGTATATCGGAATCCCGAACGGTCTGGAGAACAGCCTTTTCCAGTTGGGAAAAATCCTGCTCTTAAGTCTGGTATCCACTTTCGGCACATCGGCGATTGCCGCAAATGCAGTCTGCGGTACGGTGGCGAATTTCAATATCCTGCCGGGCATGGCGATCAACATGGCAATTTTATCTGTGACATCTTATTGTATCGGCGCGGGGGATTACGGACAGGTCAGGTATTATACGAAAAAACTGATGCGCCTGACAAATATTTGTATGATAGCGGTGTCTGTTATTATGATTCTTTCGTGCCGGAAAGTGCTTTTACTCTATCATCTGACGCCGGAGACGGAAGAGTTGGCGGTGCAGGTCATCTGCTTCCATGCCGTTATGTGTACGTTTGCGTGGGTGCCGTCTTTTTCCCTGCCAAATACATTACGCGCGGCGGGCGACGTAATGTGGACGATGGCGATCGCTATTGTGTCCATGTGGGTGTTTAGAATCGGCACGGCGTACTTTTTCAGCAACGTATTCCATTTGGGATTGATGGGGATCTGGATTGCGATGACGATCGACTGGATGTTCCGTGGGATCTGTTATGAGATCAGGTATCATAGCGGCAAGTGGGAAAAGGCGATGAAGAACCCGTCATAATGAATCTGTGTAATCGAAAGCTACGTAGTCTGCGGCCAATGCCGCCGTCCCAATATAATTACGGCTAAAGCGCAGAAATGAGGAAAAAGGATGTACCATATAGTAATCTGCGATGATGAAAAGGAAATCCTGGATGATATCCTGAGAAAAGTCCGGAACTGTTTTGATGAAAATGACATATTGGCGCGTTACACTGGTTTTGATGATTCAAGAAAACTGATGGAATGCATTCAAAGTGAGAAGATAGACGTATTGTTTCTTGATATAGATATGCCTTATCATAATGGAATGGATATCGCGGGATATATCAATGAGCAGGGACTGAAAACGATTCTGATATTCATAACCAGCCATGACGCGTTGGTTTACCAGACTTTTGCATACAGGCCTTTTGGATTTATCCGTAAAACGTATATCGATCAGGAAATCGATGAATTAGTGAAGCGGGTTAGCCGGGAATTGTTGGAAAACAAGCAGGAATTAGTGTTCCGGAAGGGACAGGAGCTAATCAGGGTGCTCATTAAAGATATCATCTATATAGAGGCAGAGAAAAATTATCTCATGATAAGGACCTGTGATGAAATGATCCGTATTAGAGAAACTATGACGAATGCTTTGAATGAACTTCAGGGCAAGGGATTTATCAGGTGCCATAAAGGTTATCTGGTCAATGCGGATTACATCGAAAAACTGAGTAACTCTGAGGTTTTACTGAGAGCCGGCGATGAAAGCATAGCGATTCCCGTGGGGAGGAGCTATGAAAAAGAGGTACGGAAGAAGATTCTCGAGATGCTTCGGAATTAGAAGGGTTGCAAAAAAATGTATTTGATTCTTGCGGTAATCATAATAATACTGGGAATATTGTTGATTGGGGAAATCAATAAGAGAAAAGCCAATCAAGAGAAATATGAGGAACAGGACAAACTGCTTACAAGATATCTGGCGGACAATCTGGATATGGAAAAGAGACTGTCGGATATCAGGGACGATTATGATAAACAGCAGGAGATGGCGGAAGAAATACGCAGGATTCAGCAGCAGATCGGACTGTTGAAGCACGATATGAAGAACCATACGCTGGTCATTCTCTCGTATCTGGAGGAGAACAAGACAGAGGAAGCCAGGCAGTATGCGGGAGAGATTCTGGACAAGCTGAACCGGATGTATACCTATGTCAACGTGGGCAATTCACTGTTGAGTTATATTATTAACAGCAAGCTCTCCATGGCAAAAGAGCAGGGTGTAGAGATCAAAGCAGAGATAGAAAATCTTCCGTTTTCTTATATGGACAGTGTGGACTTTTCATCACTTCTGAATAATATGCTGGATAATGCAATAAACGGTGCGTTAGAGTCTGAGGGCAAAAAGCTGGAAGTGAATATAGTATCTGAGAAAGGATTTGATGTCATAACAGTTAAGAACAGTATTGACGGTTCTGTTTTAAAAGATAATCCGGAACTGGCATCTTCCAAGGAGGAGCCGGGGCATGGATACGGTATGAAGCAGATGAAAGCAGTTACGGAAAAGTATGAGGGCAATATTGATATTTATGAGAAGGATGGAATGTTTGTTGTAAGAGTTATGCTGGGATAATTGCTGCTTATCCCTATATAAAGGTTGTTTATCCCGCATTCGTTGACGTGCGGGATTTTTTGTTGTATAAGGTTAGGGTGTCAAGAGGTGCATATTCTAAAATGGGGGATGGCAGATTGTACAAAATGTTCTCTTGTGTCGGGCTTCGTCAAATGGATTTTCTAAAATATTCCGACAAAGTTGTGCAAAGCAAAATATGCAGGATAGGCGGTGAATGTTTCTGATTATTTTAAAGGATGTATCTAAGACTTTTGGCAATAAAAAAGTGTTAAAAGGAATCTCTCTCCACATTGCCTCAAATGAAAATGTAGGCTTGATCGGATTGAACGGCGCGGGTAAAACGACATTGCTGAATGTAATAGCCGGAGCCGTAAAGCCGGACACCGGATTTGTCAGGACGAATGGCAGGGAGAGTTTAATAGAAGATAAGCAGGCTCTTAAGGATTTGGTATATGTATCAGGAATCAAGTCCCAATTATGGGAAGAACTTACAGTGAAGGCTTCGTTGGAAAATTGCATCAAAATGTATCAGATCAATCCGCAGGCTTATGAAAGCAGGCTCGCAAGGCTGGAGGCGGTTTTTGAGACCGGAGCGTTTATGAATATGAGGCCGAGGAATTTATCGTTGGGAGAAAGAATGAGATGTGAGCTTGTATATGCCCTGCTTGCGGAGCCTAAGATTCTGATGCTCGACGAAGTCCTGATCGGCGTGGATGTTTCCATAAAGCATACGATCATGCAGTTTTTTGAAACTTATAGGCAGGAAGAGCATTCTACGATCATTTATACAAGCAATAATCTTGCAGAGGTGGAAAAGCTTTGTGACAGAGTGATTCTGATTGATGAAGGGCAGATTATTTTTGACGGGAAAACAGAGCGTATTATAAACGAGTTTTCACCGCATTACCGGATGGAAGTCAGGATATCGGATGAGCTTCCTGATTTTGAAGACCTTCCTCTGGAGAAATACAGTATTGATTCAGACACGGTAACAATTGATTATGATATACACAAGATAGAAACAACCCAGATTCTGAGACATCTTATGGAAAAAAGTAAGATCGGGGATATCAGACTTTCTGAACCGGATCTGGAAGGAACGGTTAAGAGGATATATGGAGGGCGTGTATGGAAAACATGATTATGGTTCAGGACATTAAGAAATATTACAAGGTCGCAAAACGCGAGAAAGGCATAACCGCTTCGCTGAGATATCTTTTTAACAGAAAATATGAGATAAAAAAAGCGGTCGATGATGTGAGCTTTTCCATAAAGCGTGGTGAGATCGTCGGATTCATAGGCCCGAACGGCGCAGGGAAATCCACGACGATCAAAATCCTGTCGGGCATTCTGTATCCGGATGCGGGAGACGTAAACATAAAAGGATATATACCGTATAAGCAGAGAAAACAGTATGTGAAAAATATCGGTGTTGTATTCGGACAGAAATCACAGTTGAACTGGGATTTGCCCTTAATAGAAAGCTTTGAGCTGATGAAATTCATTTACAAAATACCACAGGAAAAATACGAGAAGAATCTGAAGCTGTTTTCAGAACTTCTGGATATGGAAGATTTTATCAATCAGCCTGTAAGGCAGCTGTCGTTGGGACAGAGGATGCGGGGAGATATCGTTGCGGCGCTTCTGCACTCGCCGGAAATCGTATTTCTGGATGAGCCGACGATCGGACTGGACGTGGTGGCGAAGGAAAAGATACGGGAATTCATCAGGTATATCAATGCAAAAGAAAAGACTACCATTATATTCACAACCCATGATATGCAGGATATAGAGAAGGTCTGCGACCGGCTGATCATCATTGATAAGGGGAAAAAGATATATGACGGAAGCATTGAACAGATTAAAAATAAATATGCCAATTCCAAGACGATTGAAATACTGCTTGAAAATGATAAGAAGGAAATACAGACATTTGATCTGAATGTTGCACCCATGAATACGGTCATGGAAAATCTTTTTGCACAAAAAAATATCAAGGATATTTCTATCTGTGAACCTGAGATAGATGGAATTATCCGCGATATTTACGAGGGAAGGGTCGTTCTGGACGATCCGGCAGCGGAGGGAAATTAATCTATGAGAGCTTATGTGGAATTTGCCGTCAAGAAATTTCAGGATAAAATGGCATACAAATTAGATTTTTTCATGGGAATAGTCAATACGGCCATGATGATCGTAGTCTACCTGTGTATCTATAAGGCGTTATATGGGGATGCAGCGTATGTTGACGGGATATCCTATCGTATGGTGGCTACAAACTTCGTCATTACGCTGGGCCTGTCACAGGCGTTTGATTATGATGAGATGTTTCTCGAACACAAAATTCATGACGGGAGTATCACCGGTGAGTTTTTAAAACCGGTCAGTTTCATGTTGCGGCTGTTGGCGGAAAATATTGGAGAAGGCGCATTTAAAATCATCTTTCATTTCATACCTGCGCTGCTTTTTACACTGTTGTATACGAGCCTGTGTCCTCCGAAAAGTGCGCTCAGCCTGATTGCCATGTTCGGAAGCGTAATGTTTGGATATCTGATCCTGTGGCTGATCAGTTTTATTATCCAGACATGGAGCTTCTGGCTGTTTAGCGTGTGGGGAATCATAACGATAAAAAATGTATTTGTAAATATCCTGGCAGGGACTTTACTGCCGCTATGGTTTATGCCTGCGGCGCTTAGAAAAATAATTTCTTATACTCCTTTCGAGTCAATCTATTTTACGCCGGTGAGGATATATCTCGGTGAGCTGGATGGGGCAGAGATTCTTTCAGGCATAGCGGTTCAGATCATCTGGATAGTTGTTCTGGGAGTGATTGCAAATGTGTTCTGGAAAAAAGGGGTTAAAAAGCTCGTGGTGCAGGGCGGTTAGAGAAAGGAATGGGTACTAGTATGGGTGAAATGAGAATTACTTTGCAGTCGATAAAGATGAGCTTTCGGACAAGGCTGCAATACAGGGTGGATACGCTGGTTGCTACCTTGGCTGTGTTTATCAGGGAATCCGCCAACATTATTGCAATCTATCTGGCACTGCTTAAGTTTGACAGGATCAATGGCTGGAATGTAAATGAAATGTTGTTCTTGTATAGTATGCTCTTCTTGACCTACGCTTTTGTGGTTTCGCTGTTCGCGGATCTGAGGCAGTTTTCAGATACGATCAGGGAAGGAAGATTTGACAGGCTTCTTGTCAGGCCAAGAGGTCTGCTGCTTCAGTTGATTTTAAACAATGCAGATTTGATTGCGACGGCAGGACACGGGACGCTGGGAATACTTCTGTTTGTCATATCTGCCGGGAGGGTCGGAATCCATTGGAATGCTGTCACTATACTGTACTATATTGCCGCGATTATCAGTGGTATATTGATACAGGGCGGTATGTTCATCATATTTTCGTCCCTGTGTTTTTACTTTGTGGAAACTAACAGTATCCGGTCAATTTTCTATTGGAATATGCGTAAGTTCGCGGGGTATCCGATCAGTATATACCATAAAGTTATTCAGGTTATTTTAATATATGTGGTTCCGTTTGCGTTTGTAAATTATTTTCCGGCGCAGTATCTTCTCAGGAAAGCGGATATGGCGTATTACAATGAAGTTTATATTTATATCGCGCCGGTTGTGGGGGTGGTGGTGTATGCGGCTGCTTATCTGTTCTGGAGGGTGAGTGTGAGGAGGTATTATAGTACGGGGAATTAAGGAAGGTCTGAGTCGGGGTATTGATTGGCTGTGAATGGGGAAATAAAGAGTGGCTGCGTGGTTACTTTTCACACATTGGCTAACCGGACACTCAGAGGGGAGCTGATATCTGCGTCACCGCGCTTTCGCTCCACCTCAAGCGTAGCAGACACTAAGCTCGTGAAATACCTCGCTAAGTGCTGACGCTTTCCGAGGGGTTCCTTCAGATATCAGCTTCCCTCTGAGCTTAGGCTGTGGTATGAGTGTGAAATGTAATGATGCGTGTAAGGGGAGTGCACAAAATGTAAATATGTTTTGACAAGGGTTTTGGACGTGCAATATAATAAAAGATGAAGATATACTAAGACCATACAATACATGGTCTAAGTATATCTATGTCATCTTTAAGAGAATGCGAAAAGCGTGCATTCTCCGTATGTAGAAAAAGGATGTAAAACACCGGAGTGGGAGCGGAGAGGAAAGATGGAGAGAGAAACGGTTATCGTAGTGGATTTCGGCGGGCAGTATAATCAGTTGATTGCGCGAAGAGTCAGGGAATGTAATGTGTATTGTGAGGTGCATCCTTACAGCTTAAGTCTTGATCAGATAAAAGAGATGAATCCGAAAGGCATTATTTTTACCGGAGGGCCTAACAGCGTGTATGGAGAGGGCGCTGTGGTATGCGATAAAAAAATCTTTGAACTGGGGATACCGATTCTGGGTATCTGTTACGGATCTCAGCTGATGGCGCATCTGCTGGGCGGTAAAGTGACTACTGCGCCTGTCAGTGAGTACGGTAAGACCGAGGTGGATATCGATCAAAAAGCGGCTATGTTTGCGGGCGTGTCCGAGAAAACGATCTGCTGGATGAGCCATACAGATTATATTGAAAAAGCGCCCGAACATTTTACGGTGACGGCACATACGACCGTCTGTCCGGTGGCGGCAATGGAGTGGCCGGAGAAGAGATTGTATGCGGTACAGTTTCACCCGGAAGTCATGCATACCGTAGAAGGTATGACCATGCTGAGAAATTTCGTGATGAATGTCTGCGGCTGTAAAGGCGAATGGAAGATGGATTCCTTCGTGGAGACAACCATTGAGGCGATTCGGAATAAAGTAGGTAACGGTAAGGTGCTGTGTGCGCTTTCCGGCGGTGTGGATTCTTCCGTGGCAGCAGTCCTTCTGGCAAAAGCAGTGGGTAAGCAGCTAACTTGTGTGTTTGTGGATCACGGACTGCTTCGCAAAAACGAAGGCGATGAGGTGGAAGCAGTGTTCGGACCGGACGGGCCGTACGACCTTAATTTTATTCGTGTCAATGCGCAGGAACGCTTCTATCAGAAGCTGGCAGGAGTGACGGAACCGGAGCAGAAACGGAAGATTATCGGTGAGGAATTTATTCGGGTATTCGAGGAAGAGGCAAAGAAAATCGGCGCCGTGGACTTCTTAGTGCAGGGAACGATTTATCCGGATGTGATCGAGTCAGGTTTGGGTAAATCGGCAGTAATCAAATCCCATCACAATGTGGGCGGACTGCCGGATTATGTGGATTTTAAGGAGATTATCGAGCCGCTCCGTATGCTTTTTAAAGACGAGGTAAGAAAAGCGGGGCTGGAATTGGGCATACCGGAGCATCTTGTATTCCGTCAGCCGTTCCCCGGTCCGGGACTGGGCATTCGTATCATCGGTGAAGTAACGGCGGAGAAGGTAAGAATCGTGCAGGATGCAGATTATATTTATCGCGAAGAGATCGCTAAAGCGGGCGTGGATAAAGGACTGGGGCAGTATTTTGCGGCGCTTACGAATATGCGGTCTGTGGGCGTCATGGGGGACGAGAGAACCTATGATTATGCAGTGGCATTGCGCGCGGTGAATACAAGCGACTTCATGACGGCGGAGGCGGCGCAGATTCCTTGGGAAGTGCTGGGGACTGTGGCGAATCGGATTGTGAATGAAGTGAAGGGGGTTAACCGGGTGCTGTATGATTGTACGGGGAAGCCGCCGGCTACGATTGAGTTCGAGTAGACGATGGAAACGCTGGAAGCCTGTGTTTATGCGAGGTTTCCAGCGTTTACCTTTGTCTCTGGTTCTATTCTGGTTCTAAAATCTGCATTTAAGCGTTTCTTTCAGAAATTTCATCAGAAATTATTTGGTTAAAGCGCCTGTTTCTCTCGCGCGTCTCGGCCATGTTCTCATGGCGTTTGCAACCTGTGCGATAGTTGACAGTATTGATAGCAAAATGAATATGTATATGAGGGTCACTTTTGTCTGGAAGATGGACTCCATAGACCACCTGACAGTGATCCCGTTCAAAAATGTCTCTGGCCATTTGGCGGGCAATATAGTCAAAATCTATATTTTTTTCTAATATGGTTTTTGCCCCTTCGGTGGAAAGAGAAAAAAGCGTGTGGCTCATATATCTGCCAAAATCGTCGTGACGTGTATGCGCTTTTTGAGCAAAGTAGAATTGACTAATAACAAATTCTACACCGCAACGATCCAAAACGCCTACTCCGCCCCAAGAGATCAGATCTTTTCTATCTTGTCCATTTGTCCGGGTAATATATCTGATTAGTTTCTCAGGTGCATCAGGATTGCGATAACACCCACGGGCATCCTTATTAAGATATAATCCAAAAGTTTTAGCGCCCATTTTTAATTCTCCCTTCAACGATATTTCTAATACGCCCTTTGAGGGAGTCATCCGTACTTTTCTCGATTTCTGAGATAATTTTATTCAAAAGATCCAATGCCTCCACCGTGTCAATAATTGCATTTTGAATGTCTGATTTAGTTGACAGGGCTCTTTCTAATATGTATGCAGACATGGATTTGGATGGCGCTGATAGTTTTTTTAACTGTTTCTTCTCTTGTGCTGTTACTCTAATCTTAATTTCTTCATTTTTATTAGTAGGTTTCATACTATATTCCTTTCTCTATTTAATTACTTTCAACATTGTTTTATTTTGTATTAGATTTTATATTTTTTCCTGTAGTAATCTATAAAATTTAGCAAGTACGCAAAAATGTTAAGTTTTACATAGCAAATATACGTTGTGCAAACGATGTACAGGTTTCCGGACGGATTTAATTGTGGGAACAAGGATTTAAAGATATGTTGCATAAAATTTATTTTTTATTTTAGAAAAACAGAGAAGTAATGGCGAAAGTGATTATTCATGTGCGCTATTAAATAATTGTAGGAGCGTTCTTTTAAACTTATTTAATTTGGAAAAACTGCTTCGGAAAGGGTAAATTATGGACGAATCATTTATGACAACAAAAGAATTTTGCGACAGGCTGCAAATTAGTTCATCGACAGTTTACAGAATGATAAAAAGCGGGATGATCCCGGCGATTAAGTTTGGGCGATATTGGAAGATACCGAGAAGCGTGTTTGCTAGTCATAATGCGTTCTCAGGTAATTATCAAAAGATAATGAGAGAGATACATAGAATTAGATAGAAAATGCTGAAAACTACAATTTAAAGGAATCCCTTTGCCAGATAGTAAGCAGAGGGATTTTATCTATTAAAGTATAAAAGATTTGTGGCGGGTATTTCCAGAGCATCTGCAATGTCAAGTAGGGTATCTAAGGACACGGAAGTCGGCATATTGGGAGCCTCAATATTGCTCATATGAGTGCGGCTGATATTTATTGTTTCTGCAAGTTGTAATTGTGTCAGTCCTTTTAATTTTCGATAGTATGCGATATTCAGACCGATCATTTTGTATTCTTGTATTCTTTTTTCACACATGAAATCCACCTCAAATTATAGTTTACAAAGCAAAATGTTGCACATAAACAATTTGAATGCATGTAAATGCAAAGTATAACATTGCAAACACAAATTATGCGTGATAATATATAAATATATTCATAGTAGTTAGAAAGGACAATATGAAGATATACAAACAGGGTGTAAAAAAGGTTGACCGTAATAAAATATTTGATTGGCGATGGGAAAAACTTTAATCCTATAAACTTAACGGTCTTGGCAAAAGGTGCATTCTATTGCCATGATTTGTACAGCGTTTTTTATTTGCAATATTTAATGAATGGAACCTTTATTAGTGCTTTAAGTAAAGTTAGTGAAGGTTGTAATAGGATAACAATGTGATTTATTTTGAAGGAGGAAAAGATGGATTTATTTATGGTTGTTTTTGCAGTGATTTTTTTAGTGTTTTTGGGTTCGGGATTATACCTGACAGTGTTACAAGAATTGCACAAAAAGAGCAAAGGGGTTTCGGTTGAATATGAATCGGTGCAAGATATAGAGAAAATTTTAAAAGAAAATTTGGACTGTTCATTTGTAAAGGATATAGGGGTAGGGAAAAAGGAAAATATTGAGTTTAATTGCAAATATGGCATTCATACTGGAATAATCAAAGATGGAAAATTTTATATTGATAAGTCGCTCAGAAAGTTTTCTGGACATAGGGATGTAGAAGAGGCGTGGTATTTAGAAAAATTTATTAAAGGAGTATTTTATCCGAATGAACCAAAAGAGGATTTGGAAATAAAATTTGCAAAGTATATTAAGATATTTAATATTTCTCGGATTATAAAATATGTTGTGATTCTATGTGTAGCGATATGGGTATTTCTTCTAATCGGCGGAATGGATTCATTAAAATCCAAGGGAGTAAGCCGGATGTGCTTCACTGATTACAGTGAGGAAATAACGATTGGTGAAGCGTTACAGGCAACATGTTCTAACGGCAAATGGAGTAGTAACAAAATTGGAGACGGTATATATCATGTCACTTTTAGTGGATATGGAGCAAATGGGAGCATATTGATAATCCTTTTTCAAACGAATGGAAATGAATGTTCAATTAAATCGATTACTATAGATGGGGAGGATATTACGTGGATGCAAGGGCTTTTTTTAGAGGCTCTTTATGAAGGCGTAGCAGATGAGAACGGAGTAAAAGACATTTCTGCGATAGACGGAGGAAAAGCAGAAGAAAGTATTCCTGAGATGAATATGGAAGAACTAAATAAAACCGATCTCGAGCAGAAAAGAGAAAATGTGGATACATATACTGAAGAAAACGAATTTGATGAAGAATTGTATGATAGTGAAGTACAAGGATTTTCAAACCAAGATGAAAGTGATAGTTCCTCATATCAGCTAAATGCTAATGTTGATTATCTACAAGCATATTCATCAATAGTAGAAGAAATTTGGCATTCGTATGACGAATATTGTGAATATACTTTATTTGATCTGGATCAAGACGGAATTAAAGAGTTGATTACATCGCAAGGAACTTGCGATGCGGACTGGACAAATGATGTGTATACGATAGAAGACGGTTATATATTAATGATTGGCCAATTTTATGGACCAGTTATGCTATATGTTGCAGAAGATGGCAATGGATTGTATGCCGTGTATGGTCATATGGGTGTCCAGAACATAGATCAAATTACAAAAAATGGGAGCCAGTTACTGGTTGATACAATAATGAATGGAGATATTGGCGAAGAAGATTATTATTCAAATGATAATCCGGTCAATTTTGTAGCAGTAACAGATGATTCGTTATTGAGACAATAATAGTGTACATAAGGTTCTTGTCATAGAGGACTGAAAATAAAATTTTACACAGAGAAAGGAAAGTGGTGAAAAGAATGGATATTATGGAAATTTTACAGACACGAGAGGCAAGGATCAATTTTTTAAAAGGCTTGATTCGGCTGGCAAAGGCAGACGGTATTGTCGATGAAAAAGAGTTTGCTTTCTATCAGCAGGCAGCTATTTCGCTGCAATTAGGGGAAGAGGAAATCTTAACTTTAGATAAGATTAAGAGTGAAGAACATAAAATTGCACTTGATTTTGAAGCAGATAGGGAGAAGATGTTTTTCTTGATACAAGCTGTTCAACTGTGCTGGATGGATAATAATTACTCGGAAGCAGAGCAGAAAGAATTAAGAACTATATGTCAGGAAATTGCTATTTCAGAGGAAGCATTGAAGGCAGTTGAAGCGTGGGCACAGGAAGGGGTTGAATGGAATAAGCGTGGAGAAACGTTATTAGCACTTCACTAAAAGAGGAGGATATAAATATGGGATTTGGTAAGTGGGTTTTAGGTGGTGTGTGCGCAGTCGGAGCAGTTGTGGCTGCGCCCGTAGTACTTCCAGCAGCGGGGTTGGCTATTGCGGCAGCCCCCGTGACTGGTGCTATCGGAGTGTCTGCCGGACTTGGATTGGCGGCAGCGTCAACAGGAACAGTTGCGGCTACAGCGGCTGCGGCAGGAGTAGCTGGAGTTGCGGCTGGAGCCGTGCAGGAAAAGAAGCAGGAAAAAGCATACGATAGCGGAAAAAAGGATGGATATGTTAAAGCCTCAAAAGAGTACAAGGATAAAGAGGAGTCTTTAGAAAAAAAGATATCTGAGGTTAAAGAGGAGATATCTAAGGTGAATGAGAAAATGGCTAAGTGCAAAAAGGAACTGGCTAAGCTTGAAGAGTGCAAGGAGCTAACACAGGAGGAATTACGAAAAAAAGATCAGATTATACAAGAACTAATACAGCTAGGAAAAGAAAAAGATCAGATATTAGAAGACTGTATGAAACGCATTAATGAACTAGAAAAAGAAACACAAGGGAATGCGGGTAATGAGAATGCATTTGTTTCTGAATACATAGCTCCGCTAAAGGAACAGGTATTGGCATTGCGATAGGATTTTGAAAGGAAGGCAAATGAGGTACGAGGATCTTTTAAAGAGGCAGGAGGAATTGCAGAAGCAGTCAGAAAAATTACAGAGACGGTCAGAAACTTCATCAAAGAACACGCAGGTGCTTCTAGAAGATATGGATTCTGCGTTAAAAGGTGCGGACTCCACATTAAAAGATATGGAGAAAGACACGGAAATCATAGCAGAGAATATACAGACGGTTGCAAACGAATCAGCACGTGTAGCGGAAGTGGCATCTAATGCGGAACAAATTTTGATGAAGATTGATGAAAAATTTGAAAAATGCACTGGATTGAACAAGCTCGATACGTCCTTTTTGTTTCTTGCGGTGGCATTACAGGTGGCGCGACAGTATACGCTTACAAAATTTCCTGAAAGATTAGATGATCAGACAGCGGCAAATAATACAAAGGGGCATGATAAAGAAAAATCAGATCGCATACATAGGTATTATAACCCGTCTTTGGAAGAAATCCGTAGCAATCCTGTTCCGTTTGATGCAAATATTGGCTCCAATGGAGCACTAAAGGGAGGAAAAAAGGTTGGGAACCGTATCGTAGGACATCGTGTGACGGCAATCGGCCATGATCCTATTTTGGGCTTGATTTTTGGAACTGCCAATATTGCGACTTCTACACTGACAAATAAGGATTTACAATCTTTTCATATCCGTACAGACTATGTTCCGAAGCAAGGATACAGAGATTGCTTTGGGAATAAGGCGAATACTGGACTTGTGCTTTCTAAGACGAGGGATAAATTGCTTCATGAGGGGACTAAAGGCAAAGAAAAAGTAGGAACCTCATTACTTAAGGAAATAGTGCATTTAAAATCAGATTTGAATACAAAGGATAGTCTTCCGATTCCTTTTGTAGCGGTGATTGACTCCAAACTGGCGGCAGATTTGATATTGAGGGGACTGGATATGGCAAATATCGTTACGGTAGGAGAACAGGCAACCTTTTCCATTTTCATTAATACAATGATTTCTATGCTGCATGGGCTATTCTATGATGAGGGTGTGGAATACAGCAGAAAAGTATATGAGGTGAGGACAAGAAAGATATTAAGTTATTCCAATTTTATTGCGAGTGCAAGTAATCTGATCTATGTGGGAGCCAATGTTTCGCTTGGAAATGAAAATTCATTGAAGAGTCTGGATATAGGTGGTTTGCTTGTTACACTCTATAGGATTACTACAGACGCAAAGTTCATTCGGCAAGTAAAGAGGGAGTTTATAGAACAGGAATTTTTCGCACAGATTCGGGGAAGTGAATATGATTTTGATATATAGCTGCTTAAAGCGTTAATATATCAGAAATTCCCCAGTTCAAAACATATATTATTACCATAGCAACCAGACCAACGGAGTCAATCCGTTGGTCTAAATTTTTGCCAATTTTACGAAGAATGGAGGAAGAAACATGGCAGCAAACGTAGAATCAATGTTTTACACAAGAGAGAAACCGTGGCACGGGTTAGGGACGAAGGTAGAGGAGGCACCGACATCAGCGGACGCGCTATATCTTGCAGGATTGGACTGGAAGGTGGTGCAGGAACATATCTTCACAGAAACAGGGGATACCATTCTCGGATACAGGGTGAATGTTCGTGACAGTGACCGCAAGGTACTTGGTGTAGTGAGTGAACGTTATAAGATTATCCAGAACAGCGAGGCTTTTGCCTTCACGGATACGCTTCTTGGAAACGGCGTGCGTTATGAGACGGCTGGGTCATTGCAGGACGGGAGGCGGGTATGGCTTCTGGCAAGACTTCCGAGAGAATACATTATTGCTGGGGAACGGATATCACCTTATCTTGTATTCAGCAATTCTCATGACGGGAGCGGTGCTGTGAAAGTGGCACTGACACCGATCAGGGTTGTATGCAATAACACACTGAACCTTGCACTGGGCACGGCAAGCCGCTCTTGGTCTATGGTACATACGGGCAATATCAGGGATAAGATTCAGGAAGCAAAGGATACGCTTTTCATGGCGGAAGAATACATGGACAGTCTTGGGAAAGAGTTTGAGCGTCTGCGCAGGCAGAAGGTCACAGACGGACAGATCAGGGAATATGTTGAGCAGTTATTGCCGATGGAAAAGAATGCGACGACAGTCCAAAGCAAAAATATCAGGAATCTCCGTGAGAATATGATGTGCCGCTATTATGACGCTCCTGATTTACAGGGCATAGGAAATAATGCGTACCGTTTTATTAATGCGGTATCTGATTTTGCGACACATTCCAGACCATTGCGCAGGACTGCAAACTATAATGAGAATCTTTTTATGCGCACAATGGACGGTAATCCGATGATTGACAGGGCGTACCAGCTTGTCAATGCGGCATAGGGAAGTGAGAAGTTTTAAATACGGAAGGAGTGATGTTTTGTGTACATTAAAATACCGATTGCAGGAATGGATAGAAAAGAGTGGCTGGAATTGCGGAAAACAGGTATCGGAGGTTCCGACGCCGGAGCCATATGCGGATTGAATCCATATAGCAGCCCGATGAAGGTTTATCAGGATAAGACAGGCAGTGTGCCGGAGCAACAGGATAACGAATCCATCAGACAGGGGCACGACCTCGAAGAGTATGTAGCGCGCAGATTCACGGAGGCAACAGGATTAAAGGTGAGGTGCTCAAATTTTATGTACCGGAGCACAGAAAATCCGTTCATGATCGCGGATGTTGACCGCCTTATAGTGGGGCAGGACGCAGGGCTGGAATGCAAGACCGCCAGCGCATACAATGCGGATAAGTGGAAGGACGGGAAGATTCCTCTGCATTATGTCATGCAGTGTTATCATTACATGGCCGTGACAGGGAAAAGGACATGGTATATTGCGGCGGTGATACTCGGCAGGGATTTTATCTACCAGAAATTAGAGTGGGACGATGACCTGATCGGGCAGATGATAGAGGTGGAGAGGAAATTCTGGACTGACCATATAGAAAAAGGAATCATGCCCGCACCGGACGGATCGGGGATATGCGACACTGTTTTGGGGCAGTATTTTCCTACTGCACGGAAAGAAAGCGTCATCAGATTGGACGGATTTGATGACAAACTGGTAAAAAGGGAGAAAATCATGACACAGATATCTGAGTTGCAGAAGGAGCAGAATCAGATTGAGCAGGAAATCAAACTTTATATGAAGGACAATGAGTCTGCTGTGAGTGAGAACTACAGGGTATCGTGGAGCAATGTAGAGAGCGTGAGGATTGACACCAAGAGGATCAGACAGGAGAGACTGGAAATCTATCAGGACTATGCCAAGGTATCTACAGCACGCCGGTTCCAGATAAAAGCGGCATAGGAAATCAGACGATAAGGAAGGAGTGGCATATGGAAAATAGAGTGATACGGCTGTTGAAAGCGGAAGAGATCGAGTGCCGTGCAGCTTCGGTCAATGAAAAAGGAGTGAGTCTTCTGTTATACAAAGACGCGAGGGTCGATCAGCGTATTCTGGATGAATCGTTTGGAATATTTGGCTGGAAAAGGAGCCATCAGTGCATAGATGGGAACCTGTACTGCACGGTAGAAATCTTTGACAGGGAAACCTCAACATGGGTGGCGAAACAGGATGTTGGAGCAGCCGCACTATCAGAGAAGGAGAAGTCACAGGCATCGGATTCATTTAAAAGAGCCTGTTTTAACTGGGGCATTGGACGGGAACTTTACACGTCGCCTTTTATCTGGATACCGGCAGACAGGGCAAGTATCCAGAAACGGGGTAACCGTTATGTATGTAACAGTCATTTCTCGGTGAATACAATCAACTATAACGGGGACAGGGAGATCATCAGCTTGTCGATTAGTGACGAAAGATGTCAGACAGTATTTGAATGGAAGGCGAAAGGTGCCATGCGGGGTGAGCAAGAACCGCATGACACCGATTTTATTTCTGGCTGGCAGATGGAGTTACTGCAAAGAGAACTGGAACGTACCGGAGTAGAGCTTAAGACGGTGCAGGACAGATATCAGATTGAAAAACCGGAACAGATGTCAAAAGAACTTTATAAAAAGGTGATGGCTGCGCTTGCAAAGACGAAATCTGCTGCGGCGGCATAAAGGAGGAATAATGTTGCGATATGAAGAATTTAAGAAAGAGGTGCTGGAAGGGCTGATGGAAATATGCGGGAGCAATGCCCAGATCAGAATTGAGAGGATACTGAAAAATAATGGGAAACATTATGACGGTGTTCAAATTCGTGTGGATGGGATAAGCGGGCGTGTGTGCCCGATTGTTCCGTTGGAATGGTTTTATGAGGTATACTGTGATGGAGGTATGAACATAGCGGGATGTGTCCGTACAATACATAAGATCAGTGAGACGGGAAGGGAGGAGAAAGAAGTTTTAGAGTTAGCCGGCAGGGTTATGGACTGGGAGCAAGTTAGAAGGAATATATACCCGATCCTTCTCTCCACAGAAGAAAATCAGGAAATGCTCAGAGAGATTGTTTCAAATTCAATGCTGGATCTGTCGGTAGGTTATATTGTCCGTGCAGAAATGGACAGTCGATGTATAAGCATAAAAATCAATTATAGGATGTTGGAATCCTATGGAGTCAGCGTGGGGCAGCTTCACAGACAGGCTCTGGAAAACTTAGCGAGTGATGGATATCGATTCCATGATATGAGAAGTTTTATTATTGATCTGGGATGTGATGTGTCAGATGAGCCGGAACTGGAGAAAATAGAGCCGCCAGAGGAACTGTTTATTCTTACCAATGAGGTGAGGTTTTATGGGGCGGCGGGGATTCTGGATAAGGAGCTAATCCGTGAGTTTGCTGATGGAAGAAATTTCTATATTCTGCCGTCCTCCATCCATGAAACAATTTTTGTTCCGGCAGATGATAGAGTTGATGTGGAATCCTATAACTGTATTGTAAAGATTGTAAATGAGAGATTTCTCGATATAGAGGAGCGGCTTGCAGATCATGCATATTTCTATGAGGCGGCGGCAGACGAGATCAGAGTGTGCGCCTAAAAGGATAGACGCAGAAATATAGATCGGCTTATATATGGAAGAAGGTGGTATAGATGAATGAAATTTTAAAAGAGATTTTGGTCGGCATTTTTACAATGATAGTGGCGATAATAAATAAGGCTGGAGAGGGTTGACGGATGTATTTATGTAAATCGCATTTTTCTGGTTTTTATGGATTGAGGAAATCCATGAAAACGGCATAAGTAGGATGTGGAAACAAAATAAAGAAAATGGTATGGCTGGGAAGTGAATCCGGTCATGCCATTTTCCTCGAAAGAAACTATGAAAGGTCGTAATTATCAAGAATTTTGAGGGAGGATTGTACTGGACAAAATATCAGGATCATCCTATCATGAATAATTAGGGGCGTGAAAATAGTGTGTTTACGGATTGGAATAAATACACAATTTCTGGATTGCGTGGTTTTTGTCTGCAAAAGCTATACATAAGACTATAGGGGGCGATGTTGTGGGATTAAGAAAAAGTTATTTGACGGCAGATGATCTGATAGACAAGAAAGGAAAAAGTGAATCAACTATAAAGGCGGAGAAAGATAAAAAGATAAGAACTTATAGAGGAGTGCTAAAAAAACTTGGGTTTACACCGCAAATGATCAGTTGGTATCGAAGTGGAAAAAATGGTAGTCTGGGTGGGGATTATATTTTTGCCTATGCCGATATGGAGGAGATAAATAATAAATTAAGAAGACTGTCTGCCATATCTGATAAGACAGATAAAGCACCTTCGTATTATAGTATGTGCGAGATAATTACTATTCTTCAGGAATTATTACCTTTTTCAAAAAAAGAATATGTAATGAGTAATTTGCCTAATGAACAAACAGAAGAAATTAAGAAACTTTTTTCTTTGATAAATGAAATGAAAACAATGAAGATTTTTAAGCACTACAAAGGCAGTTTGAAAACAAAAAATGAACTTAGCAAAATCTTTAACAATCTTGAGAAAATTGATAGATCCAAAGCTGTACTGTTAGATAATGCACAGGAATTAGCTGTAATGAAAGAAGCTGATGATTATGAATATAGGAAGAGAATAATTTGTGAGACAGTGGTTGCCTTTTTCCTGACAAGAATGAATAACAGGTACTTTCCAGAAACAAGTTTTTCGGCACAATACAATGACAAGAAACTTTATTTGATGGTCAAAAAGTGGTGCTTATTGTGGGTATGCCTTTTTGAAAGCATTAATGAACTACGGGATGCAGAAGAATTTTATAATATCTGCGAGCTTTTTGAGCGCTGCGGGAAGAATGAAGAATATAAGAAACAGTTTTTCCGCAACAGGATACCTATGGAGGACGAAATAGAAGAGGCATATAACAAGTTTCGGAAATTACCAATAGTCTTATTTGCTAGATATTATCGAAGAAAATATGATAATAAGAAATTGTTTCAAATGATATGCGATCCTTCAAGTAAAGATTTGCTGAAGGAAGAGTATGAACCTGCAAATTTGTGGGAACGTCATAATTCTTGCAATAAGTTTGTGGAGTGTGTAGGGCAATGGAAGCGTGGGGAAATTTATGAAGAAGATATGATAAGCATGAAAGTGGAAGCGTTGCGTGAACTAGACATGATAACAAAATTTGTGCAAAACGGTGATAATTGTTTAGGAGAAGAGAATATTAGTCAAAATATAGCAGGAAAGGATGTTGAAGCTGACAGGAAAAAGTTTGTGGATTACTATAATAGATACAACAGTGATAGAAGAATTAGTAAAGAATGTCTTGAGTGTGTCTTTGATATAAAACATGAAAATGGGGGACTAATAACAGATTACATGCCATATGTGAAATTGAGTGAAAATTTTATGGAGAAGTCAATAGTGAATGAATGTGAATCGGAGAAGGAATAACTGCCTCTCCGATTTTTTACGCAAAAAATTAAAAAATTGAATGTTTTACAAAAAAAATGACTGGTTTGCGTAGATATTAGCAGATGATATTAATTTACCGTGATTGTAAAATATAAGTAGGAAATTTCCAAAGACAGCAACAAAAATTAATTTATAGCATTTCAATGGGGTACAACAGGTAGAGACAGTGGGGATTAATTATTATACTTCTGTTAATAAATGTAAGCGTATCAGCTTGAGTTATTTAAGCTATAGGGAGAGGAGATTACATGGAAAATATCAAACATGAAGAACGGGAGAAAGAGAGCGGGCTCTGTGAGAGGAATGGAGTATCTATGACGTTGAAAAAGGTTGTTCGAGTGGAAAATCATTCAACTGAATTTCATATTATCTTACAGATAAAAGGCGAAAGTTATAAGTTGCTAATTGCTGAGACAGAGCTTTATCGGACAAAGTTTTTGCGGCATATTCCGCTGGGCGATATTGATGAATCAGAATTTTATAAGAAGATTCGCCAAGAGATTACAAATAAGCAATTTGACGAAAATAATATTTGGTATCGGACAGAGCGGAATGGAATGCAAAGGATTAATGAACGGTGGATGTTTGTATTTTCTAACGGAGCCATTTCCGACACAGGGTTTACGGAAAAGATATATTCTGGGATTGAAGGGTACTACATACCACCAGAAGCGGTTATGGATCAGGGAGAGGTAAAAGGGGTTATTAAAAGCCTTTTCCGGGAATTTAACCATAATCCGAAAGTGTTCTACCCACTTTTCTTGCTAAATTTGATGGCGATCACAAGCGGTTACTTTAGAATGGTCGGCGAAGCCGGATTTATGAAAATTACGCTCTGGCTAGCTGGCGCAAGTGGATCGGGAAAGACGGAGCTTGCGAAAGCGGTAGGGATTTATACATTCGCGGATAATGATCTGAATTGTAATGCCATAAGTGCGACAGCCAGAAGGAACTATGTCTTGAAATACTTGGGTGAATCTTCCGGCAGTGTGTTTCTCTTTGACGACGTCAAACGGGAAGCAGTGCGGGAGAGAAAAAACAGTGTTATGGCGAAAATTGATGATATCCTGCGGAGCGTATTTAGTGGCAGGCTGACGGATATAATCAGTATGAAGTTGACACCATCATTAATCGATACCTGCGCGCTTATTACAGGCGAGTACATGCAGACACAAGAGTCTCAAAATGCCCGACTTTTGTACTTAGATGTAGATGGTTTCCTAAAGGAAGAAAAGAACTCAGAGGCCCTTCGTATCTTGCAGGGGAATCCGTTATGGGTCACAACAGTCTGCTGTGATTACATTAGATGGCTCCTAACAAAAATAGAAGATGATGCTTTTCGGTCATCATTAAAGGATCATCTGGAAGCAATGAGGCGTGGGAAAAAGCAGTATATGAATATCAATAATGCTGCACGGCTCAATGAAAACAGGCATATGATTGAAATGTCCTATATTCTGTTGGAAAGGTACCTGCGGGAAAACAATTTGACGGAAGAATTTATCAGCAAATGCAGTAATGCAGCAACGTTAAGTATAGAGTCTCTTTGCAGTAACACATTTTCTCTACTGGGTGGAGAAGAAATGGTTGTTCAAAAGGCTGTGCATGAAGTAATGAAAAATTGCCGACTGCGAAAAGCCTGCTACCAAAATAGTCTAACATATTCAGACCGAGGATGCAAATACCGTCAAGATTATTTTATGCTGTACGCGGAGGATGATATCCTGTTTATCGAGGATTATGAGGAATCCCTTGTGAGGAATACGCGGGGAGAGCATGATTTTAATGTTGGAAAATCATACATGATTATCAGGGAAGAAAGATTGATGCAGCTTTTGTATGACGCGATTAAAAAAATAATCAGTGAATATCCAGCTTTTTGTATTTCTGCGGATGAAATGATTAGCCATTTGCCTAGACTTTTGAAGCGAATGCAGCTTATTTATAAGCAGCATCGGTCGGATGGGGACTGGGGAAGAACAGCAGTTAAATATCCGGTGTGTGAGGTGCAGCAAGAATGGACAGGGAAGTATCAATGGGATGGAAAGGTAATGGAAGCTAGATGTATTGTAGAGTTTAAACCAGCGGTTCAGCTAAACGTAGAACATCCTTATTTTGAGTTTTTACTGGAGAGGCTTGAGGATGCAGAGTCGATAAAGATACTTCCGGATATAGAGTTGTTGTGTGATGTGCACAGGGAGAAAATGGATGAGGCTGAGATTTATAAAGTGCGAAAAGCGTTTATGAGTGGCAAGGCACTTTACAAAGAATAGGAGGATAATATTATGGCGAAAATGCAATCGTGCTTATACTATACAGCACAAGAGGTTATGGAACTTCTGGGAGTTTCAAGGGCAAAAGCGTATAAGCTGGTCAAGGAACTTAACGAGGAGCTAGCGGCAAAAGGATACATCGTTACCGCAGGAAAAATTCCCAAAAAGTTTCTCGCAGAGCGGTTATATGGAATGACAATTTAATTTCATGATCCCCAAGGGAAAATATCTCTTGGGGATTCCATTCAGAGGAGGCGATAAGATGACAGTCACAAAAAATGAAAAAGGACTATGGGATGTCCAGTTTTACTATAAAGACTACAGGGGTAAAAATATAAAAAAGCACAAGCGTAATTTTAAAACCAAAAGGGAAGCTGTTGAATGGGCGGGTAAGTATATTGACCAGCAGTCCCATAATCTGGATATGAAATTTTCGTCTTTTTATCAACTATACCGAGAGGATATGGCAACACGCTTGCGGGAAAATACTGTCCGTACAAAAGAATATATCACAGAGCTAAAAATTTTACCATATTTTGGGGAGAAGAAAATATCGCGTATTACGGCGGCAGATATACGCCGCTGGCAGAACAGCCTTATGAAACAGGGATATTCCCCTACCTATTTAAAGACGATCAACAACCAGCTTAGCGCGATATTTAATTATGCCGTAAAATATTACGATCTGCCCAAAAACCCTTGCGCTCAGGCTGGCTCCATGGGAAAGGGAAGAGCGGCGGAAATGCAGTTTTGGACACAGGAAGAATTTGAGGCTTTTATTGAATGCATTAAAGACAAGCCCGTCCCATATTATGCATTCCTCACGCTTTATTGGACGGGAGTCCGTCTTGGAGAATTGCTTGCCCTCACCCTAGCAGACTTTGACGCGGGGAAAAAGACTTTGTCCATTACTAAATCCTACCAGAGAATTAACGGTAAGGATGTAATTACGGAGCCGAAAACACCAAAAGGAAAAAGGACAATTACGCTGCCGGATTTCTTTGTGGCGCAATTAGAAGATTATGTAAGCAGGCTGTATGGCATGATGCCAAATGACAGACTGTTCCTGACCACAAAATCCTGTTTGGAGAAAGAAATGAACAGGGGGACGGAGTTATCCGGGGTGAAAAAAATCAGGATACATGATCTGCGACACAGCCATGCTTCGTTGCTGATTTCAAAATTGGGTGTACAGCCCAAACTTGTGTCGGAGAGGCTGGGACATGAGAAAATCCAGACGACGCTTGATACATATTCCCATTTGTACCCGGATCAGTCACGGGATGTTGCAAACCAGTTAGACGGGCTTATGGATGAATTTGATGGGAAGGAAGGAGATAACGATGCCGGGGAAACATAAGGAAGCAACAATCGCTTTCCGTCCCAGTGCATGGGCGAGGGCAATCATAGAACAAAGAGCCGCGTTAAGCGGATTGTACAAAAAAGATTTTATTACAAGAAGCTGTGTATATTCCCATATTGCCGTAGTTGGCAAGAAGGAGAATATACAGCGCATCTTGGATGCTTTACAGGAAATGCAGATAGTCATGAAAGAGATCGCTGGACAGATTCAGTCCGGCGATTTCCCATTGTCAGAGGAAGGATATAGGGAATTAAAAAATGACTATCTGGCACTTGTGCTGACAGTTGTTGACATTGCGGATGGGGCCTCCTACCTGTTTGGAAAAGAGAGTCCGGCAGATCGGAGGAACTGGAAAGCAGAGTTGGAATTGGAGCAGTACCGCCATGTGCTGGAACTGGATAGGGTAAATAATGAGCCGGATTGAGGCAGCTTGGAAAGAGACGGAAAAAATTACACTTTTTATGGATTGAGTGGATTACTGGAATCCAAAATTGCAGGGCGTAAAAGCGATGCAATTTTGAATTGTTTTCTGGCTGCCCGATGGGTATAATGTAGATAAGGAAAGGAATATCAATATGCAGAAAAGGACACCTGATTATGACAATGTATTTAAAACAATGAAGATGAAACATAAGAGATTATTTGTTTCTGTCATTAATGATGTTTTTGACAGGGATTACCCAAAGGATGTAAAAGTAGAGGTTTTACCTTCGGAGGGTTACCTGACGGAAAATGAAACGGCAGATGGAAGCAAGGAGATAGAGAAACAGATTTCTGACTTTTTGCTTAAGATAGGCGGGGAGATATATCTTTTGGAGTGCCAGAGCTACGATGACGGTTCTATGGCAATCCGGATAGCGGAATATGCTTTTATTGTTGCCAGACAGTTTGCGGTATGGGATATTGGACATGCGACGGTTCCAATGCCGCAGTTTTCGGTAATCTATATTAAGAGAACGGATAAGACCCCCAAAACAACTACGATTACCTTTGCTTTTCCGGACGGGCAGACGGTAGACTATAAGTCCGATAATGTGATTCTTGAAAATCTGACTAAAGAATATATTGTTGAAAAGAGATTGTTTCCGTATATTCCATTTTATATTGCCAGATATGAGAAAGAAATTGCTTCGGAAGAAAATATCGAAAAAGTCATTGAAGAACTGACGTATTTTAAGGATGAAATGATACGTCTGCATCAAGAGCAAGAATTATCAAACGATGAGTTGATAGATCTGAAAGGATTTGTAAACACTATCATTACACATATTGCAAATGGAAATAAGAATGAAGAAAGGTTGGTGAATATTATGGGTGGAACTGTTATTGAAACGGAATCTGAAAAATTGATGCGCCGGGGGGCTGCAAAGATGATTGTTGAACTTGGGCAGGAGGACGGACTTGATGATGTAGCGATTGTAAAGCGGATGCAGGAGAAGATTGGTTTGTCTTTGGAACAAGCAATGGCTTATTTAGAGCAATATGGAAAACAGCTTGTGTAACATAATGAATTGGTTGTAATAACAAGAGGATTTTAAGTAGAAGGAAGTATTTCCGTTAAAGATGAAATACTTCCTTCTTTGCGTGAAAAGGAGAATTTAAATGTTAAAAAAATGTTACATCAATAGATCTTTTTAACAAGATTAAATACATCCTAAAAGAAAAAGGTAAGTTGACGGAGTTTCTGGATTATGGGGACATATCGCGCTGATTCCGATAAAAACCTATGAATTTTATTTGAAAAGCAATCTTGTCTATGGAGCAGCGGGAGATTTATCTGGTCCTGTGGATAGAGTATTTTGTAGATCACGAAAAGTGTACAAGCAGTTAGCAGATTGAAAACCACAAATTATCAACGCGTGCCAAAGTGGAACATCCCTATCTGAGTGTAAAACTGGTTTGGCCATAAAAACAGTACTGTGGAATTTGGAAAAATCTAAACAGATTTCATGTGCTTTTAATAATCAGCGTTTACCTAGAGCCTTTAGCTTGCCCTCATTTTGCCTTGAAATTGGTTCGGATGTTTTTTATTGTTGAGAAGATAAAATAGGTATCTGAGGGAAATTAGAGTTTATAGACGGCTTACTGACTATAAAAAATCAGGCTCTATTTGCGTGGTCGGTTATCTGAGTGTCTGTTTAAGTTGCGCTCAGGTTTAACTAATATTATAATATGAATAGATAGAGAAAGATAAAGGGGAAAGCAGAATGGAGATATTTAATATTGTCTGTGGAGTGTGTTCTATAGTTGGCTTGTTGGTGTCGCTTTTCACGGCCGGTAAAGTAATCAAGATTTCAAAGACCTATGATTGTGATAATAAAAATGACCATTCCAAAGTAATTAATAGTGGCAAAAGAAATACATATAATGGTTCATATGCAGGGAGGGATAGCATAAATGGGACCAGAAATAGTGAACAAAAATAAAAACAGTATATTTCATGGAGATTATGTTGGGCATGATAATATTACTGTGAATATCGTAATGCTCAAGGATTCTGAACGGGAATTTGTTGTCACTCATAATGCTAACATAAAACCAGTTGCCTATTTTACTGGCCGTGAGACAGAATTGCAGGATTTACGTCAGAGGATAGCGGAAGGGAAAAAGTCTGTCCTTGTAAGCGGTATGGGCGGAATAGGTAAGACCCATATCTGTAGAAAGCTGTTTGAGGAATATCTCAAGAAATATATAGAGGATCAAAATTGCTGTTTCCGACACATAGGCTATATTGAGTATGATGGAGATATGAACAGCAGTCTACAGAACTGTTTGAAGTTTAAACATCAGGACAACCCAGAGCACAATCTGGAAGCAGCATGGAGAGAATTGGAATATTTGGCGTCGAATGGGAAGCTTTTATTGTTTGTTGATAATGTGAATGTATCAACGGGGGATGATCCATGTCTGAAACGGTTAATGGGTATACCGGGAGCGATTGTCCTTACATCAAGAAGGAGAGCCTTTAGTAAGGAGCTTGAGCCGTATCGAATTGGATTTCTCAATTTTGAAAAATGCAAAGAAATATATGAAAAGATTCGTTTTGAGAACAGCTCGAAAAAAGTAGCAGAGGAAGAAGTGCCGGATTTGGAGTATATCATAGACACATTGGCCGCGAGGCACACCATTACTGTTGAATTTCTGGCACATCTGGCTTGGACAAAGCATTGGACAGTGCAAGAACTGCGAAATGAACTGGAGGAGAATAGGTTCCAACTGGAATACATGGATGAAGAGGATAAGTTGGTAAACATCCAAAAATCGTATGAAACTTTATACGATATGTCTGCGTTGACAGAGGCAGAGCAGAACATTCTTGAGGCGTTTTCGGTATTTTCATATATTCCTTTGGCAGCCGAGACGTGTAATGAATGGCTGCTTGCTGATGCTGGTGTAAGTGAAGATGATGATATCCTGATGGGGTTATATCAGAAGGGGTGGCTACAGTTTGATGTGGAGCAGGAGAGCTATGCTTTGCATCCGGTGTTTGCGCAGTTTATTTATGATAAATGTAAGCCGGAGTTAGAAAATCATCTTAAATTAGTTGAGGCATGCCAAAGGAAATTGGCTATACCAAACAGTGGTTCAGCGTTAGAATGCCAGAAATATATTCCCTTTGCTGAAAATATGGTCAAGAAACTGGGCATGGGAAATAATTTGGAACAGGTCAATTTTATATCTGCTATTGCTTATTTGCTATATTATGTAGCTGAATACAAAAAAGCTGAAACTTTGTATGAAAAGAGCCTGCGGATAAGGGAAAGGGTACTGGGAGAAGAGCACCCGTCTACAGCCACAAGCTATTATAATCTTGCAAGGGTGTATCAGGCTCAGGGGAAATATGAGAAAGCGGAAGGGCTGTATGAAAAGAGCCTGCGGATAAGGGAAAGGGTACTGGGGGAAGAGCACCTGTCTACAGCAGCAAGCTATAATAATCTTGCAGGGGTGTATCAGGCTCAGGGGAAGTATGAGAAAGCGGAGGGGCTGTATGAAAAGAGCCTGCAGATAAGCGAAAAGGTACTGGGGGAAGAGCACGCGTCTACAACCATAAGCTATAATAATCTTGCAGGGGCGTATTATGCTCAGGGAGAGTATGAGAAAGCCAAGAGGCTGTATGAAAAGAGCCTACGGATAAAGGAAAGGGTACTGGGGGAAGAGCACCCGTCTACAGCCAAAGGTTATAATAATCTTGCAGGGGTGTATTATGCTCAGGGAGAGTATGAGAAAGCGGAGAGGCTGCATGAAAAGAGCCTACGGATAGAGGAAAAGGTACTGGGAGAAGAGCACCCGTCTACAGCCAAAGGTTATAATAATCTTGCAGGGGTGTATTATGCTCAGGGAGAGTACCATAAAGCAATGACGCATTATCTTAAAGCATATATTATTCTTCTGGTTAGGTTAGGAACCGATCATCCGAATACAGGAGTGGTTTTAAAAAATATGAGGATAGCGTATTACAAGTGGAATCCAGAAGGCGATTTTAGCCAGTGGTTAGAAGAAAAGATGAAGAATATCAGTGATAGCAGGCAGACAATTACATATGCAGTATAGAAGGCGTATGCAGGGTAGCACATGTTAATGGCAGTTATAAAGATGACAGTGATCTGGTCGGAAGGCTGATGCGTGACTTTAGATGATTAAGTTCTGTGGATATGTTTTATTAAGAAATGGCAAAACAGGTAAAGTATTTCAAGGAAACAGAAGGAGGTCAGGAGATTATGTGTCAGGTATTTGAGGATTTGGCTGAGAAAAGGTTTACAGAGGAGAAAACGGCATTTGCTCGCCGTTTGATTGCAAGAGGGAAGCAGACGTTTGAAGAGATTGCGGAAGCTGTAAATTTGCCGCTTGAAGTAGTGAGGGATTTGGCGGCTTGCAACTGGCATAAGAATAGGAAATATTCAGGTTCTATTCCCCCTTTGGTTCTACTCTGGTTCTAAAATGTTTGAAACGATATAGAAACGGCATATTTTTAGTAGATTTTGGAGACAAAAAGGGCTGAAAAAGACTGGAATGTAGGGCAAAAGACTGTGATATGAAATGAGTTCGAATAATTATTTTTTCGCATAGATTATATTAAATGGCAGATAGTTTATAAGATTATCTGCCATTATCCATATTGTTAGTGTTTTGTGAGAATAAAGAAAAATTTTGTACTCAACAGTAAACATGTTATCCAGTACAGATTATATATACTTGAAGGCTCTATAAAGAACAAGTAGACTAATATCGTGATGTTATGAAATGAGTGTCAAAATGCAAAGGAGACTCAAAGATGGAAATATCAAAAAGTGATTGGATGCTTTATAGAAAGAAAGTAGCTGGGTGGCAGGAAAATTTTATGTCTCGTTTAAATAATGAGTATATAGCTTTGTTAAGTGCGGATGATAAAATAGCGTCTGAGAAATTCTGGGAACTTGAGAAGCGAATTAAGAATGACAGACGTCATCCGGGAGTTATTATCGAAGTGTCAAAATCTAATGCTGTATTCGATATAGTCTGCCTTATCAGACTTGATGTGATTACGTGTGATGATTTAGCTGATTTCAGTGACGATCTGCAGCAGACAGTGAAAGAATTACTCGATAGATAGAGGTAATGAATAATAAGGAAAACTGAGGTGGTAAATTGAAAGAATATAGTAGAATATTAATTGAGGAGTATTGCATGAATCATATTTCAGCAAAGAGCAGGCGCTTACAAAAACTAGTGAATAAGTCGTATGATTTAAATGCAGAGTACACAGACGCAGACGGACTTTTTATGGAAAAGATAATAGAACAAGAGAAAGATCCTAACTTAAAAGATGCATTACAAGATTTGGATGATTTCATGTTTGGATGGTAGGTTGGAAGAAAAAGATAGTATGCAGGAGGCAGAGGCTGCGGTCAAAGATGGAAATGGCTGGCTGTCATTAGAAGAATTGAAAGCTATTATTGGAGAGTAAACATGATGAAGTGATATAGAGAAATTAAGCACTTATTATAAAAATAATGGGAGAGTGAATATGGGCGAGAATGTTTGTGAAGAAATTAGACTTGTTGATAATATTTTACAAGCTGAAGATTTCATAAGGCTGCGAATTGACACAGGATTTGCAGAGATTCCGGTTGAACATGCTCGAAAGGCTTTGCGAAACGGGTTAATAAATGTTTCTGCAATATATAATGATGAACTTGTGGGAATCGGGAGACTTGTTGGAGATGGTGCTATGTATTGGTATCTGCAAGAAATAATAGTTTTGCCTAAATATCAACGAAAAGGTATTGGAACTATGATTGTTAATCATTTGGTTGATTGTGCAAAAGCAAATTCTATTACTGGAAAATTTACAACAATCGGAGGTGTTTCAGCCAAGGGCAAAGAACCATTTTATGAGAAAATGGGGTTTGAGATTATCTCGAATGGAATTAAAAAGATGATAGAAATCGAATAGAGCGTGAATTGATGGATTGGGTGTTGCTGCATTTATATATGCAGCCATGTATCAAGTGGCAGGGGTGTTGCAACGGGTAACACCTATCGTCATATCAGAGGTGCATACTGCCTGCCGGAACTCTTTGAAAGCTTCAATCCAACAGCACGCGGATTTGAAAAAACGGTATTTGGAGTGATTATAAGATGAAAAACAATATTATTATTGCAGGTGTTCCAAGAGCCGGAAAAAGTACAATTTCTCATTGGCTGGCAAAGCAGTATGGGCATCAGCATGTTAGCATGGATTCGATCATAGCGGGATTTGAGAAATGTTTCCCTGAAACAGGGGTGAATACTTATGCAGGACTCTCCTCTATGGATACATTACATTTAATTAGCGGTAAGATGGCACCTTTTGTTCGGGCAATGTTGGATAGTGGCGAATATGATGAGTTTAAACCCGGCATGGTGTTGGATATGTATCAGCTTTTGCCAGAGGATTATATGAAGTATATCTATGGAGCAAACTGTGAAATTGCCTATTTTATTACATCTAACGTGACACCAGAAGAGCGGTTTGTAATTCAAAAGAAATATGACACGGAAAAAGATTATACTTTTTACAAATCAGATGAGGAGCTTCGGGAGGGTGCAGTGCATATTGTGGAGCAAAGCATCTGCATGAAAGAACAATGCCAGAAATACGGCTTACCGTATTTTGAAACTGCAAGAGATAGAGAGCAAACGTTCCAACGGTTTTTACAAGACTTCAATTTTTGTTAATTAAAGGAATAGCCATCAAGGGGAAAATGGGGTGTCAATTTGCGGGGATTTGTTATAATATATGCGTGGCAACATTTTGGTAACAAAAAATCAGCAAGCAATAATAAATGATGTAATTGCAGTAAAAGCAGGCGTGTATTTGCACAAAACTTAAACTAATATAGTTAAGAATAGCAAAGAACGCGCCGAGTTCGAGTGATAATTGGAGAATCATGAAGAATGCTCAGAATAAAAGTAAAATGGATTATTTATTTTTTCCTAATGCCAATAAGTCTTATCTTATATTCATGGGTAAATGCGTCTGAAGGGGTCTTTAGGAGAAGGAAAAAGGTAATTTTCAGATCAGACATACATAAGATGCTATTTGGCTTCCCGATTTGGATAGAACAAGTTGACCGTTCTTATTTATTCATTAATATTTTTAATGAAATAATGGCCGTATTATCGGTTATTGGCTGGTTTATACTGGATATAGAGAAAAAAGAATATCTTTTGCAAAAGTTTCCAAGTATAGGGATTATTATACTTTTAGCAGAATTGTTCTGGGGCATAGCAGTAGGTATACTTGATGCCAGAGATGGTAAAGATCCGGTTTATATTAGAGAAACTATTGATTTACAAGAAAATCAAGGAAGTATAATAGTAGGAGATACTAATAATTATATTTACCATTATGTTTATACGCATTTAAGAAAGGAAAAAGTAGAAAAGTTAGTAATTATTCTTCCGGAAAGTTATTTTATTACTGAGGATGTGAATGGGAATTTTCGTATGCTGCGTAAAGGCAGATATGAGATAGTTAGCAATGTGGGAGCTTATGAAGAACTTTCAGATAAATTAGTAAGGGAAGGATTTGCTACATTGCGATGTGAAAGGGAATTTAAAGATTTAAATAATGCTTGTGAGGCAGATGCCAGTAATCTAGGAAAATTATTTTTAGAAATAATGAAAAAAGAAAAATTTTCTGGAAGAATTTACTTGTTAGCACATGGGAGAGCTAATAGACTATTGATAGATATGTTGAGTATGATACCGATAAGTGGAATAGTATCATTATGTGGTGCAGGAGTGGAATTTAATGAAGGGTATATAAATTCTTTGATTTCAAAGAATATACCAATATTGTTTGGTTATGTACAGGAAGATCCGTATTATAGCGAAGCATCCATAGAATATATTAAAAAGTGTGCCTTGGAATATATAAAGATTGAAAGGTTTGAAAACACAGATTTTACTTTGAGAGAATGCAGAGTAAATAAGAAGAAAAGTATTGATAAAATAGGATATAAGTTAGTATCGGGATTTCAATTGCCGCTTATGAATCCTATTGTATTCGATAAAATTCTTATATGGTTAAACACTCACTGATATTTAACATTTCTGGTAAGATATTTATTTAATTGATATTCAGCCGTCGAGTTCGAATGATGTGAACGCATGAAAGAACTCTGCAAAGAGCGCAATAAACTGTATGAGAAGCAGAACGATTTGAAAGGGCAGAAACAGAAAATTGAGAGGTCGTTAGAACGATAAGAAATGTGGGGCATGGCGGTTGCTGTGCCCTATATATTTGTGGTAAATGGAAACGGGAAATGGTACAATAAATTACCGTATGGTATTTGCTGTGAAATTCAGTAAAATAGAAGAGAGAGATGTACTGTGTGAAATGGGTATTTTGTAGATTTTAGGGAGTGATAGGTTAAAATGAAAGAGATTACAACAGTTTGGATTCAAAGTAATAAAGAAGCATACAGGGCAGACGAAAAAAACAGTTTATATGAAGAAGAATATAGAAAAAAATATATATCAGACATTGCATTTAATAAAGAAAAGGCAAAGTTACAACCATTTGAATTTTCTATAGATATTTCAACGATGGAGGCTGTTGCACAAGGAAATGCCGGAAGATGTTGGATTGTTGCAGGGTTGAATCTCTTAAGAGAACATATAGTAAAAAGGCTTAAAAAGAATACTCTGCAATGTGAGAATTTTCAGCTTTCTTTGGGATATCTTTGTTTTTGGGATAAATTGGAGAAAGCAAATTGTTTTTTGGAAAAAGCGATTCAATACAGAAATGAACCCTATGATAAAAGGGAAGTTTATTCATGGTTTCAATGTGCAGTAACGGACGGCGGATTTTGGACGAACTTCAAAGAGCTTGTAAAAAAATATGGGATTGTTCCAGCAGAAATAATGCCGGAAACATTTCAATCTTCGAATACAGAAGAGATGAATAATCGCTTAAATTATTATCTGCGAAAAATTGGTGCAGAGATAAGAAATGCAGATTCGGAAGGACAAGATATAGAAGATATTGTTAAAATAAAAGAACAGGCAATGAAAAGAATTTTTACTTTTTTGTGCAGATGTTATGGTTGCCCGCCGGATACTTTTTTCTATACATTTGAAGATGGAAAGCAAAAGCAACAATACACTCCAAAATCTTTCTATAATGATTTCGCAGGAGAATTTTTGGATCAGTTTGTAAATATCATTTCTCTTCCATATGAGAAATTGCCTTTTGGGGAAACTTGCGTATTGACGGATGTTTTTCAGGTGATTGGCGGTCAGGAGGAACAATTCCTAAATCTTCCACTGCATGAATTAAAAGAGAAATGTATTGAACAGCTAAAGGATGGAATTCCTGTGGTATGTGGGGCTGATGATGATAAAATGTGCATGGAAGAATTACAGTTATGGGATAATAGTAGTTTTGATTATGTGGAGGTGACAGGCTTTGATTTTGAAATGAGTAGAAAGGATTATTTTCAGTTAAAAGCTGGAACTTCAAGTCATTCTATGCTGCTAACGGGTGTTCATTTAGGAGAGAACGGAAAACCAGAGCGTTGGAAAATAGAGAATTCTTACGGTACAGATGGAATACATAAAGGGTACTATGTTTGCTCAGATTTGTGGTTTGAAAAGTATGTGCTAAGTGCCGTTATAAGCAAAAAGTATATATTAGGGACGAATAGTGTTCAACAACAGAACAGAAACCTCTTCAATATATGGGATATTATGTAGTAATCACAAAAAGGGGCTTTTACTGCGTAACATTTCAAAAGCGAGTTGTCAATTTGAGGGATTTAATATTCTGGTAATAAAATTAGATGTTTTTTATACTTTCTTGTAATAATGTGGATTTGCCTATATACTATGATCAGCCTCTTTTTATACCTAAATCCTTAAATATAGCTAACGAAAGGAACTCACTATTATGCCAATCACATTAACCTGCATGCTTCCGCACCCGCCGCTCATAGTTCCGGCTGTCGGCAGAGGCGAGGAGCGGAACATTCAAAAGACAATTGACGCATATCATGAAGCTGCGCGCAGAATCGCGGCGTGCCGGCCGGAGACAATCGTTCTCATCTCGCCTCATCAGGTCATGTATGCCGATTATTTTCATATTTCGCCGGGAGAAAGCGCTGATGGGGATTTTGGACAGTTCCGCGCACCCGGAGAACAAATGAAGGTCTCTTACGATACCGCTTTTGTAGAGAAACTGTGTGCATTGGCAGAGGAAAAAGATTTGCCGGCAGGCACTCTGGGGCAACTTGACAGGAAGTTAGACCACGGTACTATGGTTCCCTTATATTTTGTAAATCAATATTGGACGGATTATCAGCTTGTCAGAGTCGGGTTATCGGGGCTGC
>JAAUZX010000013.1 GCA_014804365.1 Lachnospiraceae bacterium
CAGATAACTCGTGTGTCTAAAATATAGTACTCATAGTACTCGAACAAAGATTATTTATTGTTAGAGTACTGCATAACTCGTGTAGTGTACTCATGGTACTCGTAGTACTCGAACAGAAAGATTGAAGGTATCATTATTCATGATTAAACCGAAAGGAGCATGAATAATGGTAGTAGTAACATTTGAAACCAGTGATGGTAAGACCAGATATTATCTGGCAGATGATAATGCAGTCCCAATACAACCGGTGCTGAATTATCTGAGATTTGAGGATGACAGGGGACTTGCGAGAAATACGTTGAGACTCCACTGCATCCAGATGAAACACTTCTATTCTTTCCTGGAACAGAAGAAACTGAAATACACGGAGGTAACTGTAGACCACCTTGCAGAGTTTATTGCATGGCTTAAGTGGCCAAAGATATATGAGAAAGTTATCCCGATGCAGCTTGAACCAGCTGTCAGGGCACAGACTATAAATGCAAATGTAGACACGGTTCTTGGTTTCTACAATTATCTTCTGCTTCATGAGGAGTATGAAAACCAGTTGTCGCAAAAACTCATAAAGTTTGTAAAGAGTCCGCAGAAGAATTACCGTTCTTTCCTTAATGGAATAGCTGACAAGAAGTGGGAAAAGAGATATCTGCTTCATTTGCCAGTGCCACAGCAGAGAGTAAAAACGGTTGCTAAGGAAGATGTCAATACCCTTATAAAGGCAACGAATAACATCAGGGATTATTTCCTGCTTTATCTGCTTTTTGAAACTGGGATGCGCATTGGAGAGGCACTGTCACTATGGCTTGAGGATTTTGATATTTCTGGATGCACTATAACGATCCATGACCGTGGTGAGACGGAGAATCTTTCAGAGATCAAGACGGTATCCAGTCCGAGAAAACTCGACTGTACGCAGGATCTGCTTGAGGTGTTCACAGAGTATGTTTGTTTCTTTCATACAGAGGGTATTAAGACGAACCATGTGTTTGTCAAGATGATGGGCAGGAATGCCGGCAAGGCTATGGATTACACAGATGTAGATAACCTGTTCCGTAAGCTTCGTAAAAAGACAGGGATTTATATCACGCCCCATATGTTCAGNCACACTTCTTTGAGCCTGCTGAATNCAGCCGGATGGGAGCCTGAACTGCTCCGGATCAGAGCNGGCCATAAAAATATNTATACAACGCTCAATACNTACGTNCATCCATCAGATGANGAAGTATCTGAAGCNTTNAGGAAGGCATCTNGGAATCTTAAGATGCAGGGAAAGGNGGCANCAGAATAATGGGAGCTTTNGCACTGGCATATGNGTCAGATGATAAGGATANAGAAATCTGCAGATATCTGAATGGGAATGATGGATTCTGGATNAGAAATGATNTTTGGACCGGGCANGATGAAGCTTTTGAAGAAAGCGGCATATATGTAAAGGAAAGAACCGGGACGTGGACAATAGCTGATTTTACAACATTTANGCAGGAACAATTAAAGAATGAGATGAAATATTTCATCTTAAAACAGTTAAAAGAGAATNCNCTTACAGCNCATGGGTGNAGTGCTAANTATCTTCGNGCAATACGNAATCTCGGGGAAGCGGTGAGCAGCAGTCCNATCCAGTCATTTGCAGATGCAGANCCGGATGAAATAATTATTACNAATNGGAATNTAAGTNANACTGAAAGCAGGGTGTTTAAGGAACTGAAATGCCGNACAATAAGNTTTATCAGGGATGTATATGATGAAAGGGAAGGCCTTGACAGGGATAAATGGTANGCACTNCAGATACCCGGGGTCAGGCTGTCAGCAGCAATAAAAAGACAAAGTCCAAACATTTCTTTTGAGGAGATACCTGTTTATTANAGGGAATCAGTAAAAAGATATATGAAAACACTTATATACCGGCGCAGCTGGAGCTTCTGNAGGGAAGTCCTTATGTATGTCAGATATTTTTACAAGGCTTTTTANNGGCATGGTTATGGGGATGGATTNCAGGAGGAGTTGATACGGACTGACATAGAAAAATATATTCAATGGGTATCAGAGGATTACGGGAATAACAATGCCACTTTCAGGAGCAAGGCGGTTTCATTTATCAGAAACTGGCTGGATTTCATTCAGCTGGCGGAGTTTGACAGGGCTCCAAAGAAGGATGTGACAGGCCTTATATTTGACGAAGATATCCCAAGACGTGAACGTGCTTCTGACACACTTGAAAAGGTCAAATATATACCTGAGCCGGTCAGGACAGCACTTGATGCNGCNATTGANGGGATAGAGCCCGCAGAGATGAAGCCGGTGTATATCCTTCTCAGGGAAACAGGCTGGCGTGGTACGGATATCCTTAATCTCAGATATGACCNGTGTCTTGNCTATGTCTGGAACAGCCGGGATAAGGAATACGTTCCTTATCTTTATGATGAGATAACAAAGACNGGGATTCCGCTCCATAAGATNCCGATAAGNCCTGAGGTTGCTGAAATGGTAGCCGGACTTATTGCGGAAGCCAAAGAAAAAAGTACCGANGANAACAATCCNGANAAATACCTNTTCAATACNTATGANGGNANATNCAAGGGNCTGCCGTATAGCAAANCGGCTTTTGCNGNTTCTGTAAANGAACTTATAGCACGCANAGGGATCAGGGATGGTTCCGGGGAAATATATCACTTTAAGACGCATTCCNTAAGGCANACAAGNGCAATGGAATACACAGAGCAGGGAATGCCTATAGGCATCATCCAGCAGATCCTTGGTCATTGCAGCCTTCAGATGACGCTGCACTATTCGAAGGTATCAGAGGATATGCTTTATAAGAAATGGAGCGAGACCGAAAANNTTGANNTGTTTAAGCCGGAACCAGTCCCGCCTAATAAGAATTATCCGCATACAGAAGAGGTCTGTTATGAACATGTAAGAAAAAATCTTGATGCAGTAAAAGTTCCATTTGGNACCTGCTTCAAGCCAGCAAAGNTAGGATGCAAAAGTCAGACAAAGATGTGCCTTGGCTGCACCAGCTTTTGCNCTGCAAAAGAAGATNTNCCTGCNTATGANGCAGAGATNAAAAGAGTAAAAGCTTTGATTTCNATAGCAGANAAANCAGANAGNACAGACTGGATCGAGAAGAATCAATCAGTATTTAGAAAATCTGANNANNATGAAAGAGNNAATCCTTCANGNAGGAATNGTTCATAAGAGCGGNAATCTTCGGGAGGAAATGGATGGCTGANAATACNAAAAATCTTGAAGCAGGTTGGAAAAAGCGTTCTGATGATGCCAGGAAAAAAGCCCTTAAAGCAATTAAAAAGATAAAGAGCAGTAAAGGCTCGGTCAATTTCAACAGCGTTCATGTAGAAAGCGGTTTATCAAAGAATTATTTGTACACGAACGATGAGATCAGGGCTGAAATAATCAGAGAACGGGATAAAGAGCATGCAAGGTCAGAGGCTTACCGCAAAAAATATGATAAAACATCAAAATCAAAGGATGTTGTTATTGAAAGTAAAGATAAGTATATAGCAAGGCTGCAGGCTGAAAATGAACTTCTTCGAAAGGAAATAAATCAGCTGAGAGCAATGATATATGAGAAAAAGTAATTAACTGTTCGAGTATATGTACTCGAACAAGTACGTCAGTGTTCTCGGGGCTTGAGCCCCGGGTACACGAGTTTTATGAAGGAGGATTGTAGAATGGAAGTTATCGTAAAGGTTACAGGTTTAAAAAAATATTATGGAAAAGACGAAGCGTTGGTGAAAGCACTGGACGGCGTAGATCTGGAGATTGAGCGGGGGAAGTTTACCGCCATCGTCGGAAGCAGCGGCAGTGGAAAATCAACGCTTCTTAATATGATGGGCGGACTTGACGTGCCAAGTGAAGGAAGTGTCAGAATAGGAAATCAGGAACTGGCTGACCTTGGCAGTGAGCAGGCCACAGTCTTCCGCCGTAAGCAGATCGGATTTATTTTTCAGAATTATAATCTGATTCCGGTACTGACGGTTTTTGAGAATATCATTTTTCCTATTACATTGGATGGCCGAAAGCCCGACCGGAAATTTATCATGGAAATCGTACAGCTTCTGGGACTTGAGAGTAAACTGGATTCTTTGCCGGGTAATCTTTCCGGCGGACAACAGCAGCGTGTGGCTATTGCCAGAGCCCTGGCTTCCAAGCCGTCTATTATTCTGGCTGATGAACCCACGGGAAATTTAGATTCCAGAACCAGCGATGATGTCATCGGTCTTCTCAAAGTGACCGGCGCGCAGTTTCATCAGACTATCGTGATGATCACCCATAACCCGGATATAGCGGCGCAGGCGGACCGGGTGATCAGGATCGAGGATGGAAAGATTGTATAAAAATATGGTGATGGAGGAGAATTGCAAGATGAATTTTAAACCGATTTCCGTTTTAACAAAAAGAACATTCAGACAGAATAAGGGACGTAATTTGGTGGCAGCGCTGGCGATCATTCTGACCACATTGATGTTCACAACATTATTCGTGTTAAGCCAGAGTATGAATAAAAACTTGATCGAGATGGCTTTCAGGCAGACCGGATACGATGCACAGGTCTCTTTTAAAAGCATTACCGAAGAGCAGGCCGGAAAGCTTGCGGCGCATCCTGATGTGGCTGAAGTAGGTAACAGCGTCGTAGTGGGGATGGGACAGGGAAAAGCACTGGGCGGAAGGCAGGTGGAAGTCCGTTATGGAGACGAAATTTATGCAAGGCATTCCTTTGCAATACCTTCTACGGGAAGGATGCCGGTATCAGCAGAGGAAATTGCACTGGATACTATCATATTGGACCGGCTTAGAGTTCCTCATGAATTGGGACAGAGCATCACCTTGGAATGGACCGGGGATCTTGCTGAAGCAGAAAACCAAAAGGCGGAATTTACACTGTGCGGTTTCTGGGAGGGAAATGAATCAGTTTATGCAAGTATGGCATGGGTCAGCCGGGATTTTGCAGACGATGTGATATCAAAAATGGATCAGTCAGAGACAGATGACGCTTCATCACGGATCACGGGTATACACATGGCGCAGGTTTCCCTGTATGATGACAGTAATATTGAGGCAGCCATGGATAGAATCCTGGAAGATACGGGACTGTCCGGTCTTACATATGGGGTGAATCTGGCCTATGATCCTGATATAAACCGTATGGCGGCACAGGAAACGCTGCCGATGTATCTGGGAATGATCCTGGTCTTTGTATCAGGGTATCTGATCATTTACAACATTTTCCAGATTTCGGTCACTGCTGACATACAGTTTTACGGTAAATTGAAAACACTTGGCACCACGGCAAAACAGCTGCGGAAGCTGATATACGGTCAGGCAGCAAGGCTGTGTCTTATGGGAATACCGGTGGGTATGCTTTCAGGGTATCTGCTGGGCGTAGTATTGGTGCCGGTATTGATCCGGATACCGGATGCTTCATCCTCAGCCAGTCCGCTTATTTTTATGGGTTCCGCACTGTTTAGCGCAGTCACGGTACTGATCTCCTGTATGCGTCCTGCTAAAATAGCAGGAAAAGTATCACCAATGGAAGCACTGCGCTATAATGATGTGCAGCGGGGAGGGCGCGGTTCCAAAAAGCGCAGCGGAAATGCCAGTTTATCTGCGCTGGCGTGGTCAAATCTGGGACGTAACAGGAAGCGTACAGTCACAGTGATCTGTTCTCTGACACTGGGTTTGACATTGATGAGTGCTTTTTATGCCAGGAATGCCGCTTATGATATGGAAAAATATTTAGCGGATCTGTTACTTGGAGATTATCAGATCAATGAGGCCACCAGTGAAGAATACATCAAAGGATATGATCCCTGCGGCGATACTTTAAGTCCGCAGCTTATAGCGCAGGTGGAGGGGCTGCCGGGACTGGAAGGAATGGGATTTGTTTACAGCCATGAAACACAGATTGATGTAAATGAACAGACGATCGCAAATCTGAAAGAATATTATACGGAAGATATTCTGGCTGACTGGAGAGCTTATGATTCAAAGGGGCCGGAGTCTTTACAGGAAGTGATAAATCGGGGGCGTTCAGCTGTCACTGTTTACGGATTGAATGGAATAGCCCTTGAAGCATACTGTAAGGAGGATCATCTGCTGAGCGGAAGCTATGATGCGGAGCAATTTGCCACTGGAAAGTATGTACTTGCTGCAGGTATTTCTGTAGGAAAAGAAGAAGGGAAAGTATTGCCTGCACCGTCTGTGGGAGACACAGTACAGATAGAGGGAGCAGATTACACGGTCATGGCAGTGCTTGACAATCTGAATGTGATTACCGAGGGAGCACAGGAGGGAGAGGCGGACAGACGGTACTATTTAGAATTCATTCTTCCCTCTGAAACTTTTAAGGCCAACTGGCCGGAAAATACGCCGCGAAAATTATTTTTTAATATAGATGATGAGCACCTTGATGCAGCGCAGGAGATGCTGGATCAATACCAGGCTGAAACGGGAAGGACACTTCCGATCACTACACGTCAGTCCATGGCACAGCAATATGAACGGGAGGTACGTTCCAGCGCCTTGATGGGGAATGTCATCAGCATAGTGATCGCACTGGTAGGGGTACTTAATTTTGTAAATTCCATGGTAACCTCCATCGTGTCGCGTAAGAAAGAATTTGCCATGATGCAGAGTGTGGGAATGACAAAAAAACAGCTGTGCAGACTGCTTATTTATGAAGGGATGGATTATGCATGGATCACACTTCTGATCACTTATGCGGCAAGTTCTTTCATAGTAGGAGTCGGCGTGAGAGC